>JBDTNB010000194.1:0-11697 GCA_039933955.1 Chloroflexota bacterium
TGGCGCGCGCTTCTCCTTAACTTGATGCCTATGGGGCGCAACATGTTGCGCCCCTTGTTTTCCACATAGTACCAAAGTCATTCCTCAAATTGACCGTAACCTTTTGGACGCTTCACAGTCGTTTAGGGTGTAAGAAGCAGTTCAATTCAGAAACGTTCAACAAGGAGCGACTCATGTTTCGTATTTCAGGCAAAAACTTATCATCAATCATCATTGTGGCATGTACCCTATTCACGGTGCTGTTTTCGCAAATGGCAATGGCGCAGACTGCAACACCCACTTCTGTTCCCGCCTTAAGTCAGGTCGAAGTGACCGGTGTCATTGATGCCATCAACGGCTCCAATATCACCATTGCTCAGCAAATCATTGATGTCAGCCAAGCGGAAGTCAAAATCACGCTCGAAGTTGGGATGCGCATCAAAGTTGAAGGCACACTGGCGGCTGACGACCATATCGTAGCCCATCAGGTGAAACAAGCCAACAATGCGGCGACCATCGGCGCGGAATCCGAAATCGTGGGAATTCTCGCCAGCATTGATGGATCAACAATGGTGATTGGTGGGCAAATAATTGATGTCAGCCGCGCACAAATAAACCCCGGTGTTGTGGTCAATGAAACGGTAGAAGCCAAAGTTAGCCTCATTAACGGGATTTTGTTCGCCCGTGAAGTCCAACTGGCGGCCTTTAGCGGTGATCACAGCGCCATCGACCTTCCGGCGGACTGCGTCGCTGCGCAGCCCACTGGCTGGACGAACTACACAATCCAGGCCGGCGACAGCCTGTCGAGCATCGCGAACGGCAGCGACACCAGCTTGCGCCAATTGGCTTTTGTGAACTGCATTGCAAATGCCGGTTCGATTGTGACTGGCACAACAATATTTGTTCCGCAAATTCCAGTTTTAACCGACGATAACGGCCAGGACGGCCCAGGACACGATATCGGCGACGATAATGGTCAGGATAGCTCAGGACACGATGTCGGCGATGACAATGGTCAGGACAGCACGGGTCACGATGTTGGCGACGATCACAGCCAGGATGGCAGCGGTCACGATGCGGGCGACGATCACGGTGGTAACAGTAACAGCGGTCACGGTTAAGCAGGATCCGTGTTGACAGTCGATGGGGTGACAAGTGCTTTTCGACACTCACCCCATCGTCCATAATACGATTATCGTTGTGATAACGACCACAATCATGCGAATAGCAACCCAATGATCCAGATTATTCTCCCCGATATACCCGCAGAAGATCGCCTTCTGGCCCACGCGCGCCAGGGCGATCAGAACGCGATCATGCAAATTTATGAAAGTTATTTTCCGCCCGTTTATAACTTCATTCGCCTGCGCGTGGATGATAAAAGTCAGGCGGAAGATATTGCCAGCGAAGTTTTCGTCCGATTGGTCGATGCCATGCGCGGGCGAAATGCGCCGCGGCACAGCCTGCGCGGCTGGTTGTTCCGGGTGGCGCGCAATCTTTTACATGACCATTATGGAAAGCGCCAGGAATTTTCTACCGAAGCGCTGGAAGAATGGATTCCTGCTTCTGGCGATGAAGACCCGGAGATTCAATTTATGCGTTCTTTGAATGCCGAACGCGCTGCGAGAGCTTTGCGAATGCTGGTCACAGAACAGCAGGAAGTGCTCATTTTGCGCTTTGGGCAGCAGCTCAGTCTGCAAGAAACTGCCGACACCATGGGTAAAAATGTTGGCGCGATTAAGCAGTTACAATTTCGCGCAGTGAATACACTGCGTCAAATTTTAGGTGAGATTCAGGTGGCAAACGAATATGGCTAACTCCGACCTGATTAACGCCTTTGACGACTGTATTGATCGCATCATCAACGGGCAGAGTATTGATGACTGCTTACGCCTGTATCCGCAGTTTAGAGATATGCTGCTGCCCATGCTCGAAGCGGGACGGGTGGTGCAGCGTGTGCGCGTGGATGCCGCCGAAACATCACAAGCGCAAATCCGTGTTCGCAATCGTGTTCAGCAAGCAATACAAGCAACCCCGATACGGTCTGCATATCCTTTTCGCCAATTAGCTTTGATAGCTGCCAGTTTTCTAATGGTATTTGTGTTAGCAGTGGCGGGCGCAGCGGCTTATTCACAGCAAAGTTTGCCCGGTGACACGCTCTATAATCTCAAACTTTTCACTGAACAGGTACAATTATCACTCAACAGCAATAACAGCCTGAAACAGCAGTTTGCGGCACGCCGAATCACTGAAATCCAGCAGTTATTGTCGACAGGGCGTTCGGAGATTGTCACGTTTGAAGAGAAAATCGCGGCGCAAAATGATGAACGGTGGCAAGTCGCAAGTCTAGCTGTCGAAGTTCCAGATCGCATCGCTGATTTGCAGGTTTTCAAAGTGGGCGATCTGGTTCGGGTGCAGGGTCTGACCACCACACAAGGAACCGTTTTGGCGAGCGAGATTGTGCTGCTGGAGCCTGGGGAGCAAATTCCCCCTAGCCCGATACCATCATCTATTACACCTTTGCCCACGCAAACGCCATCATCGACCCCGACGAACACGCCGACCATTACAACGACTCCAACACCGCAGCCTACCGTCACGAGCAGACCAACATCCACAAATTTGCCACCAACCGCGACATTTTTTCCAGCAGCTTCAACAACCCCTCTATCGGCTACCATATGCGCCCCCATTCAACCGGATGGTTGGGTTGTGTATCACATCCAGGGGGGCGATACCCTATCGGCACTGGCAGCCAATACTGGCATCACCCTCGACGATCTTATGGCGACCAACTGCCTGACAGACGCCGGACGGATTGTAACCGGAGAACAGTTGTATCTGCCGCATTCTGTCAGCGCGAATCCAATTGCAACGTCGCCTCAGCAGGCCGCAACAACGGCCCCTGCTGCAACCGACGATCATGGCGGCGGCAGCAATTCAGGGAGTGGTTCGGGCGGCACTGATGACGGCGGGGGCGGTCATGGCGGTGGCAGCGACGATGGGAGCGGTCACGGATAATAAAAATAGGGAGACCAAAAGTCTCCCTGCTGAATTTGATTAGCAGCGGCGGTTTATCAGACTGATGTAGTAGAGCAGGTTAAGCAGCGCACCCACACCAGCCGCGACATAGGTCAGCGCCGCAGCCATCAACACCGAACGCGAACCGCAAGAATCATCGCATGAGCGCATCAGGCCCGCATTCGTCAGCATTTTCAATCCGCGACGGCTGGCGTCAATTTCCACTGGCAGCGTCAGCAGCATAAACACCACGCCGTAAAACAGGATGCCGACCTGGATTAAGCCCAGACTGTTGAACAAAAAGCCGACGAAAATGAGCAGATACAAGACCATTGGGCTGAACTGCATCGCCAGAACCAGGAACCCACGCAGCGCGATCAGGATCGAACGTTCCCGATATTGCTGGACGTGACCCAGTTAGATTTACACGTCAATAACATAGAACGAGAGGCGTCTGATTCGAGTATAAAATCACTTAATATACAAGTACATTTTGTAATGTTACCCGCCGAGGACAGCCGACAAACCTTCGCGTGTGTTCAGGTCAGCAGGCAGCAGCATATTATCGAGCAAACGGGTACGACCAAACTTGACCGTCAGCGAAATGAGCAGCGGTTGTACCGTAGCCGCATCCAATTCCTTCAAGGTCGCCCCATCCGCAACCGAGATATAATCCAATTCAGCTAATGGCTCGTTCATAATGACATACATCATCGCCTGCCGTAACGCAAAGGGTGCGCGTTCGCCCAGCGCATACGCCTCGCCAGCCGTATTGAGCGCACGCGAAATTACCGCCGCACCAACCCGTTGTTCCTCTGACAAATATACGTTGCGCGAACTCATCGCCAATCCATCATATTCGCGAATGGTGGGAATCACAGCGATGTCCAGCGGAAAATTTAGATCCCGCACCATCCGTTTGATAACGGCGACCTGCTGGGCATCTTTTTGTCCAAAATAGGCAATATGTGGCTGTATAAGATTGAATAATTTAGCGACCACCGTCGCGACACCCTTAAAATGCCCCGGACGGCGTGCGCCCTCCAAGCCTTGTGCCACATCGGCCACTTCAATCCAAGTTTGAAATCCGGGCGGATATATCATCTCCGTCGTGGGCGTGAACACCCAATCCACGCCCGCCGCGCGCAGCATTTCCAGGTCTTTGGGCAAGTCGCGCGGATATTTGGAGAGGTCTTCATTGGCGGCAAATTGGGTCGGATTGATGAAAATCGACACGAGCACCACATCATTCTCGCGTCGAGCTTCCTCGACCAGCCTGATGTGCCCTGCGTGCAGCGCACCCATCGTCGTCACCAACCCGATACGACCCTGCAACCTACTTCTGGCCGCTCGCAGTAACTCAATTGAATCGACAATTTCCACTTTTAATGCCACCGTCCACGAATTTCCGCGAGGATTTCTTCGCTCATCGACGAGCTGTTTTCGGCAGTGGGAAACTGACCGGATTGAACTTCTTTGACATACTCGGTCAAAGCATCCTGCATCACTTTTCCAGCGTCGGCAAATTTTTTGGCATGGCGCGGGCCAAAGGAAGGGTGCAGGCCGAGTAAATCATGGAACACCTGCACCTGACCGCTGCAATACTGCCCTGCCCCGATGCCAATCGTAGGGATTTTGAGTCGTTCGGTAATTTCCTTTGCCAGTGGCGCTGGAACCAGTTCCAGCACCACCGCAAACGCGCCCGCATCCTGAACAGCCTGGGCATCGCATAAAATATGCTCGGCGGTATCTTTGTCTTTTCCCTGTACCCGGAAGCCGCCAAATTGATTCACACTTTGCGGCGTCAGGCCGATATGCGCCATCACCGGGATTCCGGCCTCCACGATGCGATCAATCGTCGGGGCGATATATTCGCCTCCTTCCAGTTTCACCGCACTCACGCCCGATTCTTGCATCAAGCGCGCAGCATTGGTCATGGCCTGCTCGATACTGGCTTTGTAACTCATGAACGGCAGATCACCTACCACGAGCGCTTTCTCAGTTGCGCGCACGACAATCTGGCTGTGATAAATGATATGGTCGAGGGTGACAGGAATGGTCGAGTTGTGCCCCTGGATGACCATGCCCATCGAGTCGCCCACCAGCAACATTGGCGCGCCCGCAGCTTCGCTCAGGTAGGCGCTGGTGGCGTCGTAAGCGGTTAGCATCGCGATCCGTTCACCTACGGATTTCATCTTCTGAATGTCACGAATGGTCAGACGCATGATTCGATTCCCTGTTTAAAATTTGTTCCACAAAAGAAGTTTCTATATGGCGTGCTTCCAACATGGGCAGTGATAACTGCGCCAACTGCCGGTACAGTTCGACCAGATCAGGGTCAACTCGGTTCAATGCTTCCAGATGCAGTTTGATCGTTTCCGCGTCACCACGCACCAACGGCCCGGTCAGCGCCGCCGGGATGCCCTGCTGCCGCAGATTTGCAACTGTCCCGGCCAACAGCCCGTTCAAGGCATTATCGGCGACTGCGTGGTCTGCGCCTAATCCGAGCAGCAATTTTTCAGCAATCGCATACAGCGTCACGGCATAATTGCTGGCAAACACGAACGCGCTGTGATAAATCGCCTTGCCGCCCGCCGGTATGGCGAATATGCGCCCATCCACCGCCCCGACCAACGTCACTATCCAATCCTGTAACACCTGTGCGTCGGCCTCGATGCCAAATGTCGCACCCAGTAAACCAGTTAACGCGGTTTCGACATCAGCAAACGGAAAGGCAGGATGCAAACCGCCCGTCATGAAGCCCGACTTCGACAGTGGGGACAACACTTTTGTATCCAACGCGCCCGACGTATGAATCACAGCCTTTTCAGCAAGTGCATTGTCGTCGCGCAAAAGCTTTTCAACTTCATCCACAACTGAGTGAATTGCATCATCCGGCACTGTCAGAAACGTCAAATCGGCCAGCCCAAGCACTTCCGCAGGTGATTCGACAGCTTCAGCGCCAACCTGATCCGCCAGATCGCGCGCATGATCCGGCGTCCGGCTGTAAACTGCACGCACGCTAAAACCCTTTGCATACCATAGACGCGCCAGGGTATGGCCGACTTTACCTGCGCCGACAAATCCGAGGGTGGGTTTATTCATGTCATTGGAGCGGCGTAGGCGTTGGGATCGGTTCGCTAATGGTGATATTGATGGTGCAGGCCGCCTTGAGGGTATTGGTGATGTCAAATACCGTCAGCCGGAATTGATAATCACCAGGTTGATAAAACGAGGGGACAAATTGGCCGAGTTCGCCGAGATTCGGCACGGGTTGACCGTAATCGCGGATGATGGCGAAACTACCAAAGGTCTGTGGGCCTTTCAATTCGAAGCGGTAAAACGCAAAATTATCGGCGAAAGCTGTGCCCAAAACATTAACCGGCTCAAAAACCAGCATTCCATTTGCGGGGACTTGCAAAGTCGCATTGGGCGTATCACAACCGGATACTGGGTCTGGATTTGGCAAAATCGTTCCGACAGGCGTGGGGGTCAACGTGGGCGTGGCAATGACTTGAACCACTTCCTGTTCGCCGATGGTCACACCACTTGAATCAATGGGCGACACACTAAAATCAACTTGCGGTGGGGTAGGCGATAAGGTGACTCCATCGTCTAAAGCCTCGGCTCGCTGATCCGCGCCGCCATTGGCCTTGTCCAAATCACGCACCGTTGGAGCGACCACCTGTTGCACACCCAGGACAACCAGTGCCAGTTCAATCAGCAGGATGATAAAGGTCAGTGAATTGGCTCCTTTATACCGGAAAATTTCGCGTTCCAACTCAAATTGAGTCGCGCGGTAATCCTGTCGCATCCGACTCCAACGTCGCAGCGACACTAATATGCCCAGACCAATCAGAATATATAAACCCAGCGCCGTCTGTTCGATTAGATAAACTACCGCTGTCATAGCGAACGAAGTACGCCTTTCAAGATCGCTGTCAATTTAGGAACCAGGATTTTACCGGCGTCCAAAACCTCCTCATGGTTGGTTTCCATTTCAGCATCCAGCGAATCAATCGCCTCATTGGTGATCCCGGAACAAGCCATCACGCGCATCCCGGCGTGGCGCGCGACCAAGACTTCCGGCACGGTAGACATGCCCACCGCATCGCCCATTGTCCGCAGCATCCGCACTTCTGCTGGAGTTTCGAATGATGGCCCCGACAGCCAGATATACACCCCTTGATGTAAAGTAATTCCGGTCTCCTGAGCAACCCGCTGTGCCGCATCGCGCAAATCTTTGTCATAGGTATGTGCCATACCCAGAAAACGCGGGCCGAGGCTGTCATCATTCGGCCCCATGAGTGGATTGCTCCCGGTCATGCCCACGAAATTGATATGATCGTTGAGCATCATCAAATCGCCAGTACGGTAATCGTGGTTCAATCCTCCGGCAGCATTCGTCAAAATGACCGTTTTCACGCCGAGAAAATGCATAACCCGAATCGGGAATGTCACCTGTTGCAGGTTATAACCTTCGTAAAAGTGCGCGCGCCCCTGCTGCGCCACCACCGGCTGCCCTTCCAGATAGCCGATCACGAGTTGTCCGCTGTGACCATGAACGGTGGATTGGGGCCAGCCTGGAATATCCTGATAAGGAATACGAACCGCATCCGTAATCGTTTCGGCAAGACCGCCCAAACCGGAACCCAGCACCAGCCCAACCGTTGGTTGCAAGGTTGTCTGGCTTTGAATCAATTGAACCGCAGCATCATAATCTGCGCGTGTGTAAGTCATCGTTACGCCTCCCATGAATAGGGTATTATACCGCGCCCGTCAAAGGGAAGAAAAAATTTACGGTTTTCACGCAAATTGGCCTCGCCTAAAAAAGTAAAATCGCCAAAAACTGGATACAATATAGGCCGTAGCAAAGTGAAATAGCTTAAATGCATATTGTATGATAGACATTCAATAGGTTCAGTAAATGGAAATTACTTCCGAAAAAGCCATGATGCATTATGCTGATGCTTATCAGCAGCTTTATAACCGCCGGCCCAAAGACCTGCGCGCGTTGGACAACGGTTGGGTTGTGGTCAATGGTGCGCGGATGCGCGTGACCGAGCTTGAACACCTGACCACACAGTTGCAGCGCGAGTTTAACCAGGGACGCGATCAAAAACGCGGTGTCGTCACCCGTCTGCTCAAATGGTTCCAGCAGAAAGATTAGGTTGATTTTCGCTCAGATTGAATTGTATTTTTGCTCCAGGCAATCGCTGATCCTCAGCAGCCGATACGCACTTAATCTTAAAAATTGCCTTAAATTCGCCCCTTAACTTATTTCACCCTATAATCCCCCGGTAATCATATACGCGCAGGTCAATTTGTGTTTAGCTCGTCTAGCCGCTTTGCAGGTAATTTATGGATTCGTTGAAAGAAACGCGCCGCCAAATTGTCATCGCCCTGGATGCAGTCATCATCGTGGTCGCCATCGGTATCATCGGCTTCATGGTCATCGAAAAAATGTCCTTGCTCGATGCCGCCTGGATGACTATCGAAACGCTTACCACCATCGGCTACGGCGACATCGTTCCGCAAACACCGCAAGGGCGGGTCTTCACCTTATTCCTCATCGTCATCGGACTGAGCGTATTTGCGTTCGGGTTGCAGGCCAGCGCGACCTTCCTTCTCAGCCCAGTCATCCGCGAGATACGCGGCAGGCGGCGTACACAGCGATTGATTGACCACCTTCAACATCATTATCTGATTTGCGGCGTCGGTGAACTGGTCGATAACACTATCAAATATTTGCTGGATGCGGCGGAACGGCGGCGGGCAGCCCATTGGGCGGAAATCTATAAACCCATTGACCACTTTCTGGACGGAATTTTTGGCGACGATGCGCACGGTCATTTCCCCAGGATGCGCGCCGTCCTGCGCCGGATGATGCTGTTTTTTGTGCGATTCTTCCACCGCAGCGAAACGCTTTTGGATGTCGTCGTGGTCGTCACACCCAGCGCAGCATACGCGGCTCAGTTGCGCAATCAGGGTTTGCTGGTTGTCGAGGGCGACCCGACGATTGACGAAGTATTGCAACATGCGGGCATCCAACACGCCCAGGCCATGATGGTCATGCTCGACAGCGATACCGAAGCGCTCCTCACCGTGCTCACAGCACGCAACCTCAACCCCCATTTGGACATCACGGCAGCCACACTCGAAGAACAGCTTGCACCCAAAATGATCCGTGTCGGGGCGAACGGCGTCATTGCGCCTTACGAAGTCGCTGGACAATTTCTCAACAATGCCACTCTGCGTCCAGCCGTCAATGAATTTTTTAGCAGCATTTTGTTCAACCAGCGCAACGATATGCAAACCACGCAAATTGCTCTGTGGGACGATTCACCCTGGATTGGGCAGCGTTTGGGCAAATTGAATTTACGTGATCGCCACCAGGCGGCGATCATCGGTTTACGCCTGGACAACGGCAATTTCCTTTACGCCCCTAACGACGATTATATTTTGCACGAAAGCGAAGTCATTATTGCTGTTGCACCGGCCCGCCACATCCCGGCTATCCAACAAAGCGCGCGCAAAGGGACGATGCTCAAACCGCGCGTCGCCAACTGGCAGCGCATCGCCTTGCCTTCAAGTCCGTTCAAAACACCAAAATTCACATTTACGCTGGAAGAGTCCGAAATTGCAATTGGGGCGATGAGTGGGCATTTCATTATCTGCGGGACAGGCCGGGTCGCCCGCAACGCGACCAACAAACTTGACCCAGCACGCCCCTTTGTACTGATTAGCGATGACCCCGCCTATACCGAAGAACTGCTGGCGCGCGGTTTCCGCGTGATCCAGGGCAACACCGTTCAGGAATCGATTTTGAAAAAAGCTGGTATCGAACACTCGCTAGCCATCATGGTGGCTATCGAAGACGACGCCGCCAGCGTACTCACCGTTTTGAACTGCCGCGCTTTGAGCAAACGACTGCTCATCACCGCCACCGCCCAGAGCGACGAAATGATGCCCAAGCTGCATCGCGCCGGGGCAGATCGCGTGATTGGCCCCTTTCAGGTTGCCGCCCAATTCGTACTTTTGGCGACTACACGCCCTGCGGTCAGCGACTTTCTGCAATATGTGGTTTACAACTACGCGGCAGGCATCGAGACCGCCGAACTTTACATGCAGCATGACTCGCCCTGGATTGGACGCAGCATCGAATCACTGCTGCTGGATCGGTTATTTCGCGCCGGGGTGATTGGCATCCGGCAGGCGGACGGGCAGTATATTTATGCGCCGCCGGGGGACTACGTGTTGCAGGAACACGAAGTCTTGATTGTGGTCACGCCGATGGAGCATTCCGACGAGCTGCGTATCACCGCGCACGCCAGCGCCAGCGGACGACCTGTTTCATTACGGCGCGGTTATTTTGAATCCGGGGAATAAATTTACACTAGTCCCGCACGACGACGTTCTTCGCGATACTCATCGGGCGTATCGACATCCCCCAAAATGCTGTCGGTGTCTACAGTGACATAACCGATGCGATTTTTGTAGCGATCCATAAGCTCGCGCAGGGAGCCATCTTCCGGAAGCGCCACAATTTCTTTCCAGTAGCGGCGGTCAATCAAAATCGGATGCCCACGCCGCATCTTATAACTCGGCGCGACAATGTCCCCTACTCCCTCAGCATATCCTGTCAAAACCTGGCTTACCACGCGCGCCTGGATACGCGGTTGGTCGCCCAACACGACTAAAGCGGCGGCGACATGCGCGGGCATGGCCGCCAACCCCGCTTTCAAGGAGGACAGCATTTCACCCCTGGCGTAATCCGGGTTATGCACATCGTTGACGCCTGCGCGTTTCGTCAACGCAACAATTTCTCCCGCGCGATGTCCGGTCACAACCGTGACATCCGGCACGCGCGCCAACAGCAGTTGTTCGAGAATTTGCTCCAAAATCGTTTTGCGACCCGTCCAGGGCATCAGCACTTTGGGTTGCCCCATCCGGCGTGACATACCCCCTGCCAACACCACAGCGCCAATATGCCGGTGTACTTCGTAGACCGGTTCCGCGCCGCGCGTCGAACCCAGCGCTACGCCGTGCACCCGTTCCGACTTCAAAATAAATTGAGCGATCATCCGCGCCCGCGCCCGCAAATAACCATTTGCCGGAGTCTGATTCAAAAAGGCGGTTACACGCGCTTTTTCCGGCACACCGCGCATCCCCAATTGCTCGTCGCGGATGACCTGCGCCACCCAGGGCGATTTGATGCGGTTGCCCAGACCGAAGCCATAGCGTTCCTCAATCGCCTGCGGATTGTAAACGTGAGCTTCGTCGAGCGGCTTGCCCAATACGGATAATCCTGCCATCGGGATCACGAGGGTCGCTTCCGGCGGAATGAGCGGCTCGTGGGCTTCCGGCGCTTTGAGTGACAATCCATGCGAGTCATCAGCTTCGATTAAAATCACGTCGGAGTCCACTGAGTCGAGCAGGCGCGGGATGCAATCCGAGGGTGGCCCATAAACCTCGCTGGAACGAATATCGCCATACAAAAATACAAACCGGTTTTGACCCAATGCCATCGACAGGTGTTTCGTCCCGTTGTCCAGGGTAGTCGAATACGGCATCAAATCGAGTTGATCGACGCCGATATGGGTGGTGGTCATCGCCAGCACGCGCAAGCCAGCCTCAGCCAATTCGTGACCCAGGCTGATGAGCGTGGCGGTCTTGCCACCTGCACCGACGAATGCC
>JBDTNB010000195.1:0-11623 GCA_039933955.1 Chloroflexota bacterium
ATAATTTCGCCGAAGCCGTTGCCCGCGCAGTGCATGGCGATGACTTCTTCGATGCTCACGCCGTAAGTATCGGCAATGCGCTGCGCCACCGGATGATCCGGATTGCCACAGGTTTCCAGAACCGGCGTTTCCGTCGCCTCAGGGGTCGCTTCCGGTGTAGCTGTCATTTCGGGTGTTGCTTCCGGGGTAGATTCCGGTGTGACCTCCGGTGTCACTTCCATCGTTGGTTCCGGGGTGAGTTCCGGCTCCTGGGTGTCGTCAAATAATTCCAGGCTGGTCGCCTGTAAAGTGCTGTCATTAAGCATATTGCCGCTGATGATGACAATATCGCCTTCCTGATACTGGGAGGGGTTGAACGCGCCCGCCGGGGCAATTACGATTCCGGCAACCGTAATATCACCTGTATCCGAAAAGTGCAGCGCGCCTGTCACAATCGTGAACGAAGCATCATCCGGGGTGGGCGTTGGGGTTGAATCTTGCGCGAGACTGGGCATGACCAGCGCGCCCGCGATCAGCACAATCAATAAAACATCGAATAAGGCCGCAAAAGTCGTGTTACGCTTTTTCATCATCGTTGCTCTCCTAAACTACTCCTGAAATTGGATTGACGCGGTTCGTAGGGCTGCTGAATCGCCGTCATTTCAATAGCTATATCGTTGAGAGCGCTCCAATGTTACATATTCCCCTTAACGCAATTTGAATTTATACTCCTTACCACCTATCGGCCTACGCGCCTGATAAACCTGGTGCATAGCGCTATAATTTCCCTTTTACTCGACCTCAACTATGAAGCGGCTGCCGTGAAATTACGTCGATTTCCCTTTGCGCCATTGCTCGTTTGCGCCCTTGCGTTGAGTTTTTTGCTTTCTGCCTGCGGAGGTGATTCGCAGCAGACGGCATTTCAGGCCACGCTGCCGGTGACGTTATCCAGCGCGCCAGTCTACACCGCGACGCCAACGTTATCACCCTCTTTTACGCCGACCAACACGCCAATCCAGACCGCGACGCCGACTTCTACCGAAACACCAACCTTCACGGAGACGCCAGCCGCCACCGCGACGGCTACCCAAACACCGACTTTGGCCGGGACACTGCCGCTGCAAACATTGACTCCAGCTTCGAATTTGAGCGCGCCGCCCGCCATCGCCGCCCAGCCCGCCGAGGTTGCACCCAACTCTGGTTGGAGCTGTGATGATTTCCCCTGCGAAAATGACATCGCCGGATTCCTGCAAAAAATCCATGTCCCGGCGGGGTTCACGGTGGAATATGTCGGGCAGTTCCCCGGTCAGCCGATGCAAATCACCTATGGGCCGGATGGCCGCCTGTACGCAACCGTGCTGGAAAAGGGCACACGCAATGGGTCGATTTATGCCATGAACGCCGATGGCAGCAGCCAGCTTTACAGCGGCGGTTACATCACGCCGATTGGACTGGCGTTCCAGCCGGGGACGGATGCGCTGTATGTATCGGCGCGTTTGACGCCCATGCAGCGCGGGGCGGTTTTCCGTGTGCCATCCGGCGGGGGTGCGCCGCAGGATGTCATCATTGATTTGCCCTGCTGCTATTCGCTGGTGGATAACCAGCCAGACGGCATGACCTTCGGCGCGGACGGCTATTTATATCTGGGCGTGGGCGCACTCAGCGATCACGCCGAAAACCGCGATCCCAAAGTTCGATCCTACGTTGAAATTCAACCCAACGAAGCGTCTGTGCTGCGGATTCAACCGCATACCGGAGCATACGAGGTCTACGCCAGCGGCTTGCGTAATCCCTATGATGTGGCGGTGGGCGTGGATGGGCAGTTATACGCCACCGACAACGGCGTGATTGCGGGGCCGGGAGATCGACTGGTCGCACTGACTCAAGGCGCGCATTACGGCTGGCCGTACTGGCGCACACGCGGCTGTGACGAGTGTCCACTGTCGCGCGCCGACCTGACTTACGCGCCCGATCTGCTGGCCTTTCCCAATTTCACTTTACCGCGCGGACTGGTGGCCTATTCTGGCACGCAGTTTCCGGCCAATTATTTCGGCAGCCTGTTTGTGACACTCTGGAACGGCGCAGCCAATGCCCAACGCATCGTGCGCATTGATCCGCATGATCCGAACCTGGGCAGCGCCGATTATGTCCCCGAAGCCTTCATGACCGGCCTGATCCGTCCGGTTGATGTCGTGGTCGCGCCCGACGGTTCGCTGGTCGTCGCCGATTTCATCTACGGTCATGTTTGGCGGGTGAGCTACACTGGGTAATTTTCCAATGAGCAGATGTATTGGGTACATCGCCCTACTCATTTGCGTTAGTCTATGGATTTTGCGCCCCATTATAGCTCAATCCGATATTCAACCTGCTTCCGTCTATTGGTTTGATTGGAGTCGAGACGGAGAGAAAATTGCCGTAGCGACAAGAGAAAGTCTCACCATCTACGATTCTCAGTTTCATTTGCTTACATTTCGTCCCCAACCAGACCCTACCCGCGCACGCAGTTTTGCTTCATTAAGCCCGAACGGAACCCTGCTAGCAACTGAGAACGAAATATGGGATACCGCAACGCTTAAAACTTTATTTCAACTCCAAACCGCTTATGGGCTAGGAGAATGGAATCCTGACGGAACACTCATTTCAGCAATTGCGACGGATGCGCATGGAATCGTTGTTTACGATACCACTAGCGGCAATTTAGTAAAAACCATTCCTACCGGAGATACGGTGTTCGGATACAATCCGCTTTGGAGTCCTGATGGGACTCGTCTTGCAGCAAATGGCATACGAAAAACGCTTGTCCTTATTGATGTTAATCGTGGTGAGATTGCGGCAACTTATCCCCAGGAAGATATTGTTGGGAAAATTGCCTGGAGTTCTGACAGTGCGCAAATCGCCTACAGCGGCTTCGCCGAGGTAAAGCCGGGAACGCCTGGAAGCATCGCAAAAAGTGGATCAATCACGGGGGCTGTCCGCAATTCAGTTTACATTGCAGATGCTTCTAGTGGGCAGATCATTCACACTTTTACCGGTCTCCCAAATCAAATTGCTTATCTTGTGTGGAGTCCTGACAACACTCAACTGCTGGCGGCTACAGGATTCGGTCAAATCTATATCTGGGATACGAAAAGCGGTCAACTGATTAGCAGTTTCAAAACCCCTGACCATCTTCTGGTTGGTGTTGATTTCAGCCCCTTTGGCGGCCAAGTCATGATGGGCTTTAATCCTTATCGAGACGTTTCTTCGCCCACACAAGAGTTATTCATTACCCAATCTGTTTTTATACACGCATTTTTGGGCGGCTCGATTCAGAAAGTCGTACCTGTTTTTTCTACTGAAAAACTCCAATCCATTTTGCGCCTGTGCAGTGTCCAATCTTCAATAGAAGCCAAACTGAATGGGTTTATCTTGGATGACAAACTGGATGAATTTATCAACGATATAACCTCGCTCGACAAAACCCAAATTCAGCCTGCCTGTGCTGATGATTTAGTCGCGGTGGCTCAGGCATTGGAAGCCCAATAAAAACTCCTCTTCTGGAAAAACTATAGTCAAAAATGAGCCATATCGGGGGTGATATGGCTCATACTTCGAAGCAAATTAGCCCTCGTCCTGCGCGAACTTCTTCAGCACCGGGACGCGAGTTTGCGTGCCGCTGGGCGTGGTGACATCCCCGCGTGCGAACACGTAGATATTGCCCATGCCGTCTACGGCAACATTGGACGCCTTCTCCAGATCAGTGCCAACTGCCGTTGACCACTGGGTGACGAAATTGCCTTGCCAATCGAATTTCTGGAGGAAGTGGCTGTCCAGTATGTAAACGTTGCCATCGCCATCGACGCTGACGCTGAAAGGATCATCAAACAGCCCGTTACCATCGCGGCTGGCATCAGCGCCAATGGTCGCGATCAGGTTGCCATCGGGGTCGAGTTTCTGCACACGATGCTTGAGCGGATCGCAGACATACAGGTTGCCATCGGGATCAACGGCGATGTCTTCGGTACGTCCGGCGAATATTTTGTTCTCATTCCCCCATTCGACCAGAAGGTTGCCATCGCTGTCAAATTTCTGGACATAATTTTTCGTGTGGGGCGGAAACTCGTTCACATACACGTTGCCCTTCGTATCAACCGCCAGAAAAGCGGGGCTGGTGGTGAGTTGATTGGGCCACAGCTTTACAAAGTTACCATCGCTGTCAAATTTCTGGATGCGGATGTTATAGAAATCGGTCACATAGACATTGTTGTCAGCATCCACGCCGATACCCAACGACAGCGAAAATTGACCATCACCTTTGCCATGACCGCCCCATTCCATGATGAAATTGCCGTCATGGTCAAATTTTTTGACGGTATTCATGCTCTGGGTGCTGACATACACATTGCCGTCCGAATCTATGGCAATATCCCCTGGCGAGGACAGTGCCGTTTCGGGCGTAAAGGTAGTCTGCCAGACCTGGGTTAAAGGCGCAGGGGCGACGGCCTCAGTCGCTTCCCAGGTGGCTTCCGGGGTTGTATCTGATGAAGTCTGCGCCGCTGCCGGAAGAACCATGATACTGAGCATGACCACGAAAAAGCTGAGTACGCCAATCGCGCCATGTCGTAGAGTGTGCTGAAATCGCATAGAAATTGCTCCTCAATAAAATATGCCCGGAACGAAAAACCGGGATTTGAGTGATGTCAACGTCTAGCGTATTCGAATGGCAGCTAAATAGATTGTAAAAATTCAATCAGTTGGCAAGGCGCGGAAGTACCAGGCGTGTTGGGGACTCTCGGCGTAGACCTGCTGGCGCAGCCGTAAATAATCGCCGGGGGTATGCCCGGTGAAGGCCATGAAATCCTTATTGAAGTGGGATTGATCGTAGTACAGCGCTTGATGCGCCACCTCCGTCCACTCGACAGGATGCAGCGGGTCAATATTCTGGAGGATGTGTTGAAAGCGATATAGGCGGGCGATTT
Source organism: Chloroflexota bacterium (assembly GCA_039933955.1). Taxonomy (GTDB): domain Bacteria; phylum Chloroflexota; class Anaerolineae; order Aggregatilineales; family Phototrophicaceae; genus CFX2. The sequence continues at coordinate 4,938 of JBDTNB010000195.1, forward strand.
CTTTGGGTGTTCCGCCGACCAGCCGTTTAAATTGGTTGGTCAGGTGGTTCTGGCTGATGCCGATTTTATCACTGAGTTCTTTAATCGACAGCGCGCCGTGCCGCAATCCCATCTGGGCGAGGGCATAATGTACAGCGCGGAAATCATGCCTGTCCTGTGCCAGCGTTTCAGAAAGGCGCGCCAGCAGGAGCCGTTCCAGCAGCGCAAAGCGTTCTGCCAGCGTTGGCACAGCGCACAACCGTTCCCGTATTTCAGCGGCGACATAGCCCCAGATGGCATCCAGCGAGACCACGCCATCGTGCAGTTCCGACAGGGGAATCCGCAGGAAGGGATACGCGCCACCCGGTTTGAAGTTCACGCCGAAAAACTGGATGTCCTGCGGCCAGTCGATAATATGATAGGCGCTCCATAAGCCTACGCCCCAGCTATCGGAGCCGATCATAAACGGTTCGGGCTGACCCGGTTTATAGGCTCGGATCACGCCGCCCAGATTAATCTTCAGGTCGAGTCCGGCGTCGGGCAAAATTTTCTCACGCGCATAGGGCAGCAGATGATCCAGGTAATACAGATGGTCAACGTAGGCATCAAGCGGGGGTGAGGGGATGTAGTAAGTGGCAAGCATAAAATCGGTAGGTTCAGGTCTAGCTACTCAGGACGAAGGATGTAGTTTTTATTATACATCACTCCCGTACCTACCTATATGCACTAAGATAAGGGAATTAAGAGGGAACAGCCTTTTGCTAAACAAATTTATTCGGTGTCGCGCCGCATTGGGTTTTGAACCCAATGCTAGCCAAAAGCTATAAACCTCTGAAGAGGTTGATGAGTCGTGTTGCAACCTCTTCAGAGATTTAAGAATCCTTTTGTAGCTGGAGCTTTTGAACCTCAAGCGGCGGTAACAAGTCTTAACTTGGTGCATATACATCACCTCTGTACCCAACCCTATTATTTTCCCGCCCACGAAACGATCCGCATACCGAAAAGCGTTCTGCTGTATCATAAAATACACTACTGATACGCCGAAGGATCGCCTGATGATCTTGAGTATCCTCGTAGCGGTTTTAGTGCCGCTGGTTTTTCTGTATGTCGTCTGGGCGCTGGAAATTTATGCCATCAGCCAGATGCGCCTGCTGCTGGGCGGCATCATCTGGGGCGTGGTCGCGTTCGGGTTGGCGCTGTTGATTCAGACGCAGTTATTCCGCGCTGGACAGTCGTATGATCGTGTGACTCTGCTGGTTGCCCCTGTCCTGGAAGAACTTTTGAAAGCGGCGCTGATTTTTGCGCTGGCCTCGCGGATGCGCCTGCGCTATGCCGTCGATGGCGCGACCTATGGATTCGCGATTGGCACAGGCTTCGCGATGGCCGAAAATTTACTGTATTTCACGCTCAATCCGGGCATCGCGCTCGGTCAGACTATCGCGCGGGTGCTGTCGGCCAGTTTGATGCACGCTTTCAACACCGCGATTGTCGGGGCGCAGGCTGGGAACAATGTCCAGCGCAGCGCCCGCCAGCAAGTCACCCATAACGGTTTGACACTGCTGCTGGTGATTATTTTGCACGCGCTCTACAACCAGATTGCGGCCTATGCCGAAGGTGGCCTGCTGATCGTGCTGGGCATTTTGTTCGGGATCGCGGGCACGGCAGCGCTGATGGTTTTGATTGGACGTGCCCTCAAATCCACCAGCCAGACCATCAGCCGCGAATTGTCCGATAATCTGACCTCCGGCGAGGTGGCGGCGGTGCTGCATCCTGACCGTATCGCCGACCTGCTGGCTGACCATCGCGGCAGCATTGACCCGGCACGCGCCGAACGCATCCAGCAGTACATCGCGCTCCAGGCGCAGCGCGGCATTTTGCGCAAAAGCATCGTGATGAATACACGCTCCCGTTATGCCGGGGAACTGCATCACCAACTCACGGCGGTGGAGCAGCAGCTTACCCGGCTGCGCGGCGAACTGGGCGTCTATACCTGGGCGTGGATGCGCAGCGTTTTGCCATCTGACGAAAGCGATTTATGGGTGCGGCTGGGCGGCGAATTGGGCGCGGATAACCCAACCCTCGACCTGATGATGATCCTGGGCAAGCGGGTTGAACAGGTCTCGCCCGCCGAACGTGCGGATCGCATGCACCTCCTGCACAAGGTCGGTTTGTTCCACCATTTAGCCGCCGAAGAACTTGAAGATTTAGCGCTGCTGCTGCAAGAACAGCGTTTTAGCGTTGGCGATGAGATTTTGCGCCAGGGTGTGGCGAATGACCTGCTTTATTGTCTGGCTACGGGCAGCGTGATTGCCAGCGTTATGGGCGACGATGGAACCGAAACTATTTTGACTGCCTACGAAACGGGCGGCGTCTTCGGCGAACTGAGTATGATTGACGGGCATCCGGTCTCGGCGACGGTTAGCTGCGCCTCGGATGTGAAGGTATTCACCCTCAGCCGCGCCGATTTTCTCACCCTGGTGTACGCCAATCCGGGCGTCGGCGTGGAAATGATGCGCCAACTGGTCGGCGAAATTCGCAGGCAAACCGCACTCGTCGCCTGGATTCGGCAAAACGGATAAGTCGTTAGTCAATAGTCGTTAGTCTTTAGTCAAAAGCAAAAGATAGTCCTAAGTGCTGAGTTCTGAGTACCGAGTCAAAAGCGATAAAAAAGTGCAAAGTGCAGAGTACAAAATGCAGAGTAAAAGACAAGCGTTAGTGCTGAGTACCAAGTCAAAAGCGAAAATTGCGACAGTGGCGTAAATTCGCAAAATTGTCGCCGTCAAGAAAGGTGGGAAGACCGAGAAGCGCCGCCAAGTTGAGAATTTTGTGCGCTCAAACGCGGCGGTTGGCGCAGGGACAGCCACCGTGTTGGCAGTTATGCGGCGGGTATAGGAGAGCAATCTGCCGCTGCGGCGAAAATCGACTTTCGCCAATCATCAGGGCGGATGGACGGGAGCGTGCCGCCGCAATCGACACCAGCCTGTGCTGCTGCTGTCATCGCTGAAAAACGGCTCGGCGGCTTACACGCAATCAATTTAAACGAGTGCTTTCCGCAATAAAAAGTCACTATGACCGGGCGGATAGTCCTCTAATTCGGCAATGACATGGTATCCCAACTTTTCGTAGAAGGGGCGTGCCTGAAAGCTGTGAGTTCCCACCTGGGCGTTGCGACAACCATGCGCCCGCGCCTGATCTTCCACCTGCTGCATCAATTGGGTGGCGTAGCCCTGTTCGCGCAAATCCTCATCAACCCATAATAAGTCAATGTCGAGCCAGCCGCCCCATAAATCGGCGGCAATCCCGCCCCGGATGTTCCCGTGCTCATCGCGCAGGAAAATCCGCACAGGTTTCCAGTTATGATCGCCTGTCACGCGCATATTGAATTCATTAATGCGGTCTTCAATGACGTTGACATCCTCCGCGCTGGCATCCGGTTCGGAACTGATGTGAATGGTCGGCTTTTGGTGTTGATTCATCCTGCAATACCTTCACGCAAATATAAAAAACGACTTATGAGGTTAGTCCAATTCTCTGAGAGAAGTGTTACAGCAATCTACCAGAGTTTTCTGCGCCGTCATCCCCGACTGACCTTATTTTAAGTGAAAACGAGACACAAAGGTGAAACATTTGTTTGAACATTCGGTTCGAGTTTGGGGGATGGACGGTTGGAATTCAGTTAAAAAGTTTGAAAGTAGAAGAAGTTAAAAGTGCAGATTTAAGTGCTGAAATGTGATGCAGTCGAATTGCGGCATAGAGGCTGCTCCTTTGTACAGGGTTAAGGGGCTTGGGTGAGAAAACTGCTTTTTCATAAATAAAATTGTTGGCTCTTGTTCAGATTAAGCGAAAAGTCAATATCAGCAGGGACGACACATAGGTCGTCCCCTACGAAAATCACTCGTTTTGAACATGAGCCAAATTGTTTGATTTTGCGCCGCCTGAGGTTTCATCCTACCGGGCAGGGCAATAATCCTGTATACAGCCTTAACAAGAGCGGCACAGGTAAATCAGATGGCAATGGATGGATGAGCCAATCATCGATGCACCGCTGAATTCAGTGACTCGGTGCAACCCGACCTGAACCATCACCGGAAGTAACGGCCAACACGCATGGAGCAGCCTGACACACGCCGCGTTTCCGGTGCGCCACCCAAAGGGACTGATGTCCAGGCTAAAAGAATTGCTCATTGGGGGCTTATCTAGACATAAAATCATTGAGAAAGACCAGGGTTTTTCGCTCAAGCCCTTATCCTGATAGGAATGGGTCTTCCCACCGGGAAACCCCGACGATGTCGATTGCCCTATAGGTCGAAACTCAGGCAGGGCGGGGCGAGACCAGTTTGGAAATCAGCCAGGGACGGATAATCGGGATCACCTGCGCGGCCTGCATCGCCCCCATATGATCGAGACCGTCCAGCACGCGCACATCCCAACCGAGCGCTGCTAACGTGCTACGCTGGGCGATAATCGGCGCGGCCAAATCCACCGTGACGCCGCCCCAGTGCGGAGCGTACTCGATACGATCCGCCGAACCCACGAAGCACAGGCGGGGACAGCTCATGTGGGCTTGCGCGACCTGGTCGTCGCAGCTTTGCAGCGCCTCGTAAAGCGTGACGAACTGCTGTGTCTGACCTTTCGACAAATGGGCGGTTGACCACTCGTCGTTGGCTGTCTCCGGGGTCTGATTGCCACCGGACATCTCGAAGGCGGCTGTCGTCACTTTCAACATTTCCGCATACGGCCCATTGACCGGTGGAAAACCGCCCATGATAAGCGCCGACAGGCGGTTGGTGCGGACGGCGAGCTGCATCCCGACCAGGGCGAGCCAGGAATAGCCATAATAGGCGAATCGCTCGGCTCCGGCGCTGTCAGCCAGCGCCAGCATATCCTGAGCAACGTTGTCGGGCGTGAGGGTGAGCGCTTTAGGCAGGTTGAAGGCTTGCCCTTCGTAGTCAAAAGCCACCACGCGAAAAGTGTCGCTCAAACCCTGGATCAGCGCTTGACCGAGGGCCGGATCAGCCCCATACATCCGCATTTGCTCGGCTTGCTCCCCTTCGATGGGGTGGGGGTTCACCGGCAGCAGAATCGTCTGCCCCTCACCGTAAATTTCAATGTCGATACTGCTGCCGTCGTGCAGTTGGGCCTGTGTGGTTTTAGGAGTAGTCATTTAATCCTCTTTCTTTGAGACATTCGGGCCTTGATGAATCAGGTTTTCGGTCATCTATCTCTATCGTATGGGGTTGGTGAGGTAATGGAGGGTTGGGGCTGGTTGACTAGCGTGCCATCTCAATCATGACGCTAATTTGCCCGATAATTGCCTGAGCACGTTTTTCCTGCTCGGTCAGCGTGGTCAGCCAGCGATCCGCAATCGTCTCGACAGCTTCATAGTCACCGGGGGTATCCAACGCTTCGCGGAGGTGGTCGGTCTCACCAGCGTCAAACTTCCGCAGCATACGCAAAATCGCCATCAGGCTGTATCCCGACTGGCGCAAAATGCGGATTACGCGCAGCCGTCCAATTTCCGATGTCCCGTACAGACGATACCCGGTTTGAAAATCACGCGGCACATCCAGCAAACCGCTGCGATCCCAGTTGCGGAGTTGGTCTGCCGTCGCTCCAAGCTGATCGGCGGCCTGACCGATGCTTAATGTATGTTGGGTCGTCTCCAAGCTGTGACTGTGCGCCCACAGTTCCAGAAACTCGATAGCCGCTTCGGCGCGGGTGCGTTCCATGCGGATGTGGGCGAGATATTGGTAAGCCAACTCCATCGCCGTGCCAAAATCGCCATCGGCAGCACATTTGACCAGATCAATGACCACCTGCTGCTCCCCCAGGTACGGCCAACTCAAGGCCAGATGGGCTAGGCGCATTTGTTCCAGATGCAGGAGTGTAAATTGTCGATAACCGGATGCGGTGCGGGGAACCGGCGCTAGAAATCCTTTGGCTTCGTACAAGCGCACGGTATTGACGTGGACGCCGACCAGCCGCGCAATGTCCGATGTTTTCAAATACCGTCCCATAAAAATATCTCGCCTGGGAAGTCTCCATAAACATACCAGGGCATTATAGCGAAAGTGGGATTTTGTGTTGGTTGTAGGGGCAGGTTTGCGTTTCCACCGTCAGACACTCAAGTGTCCGGCGGCGCAACCGGCGTAAAATGATTTGTGGACAGGTCGTGCCCTCCCGTCCAAAAACAAAATCCCCCATCGCTGGAGATGAGGGATTGAAAACGGCATTTCGAGGCGTTGAAGGGCAGGTGCTTATTTCGGAAACAAGGTCTGAAACAGCAGGTAGAGATTCAGCAGGATGATGATGAGCGTGACCGCCCAGGCCAGGATTTTCAGCCAACTTGAGTTGACGAACACACCCATCTTGGCTTTCTCGCTCGTGAACTGCACCAGCGGCACAACCGCGAAACTCAATTGCAGCGAGAGGATTACCTGACTCAAAATCAGCAGTTGACCGGTTCCGCGTTCACCATACAGCGCCGCGACGATCACCGCCGGGACGATGGCGATCAAGCGTGTGACCAAGCGGCGCAGCCAGGGGCGCATGTGGATGTTGAGGAAACCTTCCATCACGATCTGCCCGGCCATTGTACCCGTGAGTGTCGAATTTTGACCGGAGGCCAGCAGCGCGATCCCGAACAAGGTGCTGGCAACCGTCACGCCCAGAACCGGTGACAGCAGTATGTAGGCATCGTTGATGTC
>JBDTNB010000196.1:0-11601 GCA_039933955.1 Chloroflexota bacterium
TTGGCTATACAATCAATTTTTTCCGTGAAGATTATCTATGTAAATACATCTTTGCGAAGTCAAAAAATGGTTAGAGGGAAAGATGTAGAGGTGCTTTAAGGGCTTTGAACCACCCGGTATTCATAATGTGGTATTCGCGTCCCCTTGCGCTTTTTACGGCTCTCAATCCCACTGGTCTAGTCAACGGGGGCAGATCAATACGATTAAAGGTACACACAATAAATGTGTTTGTTGAAAAGTTTAATTTAAGGAGAAGCACAGAACAATAGACACATATTTATTGTGTCTATTGTTTATAAATTCTTGGCTCAATTAGCCTAAAAAGGCGGACAATATCTTTTTCCTTGAACCCCGCCCAAGATGAGACGCCTACCTAGAACTAGCTCATTAATTGTTGGAATATCTTTTAGACTTTGATATTTATCATAGTTCAGAAGCGGAGTAGGCATTCGATCTAGAGGACATACTATATTAGTCGCACTTAAATGAAATGCGGCAACCACAGTTATGACGGGGGCCGCAAATGATGTGCCAGCATAGTAAACTTTTGTCGGAATATCATCGGGAGTCAGATAGGGATACCAAGCCGCAGGAGCAACAATTTCACCTGGATTTGCGTAGAGCCATGGTTTACGACTACGAGCTGATATGTCATCCCCTTCGAGACCACTTACAGCAATCACTTGATTCCATCCCCCTGGAAGTAGCGGGAAAGAAACCCCTAATGATTGGTCATCTGCTTTGCCATAGTTACCAGATGACGCTACGAATACAATACTCTCAACACCTTTATCTCTTCCTTCAGTTAAATTAGTCATAAAGGCAAGTAAAGGATCATTGGATTGATTCACCAAATCAATTTGGTCTTGCAACCATTTTTCAAAATTCTGAATTTGACCTGACTTCATAAGGTTATCGATATAATCTTGAAAGGAAGTTACGTGTCTATCATTATATGAAGTCAGAAAATCATTTACTATGTTGCATGGAAAAATCACGAACGAATAGTTTATAGCGAATCTGTGAATCCCTTCTGCCTTTAGTTTGTCAATGACCGCAGATAAATTGTCAGTAATCTTCTGCGTGTTATAATTTTGCGTATCAACTTTTACAATATGTATGCTAGGAAGCGTCCGGAATACTGTTTCTTCTAAACCAATTTGATTCTCTGGTTCAATCAACAATAATCGATCTTTTAATATGTCTATGAGTACACCTTTTACAAGGCGTTCCACATGTTGATAGACCATTTCCCCATGCGACACATTATGCTTATCTAATGACTTGTCGTCTTCCGCTTCACTAAACACAGATTCCGGAGACTCACCAGTAAAATCATCGGCAATAAGAATTGCAGTGGGGTCTGATCCGAAATCAGGCATCAAATTCCCTTGAACATTAACAAAACTAGCAGTGATATCCTGCTCGACAACATCAAAGTCAACTGGTGTCCCTGGTAGATTTGTTGTAATGCCGCCAGTTCCGCCTGATATATGCCATTTCTGTCCATCAATAGTAATTGCACAATTACCTGCATCAGGTGTCTCATCTTGAAAGAAATTTGCTTGTACGGAAAATTCCATTGAAAAGAGCAATATAATTGTGGTTAAAACCCCATATTTAATAGATTTCATGCGTGTTTTCCTTGTTAATCATCAGGATCAAGCCATACATAATCGTCTAGATCACTAGGTTTATAGTTTGGAGATAATTTGGTTAAAACAAGTTGAAGCAACTCACGAACGTCCAGTTCATTCTCATAATCATCAATCGTTTTATATATCTCCAAAGCTTTTTGAAGATAAAAACGAGCTTTTTCTAATAAACCTTGCTCGGAAGATTTATAACCCATTTCATAAAATGCGCGGGCAATCAGATCATCTTTTCCTGATTTCTCAGCAAAAAATAACGCTTTTTCAGCATGTTGTAAAGCAGTAATCTTTTTATTATCTTGAAATTCAATCTCGCTGAGATCAATATAAGCATAAAAGCAGCGGTCATATTTTAATTGCAAATCGTTTTTTGCCCCTGAAATTTTGTCGGCATAATATAAAGAATCTTCCATCAATGAACGCGCTTCTGCCCACTCTCCTTTTTCAGCAACTAAAAAGGCTTTATGCTCATAGATTTGGCTGAGCGTTGCTGGGTAGTCAGCTCCCTTATCTAAAGCCTCTAAAAAACACTTTTCAGCCTCTAAAAAATAGCCTTCAGCTTCTTTTGTGTCAGCCAACGCAACTGCGCCTAGTCGTGCATAAGTAACTCCAATCAAGGATAGAGAGATCGCTTCACAGGCATCTGGAAAATCATCAACTACATTAGGGGCAAATTCAAGCGCTCGCTTATACACTATAAGCGCGGTATTTAATTCCTCCTTTCTTGCAGCTAGACCATTTCCTAATTTAATGCAAAAGTAATATGCTCGATGTAAATCTGCACGATTTTCGGCTAAGGTTACAGCGTCTTCCAGCAACTTTAACCACTCATCGCTATATCCTTTAGAGTCGAAATATTTGTTTTTTACGAGTGACCAGAGAATATTTTCAAATTCATAGCTCTTGATATATGCCGCGTAACGCAATACGTTCAACAGCGTATTCCGCATCAGCCAGATCGTAGAAACACCACTATAGTAATTTTCAGCAATTGCTGCATCGATGTAGGCTAAATATGCTTGAAGTCCGCAGAGTTTTTCTTCCTCAGAACACTTATAGTTTGATATGGCAAAAATCACGTCATACATAAAAGAATGTGTGTCTTCTACTTCAATTAGTTTTTGAGCAGAAAGATGAGCCATTGATATATCTAGTTCACTCTCTGTTTTGTGCAAAAAAGTCCAATATATGCTCATCAACTTATGAGGAATTTGATTGCTGAAGAGAGCAGCGAAAGCTTGAAATGTCTTATAGGTGCTATTACGATCTTTGATCTTAGTTGATTGAAGATTTTGTTCCACAAGTGCGGCGTAGGGTAGGTTATTTCCGACACTCTCCAACACGACTTGAGACAATTTAGATGAAATAGTATCAGGAGTTTGATGGCTGACTGCTAGTTGGCTTCCGGTAATTTTTAAGGCTAGTGGTAATCGACCGAGTTTTTTACATAACAACTCAATTTGATCAGGCACATATTTACCTTGACCCCAAATTTTTAACAGATCAATAGCTTCACTTGTTTCGAGGCCGTCGATTGCTATTAATTTGCCGCCTTCTAAAATTATAGGCTCGCGAGAGGTCACAAGGATTTGAATATTTCTATCTATACTATCAATCCAAGGTATTAGTTCTTCGTTCCAAACATTGTCAATCACTATTAGGCCGACACTTTTCAAGTAGTCAGCCGATTTTTGCTTCATCTCTTTGTTAACTACTAGTTGCATATTTGATGTGACATATTTTGTTCCCGCAGAACCAGTTTCCATCCACAAAACATGCTTTTTAGAACCAACATGATGTTTGAGAAAATCTTCTACAATGTGTGCGGCTATAGATGTTTTACCTGCCCCTGGTAGACCAAATAACACAGCGCGATATTGCTCTCGTAGTACGGTCTTTATTTCATCTTGTTTATCTTTATAACCTACATACTGAACAGGAAAATGTTGTTGTAAAGCGACAAGGTATGCTTCGTTCTTGAGCAGAATTGGGACTTTGGGCTGTGGTATCTGAGTGTTTGGTGGAAAATAACCTTTAACCGAATTCCCGCTACACAAATCCTTTACAAATTCTTCTTTTCGTTCTGGTCGAAGTATTTTCTTTTGAATAAGTGTTTTTGCTAACTTAGCAACGGGTCTGCTATTTACGCAATCCGCTGGATTTGTTGGACGATTACCAGAGTAGTGTTTTTTTAACGTTTCGTATGAAATGCCAAATTTCTTATCCCAATTCTCTTTAGTAATTCTTTCCTCGCCCTGAAGTTGATCAAAATAATCAAAAATATCCTTAAATCCCTGTCTTTTCACCTTCGTATCAGGAGTGTTTAGTTTAGACATCTGCTACCCATTTGTACCTAAATTTGTACCTTTTTTCAGTGCTGCTTAAAGCAAATTGATGCCTCAAAATACAGGACATATTCGATTTACTCCAGTAAATCGAATTCAAGAAAGGAGGAAATTTTATTGGGATGAATTAGCCATTACTCAACTCAAATCGTTAAAAAAGCTAAGTAGTTAAAGGAAGAATCTATGAACGTGTCAAATTATAGAGCGCTTACGGTCAAAACCAAATATCTGTTACTCGCTTTGGCTTTGGCTTCCGTGCTCATCATGCTGGTAGGTGGAGCAGGCGTCATGGCGCAAGAACCAACAGCAACGCCCTCTCCACAACTCACATTGACGAGTCCCTTTTTGGCAACACCTACGTTGGGACACATATTTATCCCCACACTTGTTCCAAATGGGGACACAGTAATCCGGTTGGCAGGCGATCTGTTCCCTAAAGACGCAGATAGCTATCCCTATAATCGGCAAACTGCTAATCCTGACTCTCAGGATGCGAAGTCTGATTTGGTCTACTGCCACTTTGAAACTCGTGAAGCAGGTAGTATCCAAGATATTAGAGATAAAGTGAACTTCAACCCCAGCAACCCCTATATCTATCCGGGATCGGTAATTCAAGGAAGGTCACTGCTAAATGGTGCTTTTGCCCCGATAACCATTCCTAAAGGATCTGGTGGAATCACAGTTACAGGCATCAACTTGGGTAACGTAGATATGCATCGCGAGGTAAGCACCCTCGATGAAGGAAGTGTCGAAGCAGCAATCAATGATGTTTTAGCTCATCCACTCGTTGGTCAGCCCGCAAACATCGTTTCGGATTACTATACAGCTACCTCAAAGGAGGAGCTGTTATTGCAACTGGGACTTGATGCTCGTTATGGAGGCGCATCACTCAGTGGTGATTTCATGAAACAACGCAAGAGTACCAATACCATTGTGGTAGCAAAGTATATTCAAATCTTCTATAACGTTAATCTTGATCCTCCAACATACAGCTATTCGCTATTTAAGGATGGCATCAATTTCGAGAATATTAACGGTCAGATCTCGCTCGGTAACCCACCCCTTTATGTAAATAGTGTTGGGTATGGAAGGATGTTAATGCTCTCGGCTGAATCTGAGTATGATGAGGATACTGTAAAAGCTGGCCTGAAAGCTGGGTATGAAGGTACAAGCGCCAGTATAAAAGTACATGGTGATCTTACAAGCTCAGACATCATGCAAAAGACCAAAATCAGCTACATCATCTATGGTGGCTCAGCTAGCGATCAAGTTAAGGTAATCAATGCTGGAACGGACACTTATCAGCAGTTCTTAGCTGTAATTACCGACGTGAAACTTGCAAGCTATAGTCCTGCGAATCCAGGTCTTCCTATCGTATATTCGGTCTCCTACTTGAAAGATAGGAACTCTGCTGCCATTGCGTATGCGGGAACCTTTAGACTACAGGTTTGTAGTGCATTACCAACACACAATGTGGTGTTTAATTTTACTCACAATCATCCAAGTGGAGCGGTAGTAGTAAATGTTGATGGGGAAACAGTTCTGTTCATGCCCGGAGGTTCAAATTATCCGGGTGGATCTTACCCCGCAAAAGGTAGCGATGTACCTAACTTGTCTTCGTACTTCATCCGGATGCCAGATGAAAATGGCAACTTGACAAAATATAATATAGCAGGGTCTAGCGCCTTTCCACTTGATTTGGGTCCAATTCTTGATTACCTAGAAAAACGGGATCCAGGTAATAAACAGCACTTGGTTAGTATCATGTATGACCATTATTGGTGCGGAAAGTATAGCTTAAACATCAATGCAAGTGTTGATAGTAATGATGTGGGAGATGTGGCTAAGGAAATCCATTCAATAAACGGAACTCCCGGCTGGTTCGGTTGTAAACCACTAAAGACTTGGGAATATGCAGTTGATCGGACTTCGGATAATCCGGTTATTTTCTTACGGGAATACAATCCCAGTTAAGTCTTGCTGAACTAGGTAGCAAAGAAATCAAGTGATGCTGCGTCTGACTACGATGCAGCATCACTTTTAACTTAAATCTCGTTAGTTATCATTCAGCAAATAATTGGTCTATTGTTGCAGGGTAAGAGACTTCGCACAATAAATGTTGTCAGACATGCCTCGCTTGAGGCGGCGAAAATTGGGGAGTTGTATAATTCTCTGGCACTTGAGCAGCAGAGAAATTAAAGAAGCCTATAGCTTCTTGGATTAGGTCTATATAATTATGTGTGATTTTGGGAGAGGTTGAATTCTTTACAGCCATATCGTAGCATCAGGTTGTATGGCAATACCTGAACATTCCTCTCCCCTTCCCCATCCAACTGATGAAACCATTCCCACACCAACCCTCGCAGATATTCAGCGACAACTAGAACTGGCCGACGACATTGAGAATCCTATTGAACGCTTCTTGAAGCGAGATAGTCTTTTAGAGCAATACGATCAATTACAAGCGGATATTGATGCAGTAGCATCTTCGACCACTTAAAAAGGTAATCTTTACGGCAACCTTCCCGCCCTTCATAATACACCTGCACCGTATAAGTGAAAGGAGTAAACGTCATGCGGAAAAAGCCGGTGATTCGACGCTGGCGACAGAGAAATGACCTTCAAGCAAATCGTTTGCAAGTATATCCCCAACTGTTTGCCGTTCGGGTTCCAAAAGCACTCGATGTGGTGGTCGATTGGGGAGAAAATTTACATTGGTGTCCACTTTGTACGGCTGAGATGTTTGAAGGATATGGATCATACTCCATCTACAGTCAGATTATAGCCGAGTGGGGATCAATTCAGGACTTTCATCAAGCGATGCGGGAAACGGAATTTGCTTCTTCCCAAACCGGAGAATCACTCGAAGAAAAGTGGAGTAATTCCTTCGATAACGAGTATGACGAACCGCCACAAGATAATGACGATGTTGTGTTGTTTTTTTCTTGTTCTGGGTGTGACTTTATCACTCCTGCTAGCGAGTATGCTGATGCCGTTCGAAATTACTCGGACTGGTATGATTAAGACGGTGCAATATCAATCTGTCTCTGGCAGCTTACTCTCTCAAAAGAGACTGCCAGAGATTTTCATTTCACTCAACTAGACACCCAATTCTTCGCGTGATATGGTGTTCCCTTGACTAATTGATCGCTAGTCAGGAGGAGAGTGCCAAACGCAAAACAAGAAGTTCTTTCATCCTCTCAGATACTTTCTGCACAGTGGGTGGTTTCTGATGAAACTCCTAGCTGTAGCAGCCCTTCAGTAGAACCTGGAGCCTTTCCCACCTCAGAACCATTACCTCTTCCCAAACTCGAACCTCGATACCCAACCAGGTGGCGAGAAACGGTCACATTGGAAGAACTCCTGACCGACCACCAAGTGCGAAAAGTGGCGTTTGCGAAGGCGCGTTCCCTGGGCTATACCGATCAGGATGCGGAGGACTGCGTTCAACTGGGGTCAGTCAATCTGTGGAAAGCTCTGCAAGAACACCCTACCCTATTGAGCGACAAAGGCCCAGCCTGGGTGGGTGTATGGATCGCGTTTTCGGGCAGTCGTAGAGCCTTATGGAAACATGAAGCGCGGGCCGTCTCACTGGATAATCCTGATCTGGGGACTAGCATCGATGAACGATTGCTGTTCTACCAGCGCAGCCGTAAAGAGCGCTGGGCGACCTGGGCAACCCGCGTCGATGAGCGCATCGACTTTGAATTGGTGATGCGTGCATTAGCCCAGCGATATGAACATGACTATATGAAGTTACTTGCCCTCTATGCCCTGACTACATCGGTCAAGATGAAAGATGTAGCAGCAATAGCGGGCATCGACAAAAAGCGGTTCGCGGGAGTGGTGGGCAATGCTGTTAAAGACGACATTCGCACTTTATTGGATATAGATGCTGAGGCGCATGTATCCGACGAGTTTTGGACTGACCAACTAAAGAGAGGGGAGAATCTGGACTGCGTAACACGGGTGGCCGAGCGGGTGCTGGACAATCAACGCCTGCTCCTTGCCCTCTATATCGTGACGACTTCTGCGACTCGCAAAGACGTTACCGGGCTGTTTGGCATTAGCCTCACTGCGTTTCGCAAAGACATCACCCACATCAAAACCCTACTGGCTGAGGAGTTTCGAAAAGACAAGCGACAATGAAAATTCTCTTGATGAACTACTGAATTCCAAACGCTCTCCAAAATGCAGGATGGATATGACAAGCAATGTCAGAGTCTAATTCAGCCGTGTGAACTCTGTGTCCCAAATATGACCATTGCATCTCCGTATAAGAAGAAATCTTAAACCCTATCAAACTTACGCGGAAGAAAATCTTCAGTAACTCCTGTAGTATCTCATGCCATTGCCCTTCAGAACCCTTTTCCTCAATTAACTTATAGATAGTATCATGTCGCAGGGGGTCTGCACCTGCTTCTGAATACAGTTTATTAATAAACAGTTCAAACTGATTACGACTTTCATCAGTTGCGAGAATTTCACCGACTTTAAACACCTTTTTTTGGCGCTTCAAAAAAGAAGCTGCGTAATTGAGATTAGAGTAGTCCGCTGACCACTCATCACCTAAGGCACTTAATCGCGCATCAGAATAAACTCCTTCGGCAGCAAGAATGGCTGTTTGACTTATAGTTGCTTTTCCATCCGCAGCCTTGATGCACTCGTTAAAAAACGTAATTACGTCCCTTGGTGACATCAAAGTTCGATCAACTATGTACTCAACAGGACTACGTTTCATTATTTTTCCTGGTAGTACGTCTTTGGCTTTTATCGCTTGTTGAGTGTACTGATGGCTAATAAGTTGATTTACTCTACGATCCAAGAATGTTTCCAGATTTTCTCGTTTCCACCCAAGTTCTAGATACAGTCCTCTATATTTTTCAATTTGATCTCCTGTCGCACCGCGGGTTGCTCGGAACACGCGAATTAACAAGTCTTCCCGTATCGCTACTATGACTTTAACCGTTTTGAGCCTGTTATTTACCTCCCGTACTGTTTCAAAAAGTGCCCTAATAAGTCGATAGCGAAGATCATCATCTACCCACTTTTCATCCAGACGATCTATCGTAATGTAATACTTTTTCTGTTCATCATCTAAAAATTCTTCCTCCAACAAATCGATGACTCCATTCATCTCATGGAGTTGATGTTTACCGATAACGTCTTGACCTTGATGAGCAATCTCAATTTTCTGTTCTTGAGTTAATTTGCGGGTTAACTGAGGATTTAGGTTAAAAGTACCAGAAGCAAATCCAGGGATAGCGGCTTCAATCGTCGCCCCAACAGCGGCCTGTAGTTCCTGCTCTACTTTGCGTGTATATTCTGTAATTCGCTCTTCTGTATCAACCCAAAAAGTCTCTCCAAACGAGGCTAAATAGTCACGGGCCTTTTCTTTAGTTTTTTGTCTAAATATCTTTGCGCGAAATTCTGATAGCCAATGACTGGTTTTTACTTGGTTGCTAAGGTTGAAGTGGGCACGCACAATTTCTACAACAAAAACGTGCCGCCACATCACCCTAAAGAAAATATCTAAATCGACTTCTAACTTCATAAAAAATTTTAAAACCTGGTTGTTGGAAAGATAACTTAGGGCAAGTCGATCTGGTTCAATTCGAATTACCCTTCTTGATTCTTCCATCGCTAAAGCCTGCAATAACGCACTTTTTCCTGAACCTGTTCTGCCAAGAACAATACACTTGGGATTCATAGTATCAGCAAGAATTTCAAGTTCCCCTGCTACATCAATAAAACAACATTCAAGGAAATTTCTATCCTCTAAAGCATCAATTTCCCCAATAGTTTGATGCCGCTTAAACTTAAATTCGGTTTTTTTAGTCATTTACGTTTGTCCAAGAAAAATTATGTCTTATGAGTTATGTATTGCATTATTGCTCTGAATTTTTATTTCGCAAATTAAGACAAACATGTCATTTGCATGGCGCTGATTCTACTGAGTTAAAAGCAGTGAAAATCTCAGGTGCTAATCTGCCTCCGCGACCTCAATGGCTGGCACGGTTTGAGGCACAATTTCCTCATACAAACGTGCAAGTTCCGCCTCGGCCTGTTCGAATGTATTGCCGTATTGCATAAGAGAAGTTCGGCGAAAATTGGAGAGTTCGTGATCCGGGGCGTATGTGTCTACCGCCACAGTCCAGAGTTGCTTTGTTTTCCCCTCATGTGTGCGAACAATGGCCTGCCGGGGCTTCTGGTTGGCAAGCATGGCTGCCAGGTGGTTTTCCTGTTCGGAAAGCGGATAATACATTGGGTGCTGCGTGTCGGTTTGCGCCTGATGCTTAATAGCCGTTGGATCAATGCTGCCAAGCCCAATGTAGCGGGCAAAAATAAAGGCATCCTGTTCACTACACCCCATAATAATCTTTGTCCAGACATTGCCGATAATCGCCCCAATCATGCGCTCAGATAACTGACTCAAGTTTTGATTTGCAAGCGTTAAATGGAGGCCATATTTTCTTGCTCCTGAGAGGATTTTTGAGAGCGTCTTCACCCCTCCCCTATCCGCTCCATCCGTCACAAAATCCTGAAACTCATCGATGTACCAATAAAATGGAATACGCTCTTTGTGCGGCAAGCTATCACGGGCAAACGCTGCGTGTTCAATCGAGCAATTAATCATATTGGCAATAAGACGCTGGCTTTCCTCGCCACAATGCCCCAAATCACACAGCAATACTTTTTCGCGCATGATCGTCGCAAAATCGAGCCGGTTCTCCCGTTGCCCTAACATCCGCTTGATGTAGGGATTAAGCGTAAGTGCAGTTACTTTATTCAGACTACTTTCAAGAAGTCGGGGGTCTTTGGCACTCCAAGCATCGAAACGCTCTTCAAAATACTCAGTCAGTTCGGGGATGTTGACAGAAGAAAGCAAAGATCGGCGAAAATCTTTGTTGGTGAGGAGGCGCGGCAGGTCGATCAGGGTCAGTTTGGCGTGAATGAGGACGAGAAGAGCATGAAGCATGATATTAGCAAAGTGTGGGGCGCTACTCAAACTCTCCGGCCAGGCGCGCCGGAAGCTCTCGATCACCATCTGGGCGACTTCGTAAGGATCGCCTGGGGTTGCTAGAACATTGAAGGGAACAATATAGTGGGTGTCCGCAGGATTGAGGTATATAATGCGTTCGTGCTGCCGGTCAAGCTCCCCACTTTTGTATAACATGGCGAGAACATCGCTCACCAAGTCGCTGTGTGGGTCAATCACTCCGCAAGCGCGGCCACCAACAATATCTTGATAGAGGCAGTTGACGAGAAGTTTACTCTTCCCCTTCCCTGTTTTGCCTACCACATACATATGACCGGTGCGTTCGTGCGCCGGTAGCCGAATGGCAGGTAAGAAGGAGTATGGGCCTAAACATCCTAGTGTAAGCTCGTTTTTGGGTTGCCAAAACGACATAAACGATCATCGTGGCATAGAAACGCTGCGGCTGTCAACGGGGTTGGATGAGCGATACTTTCCCCTGGTTGCCGCTTTGCTGCCAGATCGGGGTAGTATAGATGTTGTGTTCCTTCACTTGGTCAAAAAGCGTGAAATAAAAATACCCTTTGCCACCGTACTCCTCTGACTGCCGTTTGATGTTGGCAAGCCG
>JBDTNB010000197.1:0-11350 GCA_039933955.1 Chloroflexota bacterium
TTGCCATTGATGTTCAGTCTTTTTCTCTCCTATCGAATTCACATTAGACGTAAACCCTACAAAATATATGGGTCTTTTAGCTAACGACTAACTTTTGGTTTTTCACTCATCACTTTTCTCGGTAGTCTCGCTGCCGAAAACTACTTCTATTCGCTTGCCCAGTTATGAGCAATGGCGAAGGAAAGTGTCTTATTCACGATAGAAACTGTTTATCCAATGATTAATGACTCCTAGCTGATGCACTCTATAACTGACATTAAACAGATGTAAAGGTGTACATGCGACATAAGACGTTAGCGGCAGTCTTCTTTTTTGTGGGCTTGGGCAGCATAGCCTTTGGAATTTTCGGACAGACGTGGTCAACGATTTTCCTGGCAATGGGAGCCGTATTGTTCCTGCTCGCATACGCCGCCAACCGTTGGGCGCTGCCGGTGAATGTGTTAACCGGCGTGAAAACAGAAAAAGGCGATGTCTGGGACGACATAAAATAAGCATCCACCCCAAACGCGGATCGTTAGAAACCTGAAGTTATCAATCAGCAAGGGAATAATCAACATGCCCGATAAAAAACCTAAAAATATGAAGAAACTCAAAGTGCAGGCCGAAGAAAAGCAGGAAGAAATTCAGGTGCATAAACATGAGTCGCCCGCTTTGAAGCAGGAAATCCATGAGCAGCAAGAAGCTGAAAAGAATCCTGAGCCTGAAAAGGCTTAACTGCGCGGTCTCAAAAAGCTTTAGAATAGACTGACAGTGGGCTGCTCTGAACATCATTGCTTGTGGCAGTAGCGGAATTTATGCTGTCGCCACGAGGACAACTTGTGTGAACGAACGGCGACATGGACGAACATTCGCCGTTTCGCTTTGGCCGCGCATGTCGCCCAATTAAAAAAGGGTTTGTCACCGACAAACCCCTACAAAACGTTTTTAGTCTTTGTATTTAGCTTTTAGCTACCGACTTAGCGAAGCGCAGCTATCCGCTAAATTGCGGCAGCCATTTTTCCTGCGCGGCGAACAATTCATCGACCATCGCGTGGATCTGCGGCGGGGTGCAGATGGCCGCCGTGAGCGGATCCATCATCACCGCGTAATGGATAGCATCTATATTGCCGGTCAGCGAGGCTTCCACCGTCGATTCCTGCACATTGATGTTGGTGCGGTTGAGCGCGGCAAGCTGTACGGGCATATCGCCGACGACTGTGCCCTGCACGCCGTTGCTATCCACCAGACAGGGCACTTCGACGCAGCAGCCATAGGGCAGATTGGTGATGAAACCGTCGTTGGGAATATTGCCGTTGACGCGCGCCGGACGGTTGGTCACAACAGCTTCGATAATCATTGAGCCGTATTCGTGGGTGCGTTCGGTTGGGATGGCCTTTTTACCTGCGATCAGATCGGTGAAATCCTGGTCGGCAACCTGCAAGCGCTGCAAACAGTGTCGCAAATAACCGCCGGTTTTCCCGAAGTCGAACCACTCATCGTGCGGATTTTTGAAGCGCGGCGCGAGATCGTTTTCGATCATCGCGGCTGTCTTGCGGTAGTAGGGGACATATTCGCTGGCGTGCCCCGACGATTCGGTCACAAAATAGCCGAAGTTTTTCATCAGGTCGCCGCGCACGGGTTCTTCGCCCATGATCGCGTCGCTTTCCAGCGCTTTCCAGATCAGCGGATACAGGTCTTCATTTTTGCGCCGGAATTCCAGGAAAAACGCCTGATGGTTGATGCCCGCGCACAGGAACGAAACCTCGTCGTAGGGGACGTTGATCCAGCGCGCCAGCATTTCCGATGTGCCCTGTACACTGTGGCACAGGCCAACATGCGGACGGCCTGATCCGTCGGCTACCGCCCAGCAGTTCATCGCCATCGGGTTCACATAATTGAGCAGCAGCGCGTCGGGCGCGACATCATCCATATCGTTGCACAAATTCAGCAGCACCGGGATCGTCCGCAGCGCGCGGAACACACCGCCAGGGCCAAGCGTATCGCCCACGCACTGGCCGACGCCATATTTGAGCGGGATGTTGATGTCGAGTGCATAAGCGTCCAGGCCACCCTGTTGAAAAGTGGTGATGACGAAGTCCGCGCCCGTGACCGCCGCGCGTTGGTCAGTAGTGGCTTCGACACAGGCTTTGATGCCGCGCTGGTCAATGAGCGTTTGCACCAGCTTGCGGCTGCGTTCCAAGCCCACCGGATCAATGTCCATCAGGGAAATGGTGCAGTCCTGGAGCGCGGGTGTCAGCAAAATATCGCTGCATAAATTGCGGGTGAAAACGACACTGCCCGCGCCGATAAATGTGATTTTTGTCATGTGTAAACAATCCTTCTTGAGTACGAAATGAATGTGCGTTGATCCTCACCCCTAACCCCCTCTCCCCTGCGTAGAGAGGGGAATCAGGAGAAGGAGTTATGAAGTAAATGGTTTAGGCTAATATTGTGACTGTCTCCTACGAAGCAAATTCGTTTTGAGCAAAATTAGATTTTCGCAGCGGCAGCGTGAATTCATAGCGCCAGATGGGAACGTCGAGCCATTCCCAGGGCACGGCGATAACTTCCTCAAGCGAAGCATCGCCTGACCAATACTCCAGCGCATATTTTGCTGCCGCGTGCGCGATCACGACGACGCGCTTGCCGTCATAGTTTTCCAGAACGTATTGCAAAAAATCGCGTACCCTTCGGGCAACCATGACTATACTCTCACCGCCGGGAAACGGCTCGGTGATGTGCTCCTCAAATTTAATTTCGGTGCGTGGACGCTGCGTCCATTCGCCATAGTCACATTCGCGCAGTCGCGCATCAAGGATAATTGGCACATTGCGCGCCGAAAAAGCGATTTGTGCCGTCACTGTCGCACGCTGCAAATCCGAGCAGAACACAACATCCACTGCTTCTTGCGCGTACTGTTGACCGAGCCGTTCGGCTTCCTGTTTACCACGCGCCGACAGCGGAATATCAGCATGACCGGATGCGCGTCCGGCTTCGTTATCGACGCTGGTCATATGCGGGGAATAAAAAAGGGTTATGGTCATCCCC
This sequence comes from Chloroflexota bacterium, assembly GCA_039933955.1. GTDB lineage: Bacteria > Chloroflexota > Anaerolineae > Aggregatilineales > Phototrophicaceae > CFX2. Next base: position 3,028 of record JBDTNB010000197.1, read on the forward strand.
TCCCCCTAACCCCCTCCCCACTTCGTAGAGAGGGGGAACAAGAGAGGAAAGGCTGAGTTATTTATTGTATTGCCCATTTGCATTTCTTTAATTCCCGCATTTTATTGAATGGGCAAACGGTTCGCCCATTCGCCGAAGAAGGGCAGTTTCACCAGACGATTATGCAAGGCGTTGTTCATGCCCATAAGCCAGACCACAAAACCATAGATGTAGGCCATCATCACGATGGCAAACAGGGTGATACCCAGCACAGCCGCATACGGAATCCAGGCGATGATCCAGGCGACAACCGCCCATAGCAGCAGCGATGCGATCAGGAACAGGGCGAGACCGATGCCTTGCTTGAGATGAAAAATCGCTGCCGGATTATTGCGCTGAAAGAAAAACACATACAACCAACCGATCACCGGGATATAGGCCAGAACACTGTTCATGCCTGTGCTCCGATCCCTTTGAGATGCAGTTCTTTGGCAAAATGGCAGCTCGCGAAATGTCCTGGTTCGACTTCCACCAACGGCGGTTCTTTCTGGCTGCACTCAGCTTTGGCGTAACGGCAGCGCGGATGGAAGATGCAGCCCGAAGGTGGATTCGCCGGACTTGGCACTTCACCTTGCAGTTGAATACGGTTGGTCGGGGTGTCCGGGTCGGCGGGCGGGATCGCGGACAGCAAGGCTTCGGTGTAGGGATGCTTGGGCTGATTCAGGATTTCAGCGGTAGTCGCCATCTCGACAATTTTGCCGACATACATCACGGCGATGCGATCCGAAATGTGCTCGACCACCGACAAATCATGGGCGATGAACACCAGCGTCAAACCGAGGCGGCGTTGCAATTCCTGGAGCAAATTGAGCACCTGCGCCTGAACCGATACATCCAGCGCGGAAACCGGTTCATCGGCGACGATCAACCGGGGATTGAGCGACAAAGTACGTGCGAGGCCGATGCGCTGGCGCTGCCCGCCGGAAAATTCGTGCGGATAACGGCGCATATAGCCCGGATTCAACCCTACCGATTCCATCAATTCGGCGACGCGATGCTCGGCTTCTTTGCCGCGCGCCACGCCATGAATTTCCAGCGGTTCGGCGATAATATCCTTGACCGTCAGGCGCGGATTCAACGAGCTAAACGGGTCTTGAAAAATCATGCGCATTTCGCGGCGCAGGGGTTTCATCTGCTTCTGATTAATTTGCGCCAGATCAACCCGTCCGCCCGCCAATTTGTTGTACCAGATTTCGCCGGAAGTTGGGTTATACAGACGTAAAATGGTGCGCCCGACGGTGGTTTTACCGCAGCCGCTTTCGCCCACCAAGCCCAGAACTTCGCCGTCGCGCAGCGCAAAGCTCACGCCATCGACAGCTTTGACATGGCCGACGAGCCGCCGGAATAATCCCTGATAAATCGGAAAATGGAGCTTTAAATTTTTAACTTCTAAAATAACGTTGTCGGTATCATTCATTGTGTGTGTCCGTTAATTATTTCGGTTGTTTTACCTCACCTCCCAGCCCCCTCTCTCCACACATGGAGAGGGGGAGCAATAGGTAGGTGGTGTATCTGTTAGTTGGCTGGCACTTGTAGGTTGTTCTGTTCCATGAGAATGTCGGGATCATTCCATCCCTTTTGCTGCATCAGATCGGCAAAGGCGCGCCGGAAAATCAGGCTCACATTGACCGTCACTGTCCCGGCGGGCGCAGCGAACGTGTATTGCGAGGTGTCCGTCGCCAGCGGTTTCAGGCGATTATCCTGCACAATCGTGACCGGACGCCAGAAAGCCGCCGTCGGGGTTTCGCCTGTCCAGTTGTCTTTCAGAATTTTGGCGAAGGTTTTACCGGGCACGCCAGCATAATTGCCATCATAAGCCGGGTTGGTGGAGCCGTCGCTCAGTGCCAGCGGATTGCCGGAAGCGTCCAGGGCTTCAACGACCAGGATCACCGAGCGAATCGGTGCATCCGTCGGGACATCGTGTCCAGCCTTGTCGTTGGTGATGCTCACGTTTACCTGAAGTTGATCGCCGACGCGCTGGGCGGTGCTGGTCATGGTGACGGTGTTTTGCAGCAGGTTTTCATCGGCAGCACCGGGCATAGTATGGGTATGCAAGGGAGAATAGTCGCGCGTCAGGCCACCTTTTTCGGGGAAGACAAACCAGTCCGCGCTGGATACGGGCATGTGACAGTCCTGGCAGCTTTTCCCGGTCTCCGGATTGCTGTAAGGACTCGCCAACCATTCACCGTAGGAGTTGTAAATGACTGTGCCATCTTTGACTTGATTCATGCCGACCACGCCACCGAATACACCGTAATGGCATCCGGCACAGAATTTACTTTCGGACAGCAGCGGTAGGTAACTGTCCTGGCGCTGCACATCGACCAGCGTCCCAAACATGACCTGTTGGCTGTCATCTTTGGGGCGATACAAGCGCAAGGACAATATTCCGGGCATATCGGGATAGGGCAAATCGGTCTTTTTGTCGATATAAACATCGCCGATTTTGTGGCAGAACTCGCAGCTAATGCCTTCGGCGGCATCACCGGTCAGGTGGTCAGATGGGATGACCCCCGGATCAATCTGACCGTTGGAACGCTCAATCGTCAGGTTGGTGTGGCAGCCCGACCAGGCGCAATTTTTGGTGTTGGGCGCTTGCGACGCGATGGGCGTATGACAGGTGGCACAGTTGCCCGCGCGGTCAGGTGTATCCAGCCGGAAACCCGGCCCAGTATAAGGTTGGCTGGGGTCGGGCGGCAGCGGAATACCATCCGCGCCGTAAGCGACGGGTTGGCCGACATTGCCATTCACATCGGTTCCCATATACAGGTTGAGAAAATGGTGATTGACCGCCGCCCGTGAGTGTTGGTCAGCCTGCCATTCGGTATATTCGCGGTGGCACATGGCGCAGGCCGCCGATCCATGCACGCCTTCAAAGGTGTACCAACCATATTTGCTGTTGTCCCCCGGCGAGAGCGGATTCAAGTCGATGCTGATGTCCTGCCCGCCTGTCCAATCGGATGCACTGGGGTTGAGCGTCACCCAACCGACGTAATGACCGGTTGACCAGGCATTGACGACCACCGGGGTCGTGCCTTCGAGGCCGTTTAAGGTGAATGTCCCATCAGAAGCGGTCTGGGTTTTATTATCTGTGCCCTGGATTTGCACAATCGCCCCACCCACCGGCCCGCGCGAATCCGAAATGACGCCAGAAACAGTAGACGGCAGGGGTATAGTATTGACCGCCGTCGGCGCGAGAGCCGGGACTTCGGTGGGTGTATCCTGACCGGCAACCATCATGGCAAGCCCTGCGAACATCAGCAGTGTGCCGATGCAGGTGAGCGCGATGGCTAGCAGACGTGTCTTGCTCATACTACTTCTTTAAAACCTACGACCTCAACAAAACAAAAATGATGCGTTTTCCTGTAGGGCGACCCGCCGGGTCGCCCCTACAATCACTCAACTTAAGGATGTTAATGTATTACTTCGCCGCATAGGGATCAGCGGCATCGCGCAGGCCATCACCCAGGAAGTTGAAACCCAGCACGGCGATCACGATGAAGGCAATCGGCGCGAGAATCCAGGGGTTTTGACCCAGCGTTTGAATATCCTGTGTGTTCCGCATCATCAAGCCCCAACTGATGAGCGGCTCGGTGATCCCGATTCCCAAAAAGCTCAGGAACGATTCAGCGAGGATCACGCCGGGAACCGTCAGCGTCAAAATGACGATGACATGGCTCAAAGTGTTGGGGTACAAATGGCGGAAAATAATGCGCGCATCGGACGCGCCCATCTCTTTGGCCGCCAGGATAAAATCGGTCTCACGCAGGGACAGCACTTTGCCGCGTACCTCGCGCGCCAGCGTCGTCCACGATAGGAGTGCGAAAATACAGGCCATCGCCACAAACACGGTAAACGAGTCGGCGGTTTTGGGCACAAGGGCAGCCAGCGCCATAAACAGCGGCAAGTTGGGGAAGGCCGACACGAATTCGGTGAAGCGCTGAAGGGCGTTATCAATCCAACCGCCGTAATAACCGGATGCGACACCCAAAACTGACCCAACCAATACGCTAATGATCGTGGCGAACAAGCCCATCGTCAGCGAAATGCGTCCGCCTTCGCAGGCTTTGCCCCACAGATCACGGCCTAATTTATCGGTTCCCAGAATGTAAACTGTGCCGCCTTCTTCAACGCCATACAGATGCAGATTGGACGGAATCAAGCCCAGGATTTTATAGCTCGACCCTTGTACGAAGAAATGGATGAAGTAGGGTTTGTCGGTTTCTTCTACCCACTGCACCTGGAAAGTCGTGGGATTTAAGGTGTAGCTGTAGTTATAGACAAACGGTTGTAGATGGAAGTTGCCGTCGGCGTCGATAAAATGGACTTGCTGCGGCGGAATAAACGAGTCTTTCAGGTTAATCTCGTAAATCGAGGTTGGGCTGAAAAAGTCCGCAAAAATCGCCAGGAAAAACAGCGTGAACACCATCAGCATACCAATAATCGAGACTTTACCACGCCGGAAGCGCCGCCAGACCAGTTGGAAATAACTTTCGTGTTCTTCCTGGTCGAAAGCCTGCATTTCCGCCGAGGGCTGCCCTGCTTCTCCGGCAGCCGGAATATCAATGTCTCGCTCGCGTTCCCTAGCTAGCCCCGGATTCGCCAACGGAAGGTCAGATTGTTCAGCGTTCATTCGCATTACCTCCTGTAGGCTAACTATACCGGATACGTGGATCAAGGAAGGACAAGAAAATGTCGGCCAGCAGGTTTCCGAGCAGGATGAGTACGCCGTACATCAACAGCAGCGAACCGGAAACATAAATGTCCTGATTGACCAGTGACTCGTAAAACAACGGCCCCATCGTCGGCAAGCCCAAAACAATCGCGGCCTCTAACTCGCCTTGCATCATGTAGGGCAGCACAGTTCCCTGGTAGGCCACAATCGTGTGCAGCGCATTGGGAACGGCGTGCTTCACAACAACAGTAGCTTCCCGCAAGCCTTTGGAACGCGCGGTCTGCACATATTGAGCGCCCAGTACATCCAGCAAATTGCCGCGCATCACACGCATGTTACGGGCAACACCGCCCAAACCGGCAATCAATAGGGCAGGCCAGATATGCCGGAACATATCGCCGACTTTATCAAGGCTCCAGGGCGCAAAAACATATTGCGGCGAATAGAAGGACGATATGCTGGGCTGCTTTAGATCAATCACTAACACATATAAGATGATGATCGCGATGGAAAAGCGGGGTATCGAGGTAAAAATAAAAGCGACAATCGCCAAAAAGTTATCCCAAAAACCATATTTTCGAGGTGCGACAAAAATACCCAACCCTACACCCACCACCGTCGAAATCAGATGGGCGATGAGCGCCAGCAGCAGCGTTTTGGGCAGGCGTTCGGCGATCAATTCACCGACATCTTTGCGATAGGAAAAGGAATAACCGAACTTGCCTTCGGTGACGATGCCCTTCACCCACACCAAAAACTGGGTTGGTATCGGCTGATCCAGACCGTACTGTACGCGCACAATCTGGGCGGCGCGCTGGGCATCTTCTACCGTTGAACCGCGATCCACTAAGTATTGTTGGTAGCGGCTGGCAAAATCACCAGGGGGCAGCTTGATGATGATGAACGAAACAATACCGATCCCGATCAACATGAAAAAAGCAATAACAAGTCTTCGTAAAATATAACTTACCATACAACCTCTTCCATCAGGGGCGTTGCACAGAATCTTTGGCCGCAGCGGTTGTAGGGGCACAACATGTCATGCCCCTACTCGAACCGTTCAAGCCAGGATGGGTTGGGAGAATGCTCCCCCAACCCACCGGTTTCAGAAACTAGGTTGTCGGTTTATAGACCGGAATGGTGTCCGGGCGATTTTCCGGCAACTGCTGGTCTGTTGGTGCCCAGAGGGTATCCAGCAGGATGGCATCTTCCACCCAGGTATACATGAATACCGGCGTTCCATCGGGGATGTTCTTGAAGCGTTTGTTGACGCCCAGGCCATAACGCCCGACGAAGACACCCAGATCATACACGTTTTGGGTGAAAATCTGGTTGTACTGGAACATCAATTCTTTGCGGCCTGCCGCATCGAAAGTGGACTTATATTGGTCAACGATGTCCACCAACTGTTGTTCAAAGGGCTGCAATTCGCGCGGCTTGTCGCCTTCGAGATGCCAGGTGAAGGATTTGGCCGTGTTGGCCGCGAGGGCAGTGACATTGGTGAAGGGCAGGGCAAAGGCCTGTCCGCCACGTTCCGCCGACATGTCCCAGGTTCCGGCATTATTTACGTCGGTGTGGGTCTGGCTGTCAATGATCTTCATATTGATTTTGAGGCCAATCGTGCCCCACTGGTTGACGGCAGCTTCAGCGACGCTCTGGGTTTCCTTCGCGTCCTGCGAGGCCAACAATTGGAGGACAACCGGTTGTCCCTTCATCGGGCCGTCGGTCCATTCGCGGACGCCATCGCCATCAGTATCTTTCAGGCCGATTTCGTCCAGGAGTTCATTGGCCGAAGCCACATCATACGGGTAATACACCACCGATGTCTTATCGAAGTCGGGTGCGCCCGGATACAAGCCGCCCGCCCAACCACGCAGGAAGGGGCCTTTCATGATCGACTGGGCAATGCCATCGCGATCCGTAGCATAGCTCAAGGCCTGACGGAAACGCAGATCATTGAAGAGCGTCCGCACGGCTGTATCTCGATCCCCTTCAATACCAACATCCATCGAGTAGTTGAACTGGATAAAGTAGCCGAGGGTTTCTGGACCCCAGGTGACGCTGTAGCTCGCGTCTGGCGATTGTGCTTTGGTCATCGCTTCGACGAAGGTGCTGGGATTTTCCAGGTTCATGTGGTCGCAGTCGCCGGCGATGGTGCAGAGGTCGCGGCCAATACCGCTGGGGCCTTTGCGATACTGAACTTCGTCCAGGTACGGCAACTGATTACCGGCTTCGTCAACCTTCCAGTAGTAGGGGTTGCGGCGCATAATCATCAGTTCGTCGGTCTTGTATTCGGTGATCGCCCACGGGCCAAGCGTCACGAGCGGCAGATTATCCGGCGCAAGGGCATCGGCGAAATCTTTGTAGGATGGCGCAGGGGAAGCGGTGCTCCACTTGGGATGCAGCGATTGCAACTGGTGAGCAGGCATCGCATGGAAGTTGTCTTCATTCATCAGATAGAAGGCATCCAGCGGCTTGGAGACCGGGAAGGTGAACTTAATGGTGTAATCGTCCACTTTTTCGAGGGTAGCGGGCTTGCCATCCCATGACCAGGCATCCTGGTGACGGGGTGCTGCCACATTATCATCGAGAATGTAACCTTCCCAGGTGAACATAACATCGTCAGCATTGAAAGCTACGCCATCCGACCACTTCGCGCCTTCAATCAGGTGCATGGTCAACTGCATACCATCATCCGACCATTCCCAACTCTTGGCGATTTCCGGGATGGGATCGATGTCCTGATCCGCGCGGAACAGCGGGCCGGTCTTGACCAGCGCACCATAACGAGAGGTATAGGATTCGATGCCGAACCAACCCATTGTCGTACCGGCCATATCGTTGTAACCGGCGGTTGGGCAGGCCGAGAAGCCGCGCCACAGATCGCCGTACACACCGATGCCGTCTTTCATGCCGGAGGTCAGGTAAACCTGGGGTTCTTTCGGCAGGCGTTCTTCGACGGGGGGCAGTGTGCCATCCGCGACGAATTTGTCCAGTGAAGGCGACTGATGATATTCAGGCAGTGCCTTGTAGGTCACAATCTGGTCAATGGGCAGCTTGTTGGCCTCGCCGCCACCGACACCAATATCGGTTGGATCAGGATACGGAATGGGCGGTACAATCGCAGCAGCGGGAGACTGGAGCGAATTGGCTCTCACAATCAACTGCGAAGTCATGCCGAGCACAAGGGTCAGGCACAGCAACACAATTATGGTGCGCCAACGTAATTGAGGGAATTTCATTATGACTCCTCCTAGAGGATTATTTGTTCAATAACCGGACTATTTGACATGCCGCACTGTTTTTCATCTGCCCCATGACACCCTTACGGCAGATGGCTATACGCCGTGCGCCCCCCGTATAGCTTCAAAAATAAAGTTCCTCATTTTCTTATAAAGCCTCACCCCCCTTAAAACTTGATGTGCGATGTTCTCCCCTGAGTGGCGTCGGGTTAGTGTTCGTCGTATAACCAACAGGCGGTCTGATGGTCGGGAGTCACTTCTTTCAATACGGGCTGCTGATGGTGGCAGATGCTCATGACACGCGGGCAGCGTGGCGCAAAGGCACAACCGGGAATCTTCTCGGTTGGCATCGGAACCATACCCTTAA
>JBDTNB010000198.1:0-11336 GCA_039933955.1 Chloroflexota bacterium
TTGCCATTGATGTTCAGTCTTTTTCTCTCCTATCGAATTCACATTAGACGTATAGTAATGATTATTATCGTATGTTGCGACGGGAATTTGGCCTATTTGACGGATAAGTATCTTAGGACTTAGGAAATATTTGACATCTCTTTTTCTATGCAGCCAATTGCCATATTTTACATATTTCTCAACCTTTTCAAGATAATAACGGTTTATATCTTTTCCATCTAATACTTTCTGATAGGTGTCGTTTTCCTTATAGGATGAAATAAAACTATCTTTTGTTTCGTTACCCGAACTACCGCCAAGCTGTATACCTATACAAATATCTGTTAAATCCCCTAATGGAACCGTGATTTCTCTTAGTCTGTCTACAAGATAATCTGTGTCTATAGAAATATTAATATTGAACCGTTTGTCTGGAGCACCTAGAAATCGAGCCTGTAGAATGTGTTTTACTTCCGATTCTGTCTCAATCTCTATTAAATGATCTGTTGAATGCATTTCTTTCTTAAGTATCAAAACAACGCTTTCTACTTGTGCCTCAGAAAACACTCTATCCCCGAATGTCTTTAATGCCTCTATATGGGTATTTTCGAGAATAATCGTTCTCAAATTGATTGCATTTTCGTTTGCCAGCAAGGTGTTTGGCACAATATAACCTATGCGTCCAAAAGGAGATAAGAGCGAAATGCCACGCTCAATAAAGTAAATATAGAGATCGTGTTTGCCTCCTTGTGATATATAGTTTTCAGTTAATACTCGCTTTATATCGTTTGGGATTATTTCTCGACCAAAAACATACGGTGGGTTGCCAATTACAACATCGAAGCCACCTTGTTTCATTACATCGGGGAAATGCTCTGCCCAATTGAAGGCAGTATCACTAGCAATGGCGGGATCATCGATCAGACTATTCCCGTGCTGAATGTGTGTGAGCAGAGGCAATTTATTGCGTTCGGAGGCGGCACGCAGCATCAAATTCAAGCGTGTCACTTCGACGGCTTGATCGTCCAGGTCAACCCCATACAGATTTTCCTGTAAGATACGCATCCGGCGGCGGCGCGGAAAATCTTTATCCTCTGCTGTACCGTTCTGCGCCAACCAGCGATCCATCACATCAAAAGCTTCAATCAGGAACGAGCCAGAGCCGCAAGCCGGATCAAGGATACGCAGGCTGTGCGGGTCTGCGCCCGATTCGAGCATCTTGCCCAACGTCTGCCGGACGATGTAGCGCACGACGAACTGCGGTGTGTAATAAATGCCCTGCTTCTTGCGTTTCTGCTTCTTGCTCAGGTCTTCTTTGCCTTCGGGGTCGAGGGCTTTGAAGCCTAGATACTGCTCGTAAACTGCGCCCAGGATGTCGGCGGTGATCGCGTTAAAATCGTAGGTGATGAAGCCGCCGGGAGCACGGTACAGACCTTCTACAATGTGTCGCAGCAAATCGGGATCATGGACTTCCATGTAGTCCAATTCGCTTTCGGCAAACAAGTTAGAGTTATAAACCTCGTCCATGTCGCGGAAAAGTTTCAGCAGATTCGGGAAAACTTCTTTTCCTTTTGCCTGCCGCGTCACTTCTTTCAGATGTCCACTTTCGACGCCGCGATCTTCGACTGTGCGCAGGAAAATCAGGCGGTCTAAAAATTTCTGCACGGCATTATCAACCGCACGCGGATCGGTTGACCAGATTTTCGTGCCATAAGTGCGCATCTGTTCGAACAATTCACGCCGCCATCCGGTTAGCTGCCGGAACAGTGATTCGGTAACAGGCTCTTTCTTGGCTTTCCGGCCAAAGCGCTCGGCAATACGATCAATTTCGTGGGCTTGTATCGAGGACTTGGAGAGCAGCCACAAATCCTCAAACTGGTCAGTGGCATAATGCTCCCACTGTAAATCGAGGAAGCGCATTTTGAGCGGATCATTTTCTTCCCACTCAGCGTTGAAGACCATCGTGCCTTCAAAGTCGCTCAACACTGCCCAGGTCACACCCTTGAGATACGAATAATTGGTCGATTGCCGCATGTGCTCAGGCTTGTCAATGCTTTCGGCAATCCGTTTGGTTTCGAGATAAAACACCGGAACGCTGTTCAGATAAAAGCCAAAATCGACAAAACCGCGTGAAATCTGTTCTTCCGCCGACATTTCAGCCGGATTTTCCGTATCCCAACCCAGCGCACGGAACATCGGCAGAATGAACGATTCGCGTGTTTGCTGTTCGGTGTAACTTTCCCGCTGCTGTTTAGGGGTTTTGCGGAATTTTTCGACGAGTACGGCAATTTTTTCGCGGGCGGCGTCTTTGTCGGTCATGCGGTCTGCTCCTTGTGTGTCCATATATGCTACTGCACTTGGCGGCCTATGTGCAAACGGACTTACAATCGGCGCTCAGGTTGGAATCTTCGAACCCAAATCGCTTGACTTTTCAGATCAAATGTTCTAAAATAAAGTGGGCATTTCGTAGGGACAAGGCACGCCTTGTCCGTCCTTACCGCCGAGCGAATCGAATGCCGATGATTTACTGCCGGAATCGGCGGAATTTGCGGAATCGGCAGCAATAACGATGTGGCAGTGGCGGAAAATATGCCACTGCCGCCAAGCTTTTTCCCCGTAGTAGGCGCTCTGGGCGGTTGCGCTTCAGCGCAGTCAGTCCCAATCGGTAGTCGCGCCGCCGCCGCCGACAACAACTTTAATATTTTCCGTAATCTTTGGTCTTTAGCCAAAAGCTATTCAAACAACGTGAATCTAATATAACCGGAGTAATGTGAAAGGTAACGTAGGGTATCAGTACGGAAGGAGTAGTATTATGGCCGCCGGAACTGCTCGACTCTTCATCGAACTCCTCGAACGCGACCCCAAATTACAAACTCAGTTCTCGCTGAAGTCGCCCAACACCGTCGATCAAATTCTCGATTTTGCGGCGTTGAAAGGCTACATTTTCAGCAAGGATGATCTGTTCGCCGCGCTCAGGGTGCTGCCGGAAAGCCGGATCGCCAAAGAACTGCGCCAGCGTGCCCATTAAGGCCGAAGCAGGGTGAAATTATGTCGCTTTTAACGGCGCAGGAATTCCTGGAATGTCTGGAACGCGATCAGAAACTACAAAAGCATTTCGCGCTGGTCGCACCAGCTACTATCGAGTCCATCCTGGATTTCGCGGCGCATCACGGTTATCACTTCAGCGAGGATGATTTCACCGTCGCGCTGCAAGCCTTCCCCAAAAGCCGCCTCGCGCAGAAATATGCTGGCCCGGAACTGCGCCTGTCACCGTCGCATAAAATGTGGGATTAATCGTCGATTCAGGCGGTAATAGGCCGGATGCATTCCTATAGAGCGCAGCCTCACTGTGCTCTAGTTTAGGTTATGCAGCTTTTCAAATGCCCGCGCGATAAATGCTTTATGCCGTTCGCGCATCCGCGCTTCGACAGCCGAATCAAGCCCCCAGGTATGCAATTTCCCGGCAGGACGCAGCGCCGCCCACAAATCCCAGAAGGCGAGGCTGCTAAAATCCAGCGCCGGAATAGCCGTCTGGCAGCGTTGATACTCCCGCGTGAAATCCTCCATTGCCTCTTTTCCGAACGCAAATAAAATTTCAAGGCGAGCGTTGGCGAGGTCAGCCAGCGGATCGCCCAAAAGGGCATCTTCCCAATCAATCACCGCCACAAGTTGACCATCTTTCCACATCATATTTCCCGGCCAGAAATCGCCATGCAGCAGGTTGGAAGGGTTCATCAGCACCAACGGCCACCGAGCCTCCAAAGCCGTGCGAATTCGGCCTTCGTCGAGCGAATCGTCCAGGACGGCAGGCGGATTTTTCAACTTTTCCGCGACTCGATCCACCAGCCGGGGTAAAAAAGATAAGGTCAGGCCCGCGCTATGAATGCGGTGAATTTTTTCCAGCACGGCGGCCATCTGACGAATGTATTTCGGCAAATCTGGAGGTGCAAAATCTGGCTCACCGTCGATAAATTCCATGACCAGATAGGGCGTCGGCAAAATCGTGCCGGACGTGTCCAGATGATAGGGAACAGGCGTGGGCAGCCCGCGATCATGCAGCAGTTGCAGCAGCACAAATTCATCGGCGGCGATGTTGGGATTGTGCTGAAGGTCAACCGCGCCATGCTGGCGGACGACCATTTTTTGCATTTGATCGTCAGGAAACTGAATTTCCAATGCTGTCACCTGCGCGGAAACCCCGCCCGTAAGCGACCAGGATCGCAGCAGTATGCAGCCGGGATCAATTTGGCGGATGACCTGCTCAAAGCGCTTGTCATTACTTGATTCGGACATATGCTAACCCTGGAAATTTTCGGATCAATTAGTAATCAATTGTGCGCATTCACCCCCTCACCCCAACCCCTCTCCCCCGAATTCAAGGGAGAGGGGCTTAAAAATCATACGCGATTGTGTTCCCTCTCCGAATACCGCTTCGCGGGGCTTCGCACGGGGAGGGTTAGGGGGGTGAAAAGAATTCACATCATTAGTCAGTAACGCCATTCTAACATCAGCGGCTTATGCTAGGCGGCAGTACAGCGATTATCAGCAGCAGGGAAACTTGTAATGACCGTCATGATCGTAAAACAATTCCTGGAACTTTTCGAACAAGATCAAACCCTGCAAACGCAGTTGGTTATTTATGATCCCGAAGATTTTGATGATCTGGTCGATTTCGCGGTGGCGAAAGGGTATGTGTTCAGCAAAGATGAACTCCTGGCAGCTCTAGATGAATATGCCGAAGGCGCTTTAAGCCACCATATGCGGGTGTGGACGCGCTAATATCCAGAATTGTTGCCCAACCGTTTTTAAATCACCACGCGGTATAACCGCCATCGACGATCAAATCTGTTCCAGTGGCGAAGCGTGCCGCATCTGAGGCCAGATACCAGACCGCGTGGGCCACATCGCCCGGTTCGCCCATGTGTCCCATTGGCGTCATCGCCATCCAGATGTCGGCCATCGCTTTGTTCTGGAAAGCGGCTTTGGTCATTTCCGTGCCGATGTATCCCGGCGAGACCGAATTCACGCGCACGCCGCGCCCAGCCCATTCCGCCGCCAGCGATTTTGTCAGCATAATCACGCCTGCTTTGGAGACGTTATAAGCCGTCTGTGGCTGCGGTTTGTTGACGATGCTGCCCGACATCGACGCGATATTGACGATTGCACCGGAGCCGCGTTCGAGCATGTGCCTGCCGACGGCGCGGCAGCCCCAGAATGCGCCATTGAGGTTGACGTTCATGATATTCAACCAGTCTGCATCGGACATTTCGGCAGACGGGATGTGCTGGGCGATCCCGGCATTGTTGACCAAAATGTCGATGTGCCCGAAATGGGCGATCACCGCAGCAACCGCCGCTTCCACGCTGGCCGAGTCGCGCACATCGGTTTGTACGGCGAAGGCCTGCCGTCCGATGGTGCGGATTTCGGCGGCGGCGTCTTCAGCGCTGGTCGGGTCAAATTCGGCGACGGCGATATGCGCCCCAGCTTGCGCCAGCGTGCGCGCGATTTCCCGGCCAATGCCGCGTCCTGCGCCGGTCACCAGGGCAATACGATCTGTGAGGTCAAATAAGGTTGGCATAGCAAACTCACTTTTGAATTTTAGAAAATCATTTCGCGTAAATGGTAGCACGGATCGACACAAAATTGAACAAACCGACGATCCTGGCCGGGTATCTGGGTGAGCATGTCCATGTGGTGGCGATTCTCAATGTGCAGGGGTTGGGTTAGGTTTTCGCGGGCATCCTGGCGCTCATCTTTTTGAAGCGCTATTACGACACGCGCCCTGTCAAGGCACTGATGAAAGAGAGTGAGCCACAAACCGAACTTTCATGACCAAGACAATACAAAAAATTGTTTCACCACCAGCAAATTTACCCTGGCCTCAAGACCGTGAGTGATTGAATTGAACTCCAGCTTCCGCTCAGCCCATTGGCGTCTTTAGTGCGCACCCGCCAATAATAAATACCATCTTGCATTGCCGTCAGGTCGAATGACCATTGATTAGCGGGCAGACTGGCATCTGATAGGTAATACGGCAGCAGGAAATCTTTATCGGTATCGATCTGGATTTCATAACCTGTTGCCCAGCTCACAGGATCCCAACTCAGATGATAATTACCATCCGCGGAAAACAGTAAATCTGGGGCGGCATTTGAGCTGTCCGGTTGAACATTATTTTTTACTCGCACGCTGAAGCTGGTCGAGGTTGAACTGAGCACTTCAATACTGATATTACGGGCAATATCGGTAAAGGTTTCTCCTGGTAGCCAGCGCGCGCCCGCGTCATTGACGTTGGTGTTCGTTGTATCGGCGTCAACGACCAGCGCGTCTCCGTTCTGTAAAGAGGCTTGAGTGTTCACCAGATGGATAACAACCGCAGCCGCGGGAATATTCTGATCGTAGCCATTGAGGGTGCGGGCCTCAACCGTATAAAACAGGTTGGGCATACCACTAATAGGAATACGGACAATCAAGGCATTGTCATTCTGGTTCGGGAGTTGTAACTGTTCCAGCGTGACCATCGCGCTCCTGCCAGGAGTAACAACGACCCGGCGACGCATTGGAATCCACCCGACCTGATCGAGATGATAAGCGATTGTTCCGGGAGGAAGATAAGAATATTCAGGATTGGTATCCATCACCAGACCCGTACCCAGCGATATGCTCATCACATCCCACTCTGAAACATAGACATTGAGTCCATTGGGCGGGTTATTAGCCGGGCCAGTGGAATGGTGGAAACCAAAACCATGCCCCATTTCATGCGCAACAACGTCGTGTCGCTGAGCGGTGGAGGGTATCCAGGTTGCCCGGTAACTGCGGGTTTGTCCGTCAATCGTTAGGGTGGTGGTTCCGCCGTAGGCACAGCATCCCAGTGCCTCATTGAGCATCATATTGATGCCGCGAAAGCCAGGAAAATAAACATCGGCATTGGCTTGTAGCGCGCAGTCGTTGGCTAGCTGGTCTAAATGTAAAGTATTGTTCTCAAAATAATAGGTTGTCGGATGGGGCAGCACATACCACTGGGACGCAGTGAATGTACCGATGAGATTGATATTGTTGTACGACATCTGCCTGAAATAATGATCCAGACCGGGATATACATCACTGAACAGGGGTATGTAATGTGAAGGGGGGAATGGTTCAGTGGCGACATCCGAAAATTTGCAAAGCAGATTCACCCAGGGCTGCGAACCTGTTACTCCCGGCACTGTAACATCAGAAATTGCTGAAACCGGAGTGATAGTTTGAACGGTCAGGCGTGGGACGCTCGCAACCGCAGAATTCATTGCTTCTATCTGCTGTCCAACGATTGTAACTTGCTGACCTCGGTAGGTCTCTGCAAGATTTGGATCAATATCGAGTTCACTTAAAAGATGGCCGTGACCATCGCTAAGGATAGCTTGGTATTCTCCGACTGCCCCAGAACCGGGCAACGGGTCGCCAAAGTGTGTATCCAACCAGCCTGTGAGCGGTTGTTGACGATCTTGATAAGCAGCTTTAGCTGTATTGATCAGAGCCAGTATCAATAACAAGCAAACCAATGTGAGCCGATAGAGTGTCCGTCGAAATGGTTGCATAATCTGTTTGTGCCAATTTGTGAAATGTCACGCAAATCCATTTTAATTATATGGCTGAATAGTGGACAAAAGCCTTGAGGAGGGTGCATTTTGCCTATCAAAGGAAGCGGTTTCGGATGCTAAGAGTAAACTTACTGATGGATGAGGGAGTATGTGGACAGGCATTGGTAAATCAGGGGATGCGGTCAGCAATTTGGGTGAAGGGCTGCGCACAAAACGGATTGGCGCAGATCGCAATCGGCGTGGGGTGAATAAATAAGTCGCGTTCAACATGGTCGCCGACGGGCTGCAAACGCTGTCCATCCGCCGCACGATACCAACCCAGATACAAGCGGTAATTTCCCGGCACGGCGTCACGCGGAATGGTGAGCGTGCGCGTGTCGGCGAAATCCAGCCCAGGCCGCCATGCCGATGTCGGATAACCGGCGACGCCCCCATCGGCGGTTGTCAGGACTTTGCCGTCAGCATCCAGCAAACCAACTGCCAACATCCAATCTTCGTTCATCGGCGCAACATCGCTCCAATCGAACGTCATCGAAAGCGAATCCCCCCGCGCGAGTTGGGTGCTTGAAAGTGTGTAGCCGGATAAGCGGATCATTCCGCCATAGACGACATCAGCCGTCATTTGCGGCGTGGATGGGGAGGTATTATTCAGCCAGGATGCGCCGCCCAGCAGCAAATTGTCAATCGGCAGGCCGTTATTGTCGGTCAGGGCGATGCGCTTGCCCTGCCCCGGATGATCGCTGTCAGGAATGCGCCAACCCACCACCAACTGCACCTGAAATGGAGTGGAATTTTGCATCGGCGTACTGGTGTCTAAGCGAAATCGTATCGGGATCGCATACAGTGCGGTTTTGTTCCAGGATTGAGTCGGCGTCATGCCGGGATATTCATCGACCCCGCCCAGCACATCGCCCGTGATCGGGTTAATGGCTTTGACGAATAAATACGGATTTTCCGGGTCAGGATTGCGCACATAAAGGTTGAGGCGCATCCATCCATCCGGCTGCGCGGTATCGGTGAGCATTTGATAGCCCACCAGATGCAGCAATCCGGCGCTCACGTTCACCGCACGCGCGCTGGCGGGCAAGCTATCGACAATGCTGGCCTGGGCGAAAGCCGGTGTCAGATAAACAATCGGCGTAATGAGTGTCAGGGCTGTCAGCGGCAGGACGATCAATCCCGCAGCGCGCCCCAGCACTTTGCGCCAGCCGATGACGAACAAAATCGCGAAGGCGATCATGCCCGGAAACAAGATGCGTCCCTGCGAGACATTGATGCGGTTGGTTGCCACTAAGAGCGAGAAAATCGCCAACGTGCCGACACCCGCCAAAAATAACAGCAACCAGCGTCGTCCCGCACCGTGCCAGAAAGCAACCAGCACGCCGGCCAGCGCAAGGAGTGTCACGATAGGGAGATACAGCGCATACAGCCACTCCGGGCCACGAATATTGAGATGCCCCAGCGTGAACCAGAACGAGTCCCATATGCCTTTGGCTTCAAACAGGCTCATGGCTTGCGGCACGCCACGTCCCCAGATTCGCAGAGTTGCGGTCAGCGCCAATGGATCGCCGTAAAGTTGAATGTTGCGGATATACCACCATCCGGCCAGCAGCGCCGCCGCCATGCCGGAAACAACGATCAACTTCAGGCTTTGCCGCCAGTCAAAACGCCGCAGCAGCACGCCGAGTATAATCCAACCGTAAATTACACCAAACAAGGTCAGACCGTTGATTTTGGTCAGTGCAACCGCGCTCAGAATCAGGCTGATGAATACGATGTCAGCCGTTGCAATCCGCCGCTGACTCCACATGCGGATACAGACGTAAACCCCCGCCGCGTGCAGCATCGTGACCAGGTTGTCATTGTTGATGCTGGCGCTGATATGCACAAAACTGGGAATCGAAATCACCAGCAGGGCGGCCAGCAAACCGGCCTGCGCCTCGCCTGTCACCAGCCGTGCGCTGCGATAAATCAGCCAGACTGTCACCGCGCCCAGGGTGATGCTGTACAATCGCAAAACCCAGATGGCGATAATGGTATCGCCCTGCGGCGGCGGAACCGGATGCAGATAGACATTCAGGTTGTTATCCGTCACCATGCCAATCGAGGCCAGCGGATTTTGCTGCAAATAAGCGGCCACATCATCGCGCTGCGTCCACGAGATCAGCGCTGCGCCGATCAGATAATACAGCGGCGGATGATGGCGCTGCACCGACTGGCTCTTAAACACCGTCGCGCGGTCTTCGAGAATCGGCAGTTGGCCGGTTTTTAAGAAATTGTGGATGTAAAGAAAGTGCGATGCTTCGTCGGGAGCTTCAAACGGCGGTGTGGCAGCCGCATATAACACCGCTAAAACGATGAAATACAGACACAATCCCAGGGCAATTTTGTCCGCTCTACGAGTCATCATAAGGTTGTTATTCGGTCTAAAACCGGCGCGAGTCTGTCACATTTCGCTGCCACGAAAGGACTACAATCGAGGATTGTAGCGCGAATCAGCAGAAAGTCGTACAAAAGAATGCTTATTCTGCCATCTATTATCCGAGGCTCATTTCTGATCCCCGCGAGTTCCGATATAATCCCATTAGCTTTGTGATGCATTGTTGAAGGAGAAAATCTCGTGACATCTGACCTGCAAACTCTGGCGATTAATACCATCCGCACGCTTTCAATTGACGCTGTACAAAAAGCCGACAGCGGCCATCCAGGATTACCGATGGGCGCTGCGCCGATGGCCTACGCGCTGTGGATGAATGATCTGCGTTTTAATCCCCACAATCCGGCGTGGCCGAACCGGGATCGGTTTGTCCTGAGCGCGGGGCACGGCTCGATGCTGTTGTACTCGCTTCTGTATCTGACCGGTTATGATCTGCCGCTGGAGCAGATCAAAAATTTCCGCCAATGGGGCAGCCATACCCCCGGTCATCCCGAACACGGCGAGACTCCCGGCGTCGAAACCACCACCGGCCCGCTGGGACAGGGCGCGGGCAACGCCGTCGGCTTCGCGCTGGCGGAAGCCTATCTCGCCTCGGTATTCAACCGCCCCGGCTATAACATCGTGGATCATTACACTTTTTCCCTGGTCGGCGACGGTGATCTGATGGAAGGTGTTGCCTCCGAAGCGGCGTCATTGGCCGGAACCTGGGGACTCGGCAAGCTGATTTTCCTGTACGACAACAATAAAGTCACACTCGACGGCGATACCGACATGACCTTCACCGAGGACGTGTCCGCCCGCTTCCGTGCTTATGGCTGGCATACCCTCGATGTCCAGGATGGCAACGATGTCGATCTGATTTTGAAAGCCATTGACGACGCCAAAAGTGTCACCAACCAACCGACCTTGATTTCGATCCGCACAGTGATCGGTTATGGCAGCCCCAATAAGCAGGGAACCAGCAAAGCGCATGGGTCGCCACTCGGCAAAGATGAAATTAAACTCGTCAAGGAATTTTACGGCTGGCCGCAGGAAGATTTTTATGTCCCCGGCGAGGCGTTGGAACATTTCCGGGGAGCCATCGAGCGCGGCGAGAAATTCGAGTCCGAATGGACAGCGTTGTTCAATAAATGGCGCGCGGAATTCCCCGAATTGGCAGCTTTATGGGACTCGGTTTACAGCGGTCAACTCCCCGACGGATGGGACGCTGATATTCCAACCTACGGCACAGCCAAGCAGATCGCCACGCGCAATGCCTCCGGTGAGGTGTTGAACGCCATCGCCAAGCACTTCCCGACCATGATCGGCGGCGATGCTGACCTCGCGGGCAGCACCAA
>JBDTNB010000199.1:0-11117 GCA_039933955.1 Chloroflexota bacterium
AACATCCGCAGTCGCACATTCGGGATGATAAATTGGGTAATCAGCGAGGCCACAAACCGCAGCAGCGCATTGCCTGCGCCAACAACAATGACCCACCCCATCCGCTCGTGATCCATTTGTTCCAGGCTTTTGCGCATTCCCGCGATGTTGGTCGGGAATGTTTCGATGTTTTTCAGATCGCAAACAACATGTACCAGGGGTTGCCCTTCGCGTACACGCTGTTGAACTTCGTGATTTAAACCATGAATGTCTTCGATGCTGGCGGTTCCGTAGGCACTGCAATAAATCACCCGCTGATCGACGTACCAGGATACTTGATAAGGCATGAAACTCAATCCCTCAAACTACCGTTTCTTAATGCTATGTCTATTATAGAGGGACTGATTAGCTGTGAACCTTAAGATCGCTGGCAGTAGGGTCGTACTAATATCGTTGAAGGCTGATGCAGGGGACGGCCTCAGTATTGCCTGTCAGAGTTATGAGTGAACTTCTGTTTTTAAGTCGGCTAAACTTTCATCCTGGCTGATGAGGAAGCTAACGGCTTCTTCAAGGGTCGGAACCATGCGGAAGCGCACGCCCGCCATTTGGGTAATCATTCCGGCAACGAATCGTATCACCGGACTCATGCCCGCTACAACTGTCCAACCGAGCGCAGGTTCTTTTAAATGGGTGAGCGCCCGTCGTATTTCGACGAGATTAACCGGTATCTTGGTCATGGCGCGCATGTCGAGAATGAAGTGTACTAGCGGAGTGACCTTTGATCCTTGCCGGATGCGGGCAACAACTTCTGCATCAACAGCGGTGATGTCCTGAAGGGTGGCCTCTCCCTCAACACGGGAAATGATAACATGATTTTCTTGATACCACGTCGTGACTGTAGGCATTTGATTGCTCCATTACTCGGATACCTCACATGATAATTCTATAGTGAGCATTCGAGTGTTAATGTTTGTGTCACCATGGAGCAGATACGGGTCGCAGCCAATCGGTTAGTGCCCTGTCAGCCTGGAACAGTCTGGCAACAGCTTAATCCCAGGTGGAAACTACATGCACATTTTTACGTGCCGATTGACCGAAAATGCTGCCGAAAAGTCCCAACAGGGGATTACGAGGCGTTATCCGATGCTGTCCAGGTTAATCATGCCTTCGCCATAGCGCACACCCGGTTGGATGACAATCGGCGCGGCAGTATCCACTGTCGCAATCAGGTCATAAGTGGTCGCGCCCGTCACCCGCACTGGTACGATTTCGCCAACCGGCAGTTCGCCTTCGACAATTACATAACCATCGATTTCGGGCGCATCGCGGTAGCTGCGGCCTAACGTCAGGTTCGCGCCGGTATCATTGCCATCTTCATCCTCGCCGACGCCATGCCCTTCGACCAGGATGTCCAGCGTTTTGCCGACCATCGCCTGATTTTTAGCGAGGCTGATGCCCTGCTGCATCTCCATCAACTGTTCGTAGCGGGCTTGCTTGATTTCATCCGCAACCTGATTCGCCAGGGTTGCGCTCGGCGTGCCGATTTCATACGAATATTTGAATGCGCCCACACGGTCAAATTGCAAATCGCTGACCATTTTCATCAGCCCGCCGAACTCCTCGTCAGTCTCGCCCGGATAACCGACGATAAACGTCGTCCGCACACACAACTGCGGGATCGTCTCGCGCAATTTGCCGATGGTGTCATACACCCACTCGATTTTGGCGGGACGTTTCATCCGCAACAGCGTATCACGGTGACCGTGCTGCAACGGGATGTCCAGATACGGCAAAACCTGTTTGTGCTTCGCCATTGTTTCCATCAGATAGGGTGTGACATAACCCGGATAGGCGTACATCACCCGAATCCAGGGGACGCCGGGGGCGGCCTCGACAATCGCGTCCAGCAGATGTGCCAGACCATCTTTCAAACCCAGGTCATAACCATAATCGGTACTATCCTGGGCGATCAGGATAATTTCTTTGATGCCCTGCTCTTGCAGGTGAACAGCCTCGCGCACGATGCTAGCCATCGGGCGGCTGACGGCTGTCCCTTTAATTTTGGGGATCGCGCAGAAGGCACACGGGCGGCGGCAGCCATCGGCAATTTTGATATACGCGCTTGCACCCTGCACACTCGTCCGCAGCACACCGCGTTCGTCCAGTCCGACGACTTTCGCGTCCGTTGGCAAATGATACAACGGTTCGGGATGCTTGCGATCCCGCAGCCGCGTCACCAGATCGAAAATGTCCATCCAGCGCCGCGTGCCGATCACGCCGTCTAACCCCGGCACTTCCTGAACCAGATTCGCGCCGTAGCGCTGCGACAAACACCCGGCGGCGATCACCATCTGCCCATCGCGGCGGTTATCGACCAGTTCGCGCAGGGCATCAATCGACTCCTGCTTGGCGGTGTCGATGAAACCGCAGGTGTTGACGATCAGCACCTCGGCATTGCGGACGTTATCGGTTCCCTTCATGCCGTTCTGGTGCAGCACCTGGGCAATGCTTTCTGAATCGACGGTGTTTTTCGAGCAGCCGAGGCTCAATAGATAGTAGTTGTTTTTGCGCGGGGGCATGGATTTTCTCAGACTCAATGGAAGTTAGGGCTATTATAGCAGGTTACATATAGGGTTGAAGACCAAGAGTCTCATTCAGATTTGGCGGCTAGAATCGCTTCCGTGAAGCGATCAATATCAACAGCATATCCTTTATCAAATTCTTCTTGTGTTGTGAAGAATAGCTCTTCATCTAAATCTACCGGAGTAATTTGATTGGGATCGCTTAAAAAGTGCGGGTACGTATCCTCATCTCTGAAAATAAAGTTGGCAACTGCTCCCGCAGCATCTGACAATTCACTAAATCTGTTACGCATTGACTCAGAATCAATAAGCAAACGACTCATTATATTTGTGGGCATTGCATAGCTAAACCTCGCAAAGCGATAGCCGATTTCAATGGTCAAAAGAATATAACCGATGGAGGCATATTGTTTACCGTCAACTTCAAGAATCATTTTATCTTTAGCGCCGGGATATTTATCGATATAAATTTGAATAGCTTCATCAAGGAGAGCTTGCTCAATTTTTTCAATCGGCAAGCATAATTGCACGCTGTACCATAATCCCATAATGCTGACCTGTTCACTTTGTTCTTGATAGCGCCTTTAGTGCGCTTGGCTTTTCGGCAGCCATATGGCTTTAGCCTATGGCGGTTTTGCAATTATACCTATCCAAAACCGAGAAATAAAAACTGCCGACGACGGATTCAATCAGCAGTTTTGCTCATAAACGAGAACGCACTTACCGTTCAGCCAGCCACTTCACACCATCTTCCAGGTTCGTGAAAACCTGCATCTGTAAACCAAGTTTATGCAAGTTGTTGATGACCGGCATCAGCGTACCGGCGGCGGCCAGCTCCGTTGGGACGATATTCGCCCAGTATTTCCAGCCTACGCCAATCGTCCTCGGACACCATTCCCTTAGACTCCAGTTCAAAAATTCTGGCGTAAGCGGGCCATTCAGGCGGTCATCTGACAGCCACTTTGAAATCCCATATTGCTTCAGTGCATCCGTACCGGCATTCAGCGCATCTTTGAGTAGCTGAACCTGTGGAACACCAATCGGTTGGTGGACGGTATGATAGATCATTTGGCTTTCCGGACGGTACTCAAGCGTTATATATTCATTGGTCACGAGCACTATCGCTGGCATGGTAACTTCTCCCTGACTTTGATGCGATCAACAGGCTAAAATATTCATTTTAGACGACGTAAGGTAATCTTAAATTATTTTTTATCTGTATATCCTTAAGCTTTCGAAATAATGTGCAGCGTTGGCAGTCGTGCCGGTTTATCGGCATAATCGCCAGCTTATTTAAAAATGAGGCAATTATCTGATGAAGACGCAAAAACTCGGTCAAACAGGTGTGGATGTGAGTTCATTGTGCCTGGGCGCGATGTTTTTCGGCACGCGCAACGACCAGCCCACATCGTTTCGCCTGCTCGACCAATATGTGGATGCGGGCGGCAGCTTTATCGACAGTGCCAACATCTATGCCCATTGGGTGAGTGGTTTTAAAGGTGGCGAAAGCGAAACCCTGCTCGGCGAATGGATGCGCCAACGCGGCAACCGCTCCCAGGTTTTCATCGCCTCGAAAGTCGGATTTCCTTATGCTGATGTTCCGCAGCGATTAACCGCCCACGATATTGAAACCGAATGCGAAAAAAGTCTACGGCGCATGGGCATCGAGACTTTTGATCTGTATTATGCCCACGTCGATGATCGCCAGACGCCGCTCGAAGAATCGCTGAAAGCCTTTAACCGGCTGGTGCAGGCCGGGAAAGTTCGCTTCATCGGCGCAAGTAATTATCTGGCGTGGCGTTTAGAACAGGCCAAATGGATCAGCCAGACCAACGGGTGGGCACAATTTTGCGGTGTGCAGCAGCATTATACCTATCTGCGCCTGCGCCCCGGAACCAACGTGAAGCCCCAGGAAATGGTCAATGATGATTTGCTGGATTACTGCGCCAACAACCCGATAACCTTGCTGGCCTACAGTGTTTTACAGGCCGGAGCCTACACCCGTGCAGACAAGTCTATCCGCGCGGAATTGCAGACACCCGATAACGAGCAACGCTTAGAAACTTTGCGTGCAGTGGCAGTGGAAATTGGCGCAACGGTGAATCAGGTGATTCTGGCGTGGATGTTACAACGGGATGTGCTTCCGCTCATCGCTGCCAGTGACGAATCCCAACTCGCGGAAAACCTCAATGCGCTCGACATCAAATTGAGTAACGAGCAAATGGAACGTCTGAACACCGCCGGAACAACTTAATCGGAAGTGGTTCTAGCCGATGCTCCTAAAAGCCAATTGCTTCTGATTTCGGGAGACATCAACTGCAATAGGCTTGTCGAGTTAGTAGAAATGGGTATCGCAAATGAGCAATTTTACCCTCACGGTTCCTGATGATATGGTGCAGGCTGCCCAGCAAATCGCGGAAGCCACATCGCAACCGCTTGAGCAAGTGCTACTGAGCCGACTCAAAAATGCGCTGCCGCTGCCCGCTTTGCCGCCCGACGAAGAACATGAACTGGCTGCCCTATCGCAGCTTTCCGACGATGCACTCTGGACATTTGCCCGTGAACAAATGCCGCGCGACCTGAGCGAACCGATGGAAAATCTGATGGACAAAAATTCATTGGGAACTATTTCGCCGGAAGAATACACAGAACTGGAAAGCCTGGTGGAACGTGGGCAGCGCCTAACCTTACGCAAATCAGAGGCGGCTGCTATTCTCACCCGGCGTGGATACCGGATTACACCACAAGATTTAGCTGCTCGTGAGTGAATTGTCCTGGCGGGCTACTAAACGGAGGGTTCACGAGCGAGCAGACGGCTGTTGTGAATATTGTCAGACCTGCGAATATAATACCGGCTAACCCATGCATGTCGAGCACATTGATCCTCATGGTAACGACGACCTCGATAATCTTTGTCTTTCCTGCTCAAGTTGTAACCTGAGCAAAGGAAAAGCAACCTCAGCCCTCGATCCAGAGACTAAAACACTAACACCATTGTTTAATCCACATCAGCAAAATTGGCAGGAGCATTTCGACTGGATAGACGAAGGATTACGATTGCGAGGTAAAACCGCAATTGAAAGAGCAGCAATCGAGCGCTTAAAAATGAACGTCGAAAGAATCGTCCGTGCGCGAGGCAATTGGATTGAAGCTGGAAACCATCCACCTTCCAAATAGATTATTTGCCTATCCACCCTCCCCACGCAGCGCGACAAAATAGCCTTCAAACGGCTTCAGCACCTTGCACACTTCGACAATGTGCGCGGCGAAATCATCCTTCAGCACATCGTCGTCATTTAATAAGTGCAGCGCGAGGAACTGTTTGCGCTTGAGCAAATCAATTGCTGGATGGTCGCTAGCGTAGCCCTTCGGCGAGGTTTTCAACGAGTCACCGCGCAGGTCGCCGAAAAATTTTACGAAATCCTTGTTGCTGATAATTTTCCGCAGTTGAGTCGGTTTTTCAGCAATCGCCGCACGGATATGCTTGAGCGTTTCCGGCTGCGGATCATACACCCCGCCCGCGATGAACGATTCGCCCGGTTCCAGGTTGATGTAATAGCTGCGCCCTGCCGATTTGCGCCCGCCGTTTCCGATCAACGCGCCCAAATTACTTTTGTAGGGTGATTTGTCTTTCGAAAAGCGCACATCGCGGTTGATGCGGAAAATGCAGTCCTTTACAGCCGTTTTGCCCAGGTCTTCCACCGGCGCGAACTTCCCCATCACATCGGCAACTAAGGCTTCAAACGCAGCGCGGGACTCGTCGTAGCGCTTGCGGTTGGCGGTGAACCACTCGCGGTTGTTATTAAATTTCAGGTCTTCCAGAAAACTGAGCGCGGTTTGCAGATTGGCAGGCATCGCTTTTTATCCGCCCCGCTTCTTGGTGAACAGACTCGCTATCGGCAGCACGAATCCGGGCAGCACGTCATAACCTTCGAGGGTGTCTTCTATGGTCAATATTTCCGTTGGCACATTAGGACGATACACATCGACAATTTTTTGCCGGGGAAATGTCAAAATCACCAGCCGCGCACCATTTGCAATGTAGTATTTTGCCTTGTCGCGCAGTTCGTCAATATTGTCATCCGGCGACATCACTTCAACAATGGCATCCGGCACGAGTGTCGATGCGCCTTGCGTGGTAATCGGTGCGTCAGGATCAAGGATCATCGACACATCTGGTTGACGAGTGTTGCACTTATCGCCATTGACCTTAAACCGCGCCTCCGGCCCTGGCAAACCGAGATTATGCGCTTTGGCATAAACATAAAATTCGCCCAGAAAAATACCTGCAATCAGAGCATGTTCTTCGGTTGGCATAGATTTCTCAACAATGTCCCCGTTGATGAGTTCAAAGTAGCGTTCACGGTTCTCCACTTGGGTTATGAACTTTTCAAACCCATCAACGTCATAGGCTTTTGTGGCTGGCAGCGCCATGATCTCTACCTCTGCACACTCGTTTCAGAACATTTGTATTGTATCACGATCCGCCACGCCCGTTGTAAACCAGCGCCCCACTGGCAGCAAAATCGCGGTACACCACCAACGCTTCTTCAGTCAGCACATTGTCGATCAATTCGATGCCGCGCTTCGCCAATTCTTTATCCCATTCCGGGTGAATCGGCCCTTCATCAAAACCGGTGATCGCTTCCAACTCCGGCCCACTGCCCGCAATCGCCAGCGAACGAATACCTGACCAAATCGTCGCGCCGTAGCACATCGCGCACGGACGCCAATTCACGACCAGTTGATAGGCGGGCATTCCCGCACCACCAAGATCATAAGTGCCCAAAATATGCTGTGCCACCGAAAGAGTCATCACTTCCGCGTGCGCCGACGAGCAGTTCGACGGCACAACCCGGTTCACGCCGATGACCACCAGCTTGCCGGAATCGCGCTCAAAAACGCCTGCCGCAAATGGCCCACCCGTTCCGTTTTCGAAATTCAGCCGCGAGAAGCGAATCACTTCCCGCATCCGGCCTTCCAGCGTGGGAATATGAGTCGGCAGCTTCTTCATTTCCTCAACAGCCCAATCCGGCAGCGACAATGTAAATTCCATGCTTGTATCCCTCGTAAGTGATTGATCGAAAGGGTTCAGCGCGATCCTATCCGTAGTCACCTATTATAAAACCTGATGAACTGACGGATTTAGTCTTTAACTGGCAACTGAATACTGGTAACTGAAAACTCTAAATCACCAATTCATCGTACAGAAGTTCCTGGCTGAGAGTCGGCAAAACGGTTTCGGAACTCTGGAGCGTCAGCGCGGCTGCCGTCACACCCAAACGCATCGCCTCATCCAGCGGCACATCATTCAACAAACCGAAAATGACTGCCCCTGTTAGTGCATCACCTGCACCCGTTGAATCGACAACATGGGTATGGATGGGGCGGATAAAGCCGCCGCCGCTGCCATCCGCATAGGCCAACCCCTGGTCGCCCAGCGTCACGACGGCGATATATGCGCCTAAGGATACCAATTGGCGGGCAGCATTGATCGCCGTGTCCCGATCAGACGCAGGATTATCCAGGCTGCATAATGCGGTTGTCTCGGCAGCATTAGGGACAATCAAATGCAGTTGGCTAATGTACGGGCAAAGGCGGCTAGCCAGCGCGGGCGTCGTTGGATCAGCGCACACCCGCACGTCATGCTGATCTGCCATTGCAAACAGGGTTGCTAAGGTCTCTTCGGAAAGAGTGGCATCAATTACAATCATCACGGCATCCGCCAGCAGACGTTCATTATCGCGTAAATAAGCGCTGTCCACATAAGTCATAATGTCAAAATCGCCAATAGCGACATCCAGGTCGCCATCAACGTTCAGCAGCGCCATATAGGTTCCGGTTCGCGCGCCTTCAATCACGCGCACATGGGTACAGTCGATACCATTGGCCTCGCAATTTTCCAGTACACGCTTACCTTCTACATCACTGCCGACGGCGGTGAGCAGCACAGTATCGACTTCCAGACGTGCCAGATTTTCTGCGATATTGCGCGCCACGCCGCCCACGCTGTTGCGTACTTGCCCCGCATTGGACGCACCCTGTTGCAGCTTCCCCGCAGGCCGCCCTTTCACATCCACCCCCGCCGATCCAACAACCAGCACATAGCCCTCGTCCATGCTGCCCTCCCCAAACCCCGTAAACCCTAAATCCAATATTACCCATTCAATCATTTTCAGCACACAACCAAAAATGTAGTTTTGTCGGAAATATGGGCCAATCAGTGGAGCGACGCGCGTTACGACTCGACTGGAATCACAACCCGCAAGCGGCCTTCCAGTTCACTGAGCATAATCGCCGTCGCACCCCACACCTTATGACCCTGAATGGCATAAAACGGAATCGGCACAGTTCCGCCTGCGAAGGTGCGCTCTTCCTGCGCCTTATAACTGTCGTCTAATAACCAGTCCAGCGGAAAGGTGAACACTTCGGCGACTTCCGCCGGATTCGGTGTGAAAATCGGGCGTGCGGGTAGATACGCCACCGTTGGAAACACTTCAAAATTGCTGGGCGGGATATACATCGCCGACAGTGTACCGATGACCGTGATGTTCGGGTCGCACACGCCCAATTCTTCGCAGGTTTCACGCAGCGCTGTCGCCGCAAATGACTCATCGCCGGGATCGCGGCTGCCACCGGGAAAACTGACCTGTCCGCTGTGACCGCGCAGTGTATCCGTCCGGCGCGTGAGCACCAGATTGAGCGCACCGTCTTCAGGGAAGAGCAGCACCAACACCCCCGCCTGCCGGGCTTCTGTGCCTTCCGGCGGCTTGACACGGCGGCCAACCGGGGTCATACGCGACTGGGCGGCGGCGAAATCAAAATCCGGCAATTTCACGGCGCGACGCACATCTTCGAGGACAATCATGTTTCCAGCCAAACCAGCAAATCATGATACTGGCGATAATACAGGCGTGAGAGCGGTTTTAAATCGACAGGTTGTGCCGAACGTTTGGATAACACTTGCAGCCGTAAATTGCCGCTGCCGGGACGCCCTAATTTATCCCAGGAATCCAGGGCATCCTGCATCGCCAAAAATGCATCCGACCCACCAAATGAGTGAGCAACGCCGTTGCCCTGGTACGGAACAAAACAGGCACTTCCTGATGTGGTAATCGCGAATCCCGAACCTTCTAAACCATAGGCTTGCTGGTTTTCGCCAATGATATACTGGGCAAATAAATAACCCTCCGGCGGTTTGATCGCCAGATAAGCCGTAAAGCCGTTCCAGTAGTCCTCCGCCGTCATCGGATTGATAAGATGGCTGATTTCCCCATCATCGGACAGCAGCGCATGTACCGCCGCGCCATCAATCCGATTGGCTTCGCTGGTGGCGAGTGTCAAACCGGAACCGCCGACGCGCCGGTAAACATTTGGGCCAGCCGCGATGCCCCGCAGCGTTATAAACCCGCATGGTAAGTTGCGGGCGCTGTACAGGCTGCCATCGGTCTGCAAGGTGAAAGCCGCACTGACCTGTCCGCCTTCAATCCACATCGGCGCAACCAAAATGCCGTTGGATTTGAGTTGTTTGATCCAGGCGGGCGGCACATCCCAGATACCGACTGTAGCGATAATCCGGTCATAAGCCGCGCGCGGCGCATAACCCATCGCGCCATCCGCATCCACTACCGTGACATTGTTGCCAATCCGCGCATGTTGTAAATGCACGCGCGCGTCGTTGGCGATTTCTTTATCGACTTCAACGCTGGTCACGCTGCCCGTGTCGCCGACGATATACTGCATAATCGCGGCGTTGTAACCCGTACCGGTTCCGATTTCCAGCACATTGTCGCCGGGGCGCAGTTTGAGCTGCCGCAGCATCAACGCCATCATGCTTGGTTGGCTGGACGAACTCAATACCGTGCCATCGGTTTCGCGCTTGATCGCGATGGCTTCGTCCGCGTAGACTTTTTCCAGGGCTACATCCGGCAGGAAAATATGGCGCGGCACAGACAGGAACGCCTCTTCGAGGGTCGAATCGATCAAATCCCCTTTTTTCTTGAGGGTATCGACGAGATTTTGAGCATACACCCGCACAGGATCATTTTTTGCCATTCAATGCGTCCATTCAACTGATCCGTTTTGATATTTCGCTTTAGTAATCATATGCGAAAAGGGCATTCAAAAGAATGCCCAACGATAACAACGCTATAAATATCAAAACTGACGGGAAACACCGATGTGGTGTCTCGATTATGCTCTATTTATACCACGCGCGGCGCTTGCGTAGGGAGACCCCAGCTTCGGATTCGTTGCGGCGGGCGGTGCGAACACGTCCGCGCGCGTCGATATGCACCTGTCCGGCCTTTTGCAAACGCGCAAATTCCTCTGGTGTGATCGCCGGAGCAGGTTCGCCACCCAGACGTTCCAGGCGTTCAGCCTCGCGCATCGGGTCTTCGGGAGGCGCTGCCGGAGGTGGCGGCGCAGCGGGTGCATTAACAACCTGCGGCGGCGTACTTTCGGGCACGTCACCAGGGTCATCAATCGGATTATCGAAATTTTCCATTTCATTCATTGTTTTGATCCTCTTCAAGGGCGAGGCCGGTTGCATCCATC
>JBDTNB010000200.1:0-10821 GCA_039933955.1 Chloroflexota bacterium
TTTTGCTACCCTTCGTCAATTACAGCCTATTCATTTGCCTGCGTAAGGTGAGTTAGTAATTAGGCAAAGACAAAAGCAGTCTGCGGATACGGCTCCAGGCAAATAAAAAGAGGTGTCGGGAACACCTCTTCTGTCAGGATTTTCGAGTTTAAAGCGGGCGCTAGACCCGTCTTCCACTGAGTGCTCGACCTATCGCGATGACGATGACTGCGCCGATGAGCGCGGTCACAATCGAGCCGATGCCCAGCCCTGGTTCGATCACGCGCCCATTCTGGAAGCCCAGCAAACCCAGCACGATGCCGCCGATGAATGCGCCGATCAGCCCCAGGATAATATCCGTGCCGATGCCGCTGCTGGTTGATCCCATTACGCGCCGTGCCAGCGCACCCGCGATCAAACCGATGATGATCCAGCCAATACAATAGAATGGCGCGGCAATAATGCCGCCAATAAAATCTGCCATGAGTATTTCCCCTTATTCAGAATAGCTGCCTCAACAATACGGTTTTGTTATAGGGTATCGCTGGTAAGAAGGTTGTTGGATGGGCATCAGAATTGTGTCGGAAAATGGCAGTTCCAAAATCGAGGGGGCTTTTGTATAATGCCCCTCATCAACTGGAGGGGTGCCAGAGTGGTTGATCGGGCCTGTCTCGAAAACAGGTGTAGCCGCAAGGCTACCGAGGGTTCGAATCCCTCCTCCTCCGCTCAAAAAACCTGCCGCACTACGGCAGGTTTTTTATTTCACGAAATCTGCATTGACATATATTACGATCCATGATTTGTTAATACTATCGCTCACTTCATTTTTAAGGGGAAAAAATGTTAAATAGCATTTCAGTTTTGGCGTCTCCCGCTTTTCAGAGTGCCTATGCACTGCCGCAAATGAGTCCTGTCACCACCATTATTTATATTGTGCTCGCACTGATCGTACTGGCGGGCTACTGGATGACCTTCAGCAAAGCCAATAAACCCGGTTGGCTGGCGATCATTCCGATTGTGAATGTCATTGTTATTCTCCAGATCGCCGGGAAGCCCTGGTGGTGGATTATCCTGCTGCTGATACCGTTTTTGAATATCATTATTGTCTTCCTGGTTTTCATCGACTTTGCGCGGGCCTATGGGCAGGGCTTCCTGTTCGCCCTCGGCCTTATTTTCCTGGCGCCTATTTTTATCTGCATTCTGGGATTTGGCAGCGCCGATTACATCGGGGCGTGACGCCCTCCCTCGGATAAGAATCGGTTTTCGCAGGCGGCGAACCCTTAAAAAGGGTTCGCCGCTGATGTTTATACGCCAATCTTTACAGGCTTACCCGTTTCCGCGCTCTTGATTGCCCCAAAAACCATCGCCAGACTCTTAATATTATCGGTGCAGATTGTGTCCGGTGTATTGCCGTCCCGTACACATTCGACAAAGTTGCGGATCAGCCCTTTATGACCGTCGATTTTATCAGTGTTCGGGTCAGACGGGATGTCCAGATCGCTATAGGTGGACAGGAATCCGCCCGACTCGGCGATGACCTGCGCCTGAATGTTCTCGCCGCCATCCCAACGGGCTGTGCCTTGCTGACCGATCACGCGCCAATCGCTTTCCCAGGTGGTGCGCAGCCCTTCGGCAACCCAACTCCCGCGATAGGTGTAGACCAGACCGCTGCTCATCTCGAAAATCGCGACGGCTGAAGCATCCTGGTCATACCACGATCCCGCTGGATTCCATTCTTTGCAGTACACCGATACTGGGTCTGCGCCGCTGATAAAACGCGCCGCGTCAAAAGTGTGGATCGCCATATCCAGCAGCAGGACGTGTTTCATCTGTTCGCGGAAACCGCCGAAATGTGCGCCGATGTAAAAGTCGCAGTTGAGCGTGGTCAGTTGTCCCAGACTGCCGCCGTCGAGCAGATGTTTGAGCCGCCGGATATTAGGGTCATAACGCCGGTTTTGCATGACTGCGTAGAGCTTGCCCGCCGCTTGCGCTCCCACGACCATTTTGCGGGCGTGCTCCATCGAATCCGCCAGCGGTTTTTCACCCAACACATGGCAGCCGTGTTCGAGTGCCGTCATGGTGATGTTAAAGTGAGCTTCCGGAATGCTGCAATCGAAGACGATGTCCGGTTTGGTTTGCTTGAGCACACTTATTAAATCGGTTCCGACGGCGGTGCTGCCGCCATATTCCGCCGCACGTTTTTGAGCCGCCGCTTCCTGGATGTCCACAAAGCCGACCAGTTCAAAATCCGGGATCAACTGGCTGGCCTCGATCCAACC
The DNA here is from genome assembly GCA_039933955.1 of Chloroflexota bacterium. Taxonomy (GTDB): domain Bacteria; phylum Chloroflexota; class Anaerolineae; order Aggregatilineales; family Phototrophicaceae; genus CFX2. Next base: position 2,259 of record JBDTNB010000200.1, read on the forward strand.
TTTGCTCATCCCCCCGCAGCCCGCGAGTACCGCGCGTAAAGGTGTTGCCATCTTAAATTATTCCTTTGCAAATTTTTTAATAAGCGGTGCGTGATGCCAAAATTATAACCGCCGCGAGATGACTTTACCCATGCCATAAGGTACTATCAACTGCTATAAACCCATTCAAATTGAGGGCTAATGGACAAAATAGACTCGTTCATCGAGGGGCTGGCAGCGTCAAAAGTCGCGCTCGATGCCTATAACCAGTATGCGCCCGGAGACAAAAATAACGACCTCCGCAGACATAATCTGCGCTTATATTTCCAGCACATTTTGGAACGCAAACCGTTGATGTTGTTTGTGGCGGAAGCGCCCGGTTATCGCGGCTGCCGATTAACCGGGATTCCGCTCGTCAGCCGCAAGATTCTCCTCGAAGGCATCCCAGAGTTGAATTTGTTCGGCGTGGGAAACGGTTATTTGGAAACCCATGATTCGGGATTCGAGAGCATCAACGGCGAACAAAGCGCGACGATTGTCTGGAATGTTTTGCGTGAACATAAAGTCGTGCCGCTGATTTGGAGCACATTTCCCTTTCATCCGCACCAGCCGGATAAGGCGCTGACCAACCGCGCCCCGCGCCGCGATGAAATTACTGCTGGGAAAGTTTTCCTGGAGCAGGTCTTGAAACTTGCGGATTTTAAGCAGGTTGTCGCGGTGGGCAACGTGGCCGAAGGCGCACTGCAATCGTTGGGAATCGCCTGCGTGAAAGTCCGGCATCCGGCACAGGGCGGCAAAAACGACTTTGTGCGCGGCATTCAGGCGATCATGCATAATGGCTGACGGTAGATCAGTAAGGCTTTTAGTTCTTGGTCATTGGTTATTGGTGTAAGAATAGTATTCAGCCGCGCGTCTCTCTTTTATCTTTTGCTATGACTATCGACTAAGGACTTCCTCATGAACCCCGATCAACTTGCCGCCCAACGCCGCCAGAAAGACCAGTTTTTCAAGACCCAGCCGCAGTCGCCGCTCACGCCGGAGCAGCAGGCGCTTTTCACCAGCCTGAGTTATTACGACCCCAACCCGGATCTCGACCTGACGGTGACGATTGAACCCTTCGCTGATGGGACATTTTCTCCGATCCAGACCACAACCGGCGATGTGCGCCAATACAAACGCTACGGTCAATTTACATTTGATGTCGATAGTCAACCCGTGACGTTGACTCTCTACGAAGCCGATTATGGATTTTTCCTGCCGTTTGTGGATGCTGGCGCAGGCACAGAAACTTATCCTGCTGGGCGTTATCTGGAACCTGAATACCTGGGCAACAACATTTTTCACATCGACTTCAACCATGCCTATTCGCCTTACTGCGCCTATGGCGATGGCTGGTCATGCCCGATTACGCCCGCCGAAAACCGCCTCAAGGTCGCCATCCGCGCAGGTGAAAAAATCCCGCAGGGCGAGTGGGTTGCAAAGGGCTGAACCTGCTATAATCGGAGATGAATAAACAGGAATGCGGCTATGGTGCTAGAACGCGAAAAACTTTACACGGCTGAGGAATTTTGGGATATTGCCCAACTGCCGGAAAATCAGGATAAGCGGCTTGAACTCGAAGATGGAGTCATTGTCGAAATGGGATCATCCAGTCCAGCAAACACGGTCACTGCAATGCGAATCGGTTACTTCTTGAATGGGTTTGTGATCCCGCATGATTTGGGTTATGTAACCGGCGCAGATGGGGGCTTCAAGGTAGGGCCAAAACGGGTTCGCCAGCCGGATGTGGGTTTCATATCCAAAGTGCGTGCTCTCAAGTTGCCCAAACGGTTCGATCTTGCGCCGGATTTGGCTGTTGAAGTGGTATCGCCTGATGAGGATGTTTTCAAGAAAGCAAAAGAATATATTCGTTCGGGCACACGGATTGTATGGGCGGTCTACGCTGACGAAAAAGTCGTTGATGTCATTACACCGACTCAAGACGGTGAATTTCATGTTCAAGAACTGACCATCAATGACGTTCTCGACGGTGGCGATGTGCTGCCCGGTTTTTCACTCCCCGTCCGCGATATTTTCCCCGCCTGAGCGCTAATGCAAAAGCATATCAACCTGCCCTAAAAAACAAAATCGGCGAAAAAGTATTCTCTTTCGCCGATTCTCAACATTGTTTGCAAAAACTGGCTTTGTCTTTTACTCAGCACTCAGGACTTTGTACTCAGCACTATCTTTTCCCCTATTGCTCCGCTCGCTGGCGGACGACATTTTCCATCATGCGCTTGAACTCAGTCAGTTTGGGTAGTGGTTTATGCAGCAGCAAATCACAACCCGCGTGCTCGATGATTTTTTGCTCTTCTTTGGTCGATAATTTATAGGCGGTCATCAGCACAATCGCCATATTGCCCAGGACATTGCTGTCGCGCAGGCGGCGGCTCACGTCCACGCCGCTGACCAGCCCCGGTAGACGGATGTCCAGAAGCGCCAACTGCGGCAGTTCATCATTGGTTGTGACCAATTGACCGAAATCCACATCTTTGATCCAACTCGCCGCTTCTTCGCCGTTGGTGAAAGCTAAACCATCTACGCCTAAGGTATCGTAAATCGTCAAAACGAGTTCGTAAAAATCCGGTTCGTCTTCCACGACCATCCAGGTTGTCACAGAGATGCCTCCCGGTCAAGTATTTTCACAATCATGATTGCACAGTTGAGTAACGCAAACTATACACCGAAATACCCGTATAATGCCAACAACTTTTAACGATTAAGCGCGATCCGGAAGCCAATCGACGCATGATATGATTCCGGTTCCAGTTCGAACTGGAAGGCCACATGCGCGCGCTGGTGTGGGCCAATGTAGGAGCCACCCCGCACAATCCGTTTTTGTTTTTCGTCTGGCGAGCGGCTGGCGCTGGCACGGCTGTCGCAGCACCATTCCCACACATTTCCGGCCATGTCGTACACACCGTAGGGGCTGACACCATTCGGATAGCGCGTGACCAGTGTGGTCATTTTGATCTGGCTTTCAACGGTGTTGCAGCTATCCTGCTCGAAGGCGTTGCCCCAGGGATAGACACGGTTATCATCGCCCTGGAAAGCCCGCTGCCACTGCACCGAGTTGGGCAGGCAGATTTTCGCGCTCAGGCAGTAACTCAGCCATTCACAGAAGGCCATCGCCTCGTACCACGTCACCATCTCGCGCGGGCGTTCGTCACCCTTGAATTTCGACTCGCGTGGCTGCGGGTTTTTCATACGCCACTGATGGGCTTCCTGGGAATACTGCCACCACGCGACATTGCCGTAACCGGAAGCGTCATCGACGAAGGCCTGATACTGCGCATTCGTGACCGGATACTTGCTGATCTGGAAAACATCGACGTCGGCGCTTCGCTTGCTGCGTTTGCCTTCGCCATCGGCATCCAGTATATCCACCTGGCCCGATGGGATATTGCACCATTCCAACAGCGGCAGGGACAGTCGCCCAGGATCATCAATGATGACCGGCCCACTGATAGAACCGCCTTGCTTAATGTGTCCGTTTCCATTCCCGTTGCCATTGGAACCTGTTGGCGCGGGCATAACTACCACAGTCGGCGGGTCTTTGACCGCAATCGGAGAACTGCCGGTCACAATTGGTGCTGCACCATTCGGCGGCGGACGCAGCGCCAGATTGTCCGGGTCATAATCCGGATAGTCCTTCTGGAATTCCTGGAACGCCTCCCAGCCCAATTTGAACGTGAATTTGTGACTGAGCATCTCCGCAATTTGCCGGTAAATACGCTCTGCTTGCACCAGATAGGCCTTGCGGTTGAGGGCGGCTTCAGCCTCTTGCAGCATCACATCGACATTGATGTAATGTGAAATCGAGTTGTTGGCTTTAGCCTGTTTGAGCAGGAACACGACCTGATCGTAATCGCCTTTTTCCATCGCTTGGGCTGCCACGCGGATAACGGTGGTGGGATTCACAGTTTGCTGCTTCAATTCCTCTGGCGCGACGGTTGCGACGGTTGCGGGTTTCTCGTGATGCGTGTTATTACGCAGCTCCCGCTCGGCCAGGGTCAGCGAGTGGAGCAGCACGACCAGCCCGTCAGAATTCGTGCCTTTGCTGACATCGGCATACTGATACTCAGCCAGCCAATCCGGCACAACCGTATTTTCACGGATAATCACCGGGAAAATAGCGCGGCCCAGGTTTTTGGCGAGATCAAATTCCTTGCGGCAGTATTCCGACGCAATCGAGTCCGGCGAGAGCAGGTAAATAAAGCCCTCACACCAATCGAGGCGGCGCAGGATTTCCTTCCACCAGTGCTGTCCAGCATATAAGCGCTGGTCAAGCCAGGTTTCGTGGACATCCAGGTTCTCCACGATATGAATGCAGTACGGCTTATCAACACGGGCGTAGCTGATAAAGAGCTTCATAAGTCAATCCTTTTTACGAGTGTTTTCGACTCGATGGTGTCCCACTCCTCAGTTCCTGATAGGTTGACTGCGCCGCCATGTCGCCGCCGCGGTTGCAGCTTCCGGCGTGCCGATCATGTCCAGTGCGTTGGCTGCGATATCACATACCCGGCGTTTATCCCAGTTGGGTTCGCTGGTATCCGACAGCAGCATAATTAAATCCGGCACAGCACTTACGTAACCAATTTTGCCCAGCGCATCTGCGGCAAAATAACGGGTTGTCGGGTCGGGATCGTGCAGAAAGGTGACCAGTGCTTCGCCGCCGCTGGGGTGTTTGATTCGCCCCAGTGCGTCAATGATGGCAAGACGCACAAATGAATCTTTGTCATCCAGCGCGACCACCAGCGAGGGTACTGCCCGCGAGTCGCCCAGGTTGCCCAAAGCTTCTGCGGCGGCTTCGCGTACCATACTGGCTTTATCGCCCAGCGCGCGTGCCACATCGGGTACTGCGGACGGATCGCCGATTTCTGAAAGCGCTCTCAGACCCACTGTACGAACGGTCTTGTTATGGTCGTTGAGCAGCGCAGTAATCGCCGGAACGGTTGAGCGATCTTTGATCCAGGCTAAAGCTTCCGCCGCTGCCCAGCGAACGACCCACAACGGGTCTTGCAATGCGGCTTGCAACCGATCAATAAATGGAGAGTCGGTAGAACCGCGCAAAAGTTGGGCATAATCGCGCAGGGATTTGGCGGCGTCCTGCTGGATCGTCCAATCACTGTCGTGAAGCTGATGCAGGAGTTCGCCCAGAATGTCACGATGGTCGTCGTCCTCGTCCATCAGACCCGTGCCGTTTGCGACAGCCGTCGTGGTCGGGGCGGGTGGATGGGCAATATTCCATTGGGCGACCACTTCTTTGGTTTCCGGTGTGCCAATCGCTTCCAATGCGCGGATGGCAATATCACAAATCCGGTCATCATACAGCCAGGGACGGCGGATGTCGTTCAGGCTGTCGATCAGGTCAGGGATGGCGTCGCTTTCGCCAATCGCGCCTAGAATTTCAATCGCCGCGCCGCGAATGTTGATGTTGTTGTCATGCAGTGCGTCAAGCAAACCTGGAATCGGCGCTTTGCCATCGCGCTTGAGGGCCTCTTTCGCCGCGTCTGACACCAGATAATCGTCATCACCCAGCGCACGCAGCAGGGCAGGAATCACCTGCGGATCAGCATCTTTGAAATTTGCCAGGGTTGCCGCTGCGGTCATGCGAACCTGATTGTCTTCGTCGCCTAACGCGACCAGCAGGCGTGGGACGGCGTGGTCAGCCGAGGCTTGGCCGAGTGTCAGCACAGCGTCGCGGCGTACCACCCAATCATCGTCCTGAAGCGCTTCCGATATGTCCGAGCGCAGAGTCGGATTGTCGTCGATCAAACGGGAGAGGCGATCCTTACCCTTTTTGCCCGTTCCGCCTGTCGCGGCGGCGGGGGTGCGGCCTTCGCTTTTTCGCCAGCGTTTGACAGCGCCCAACGCTTCGTCCGTCCCGACTGAAATCAAAATGGCGGCGGCCAGATCGCAGATACGCTGTTTGCTCCAGCGCGAACGGGCGCTGTCACCCAGGCATTCAATCAGCCGTTTCACGCTGGCGTTATCCAGGTTATCGCGCAGCCCTTCAATGGCAGCGCTGCGGATTTCGACGTTTTTGCTGTTGGTAGCCTTCAAAATGGTCGGCGCAACCGATTCGTGTTTGATCCGTGCCAGCGCGTCAATCGCCCGCACCTGTTTGCGTGTCGGGCTGGATTTATCGTTCACAATTTCGATTAAGCCCGGTGCAGACGGCGCGCCAATCCAGGCCAATGCTTTGGAAGCCGCCTTACTCACGCGCCAGTTTTCGTGGCCGAGTGCCTGTAAAAGTTCGGGAATGGCTACCGGGTCTTTGATGCGGCCTAAGGCCAGCGCTGCATCTGCGGCGACCAGATAATCCGGGTCATGCAGGGTGTCGAGCAGCAGCGGAACGCCCGCTGCATCCCGCAGTTCGCCCAACGCCCAGGCCGCGCCCCGCCGGGTATGAAAATTTTTGTCGCTCAGGAGCGACAGCAGTGTGGGCAGCGCCGTCCGGCTCATCTGACGCAAGGCATTCAGCGTCGATTCGCGCGTCGAATCATCCAGATTTTGGAGTGCTTCGGTCAATCCAGCCAGCGGCGGGATGTTCATGTCGCGCAGTGCCAGGGCGGCAGCATCGCGTACCGGCCACGCCCCGTCACGCATAGCTTCCAACAAAATAAGCAGCGCTTTTTCATCGTCCGCGCCGATCAGGATGCGGGCGACTGCTACCCGGCCATCGCCTTCAGCTTGCATCATGTCGAGCAGGCGGCTGACGACGGTCTGGTAGGTTTTTTCGGTGACATTGACGCCGCTGATGGCGCATTGCAGCGCCAGATAGGGATCGACTTCCAGGATGTTCAAAATGATCGGATCGGGATCAGACGCGATGCCCGCCAGGATGCCGACGACGGAATCCCATTTGCGCGGGCTGCGCCGCATGGTCGAGTCAAGCTCTGGGCGGGTGAGTCGGGTGGGCAAACCATGCCGCATTAAGCCCACTGCGGCGAAATATTCCTTGATAAGTTCGTGCGAGAAGCGAACCTTGCTGCCTTCGACTTCCAGCAAATTGGTGGTTAGTGCAGCTTGCATGACCGCTTTGCTGCCGAGGTATTCCATCGCGTCGTCAAGTGGGATGAAAATCGGCAAGTCGGCATCGACCATCACGAAAGCCAGATCAGCCAACGCGGTTTCTAGCATCTGATAAGTCACGTTTCCAGCGAGGCTTTGTTTGCGATCCCACAGGTTTGTGACCAGCCGTTTGACCACACCGCCTACGCTGTGCAGGACTTCGTGGTTAGGTGAATTTTTGAAAATCAGGATGAGCGCGCTCAGTAAAAACGGATTGCGCGCCATACGGAACAAGTGCCGCGAGGCGCGGTCATCCTGTCCCGCCACTGGCATAATGCGCGAGAGCAGAAAACGGGCTTCATCGCCTTCGAGGTAATGCTCGACAAAGCGCTGGATGTGCGATGCGTCCAGGTCAACGGTTTGAATCACCGGGATGCCCAGGCTGGCTGCAACGGCATAATCGCTCACGCGGCAGGTGAAAACGGCTTTCTGCGGTGCGTTTTTAGCCTTGAGCCACTCACGCAGCAGCTTGATTTTGCGGTCACTGCCGTCCGGGTCTTCGACTTCGTTCAGACCGTCAACATAAAGCGAAACCTTGCCTTTTGCCAGCAGCTTCATCGGGTCGCTGTCAAGTTGCCAACTGGACTGGATAAAATCCGGCAGTGTCTCATCGTTCCATTCATTCAACCGCAGGAGCAGGGGCAGAGGCGCAACACGCGGCGCAGCCAGATAACGGTGTGCAGCTTCCAGCACCAGATGGTTGAGGGTGATGGTTTTGCCGCTGCCGGAGCCACCCACCAGGACGAAGCGTGGATATTTTTCGAGCGCTTCGTTGATGCCGTTCAGGACTACGGGCGAATGTGCGGCGACATTTTCTGACGCCAGGTTTTGAATGACGGTATAACGCCCCTGCAAATTCCAGGTCTCGGCGAAAATCGGGCGCGGACGAACCACGTCGTCGGGAGTCTGGTTGTCAAAGGGCGGCGTCGATTCGAAATAGCCAATTACCCCTTTGCGGGCTTCCATTTCGGCGATGAGGCTGTTGATATAACGGGTTTCCGCGTCAGGCACGATGGTAATCTGGTCGGCGATGGTCGCTTTCAAAATATCGACCAGTTTTAAAAGCTGTTCCTGATAAAATTTCTCGTCGCGCCAGCGGCTGAAGTCGATAAACTGTCGGCGTTCAATTTCAAACGGCCAATCACTTTCGGAAACCGTCTGCAAGATAATCGGGAAAATGGGGCGGCCCATGCGATCCGCGCGGGCGAGTTCCCGCTGGCAGTATTTAGAGGTTACATAATCAGGACTCAACACGGGGATCATCGCCCCGCATTCGTTAACGGCCTGTTGCAGCGCCTTTAACCAATCGTCACCGGGTTTAATGTCCAGACGATCCATCCAGAGATTGACGCCCGCATTTTTGAGGTCTGCCGCGATTTTCAACGCAAATTCAACTTCGACGCTGCGGTAGCTCAGAAAAACGTGCTTGCGCTTATTCATGGGCCATCTCCAATTTAAGAGCCGTATT
>JBDTNB010000201.1:0-10758 GCA_039933955.1 Chloroflexota bacterium
CCGGAATGGCTGGCCGGGTATCCGCCGCTGTATGTGTGGTTCAATATCGGTGTGCAGCAAACCGTCGAAACCTTTTGGACACGCCCCTGGATACTCATCTCCGACTATATGTTTTATCTGCGCTTGCTGTCGGCGGCGATGGGTGTCACCACAGCGCTGTTGATGATGCGGATAGGTTGGCAGTTGGCGGGTTCGGTGGCGGGATGGCTGGCGGGGTTGGCCTGGGCCTTGTCGCCGATTATCGTCGAGCACAACAGCCTCGCCGTCCCTGACCCGCTGCTGTATCTGGCGTGCGCGGTGTCGATTACGATGGCTTTGCAGGCCTGGAAGCTCGAATCGGGACGCTGGTTACTGGGCAGTCTGATCGCCGCGATTGCCGCAATTTACCTCAAATACTCGGCTGTTTATGCGCTGATTCCGCCCGGAATCGTGCTGCTGATTTTGCTGTATCGCCAGCCCCGGCGGATGCTGCCCTGGTTGATTGCCATGCTGGTGGTAGGCGGTGCGGCGGGCGCATATCTGATTTTTGGCTACGGCAGTTTCCGGCTCACCAACCGCGAAGCCGATACTGTCCGCGATAGTTTTATCGACAACCTGCTCGATCCTGACCGCAATTTTAACAACTGGTATTTTGCGATTTATCCGATTGGCATGACCTTATTTGCCATATCGGGCATAGGCGGATTGGCCGCTTACGCTTACAGCCGTGCTAAAAAATGGCAAATCGTCAATATGGGGCCGGTTTTGCTGCTGCTGTTGTACGGGATCGCGGCGATCATGCTCACCTCAACTTTCACCAGCGTGTGGTTGGGCGCGGGCAAAATCCGCCATGTGCTGCCCACGACTGTCGCGGTCATGGCACTGTGGGGCGCGGCTGTCGCCCAAATTATCTGGACGGCCAAAAGCTGGCTGCAAGATTCTCGCCCAAAAATGAGTCAGACCTGGTTGGCGACAGCCGGAATTCTGGCGCTGGTCGGGGTTTTCACGCTGCCGGGGATGGTCAGCGGGGATGGTGTGCTGGTCGCGCGCTTCCAGCATATTTCTGTGCAGCAGCAGTTATGGCACTGGACGGATGTCAATATCCCGACGGATGGCATGATCCTGGGCAATCCCGGCAGTTGGGTCGCCCACAGTTGGAACCGCCCCTGGAGTGGTTACGATGGCGTCAAAACCTTTTTGTGGTGGACGGAAGATGCGGATCAAATTGCCGCCAGTTCGCCGCAAGCCTATGTTGAGCGCGGCATCACCTATTTTGTGACCGACGCCCGCGATTTAGACCGCTATTATAAAGCGCCTGCGCTGAAAAAGTTCATCAGCCAATTGACGCTGGTCAAAACGTTTCATATCGCCGCCGACCAGACCGATGAAAATCAATTCGACACCTATTTTTACCGGATGCTGCCGCCTCAACATGCGGCGGATGCTTTATTCGGCGGTCAGATTGACCTGACGGGTTATGACCTGAGCGCGGAGACGGTCAAAGCGGGCGACACGCTGACTTTCCGGCCTTATTTTCGTGCGCCGCGCCGCCCGGATACCAATTATTCAATGTTCGTGCATCTATACCCGGCGGATGAAGATCGCGTACTTGCCCAGCATGACGGCGCGCCGACGGTTATCGAACGCCCTACGCTCACCTGGGATGATCCCGACGAATTATATATCGGTGCGGATGTGAATCTGGCGATCCCCGCCGACACCCCGCCGGGAGATTATCGCGTGGTCATCGGCCTGTACGATTATAGCAACGGGGCGCGCCTGACCCTGCCGGATGGCGTGGATAAATTTACGATTCCGATCACCATCCAGTAGACCAATCAGTGTTGGCCCCACGCGCCCATGACCTGACGCAAAATGCCGAGTTCGCCAATGTGATAGGCATTGTGGTCAGCAATGAGCAGTGCCTCGCGCAAGACGGTATGTCCCTCGTAGCCGTGCGGAATCGGTTGATAGAGGTCGGTATTGGGGTCAGCGACGATGGCTTTCATCGCCGCGAGGTCGCTCCGAAACTGGCGGATCGTCTCGTTCCACATCGCCATATCAGCCTGGGCATCGGGTGACGGCCAATAGCCTTTCGGCCATTCCGGCGAGGCATATTTGGGATCGCGGGTGTATTCCAGAATGTCGTACTGGGTAATCCGCAAATGTTCAATTAAATGCCAGCAGGTATAGGAAACATTGGGCGGTTTGATATTGATGAGCGCAGGCGGAAAATCCGCTGTGGCGTCGTCAAATGTCATGTGGGCTTGCTTGCCGGTTAACAGCGCGATCACATGGTCGCGCGTGGCTTGATCGCTGTTCATAGGATGATCCTTTCTAAAAACCTCACCCCCAGCCCCTCTCCACGTGTGGAGAGGGGAGGTAAACGCAGCGGGTTGAGATAAAAATTACTGCCTTATACCAAACTGACATTTTTCCAGAAAATTATTCGAATCCAGTTCCCGTCCAATCAATCGGTTTGATCCCCGGCAGTGGATGACCGCCATCGCGCGGAAAACCTTTTTCAGGCCCACCATCAATCCAGGGGAGATAACCCACTTCCGTCCAATTCACTTTGAGGGCGTAGGCGCGGCCAATATCTTCCATCAAATTGACCTCATCGCGCTGGGCGGAATTGAGGTCGAGTTTGGCAGGGTCAGGCCGTCCAGCAATTTTAACACCCAGAATATTGCCAACGCTGTCCGCCGTCAGCAGTGGATTATAGCGCCGGAAGTCGATACGATCAGCGTAAATCGCGCGGGTATCCATCACCTGCTGGAAGCCAGCGTCTTCCAGACCGGCATAAATCAGATAGCGCACCCAGTCGTACAGCCACGAACGTGCTCCCGCGCCATCCTCTAATTGGTTGAATGCAAAACCTGTACCCAATGACATATGAATGACATTGCCCGCCGTGAAGCCATCGGATGCGCCGATGTATTCCAACGCTTCGATGGTTGCTGCGAGGCAGGGGTTGCCATACGCGCCCACACCGCCGTCGATCAAATTACCCAGCACAGGCGGGAAGAAAATAGGCGCTGCGCCGCTGGCTCCCACAGAACCGACCAGCGGCCAATCGGCGAAGGCCCGCGCGCCGGGGCCTTTGCTGACCACAAAATAGGTATTGGCGGTGCGCAGGTCTTTGGTCGTCATAAACAGAATTGGCTTTTGAAAGTCGCGGATTTTTTTGCCTGTGCCGAACTCACCCAGGGCATCGACAAACGGCCTCAGGTCGTAGAGGTTGCGCAGCCCGCCCAACACATAACGCGCGTACAACAAGAGTCCACGCGGCTGGCTGTTGAAGGCATCAGGCAGTCGTTTGCGATAGACCTTCACCAGCAGTTCTTGCGCCGACATCCCCAACGCAATTCCGGCGGCGATGATTGCCCCGGTGCTGGTTCCTGCCACCATATCGAAGAGTTCCGGGCAGGTTTTGCCCGTCACACTTTCCAGTTCCGCTAGCATGGCAACGGCGATCATGCCACGTATACCGCCACCGTCGACAGACAGGATCATTTTCTTGCCCTGGGGGTTGATGTCGAGCGCCATATACACTCCTCAAGCGTCCATAGGATCGGATGAATTTGTGATTGAAATGGTGAGTATTTATCTGGACGCGGAGTGTAACAGAGTTTAGAAATATTGGCCTTAGAAAAGATAGATTTCACAAAAGAGGAGAGCCTGAGACTCTCCCTGCACGTTAATCAACAATTGAATCCTTTAACCATCACCTTTGCCCGCGCCATTGCCGTTTCCCTTACCGTTGCCGTTTCCATTGCCATTGCCGTTCCCCGGCGGATTGCCATTGGCGGGGGTATTTCCGCAACGCCGCCGCCAGCCGTTAGCGGGCGCCCAGGGCGGTGGGGGATGGCTGCAACTGCCATCATCCTTCCAGGATTCGCCGGTAGAAGGATTGACGTTAACCTCATTGCCAGCAGGGGTAGCGGTGACTGGCTCAACCGTGACGGCGACAATCGTGGTGGTGTTGGTTGCATAATCGGCTTCCACATGCAGGACATCGCCGACCTGAATCGTCGCCAAAATCGGATCATCAGGATTGATGGTAATATCGACGCCATAAATGGTAATCACATTATCGTTTATCGCCTCCACCGGCCCTTCGACGACGATGACCGGCCCGATGGTTGCGGTCACTTCAGGCGTTGTTGATTCGGTCACTTCAGGGACGAGGGATGGCGTCGGGATGGAAGTCATGGTTTCTGTCGGAATTTGCGAAGTTGGCGGAATCAGGGTAAAGGTTGGCACTATTGTCGGAATGCTGGTCGGTGTCGGCGGCTGCGCATTCTGATTCGTCAGCAAAATAATCGCGCTGGACACGATCAAAACACTAACTATTATGGCGGCAATCACTGGCGGGTGGGAGAGCCATTGTCGCCCGCTTATGGGCGAATGGGGCTGCTGTGGGGCAGGCATATCCATCGCATCCAACATCCGCGCGCGAATCGCTTCAAATGCATCGGGATTCAGCGACGGCTGAGGGGCATTCGTCAGCCGGTTAATCATGTCCTGTTCTTGCGGGTCAAATTCGGGATCAATCATGATTCATCCCCCCGCAAATAACTCCGTGCTTTGGTGTCGGAGCCTAAGGCTTTCGCCAGGGCTTTTAAAGCGCGATGCTGCATCACGCGAATAGCCGCCTCGGACTTGTCGAGAATCGCGGCGACTTCGGTATGTGGCAGCCCTTGCATAAAGCGCAAAATCAATAAGGTTTGAAAATCTTCTGGCAGTGATTTCAGCGCAATGCGCAACTGTGCCTGCTCCTGCGCCTTGACGGTCTTGCCAAAGGGGTCGGTGTCGTCGCTGGGTTGTTCATCAGAGAGCGGCTCGGCGACGCGGCGTTTGCCCCGGTGATGATCGGCGATCTGGGTCGCGGCGATGCGGTATAACCATGCTCCCAGGGGCGCGCCGGTGTCCTCGTAGCGCGGCAAACCCTGCACCATGCGCAAGAATACTTCCCCGGTTAAATCTTCAGCGACCATATCAGATTCAACCCGGTAGCTAATATAACGAAAAATGGCCTGGGCATAGCCTTCGTAAAGGGCGGAGACGGCGTTTTTGTCGCCTTGTTTGCCCCGCGCGATAAGCCCACGTTCGTCAGGTAATGGCTCCATGCGATCATTATGCCCTGATTTTCCTTGAGCGCATACTACCCCTTTATGTATTCGCTTGCCTATCAAAACGGAAACTAAGCCAAGATGTTACAAAATTCTGATGCAGCGCATAAAATCGGCGAAATTAGTTTTCCAATTGATACACCCTGAACTTTCCTGAACCCTTTGTGTAAAATAAGATTCTGAAAGTGAGGTGCAGAATGTTATTGGAATTAGCGATTGGAGATGCTTATGGCGCGGGTTTCGAGTATGCCAACCGCCAACTGATCCGTCAGTTCAATGATTTGAGCCGCTATGTGCAGCATCCCCGGCACAGCACGCGCCCCGGCCAATACACCGACGATACGCAGATGACGCTGGCGATTGTCGAGGCGATTTTGAGCGGTGAAGATTGGACGCCGCTGAATCTGGCAGAGCGCTTTGTGGACGTGTTCAAACGCGACCCGCGCGAGGGTTATGCGGGAAGTTTTCACGCTTTTTTGCGGCGTTCCTACAGTGGCGAGCAATTTTTGCGCGACATCACCCCCGGTAGTGACAAAAGCGGCGCGGCGATGCGGGCGATACCGATTGGTATTTTCCCGATCATTCCCGAAGTGATCGAGAAAGCGACCATTCAGTCAGCCATCACCCACAACACACCTGACGGAATCCGCGCGGGCGTGGCGTCGGCCTTGATGGCACATTATTTCATCTACGGACTCGGCGCGAAAAATCACCTGGGCGAATTTATTGAAACCCATGTTGAGGGCGAGTGGGCTGATCCCTGGCGGGGACAGGTTGGCGCAAAAGGTTGGATGAGTGTCAAGGCGGCGATCACGGTGATCCATCAGCATGACAGCCTGAGCGCGATGCTGCGTGCCTGTGTCGATTATTCCGGCGATGTCGATACGGTTGCGACGATTGCGCTGGGTGCGGCTTCGTGCTGCCCGGATGTTGCTCACGATTTGCCGCAGGTGTTAGTTGATGGGCTGGAAAACGTGAATTATGGGCGCGATTATCTGGTGGAGATGGAGGCGCAGTTGGCGGCACTGATTGAACGGCCACAGTCTAAACAATAAAAGTTTTCCTTTCCTGTCTGAAACGCGCTTTTGGCGTAAAATAGCAGAAGCATGAGCGAACGAACACAAAGCGGAAAGCATGAAAGAAACCAAAGCAATTATCGAGCGCATTAGCCGGATTAACGAACATTATCAACGGCTGCATCTGGCCGTCGATGACTATATCAACGAATTGAAACCCGGTCAGACCGTGTTGGCGCGGCTGCTGCCGGAAACCTGGGATCCCTATTTGCGCGAGCAGTGGTGGCCGGTGGAACTCAAACCCAACGCCCTGGTGGTCGAACGTCCCGGCAATTTGCGTTACGAACCGGGACAGGTTGTCAGTTTGCTAGGGATGGTCGGGCAGCCCTTTCGCTATAAACGCACCCTGCGTAATGTTTTGCTGATCGCTTATGACAGTCCGCCGACGCCGCTGTTGATGTCGATTCAATGGCTGGTCGCCAACAAGATCAGCGTGACGATGGTTTTGGCGGGCAAAGCCACCGATTATCCAGCGGCGCACCTGCCCAAAGAGGTCGAGGTGATTCATGCCGATGAGACGCTGCAATGGGCGAACCGTGTCATGACTATCGGTTGGGCGGATCAGGTGTTTGTGACTGTCGCTCAGGATGATGAATTGGGGCGCTTCGCCAATGTGTATCGCATCTTCCGCGAACTGCGGGCGGAACTGCCCAAGAGTTATTTATTCGGCGTATTTCAGCCGGTGCAGCCCTGTGGAATCGGCGCGTGTCAGGCGTGTATGATCCCGCTGCAAGGCCAGGAAACGTCTCTGATTTGCACCGAAGGCCCTGCCCTGGATTTGACAACGGTGGCGCTGCCATGACGCTCAAATCGGTGGTCTGTTTTTTCGCCCACCCCGATGATGAAACCATACTGGCCGGGGGCATCATCGCGCTGCTGGCGAGCCAGGGAATCGCCGTGCAGGTGGTGTGTGCCACGCGCGGCGAGGGCGGCGAAGTGGGCGATCCGCCGGTTGCGACGCGCCTGACATTGGGGCAAGTGCGCGAGTCGGAACTGCGCTGCGCGGTTCGGGCATTGGGCGCAAGCCTGACTGTGCTGGATTATGTTGACCCGACCATCGGCCCGGACGATATTTTGTTCCCGTTCCAGGCCGACTTTAACACGCTGGCGGGGCAGTTGGCGGACATCGCGCGGCGTTTGCGGGCAGATGTGGTGCTCACGCATGGCGCGGACGGCGAATATGGTCATCCGGCACATCAACTGATGCACCGGGCGGTCATGCGGGCTATTCCCTACACGCTCCCTAATACGCTGATTTACACGGTTGCCGCCACTGTGTCGACCATTGAAGATCGCTTATGGAACAAAAGCGAACCCGCGCATCTGGCTTTGGATATTCGTCCCTGGGGCGAACAAAAAATCGCCGCGATGGAATGTCATGTATCGCAATCGGCGCTGTTCAAACGCCGCCGCGATTTGAAAACCGTGCGCGATGCTCTGCGTTCGACGGAATCTGTCCGGCGCGCATATCCCGATACACACGGCGAACCGCCGAACGACGATTTTGCGCGATTCCTGAAAATGGCCGGGGCGTGGACACCTCAATAATCAAAAGGTAATTAAGATATGGCAATTGAAATTACGCGCACGGGCAAGAACAGCCTCGTTTTGGAAACACCGGTCATGCCCGCCGCCGGAACCATCGGCTTTGGCGATTCGTACCGCGAGTTGATCCAGTTCGAGAAACTGGGGGCGCTGGTCACGAATCCGATCACGTATGCGCCCTGGTCGCCCGCCACCGGCACGCGCGTCGTGCCATTGGACGCGGGGATGCTGGTACATACCGGCCTGCCCAATCCCGGCCTGAGCAAAGTGATGGCGAAGTATCGCAATTTATGGAACAGCCTGCCGCTGCCGATTATCGTGCATCTGGTGGCATCCACTGTCGAGCATGTGCGGAAAAGCGCCAGCCGCATCGACGCTGAGAATTCGGTGGATGCTATCGAACTCGGTCTGAACGACGACATGACCTGGGAAGAAGCCGAAAAGTTTGTCAAAGCGGCGGTGAATGCCACTGAAAAGCCGGTATTGGTGCGGCTGCCTTTGCAAGATGCTTATGAAATTGCCCAGGCCGCCGCCGAAGCGGGCGCAGGTGCGTTGGTCGTAGCCGCACCCCCACGCGGCACGGCACGCGATTTGACCACTGGTAGGTTGGTGAGCGGACGCATCTATGGGCCGCTGGTCAAGCCAATGGTGCTGCGTGTCGTCGGGCAGTTGGTGAACCGCATCGACATCCCGATTATCGGCGCGGGCGGTATCCATTCGCAGCAGGATGCGCGTGATTTTATCGAAGCGGGCGCGCGCGCGGTGCAGGTTGATACCCTGACGTGGATTCAACCCAAGATGCTGGAATATATTGCCCGTGATCTGGGTGGGTTGGTCATCACGCGGGCAGCGGGCGCGTTGGGCGACGAATGGCATCCGGGCATGGGCGACACCGAGAAAAAAGCGCGCGAGGAAGCCCGCAAAAAACAGAGCGAGTCGAAAAAGGATAAATGAGTAGGGACATAATAGCGCATTATTTGCAGCAGTTTCGCCGATCCAAAAACGAGGATACATTTTTTGCGCTCATCCACCTAGATGAATCGCAAGTTCACGATCTCATCAAGGCTTATCTGGCTGAAACCCGTGTCGATATTAAAGCTTTGTTGGTTGAAATCATCTCTCACTATAAGCAGCCAACCTCATTGAATTTCCTGGCAAGCGCGTTACAAGCGGCTCATCCGCAGGTATGGAAAAACGCTCTGGACGGTATCGTTTCAATAGGCGGCAAAATCAGTATTCAAATTCTTGAAGAAGAGAAACAACGTCTAGCTTCGGAAAAGCGTTTCGGTGAACGTATCGAGTGGATCGAAGAAGCGCTTCAACAACTTCGGGGCATAATCTGGTAGTTGATACTCATTAGTCAGGCAGGACTGCACTAAGAGGTGGGTGAGTGATTGCAGGCTATCCCCCACCCCCAACCCCCTCTTCCACAAGTGGAGAGGGGGCTTTAATGACCTTCTGTGAACCATTATAGTCACATTTATAGCAGCTAAATGTGTTAATTTTGACCGCCCACCGTTTAATGTGGTGCTACCATTAGTCAACAGATAAAGAAAAAAGAACGCAAAAAGCGGGTTGGTCGCCCTATCCATCAGGGATTGAGTGAAGGTGCGCTTGTGCGACCTGAAAATCAGTGCGCACATATTCCAGGACGGGCGATGGGATGATGAGTCCATTAAAATCCCTACCTCCGGCCCGCTTGGCAAAGAGGGGAAAATACCCAAAGCGCATAGTTTACGCTCATTTCTTAACGCGGTGTTGGCTCGATTGCGCCCTACAATCGAGTCATCTGCGAGTCCGCACTGTACAAGGGAGGGTATCATGCCGGTGAATATTGAGTGGGGCAATGCCGAAAAGACGCTCATCATCGCGACGATTGATTGGCCGTTTGATTGGGATGAATTGTCAGCCGGTTGGAAAACAGGCGTGGAGATGATGAACAGCGTCCAGCATCCGGTGTATATGATCACGGTGGCGAAAACCAGCCGCTTCCCGGTGGGGAATATCCTCTCCAACCTGACCCATATGATGAAGATCGTCCCGGATAACATCGCACTTGCCATCATGGTGACGGAAAACCGTTTTCAAGAGACGATCAACCAGATATTTTTCAAGCTTTCCCCCGGCCTGCGCCAGAAAGGGCGCGTGGTCAACAGCCTGGACAAAGCGCTGGCGCTGGTCGCGGAAGCGGAAAAAATTAGTCGTTAGCTGTTAGCCAAAACAAAAGACAAAAAACTCAATATGCTTTCGAAAAGTTTTAGCCATCATCAGATCGTGTGATGGCTTTTTGTCTTTGCTAACCGCTATTTTTATTTCGGCAGGTTCGAGGTAATCCCGCTGACGAAGCTGTTGATGCCACTGGTAAAAACCAGGGTGACGCCCAGGATCACAAAAATCACAATCGCGACCAGCCAGTAAATTTTGCCGGATGTGCCTGCGGTGCGTTCCAGGACGGCGTTGGCCGGTTCATTGGGGTCGTAAAAAACAGCCACATTCGAGTTGGGGATATAGTTGTCAATCTGGCGCTGTGCCATACCTGTCCAGCCATAACCGACATCGCCGCCGAAGGTGATGCGGTTGCCCAGAAAGCGCTGGCCGTTGACGGTGTATTCGTATTGGACGACGGGATAATAGGAGGTCGAATAACCGCCGCTGCTGCTGTGGCTCTGGCGCGGCTCGATGCCTGCCGCCAGAATTTTGCCGGTGGTGGCGGGCCAACTGCGGCTGGCGCTGGCTCTGCGTGATGCGCGTATCGCCAGATAGACAAACACCAGCGCCACAATGACGAACGGAATCGCGACTGCCCCGGTAATCATCGACCCTATATTGTTCATGAAGTTCATGGCTGCCCCCTTTTAGTCGATAGTCGTTGGCGATTTCTTCTTCGCTAACAACTAAATGTAAGATGAAATTTTATTATATGCGCAGCCGATTGTGGGGCAAGCAAAGATAGATAAGGCATAAAGAATTTGGCTCATGTTCAGAAGGAGTGAAGCTGAACGAGAGCAGAGATGAAAGCAGGC
>JBDTNB010000202.1:0-10702 GCA_039933955.1 Chloroflexota bacterium
CTGGACGAGTGGGGCGTGTGGCATCCTGAAGGCCGTTCCTGGGGGCCGGGTGATGTGGCGCGCCGTTCGCTGGATGACAATTATGAGCAGGCCGGGACACTGCGGGATGCCATCGCCACAGCGGTTGCGCTGGAAGGTTTCCATCATCAGTGCAATGTGCTGTCGATGGCGAATCTGGCGCAGGTGGTGAACGTGATCCATGCGCCAGTGATGACCAGCGGCGCGCATATGTGGCTGACGCCGACCTATTTCGTGTTCCAACTGCATCGGGCACACATCGGCGCAGAAGCATTGGCGGTGCAGGTCGATCAAGGGACACATCTGGCGGACGGAACCAGCGCTGTGACGGCGACAGCTTCTCGCAGTGAAAAGGGTGTGGCGGTCACATTGATTAACCAGCATTTTGACCAACCGGCGGATGTTACCTTGTCACTGAACGGTTTCAAAAGTGCGGCAGGACACTTGCTGACAGCGGATTCACCGCGCGCGATGAACAGCGCCGAACATCCCGATACGGTGGGTTTGACCGAATGGAGCGCAACCCAGGATGCACCCGGTCAATGGCGGTTGGAATTGCCTGCCCATTCCGTTGGCACAATTGAGTTTTCAGCGTAAAAGTACAGCATGTAGATAAAAAAGATTATTCACCACAGCGGCACAGAGAACATAGAGAGAAGTTACAAGTAATGAGTTAAAGACAAAGCCAGCCGATAGGGATTAGCCCATACAAAACAGATATTGCAGCGGCGGCGGCGATCATTGGTGTTTTGCGAGTGTCAAGTTTGTGCAAAAGCGAAATTGGCGACTAAAACGACGAAAACGAATGGCTGGCTGCGCCCAAAGTCGCCGTTGTCGCCCGTTTTGTGATAGAGATGGTGATAATGAGAATTGAGAATGTGTCCATTTTTATCATATGGGCAATCTGTATTGCAGCAATTTAGGAAAACGGACAAGGCACGGCCTTGTCCCTACAAATTGACGTTACCTCGTAACACCAGTATGCCACAGGTTGGGTGCAAAAGGTGAAACATTTGTTCGAACATTTGTTTCGATTTTGAGGGAGCGGCGGTTGGAAAACAGTTTAAAAAGTGCAGAGTAAAAGTCAGTTAAAAGGTAAGCAAAGTTGGGCAGGGGATCAGGGCGTTCAGTTGAACGCCCCTACAATGGCGAAGATTAAATTAATGAGGGCTACGCGCCGTAATTTTCCTTGATGCTGCGGAGATGATACAGTTCGTGTCCGGCGACGATGTAGACGGCGGCGCGCACGGTGAGGGTATAACCGCTGGCTGTGCCGGAACGTTCCCAGGCGGCATCGTCAAAGCTGTTGAAGAGGGTCATGGTCGCGGCGCGCAGGGTGGTGTATTCAGCCAGCAGGTCTTCGAGGCTGCGGGCATTCGCGCCGGCATAGGGTACATAATCAGCCTGCTCAAATCCGGGCAAATCGGTCTTGTCATTGCGGGCGATCCGTAGGGCGCGGTAGCCGAAAACCCGCTCGGTGTCGATGACGTGCCCCAACACTTCCTGCACTGTCCATTCGCCCTCTTTGTGCGGGGTCGTGAGTTTCGCGGCGGGCAGCGAACGGAGATAATTTTTGATGGTTTGCGAGTTGTCCTGCAAATGTTGCAGCACGCGCCCGCCGTCGGGAACCATTTGGATGTAGTCGAGTGTATACGGCGCGGATTCCCCCGGCCCCGGTTTTGAAATGTTCTTCATGCTGTTTTCCTTCTGGCTGTCAGCGCTTGGCTGAAAATGTGGGATGCTTCCTCATGGCGAAGTCTATTTTATAAGCAGGCGGGGCAAAATACTTCCTGATTATACTCGCTCTACGATTAGGTATTGTGTCCAATCCTCTATTTCGTCAGGGCGACTTCGTAATGGCTGACGGTGGACTCGTAGTGCGACAAAACGACCTGGAACCCTATTCATCGTCCTTATCATTGGCGCACGATTGCTTGATTATCGATTTACGAATGAGACAGCGCAAGCATAAGTCTTTGAAAGCCCAACGGTATAGAGTTCTTCAATGCGGTTACGCTCATGATAATGAAGGCCGGAAAAGCCAATGCGACAAGCCGCTCGGTATTGTTTGCAATGAGCAGTTGCCCATAACAGACAAGCAAAAATGGCGTGAATTTGAGCATCAGGCGCATACTCGCCATCGGCGTAAGCAGAGGGGCAATAAACAATAATCCGAAGGGAGCCAGCGTATAAAGATTCATTTCAAATGGCAGCGAGACTAACCGCGTTAATCCATAATTTCGAAAATAAGTTACAAGGCTGTAGTCGCTGTCTATAGGATGAATAAATAATCGTAAGCAGATTATGATCCCCAGCATAGGCAGCGCGAGCAGTATGACCCGCTTCACTCGTTCACGCTGCGCCAGTTGGCGGAAGACTATATACAGCGGTATGGCGGCAATGATTGCCTCGCGGTTGAAAGCGCCTATCAACAGCGCCAGGGCAAATAACCAATCAATCCCTGCAATGATCGCATAGAAGGCCAGTGTTATCAGGAAGAAGTTGAGGGCATCTGATAACCAGAAATCATACAGGTTATAGCCGACTACCCAGTACAAGGAATAGAAGGCAACCATGCCCACTAATCCCCATAGTTGTGCGCGGTCTGGCAGCCATCGACCAATGAGGTAATAAAGGACTATGCCTGTCCCCCACAGCGCCAGGAAAGTAATGAGGAAGAAATTGAATTGCAGGTCGAACGGCAAGTGCGATGCTAACCAGGGCGTCAACACTCGATAGGCGAACGGTGCTTCAACGCTTATGCCTTCCGCCATCGCAATATAGACGTGATGATCCCAATCCTGATTGAAATCAGGATGTGTGTAGGTCATGGGTTGGATCGAGAAGAAGGCAATTAACAATAATACTAAAGCCACAAAGGAGATG
The DNA here is from genome assembly GCA_039933955.1 of Chloroflexota bacterium. GTDB lineage: Bacteria > Chloroflexota > Anaerolineae > Aggregatilineales > Phototrophicaceae > CFX2. The sequence continues at coordinate 2,905 of JBDTNB010000202.1, forward strand.
ATAATGAATTCGATTAAAGCGTTACGGCTCATCTGAGTACCTCGATCACCGGCAGTTCTCATGATACTGAAGTTGTCCTGTCCAGTCATGCATTTCTGCCATTATAGCTGTATTTCAGTCTAGTGATCGTAATGCTTGCGATGAACAGCGAGGGCGTGGTGCGCGTATCCGTTAAGAGGTCACAAAAGAGTCTCCAATTTGCCGGGAGCTGTCTTGATATAGGTTGAATATCCCTTTTGGAAAGAGGTCTCAAACGCTGGGATAATTCCTTCGAGTGTTTGGGTCACTTTTTCATTCACCAGCTTCAGCAATCTCAATCGTCTATTTCGTGAGGGCGACTTCGTAATGGCTGACGGTGGACTCGTAGTGCGACAACACGGCCTGAGCGTTGGGCGCGACCACCGCGACCCCAGCATCGGCCCCGGCGAATTGGTGAATCGCGTCCATCGAATCCCAAAAGGTGGTGACGACGAATTCAACCTCGCCGTTTTCAGTTTTTTGCAGCACATTTGCGCCGCGAAAGCCGTCGATGGCTTCCAGTTCGGGGAAGACGCTGTGCTGGACGTGTTCGATGTAAAGATGGGCATTTTCGGGGCTGGCGTATCCCCGCCAGACGCGCGCGATCATGATATAGCCTCCGAGAATAGGACTAGGCGTAACTGGCGATTTTCTGGAAGAGTATATCCATTTTTGCGGCGAATTCGTCCGCCTTGCCCTGCGCGATGCGTTCCCAATGGTTCGCGCCCAGAATTTGTACGACCTCTTGCGCCGAGATTGGATAAAATTCGGCGAAAGCCTCAGACGCAATATAGACGACAGTCCCCGTTTTTTCACCTTTTTCACGCTTTGACCACAGGCAAATCAGGCAGCGGGTTTTGTTCTGGGGCGGCGCGTACATGATGCTCCAGCGGTAGGTGCGCGGATACATGCCGTGCCGAATGGCGTGCTCATGGATCAGGCGGAAATCATCGCCGATACCACTTTCGACGGCAATACGCAGCAGCCGTTCAATGGCAGGTGTTGACGGCCACTGTTTGATCGGCGGGGCGGTCTTCGGTTTTGCTGTTTTGGACGCATTGACGACCTCGAATTCAATAACCTCGCGGGTCAGAATCGATTCCCCGGCGTCATTCTGAACCACGTCGAAACTCAGCAAGTGAATTGGACGGTCTTTCAGCGGCGATGATTTGGCGAACGGCTCCAATTTCTGATCTGCGCCCGTTCCAATCACGACGATCACCGTGTCTCGTTTTCGAAAGACAATTTCATCATCAATCTGATGGGCAGCCAACAGGGTTTGGGTATCGGTGTGATGCGGCTTCAGGTAGTTGTCCATGCTGGTGATGAGTTCATCTTCGCCCATCCTGCCAATACAGTCGGCATAATCAACCGCCTTCAGGATTGTTTCCCTGCGGATGCTGCCCGAACGCATGACGGTCACCACCCAACGGCCAGCCGGATCAATGCCGAGTAGATCAATATCACCAGCTTCGGTATGCATTTGCCTGCCGACGATCAGCAGTCCGTCCTGCACGAGACCAGGAACGCGCTCAACCCAATCGGCAAGGCTTTTTTCGGTGGTTGGTTTGCCGCGCTGGGTTTGCTGCGATTTTCCCAGAGGGATTTTCGAAAGGTTTATTTCGTCCATGATGGAAGACGCCTTCCGCGATTTACGGATTGTCGTAGACGTAAAAAATGTAATCCTGCGGCCCGGTTTTGACACCGAGATCGTTAAGCAGGCGGAGAATTTGGGCGCGATGATCTGTGCCGTGATTCACGACATGCAGCAGCACCTGCCACAGAATCAGGTTTTCGTCTTCACCGTGCAGCGGTTTGGTGGACAGCATATCGTCGCGCAAGGTGGCGAGATAGGCGCGCATCTCCTGCTCAAGTTGATCCCAATGTTGGCGGATCAGCCCCTTGTCATCCGAGTCTTGAAAATCACCAACCTGTATCGCGCCCAGATCACTGAACCAGACCGTATCGACGTTCATGAGATGGACGATCTGGTTGCGAACCGAGCCATGCGAATAGGCGACAGGCTGGATGAACTGCTCCTGCGGCAGGGGGACGATGTATTTGTCCCATATTTCGCGGTTGATGGCAAAGTGATAGTTATAAAAATGGCGAAAAGCGTCGGCATTCATGTTGTCCATTGCTCCTTTGTAGGCGGTCAGAATTATGATGACGGTTAAATCGTGTCGTGTCCCTGCTGCTCAGGCAGTCGCGGCAATTGCAGCAATCCAGGGCATGTGGTCGCGATAATGATAATAGGTCTCCCAGGGCAGCCATTTCATCAGCGGGCGTTCGTCGTTGGAGTCCGACTGGTAATGGCTGAAGGGGAGTGCCAAATCGGATTCAGTCATGGTATTGAGTTTCTGCATCATGCGTTCGTGATTTTGTTGCAGGGTTTGCATGACCTCATTCAGCGGCATGGCGTGATAGCGCGCCTGAATCACCGCGTTGGTGCTGTCATCGTCGTCCTGTGCCCAGATTTCGGGCGGAATATCCAGGCTCTCACGCTTGGATTTTCCTTCCAGCAGGGCGAGCGCGGCTTTGTCGAAGGCTGCCACATGAATCACATGATCTTTGGCTGTCCATCCAGCGGCATCGGTTGGACGGGTAAGCTGCTCCTCAGTGAGCGTCGTCAAATAGGTTTGAAATTCATTCCAGGTTGTGTCCATTTCGTGCAGCAGTTCTTCACGAGTCAAAACTTTGTCGGAATTGGTCATCACGCCCTCCGTCGAGAATCAAAAATGTCATCTTATTTTAGCACAGATGTGCGATTCAAGGGTAGCCTATGGGGCGACAAAAGATGCGGCAGCAGGGCGGTGGCGCAAGCGACTCTCACATCAGCCAACCCCACATTCATCCCGGCGGCAAATGGTCGTTTGCGCTGGGGATTTTTAGGCTGGCGGAAGTGGATGTTCAGGCAGTTTTTGCAGGTTCGTTGCAGAAGATTTATGCCTTCCGCAAAATCTTCTCCATCGTTTTACCCTTTGCTAACTCGTCGATTAATTTATCCAGGTAGCGGATTTCGCGCATCGTGGGTTCTTCGATGTCTTCTACCCGGACACCACAAACTACGCCTTTAATTAAAGTCCGCGCAGGATTCAGTTGCGGCGCATCGGCTAGAAAGGTCTCAATATCGGTTTGTTTTTCCAGTTGAGTTTCGAATGCTTCCTGACTATAGCCTGTCAACCAGCCAATAATTTCATCGACTTCGGCCTTCGTGCGTCCTTTTTTCTCGGCCTTGTTGATGTACTCCGGGTAGACGCGCGCGAAACTCATTGTGTAAATCCGAGGTTTTACGGTCATGATACCTGCTTTTTTCTCTGCTTTCTTTGTTTATATTTTAACCGAAATATAGAGGATTATGGGAGTGATTGCAAAATAGGGGTAAAAATGGGCGAAGCAGCGCTTCGCCCCTACAGACGCATTTCGGATTGGTGGTTAGCGCACCTTGTCGGGATAGACCTCGTGGGCGAGTTTTTCTTCACGCTCGACCAGGGAACGGATGGCGGCGAGACCCTGATTCCAGAAGTTGAGATCGCTTAGGTCAACGCCAACTTTCGCCAGGATATTTTGCGGCCAATCGGAGTCACCGGTTGCAAGCACCTCAATAAACTGCGGGACGAAAGCTGAGCCGCGTTCCTGATAAAGGTTGAAGAGCGCCAGCACCAGCAGTTCGCCAAAGGCATAGGCATAGACATAACCGGGTGTGCTGATGAAATGGGGGATGTAGCTCCACCAGATTTTGTAATTGTTGCTCAGGTTTACGCTGTCGCCGAACATATCACGCTGGCTGGCAATCCAGATGTCGCTGATGCGTTCGGACGTGAGTTCGCCTTCGCCCCGGCGGGCATTGTGGAAACCGTCTTCAAAGCGGTTCATCGACACCTGGCGGAAGACCGTCGCAATCGTGTCCTCGATTTTGTGGGACAGCATCGACAGGCGGGCTTCGGGGTCGGGTTCCTTGTTGGTCAGGTCGGTGAAGACCAGCATTTCGCCAAAAGTCGAGGCCATTTCAGCGGTGGTCAGTGGTGTATTCAACCCGAACAGGCCGTGTGCTTCGGCGGCGAGGTAGGCATGGATGCCGTGACCGAGTTCATGCGCCAGAGTCATCACATCGCGGGCTGTGCCTTCATAATTCACCAACACAAAAGGATGCGCCGACGGCACGGTATAGGAGCAAAAAGCGCCGCCACGTTTGCCGGGGGTCACGGGCGCGTGAATCCAGTTTTCGTCAAAAAAGCGTTGGGCGACTTCTGCCATACGCGGGCTGAAGGTGGCATAGGCTTTCAGCACAATATCTTTGGCCTCGTCCCAGGTGTAGAACGCATCGCTTTCTTTCACCGGGAGCGGCGCATAACGGTCATATTCGGCCAGTTCGTCCAGGCCGAGCAGTTTGCGCTTGAGGTTGTAGTGGCGGGCGACAATCTCATAATTCGAGCTGACAGCACTGACGAGGGCATCAACCACCGCGTCCGGCGCTTTATTCGACAGGTTGCGCGACGAGACCCAGGATTTGAACCCGCGCCGCTTGTCGTCGGAGGCTTTGTCCGCCGCCAGCACATTGAAAATGTAGCTCAGTTCCATCGACTTTTCGCGCAGCCCTGCCGTAATCGACTCGGCGGCTTTGTGGCGCGTCTCGCGATCCGCTTCGTAGAGCTTGCCCAGAACCGGGGTCATGGGCAATTTTTCGCCATCATAATCCAGCCGCAGTGCGCCGATCACCTGCGTGAAAAAGCGTGTCCAGGCACTGCGCCCGGTCACGGATTTTTCGGTCAGCAGTTGTTCTTCAATCTCGCTGAGTTGATAGGGTTTGTAGCGGCGATCCGCTTCCAGCTTATGCCGATATTTGGCGATAGTCGGGTCGGCCAGCAGCTTTTGCGCGGCGGCATCATCGCCTTCGTTCCATTCCAGTTCAAAGAAGACCAACTGCTGGTCAATCCCCGAATCGTATTCGGTGAATTTCTGGATCAGCGCACCATACTGCGGGTTGTTGGTATCGGTGGAATACATGAGCGAGGCGAAATGACCGATGCGGCCTTCCTGGTCGTAGATACCTTCCAGTTCGGTCATGGCATCCATCATCTCTTCGACATCCAGGTTTGCCACGCGGCCTTTATATTCGCCCGCAAATTTTTCGACGCGCTTTTTCAGGGCGTCCATGTCACGTTGAATATTGGGGTCATCCACACTTTTGTAAAATACTGATAAATCCCAGATGACATTTTCGGCCCCGGTGGTTCGTTCGACAGCATTCGCGACCATTGTATGTGTATCCCTCGTTGATGGTATTCTGAGCCAGGGTTATTGGTTTTTAGTGATTGGTTTTTGGTCTAGCGGCTAGCTATTCACCGTTAAAAAGCGGTAATGGTTAGGGAACGCTACCCGCTCAGGATTAACAACTCATAACCCATGTCGTTATCCTACTCGATTGCGTTTCGGGTTTCAATAGCCGCACTATCCTTCTCTGGGGGGATTGTGTGAAAATTTTAGTGGATCGCCGAGGGGAAAACGGATGCTATTGTTTCAAGATGGACGGGGGAGGGCACGACAGGTCGTGCCCCATGCGTAGCAACTTAAGACCGGTTTTGCCGCCCGCCAGAGGTTCAAAACCTCTGGCTACAAAAAGGATTTTAAACCTCTGAAGAGGTTAGGAAGTCGTGCTTCAACCTCTTCAGAGGTTTACCGTTTTCCCGTAGCTTGGGGTTTTGAACCCCAAGCGGATAGCCGACGAAAAATCGGTTTAGGAAGCTCCATTCCTTAAGTTGCTGTAAGCGGGGCACGACCTGTCGTGCCCCTACGATGATTCGCGTGTTTTATAGGCTGTATGTGTAATGGGAGATTGCTGGGCGGTTTAGAAGGGTTTGAAGATCATGAGCCAGAGGATGATGGCGATGACGACAAAAGAGACTCCGGTGAGCATCCCCGGATTGGTGGCCTGGACGAGCGCGGCAACTTCCGATTCGCTGGCGGGCGGATTCGCGCCGGGGCGTCCGCGATAGGTGATGCCTAACGCCTGCCGAATCGGGGAATAATGCTTTTGGGCGTAGTAGCCCATCCACAGACCCAGCACAATCAGCAGCACCAACGCCGCCCAAATCCAACCCTGCACGAACCAATTACCCATGATTCCCGCGCCAATTCCGGCGAGCAGCAGCACCAATAAGCTGAAATACATGACCGGTACGGCGACTTCCGATAATCCAAGCAGCGTGCACAGGCGTTCCAGATTGGTCTCGCGGCGCAGGCGCAAAGCCATCGCTGCCGAGACCCCGTGCGCCATGAAAAAGGCGACTGCGCCCAAGATATGCAGTAAAACGATCCAACGATACATGATGGTGTTTGCTCCTGATAAAATCATGCCAGTATGTTATTCTAAGATATGACGGCGTGACGAGCTTGTAAAAATGCATCAGCTTTCTACGCCGCTTATCGTTATACGCATAACAGGGTTTTAGTGTTTCAGGAGACGTTGTAATCATGGCAAAAAATCCACCCGCTTTATCAGATGCCGATGTGACAAAAGGGCTTAGTAAGCTGCCCGGTTGGGAGCGCGACGGCGACAAAATCAAAAAGTTGTTCAAGTTGGATGCCTATCTGGCAGGGTTGGCGTTCGCCAGCGCAGTCGGCGTGATCGCTGAAGGACTCGATCATCACCCGGACATGCTGATCGGTTGGCGCAAAGTGACTGTAACCTTCAGTACGCACTCGGCGGGCAGCAAAATCACCCAGAATGATCTGGATGCCGCTGCCGCCATCGAGGCGCTGCCGTATAAAGGTGTAAGTTAGTTATTAGCCGTTGGCTATTGGCTTTTAGCTAAAGACAAATGCAATCATTGAACTGGAAATAAGCACCTCAACCTGCTTCAAGCGGGGTAGGTTGTTGCTATAAGTTTCGATAAGTTGAATCATATTCATCAAAGGGAAGGTAGATTGGGAATCATGCCAATTTCTCTTTTTACTTTCCCCCTTCCAACGTTGAACTGGATTATGAAAAAATGGAATTCCTGACCCGTATTTTTGGCCCGCCTCACGAATCGCTGCATGTGCTGGCGTTGTATTTGATCGGGCGGCGTCCCAAAGCTGTCGGCAAGACGCACGTCGATATTCCCGACGATCTGTCGCTGCCGCAGTATATTTTTGTCGCCGGACTGCCCGCGTTCGTCTTCTGGAATATGGCGGTGGCTGGGATCATCATCCTGGTGAATGCACCTAACATCGCGGGGGTGCTGCTGGGTTGGGTGCTGCTGATGGTCGGCGGCATGGCGGGTTTCGGCACAATTGGCGATTTGCAGTTGATTTACATACGCATCCAGGAAGACCAGAAGCGCCCCCCTGGCGATTAATCCACGCTGACGGCTGATGGTTATGACATTCGTTTTCCGGCTGGCAGTAAAATTTACACTTCTGGTTTTCGGTTTGGTGCTGCTCGTCAAGGGGGTCGCAGGGCAGTTGCCATCGCTGCCTATTGTTTACGCCTACAACCAAAAAATTGAGCTGTTGGATATAACGTACCGTCTCGAACTTCGTTTGGCGGGCGATTATATTGTGCCGCTTACGTTCATGAACATCACCCCGGCCACATCACCGGATAAGCACTGGATTGCGGTAGAGAATAGCAAAGACGGCGTGCTTGTGTTCGACCTGCTGCATAGGACACGGGCGCTGCTGCCGCTGTCTTTCGCCCAGCCAATCTGGTCGCCGGATAGCCAATTTGTGGCGACGATCCCCTTAGAGCCTATCCGAATAACCCAGCGGCACGGAGGGCAATCAAGCCACAGGCGAA
>JBDTNB010000203.1:0-10584 GCA_039933955.1 Chloroflexota bacterium
GATGAATATTGAAACGCCAACCGTCGCGCACCGGGCAACCAAGCCGGGAAAAATCTATACCTCAAAATTTCCAATCAAAGCAGCCGGACTCGACAGCCACAATGATACGCTGCCCAAGAATTTCCTCCTCCGCGTGACGGAATTCGGAGAGCGAGTAGCGATGCGCAAAAAGCGCTATGGCATCTGGCAGGAATACTCATGGAACGAAGTTTACCAGCATGTCAGTGATTTTTGTTTGGGTTTAATCAGCCTGGGATTAAAAGCGGGTGAAACGGTTGCCATCATCGGTGATAATGATCCAGAATTTTACTGGGCACAGATTGCAACCCACAGCGCGCGGGCGATCTCGTTCGGCATATTCAGTGACGCGGGGGCGCAAGAACTCGTCTATGGTATCAGCAAAAGTAAGGCCGTGTTCTTGCTGGCGCATAATCAGGAACAGGTCGATAAAGCGCTGGAAATCCGCGCGCAAATCCCGAATATCCGTAAAGTGATTTACTGGGATGACCAGGGCTTGTGGAATTACAGTGATCCCTGGATGGCGAGTTTTGAAGACATCGAGCAGTTAGGCGAGGCGTATGGCAAAACCCATCCCGACCTATATGAAAAAATGGTTTCGGAAACGAAGCGTGAAGACATTATCCTTTTGAGCATGACTTCCGGCACAACCAGCTTGCCTAAACTAGCGATGATTAACAACTGGCGGCTCGTGTATGGGAATGAACTCGACATCCACGATTTTGCACCGGTTTACGCGACAGACAATTGGCTGTCGTTCAGCCCGATGGCATGGCTAACCGAGCAGGCATTCGGCTTCACGCCCTTTTTGATTAACGGAATTATCGTCAATTTCCCGGAAGGGCCGGACACGGTTCAGACAGACATCCGCGAGGTCGCACCGGCAGCGCTCTTGTTCCCCAGCCGGATTTGGGAGAACCTCGCTAGTGTAATCCAGGTACGGATCAACGATAGTTCGTGGTTGAACCGCCGGTTATATCATGCCTTTATGCCACTGGCTTATAACGTGATTGATCGGGAAGATGCCAAAAAACCTATTCCGACTCCCCTGCGTTTTTTACGCTGGCTGGGTGAGTTCGCGGTATTCCAACCCTTGCGCGACAAAATCGGCTTGACACGGGCGCGCAATTTGCTGACGGCAGGTTCAGCCCTCAGCCCGGATGTGATCCGATTTTTCAGGGCAATCGGTGTGGAACTGCGACAGTTATATGCATCGACAGAAAGTGCCGGGACGATGCACGCACCGGGGGACGTGAAGCTGGCAAGCGTGGGCGTGATTCTACCGGGTGTCGAGATCAAAATCGCCGACGACCAGGAAATTCTGCTGCGGACTGAGGCCATGTTCTCGGGCTATTTCGAAGACCCGGAAAAAACCGCCGAGGTCATCGATGACGAAGGCTGGTATCACACGGGTGACGCGGGCTACATTGATTCAGACGGACATTTGATTTACCTGGATCGGGTGACGGATATGATAGAGCTGGCGAACGGCGAGGGATTCAGTCCACAGTATATTGAGGGACGACTGAAATTCAGTCCCTACATCCAGGATGTGATGGCTGTCGGCGGGTTCGATATGCATTTTGTAACCACCATCATCAACATTAACTTCGAGAATGTGGCGCGCTGGGCAGAGAAAAACCGGATCACATTCACGACTTTCGTTGACCTGTCGCAGAGGCAAGAAGTTTACGACCTTATCAAGCAGGAAGTCGAGCGAGTGAACGAAACTTTACCGCCCCCGGCACGGGTGAAAAAGTTCGTCATCCTACACAAAGCGTTCGACGCAGACGAAGCCGAACTGACACGGACACGCAAACTGAGGCGTCGGGCATTGGAGAACAAGTATGGACAGATGCTGGACGCGATGTACGGTGATTTAGCGCAGGTGACGGTGAGCGCGGAAGTGAAGTACCGCGATGGTCGTACCGGCGTGGTGGAGACAGCGGTGAAAGTAGCTACGATTTGAAAAGAAGTACAAAGTGCTGAGTACAGAGTGAAAGAAAAAGAAAGTGATGAGTAAAAGCCAAGACAGGTGCTAGGAAGATTTTGATGGCAGGAGTGGCAGCCTCAATGGCGGAATTGAGAAAATTGTCGCCGAAGTGTGCGGCGGGAAGCACGAGAAGCGCCGCCGCATTGCGAATTATATGGGCGAAAAAAGGGCGGGAAACGTGCGGAGCGCCGCCGTGTTGGCAGAACAACGGCGAGAATGAGGGGGGTATCCGCCGCTGCGGCGAAATTCTCAACTGCCGCAAAAGCGAAAACAGAAAAGTGTTCCTCTGAGAACAGAGATACGGAGAAGAAAAGTGCATAACACAAAGTCTCCAAGCCACAAAGTCACAAAGAAAAGTGTGTAAAATCAGTTTAGCACAGGATACGACTCAAAAGTGAAACATTTGTTCGAACATTTGTTTCGATTTTGAGGGAAAGCCAGTTAAGATTTAGTTTGTAGGGCGCGGTTTAAAAGAATCGCAACAACTATCATAAAGCAGTGATTATAGCCAGGAAAATTATCGTCAGCTTTGATCTGTTGAGGGAAAATTTGACCACTTTTTTTGAAACAAATAAACGTTATTTGATGTGGGCAATCTATCTAATTGCCGCACTTCTGGTCATCGTATGGCTGCAACCGCTCATTGTCAGTAAAACTCCGGCGCGGTTGGTGCAGACAACGATTACAGGCGTGTTGGTGGGTGGAATTTATGGGCTGATCGCGCTGGGGATCGTGGTTATCAATAAGGCGTCGGGTGTGTTTAACTTCGCACACGGCGGGATGATGCTGCTGGGTGGATTGATTTTCTACAGCTTTTTTTCCAGCGGACAAATATCCGTGCTGGCGGCAGTGTTACTATCCGCCATAACGGTCATCCTGGCGATCAGCATGGGCGGATGGCGCGAACTTTTGCAACCGAAGCAAGCCCTTATAGGAGCCACGATTGTCATTGTGTTGAGTGCCCTTCTATCTATTGGCGGGCCAGACTTCAAATTCGTGCGCGGGATTATCGGTGCGGCGACGGGCGCGGTGCTGCTAGGGTTGGTGATCGAACGATTCACGATCCGCCCGCTGATTGGACAGCCCCTGTTCGCGATGGTGTTGATGACGCTGGCAATCGAGCGGTTGCTGCAAGGTTTCACCCAATTGGCATGGGGCAGCGTGGAACTGCCGTTACAGGTATTCGCCAGCGCGGATGGAACGGCCTTCAGCACAATCAAATTGACCGATTTGAAAGATACTTTGGGCGGGTTGGTGATTATCAAGCCGGAGTTTTTGATAGCATTCGGTTTGGCGCTGGCATCCTATGTGGCGTTCGTGTTGTTCTTTCAATTCACCAATGTAGGTTTGGCGATGCGGGCGACAGCCGAAAATCAACGGCTCGGCCAGAGCATCGGACTGCGGGTGCGTGTGATTCTGGCGGTGGCGTGGGCGATTGCTGCATTACTGGCGACAGTGGCGGGGGTGCTGCAAGGCGGTGTCACTAACCTATCGTCGAACATGCCACTTCTGGCATTGTCGGCATTTCCGGCGGTTTTACTGGGCGGGTTGGAATCAATTACCGGGGCGTTGATTGGGGGTTTGATTATCGGACTCCTCCAGGAATGGGCAAATCTCCTCTTCCAGGGTACACAAGCGGGAACGGAACTTGCACCTTACCTCGTATTGATGGTGGTGTTAGTTGTAAAGCCCGACGGACTTTTCGGACAAAAGAGAATCGAACGGATTTAACTTATGCGCGTAGCGATTATCTCTGACATGCATGGGAACGATTTTGGCTTTGCGACAGCGATGGCAGATCTAAAAACGCAGACTGTCGATCAGATTGTGTGTCTGGGCGATGCGATCCAGGGCGGGCCACAACCAGCGGAAACGGTAAAGCGCCTGCGTGAACTGGAGTGTCCGGTTGTCATGGGAAATGCGGATGCATGGATGCTGACAGGCGTAGACACGGGCGCAGAAGGCAAGCCATCCGAAAAACTGATCGCCGTGCGCGAATGGTCGCTGACGCAGCTTTCGGAAGCAGACAAAACTTTCATCAGCAAATTTCAGCCGACAGTAGAAATTGACCTGGGCGGCGGGAAAAAATTATTATGTTTTCATGGATCACCCACGTCGTTTGACGATGTAATTTTGCCGACCACGAGCGAAGAAGATTTCCAGAAATTTCTGGGGGTGTACCCACCAGCCATTCTGTGTGGCGGGCATACCCATATGCAGCAAATACGGCGATTGGGCGACACCTTCTTTTTCAATCCGGGCAGTGTGGGCTTCGCCTACAGCCACCAGCAACCAGATGATGATTTCCGCGCTGACCCCTGGGCAGAATATGCAATACTGACACACGAAGACGGTAGATTGGCGTTGGAATTCCGGCGTGTGCCTTATAACCCAGACAATATGATCGCGATTTATATGAACAGCGGCAGACCGTTCGCAGAAGATGCAGCAGGACAATATCGGGGGCGATGAATTAACCTCACCCCCTGGCCCCCTCTCCACAAGTGGAGAGGGGGAATCAAGACAAGATTTTAGCGAAATCATGGAGCATTTATGTCAGCGAACATCCGACCAGCGGGGGTACTTGATACGGATTACGGGCAGGACATCGCCCTCAACCGGACACGCGGCGACAAAATTCTCTCATGGGGGTTGTTCGCGGGGCTGATGCTCATTCCCTTGCTGACGGTGGAAGGCCCATTCGGGTTAAATGTGCTGCCGCAGTTGTGGATCGGCACGATTATCCGCATCGCGATTTTTGTGATCGCCGTGCAGGGCTTGAATATCCTGGTGGGCTATACGGGACAAATCTCGCTGGGACACGCGGCGTTCATGGCGGTGGGCGCATACAGTGCGGCGTTTCTGGCGCGGGAGTTGGGATTCTCATTTTGGGTGGCGCTGCCCTGCGCAGCTTTGTTCACGGGGTTTGTGGGGCTACTGTTCGGACTACCATCGCTGCGGGTAAAGGGGTTTTATCTGGCGATGGCGACTCTGGCGGCACAATTTATTATCCCCTGGCTGCTGCGTTACCCACTCGAACCGTACACTAATGGATCACGCCCATTGGAAGTTCCCTTTCCTACAATCGGCCCGTTGAATTTCGCCAGTGATAACGCGATGTATCTCATTATTGTGCCGATGTCAGTGTTCCTGATGCTGGCGGCACGCAATATCATCCGCACACGGGTGGGACGCGCTTTTATCTCCGTGCGCGATAATGATTTAGCCGCCGAACTCCTCGGAATCAATGTGTTTGCGTATAAGCTGCAAGCGTTTTTCATCAGCGCCTTGTACGCCGGAATCGCCGGAGCATTGTTCGCCTACCAGACCAATAACCTGTCATTGGGCAATTTCACCCTCTCACAGTCGATTGAATTTTTGGCGATGCTGGTGATTGGCGGGGCGGGATTTCCATTGGGGCCATTGTTGGGCGTGGCGTTCGTCAATTTGTTCACACAAAACATTATCCCGGTCATTATCCCGCCGCTGCGCGATGTGCTGCCGGGGATGCTGCCATTCATCGACCCGGTGAATATTTCTTCATCGCTGAGTCCGACATTATTCGGGTTGGTACTGACGATTTTCCTGATCCTCGCACCGCGTGGATTGGCGTATCGCTGGGAAATTTTCAAGATCGCGTGGAAGATACGACCTTATTCACACTAAAAGTTACTAGCTATCAGTCGATAGTCATTAGTAATCGACTGTTCAGTATAGATTCGCAACCACAACGATCCAGCGGAGGTGCAATAATAAAATTTGTTATCCTGAAACATCGTTCGCAAAATCGATTATATATTTAATAGGAAAGGATTTTTGGAAAATGCGAAAACTCACCTTTGCAGCCTTTTTCGTACTCGTTTTCGGATTATTGATTGCGCCCGCCTTCGCGCAAGATACCGTCGGGACGGAAGTGCTCCCCGACTTTATCACGCACACTGAGTGCAAGCAAGATTTGTCCGGCCAGACCATCACGATTTATCACTTCGGCGATTTGAGCGGCCCATACGCATTTATCACGCAGCCGCTACTGGCAGGACTTGGTGACGCGATTGCTTACTTTAACGCCCACGGTGGCGTGTGCGGCGCGAGTCTTGCACAGGATTATGCTGATACCGGTGGCAAGCCTGAAGAAGCCCAGGCCGCATTTGACCGTTATTCAAGCCTCGACCCAAAACCTGATTTGCTGCTTCTGTATGCATCTGGTGATGCAGAACTGCTGCGCAGTCAGGTTGAAGAAGACAAGATTCCGGTGTTGATTTCTGCTGGGTCGGTGGCAGGATTGTATGGTGAAGATGCCAAGTCACCCGGTTGGATTTACGCGACCAATCCGCTGTACGCCGATCAACTGGGTTCATTCTGCAAATATGTGTCAGAAAATGCAGATCGCTATCCATCGCCCAAAATTGGTTATATAAGCTGGCCGGGAGCCTTCGGCGAAGCTGCTTATACGCCGGAAACCATCGGTTATTGCAAGTCGGTGGGCGTCGAAATCGTTGATACACCAGAATATTTCCTGCCAACCGCAACGGATATCACCACCAATGTGCAAAATCTGGTGGATGCGGGCGCAAATATCCTCTACAGCAATTCGCTCGCGAGTGGGCCAGCGATCATCGCCAAAACGATTGTTGACCTGGGTTTGGAAGACTCGGTGCAATTGGCGGGTGTGAACTGGGTGTTGGATACATCCGTCGGTTTGTTGGGGCGCACGGTACTCGGCGCAGATGGTTTGCCCGCCGTGAATGGGATTGTCGGCTCGATGCCTTTCCACTGGTGGTCGGAACGCAGCATTCCGGGTATCGCGCTTATTAATGAGCAGGCAGACGCGAACAAACGTAAGCCCCAGGACAAAAACATTGCCTATTTGCTTGGCTGGGGCGCGGTGGACAGCTACATCGAAATGTACACGCAAACTGTGAATCGCGTGGGCAGCCTGGACGCCGTGGACGGTGCAGCCATCAAGGAAACGATTGATTCGCTGCAATATTCACCGCTAGGACTCTATAACTTTGATTTCAAGGGTGGTTCAATCCGCGCACTGCCGGACAACCGCATCGCGCAGATGTTATTCCTGAACAAGACTGGCGATGGGCCAGCTACATCAGGCGATGACGCGATGACCGTTGATCTGGCGGATGGCACTAAAGCGTTCATCCCGATCATTGTACCGCTGACGGACTTTGCTCCGGCGCCGGATTTGACACCGGGTGGCAAAGACGTACCGGCGCTGTAGTTTACTGATTTATGATAGGGGCGTGAGCACAATCACGCCCCGTCTATTTTGCGGATAGGAAAATTCTCTAATCGTTAGATTTTCAAAATAAATACTCTTAATTGAAACGTGGTCATACTTTTATGTTGAACGTGAACAATATTGAAGTGATTTATAACAGCGTGATTCTGGTGCTGCGTGGGGTGTCATTCCAGGTGGAACCAGGGAAAATTGTGGTGCTACTGGGGCCGAACGGCGCGGGCAAATCGACCACGCTTAAAGCCATCAGCGGCTTGCTAAAATCAGAATTGGGCGAGGTCACACGCGGGAATATTACCTGGGCGGGTGAACGGATTGACCTGATGAGCGGCGAAGACATCGTGCGTAAAGGAATTATCCAGGTCATCGAGGGGCGTCCGATTTTCCAACATTTGACCGTCGAGGAAAATTTGCACCTGGGGGCTATGCCGTTTCAGGGTGGAAAATTTTTTAAAAGCGATCTGGAAAAAATCTACACTTACTTCCCCCGGCTGCGGGATTTGCGGAAGCGTGTGAGCGGGTATTTATCCGGCGGTGAGCAGCAGATGATGGTCATCGGGCGGGCGCTGCTGGGGCATCCACAACTGATGATGCTGGATGAGCCGTCATTGGGTCTCGCGCCGATGCTAGTGCAAGAAATTTTTTCAATCGTGAAGGACATTAACGCACAGGAAAAAATGTCGGTGCTGCTGGTGGAGCAAAATGCACGGGCGGCGCTGGCACTGGCGGATCATGGCTATGTGATGGAAGAAGGCCGGATTGTGCTGGACGGCCCCGGCGCGCAGCTGCGCGAAAATGAAGACATCAAAGAATTTTACCTGGGGCTGAATACCTCCGGTGAGCGCAAAAGCTACCGCGATGTGAAGCATTATAAGCGGCGCAAGCGCTGGCTTGGCTAAGAGGTAGTATAAGATAGTGCAAAGTTCAGAGTGCAGAGTACAAAGTAAAAACAAAGAAGTAATGAGTGATGAGAATAAGGCGAATACTTTTATTCGTATTGTTAATAACTTTACTGGTTGCGACGATTACCTTTCTAGTCGTCTTTTCAGGAGAGGTTATCTCCGATCCGCTGCCCTAGCGCGGGTATAAACTCATGGTTGAAATACTAACAAATATGGAAGATAAGCAGGCCGTGATAGAGGCGATTGAGGAGAATGCAGCGGAACTGCTACTGGCGATGGGACATACGGGCGGCGGTGAGGAAGTGCATGAGCTGCATATCCACTGGACAATTGGTGGATCGCCGATTGAGTACCATAATGCGGTGGTTCACACCGACTTGAGCCGCACTCATTTATCGCCGGATGTGGTGATTGAGGATGTTATCAGGCAATTTCGGGCGCGGGGTGTGCCGGGGTCGTGGCATGTAGGGCCATCTATGCGCCCTTCCAACTTAGGGACGCTGCTGGTCGAACATGGATTTGAGGATGCAGGCAGCGAACCGGGTATGGCTGTCGAGTTATCTGCGTTGAACGAAAATCTTGACTACCCTGCTCATCTGGTGATTGAGAGAGTCCGCGATGATGGGCAATTGAATGTGTGGGCGCAAACGCTGGCACAGGGCTTTGGCGAAGGTGAAAACGAGGCCAAGTGGGTGCGGGATGTTTATCAGAAAATTGGGCTGGGTGATGATGTAGACTTCCGGCACTATCTAGGCTGGTTGGATGGAAAAGCCGTAGCAACCACTTCGCTCTTTTTGGGAGCAGGTGTGGCTGGTATATACTTCGTGATGACTGTACCGGAAGCGCGGCGGCAAGGAATCGGCGCGGCAATCACATTGGCGGCACTGCGCGATGCGCGGGCGCTGGGCTATCGAGCGAGTTAGGGTACTTGGCGCGTCCAGCGCGGGAATGCCAGTATATCAACGGATTGGCTTCCAGGAATATTGCCAGATTGGGATTTATGAGTGGCATCGAGAAAAATGAACAGGTGATGACTAACTAACTCGTGATTGATTAGTGCGCTACAAGCACAAGCAAAGGATCAAGCCTCTTGATTACTCCACTCGACCAAAAAATCCGGGAATTAATCGGCCACGCCTATGCGAACGCACCGGCTATTAAAGGCATTCTGGACAGCGCAGGTGTAAAGCCTGAAGACATCCAATCGGCAAATGATCTGGCAAAAATCCCAGTGACGAACAAAGACTCGCTCGTCAAAATCCATGAAGAGAATCCGCCTTTCGGGGGATTTCTAGCGGTTGATCCTGATACCCTACCCCGAATCTACATTTCACCGGGGCCAATTTATGATCCGCAGCCGCCCAATCCTGATACGGCACAGGCCGGTCTCGCGCCGTTCAAATATGTAGGATTCGGCAAGGGGGATCGGGTACTCAACACTTTTATGTATCATCTGACCCCGGCGGGTTTGCTGCTAGACGAAGCACTGCGGGCGTGTGGCGCGACGGTGCTGCCAACAGGCCCCGGCAACGTCGAATTGCAGATTATGATGGCGATGAAGTTGAACGCCAACGGCTTCACCGGGACGCCGAGCTTTCTGGCGGCTATATTAGACAAAATGACCGAAATGGGTATTCCGAAAGAAATCATGCCGATCAAAAAGGCGCTGTTTACCGCCGAACCCTATACACCATCGCAGCGAGCGCGATTCGAGGGCGAGTATGGCATGAAAACCACATCGGCCTACGGTACGGCTGATCTAGGTTTAGTGGGCTATACGCGGGAAGACATCCAGGGATTCTGCATCACCGAAGCGGTTTACCTGGAAATTTGCGACCCACAAACGGGACAACCTGTCGCGGCGGGCGATATGGGCGAAATCGTGGCGACGACGTTCAATAAAGCGTATCCGCTGGTGCGTTTCGGTACAGGCGATCTGGGGGCGTTGTCTCCACAACCGACTAGCGACGGATTCCAGCATTTGCTGGGCTTGTTCGGGCGCAGCGGCGATGCAATCAAAGTGCGCGGGATGTTCCTGCACCCTAATCAACTATTGGCGGCGAAAATACAGTTCCCGCAAATCAAGCATTTGCAGGCGATCATCACACATCCGGGCAATAATGATGTGGTTACGTTGAAAATTGAACTTGTCCCGGATGGAAACGGTGACGGTTTGGGCGAACAGCTTAAGGCGCTGGCACAAGCGGCCATCCGACTGCGGATTGACGAGGTGTTGATTGTCCCAGCCGGCGAGATTGACCCAGCGCAACGGGCAGTACGTGATGAACGGAAGTGGGATTAAGCGTTAGTTCGTGAAATTTGCAAACGCATGACGGAAAATTATGACACACGACATTTGTACTAACCAGTGGTGCGAGTTGAAATGGTCATGAAAAAGGCTCACACTATGAGTGTCG
>JBDTNB010000204.1:0-10549 GCA_039933955.1 Chloroflexota bacterium
GGCAGGTATATCAACCCTTTCTCAAAACAGACACGCTCGTATTTGGTGGAGACAACACCCATGCCTCGTTCCTTCGCGTGATTGCGGAGGATGGCTGGCACGTTGTTAATGGTGTAACGTCCGTTTTCGCGTTCATGAATCGTGCCGCCGAAGTATTCAAACGCCTGTAAGAAATAGGCTTTGATATAGAAGGGCTGTAAGCGACGTGCCGCCGCTCGTTCCATCTCTTCGCGGATACGCATAATCAGGCTGACATCCATACTGTTCGTCACCAGTGACTCGTGTTCTAGTAGATCGCGCACCCGTTCACGGTCAGTGGCGTTATCTACTGCCTGCTCCAGGCGGGCGCGAACCGTCGGGTCGTCGCCATAGCGCACGGCATCCACCAGCAATTTTCGCAGCGATGTCTCCTGAAACAACTTACCTAGCACGTCGAAGACTTGCCCATCCAGTGCATGACGCTCGGCTTCCAGCTTCTTGAGCAAGCGTTGGTAAACCGCACCTTCGCGGGTTTCACCAGCGACAAGATTCCACAGGTGACAGACTTCGGTTTGTCCGATGCGATGAATACGCCCAAAGCGCTGCTCAAGGCGATTGGGATTCCAGGGCAGGTCGTAGTTGACCATCAGGTGGGCGCGTTGCAGGTTGATTCCTTCGCCAGCGGCATCTGTCGCCAGCAGGATCAGCACATCAGGATCGTTGCGGAAGCGGTCTTCGACCTCGCGGCGGTCTTCCCGCCGGATGCCGCCATGAATCGTGACAATAGCTTCGGAGCGTCCGACAAGGGTGGATAGCCGTTCCAGCAGGTAATTCAGGGTGTCGCGGTGTTCGGTGAAGATCACCAGCTTGCGCTGTCCTCGTGAACTCTGCATCTCAGGTGTATCTTGCAGCAGCGTAAGCAGTTCATTCCACTTGCGATCATGACCACTACGTCGTACACGCAGCGCCTGCGCTTCAAGATCACGGAGGAGGATGATTTCCGCTTCGAGTTCTTCCACAGTTCTTGCAGCCGTCGCGTTGTCGATTAACTCGGCTTCGAGTTCTTCCACTTCAGAATCGGGCGCATCCTCGAAATCGTCCCAATAGTCATCATCGTAAGTTGGTCCTTCTGTCTGTAGGACGCGCTCACGAGTGCGCTGCGCTTCTTTCAGCCGCTTTTCCAGACGTTCCCGGCGGCGTTTCAGGGATTGGTAGATGGCTTCTGGCGACGATGCCAGCCGCCGCTGGAGGATCGTCAGTGCAAAACCCACTGTTCCTTTGCGCCCATCGTTTTCAAGCTGTTCCGCCCGGTTGAACTCCTGGCGGACGTATTCCGTCACGTCCTCATATAAAACATCTTCTTCCGGCGAGAGCGTGTAATTGACCGTGTAGGCTTTACGCTCTGGAAATAAAGGCTTGCCATCGAACTTCAGTAGTTTCTCTTTGACCATCCGCCGCATCAAGTCAGACACATCCACCTGATGAACGCCATCGCGGAAACGTCCCTCAAAGCGATCTGCGTCCAGCAGCGCCAGAAATAACTGAAAATCTTCTTCTTTGCCGTTGTGGGGTGTGGCGGTCATCAACAGAAAGTGGCGTGTCAGTTCGCCCAACAGTTTACCTAACCGATAACGCTTCGTCTCCTTCAAATCACCGCTGAAGAACGATGCTGACATCTTGTGGGCTTCGTCGCAGACCACTAAATCCCAATCAGTTTGCTGAAGCCGTGCCTGGAGTTCTTCACTGCGGCTCAACTGTTCAAGCCGAACGATGATGAGGTCGTTTTCCGCGAAGGGATTGCCGCTGCGTGAGGTTTCCACCATCTCGCGGCTCATGATCGTGAAATCAAGCTGAAATTTCGTCCACAGTTCATCTTGCCACTGTTCGGTCAAGCTGCCCGGCGCACAAATGAGACAGCGGCGCACATCCCCACGCACAACCAGTTCGCGTATGAGCAAACCCGCCATAATGGTCTTACCTGCACCAGGGTCATCCGCCAGCAGAAAGCGCAAGGGCTGACGGGTGAGCATTTCGTCATACACGGCAGTAATCTGATGGGGCAGAGGCTCGATCAACGAGGTATGCACGGCCAGCATCGGGTCAAAGAGATGCGCGAGGTGGATGCGGTAGGCTTCCGAAGCCAGGCGGAGCAGCCCACCCTCAACATCAAATGCCCAGAGTCGTTTTGCGTGGACAATTTCCAAGTCCGCTTCGTTTTCCCGATAGAGCAGCGTGTCCCCGACCTTGCCATCAGTGCGCCGGTAAACAACAGTGACAGCGTTCGAGCCACTCCACTCAATATCAATGAGTGTGACAATCTGCTGTGGGACGATGCCGTAGATCTGGATACCTCGTTGTAACTGTTCGAGTTGTGCCATGTGTTCTCTTCAATACGTTTTGGCTGACCTGAGACTTGTACCGCGATGTTAACCGCTATTTAATATTACTATAAGTTGGATATGGAGGCAGATTGAGAGTGATGAATTCTCTGTTATATAGCTGTAAACCAACCATTGTATATATTTGACGCTACAGCGCGCTATGCTGTTTCAGGTCTGACAATGTTCGTCCCTGCTCGGATGCACAAAGTGTGTCCGGTCGGCACGGTCAACCGTGCCGACGCGCTGGGCGACACCCGCAGGGTCGCTCAGCGGTGCTGCGCGTGAGCGCGGCACATCAAGCCCTCCGGCGCATGAGGAGCGAGCGTTTTAGCTCGCTCTCCCCCTCAGCCGCACTGTGTACCCGAAATCGGGACACTCCGGCTATAGCGCAAGCATGTGTCCTACACATGTTTAGCGGCTGAGGGGGATCGGTCGTCCGTAGGACGATGGCGCTGCTGCGAGGCAGCGCCTGTATGCCCCAAGAAGCCAAAGTGCCATGTATAACAATTAGACCATTAGGAATCTGGCGCGTTGTTGACAGACGGTTGCCGCCTGTATTGAAGTACGTTCTCAATATACATATCAATCAGGTGAAAATAGAATGGTCGAACCGTATATTGGTTCAATCGAACAAATTGAACACTCATCAAATCCAGCATACGGTTTATGTCGAGTATTCCCTTGTAGTTGACAAATTGCCGGACACGATGGGCGCGTGGTTGGGTATCATTCATGGCATTCGTATCACCGATCACGTAGCGTGAACCGTCGCTATGCCATATCCCCTGATATACGGGAATGACCTCTGCCTCTCGAATTCCTCCAAACATACCAATCTTCTTATAGAGGTTGTGCAATTTGCGAATGCTCTCAAAAATCTCAGCAATCGGTGCTTCCAATTCGTCACGAGTGGTCAGGTCTCGAAAAGAGAGCGCATCATAGCGGCTTTTCAACTGATCAAGATAATGGTCATATTGGTGTAAACCCCGATAGAGTTCGAGCGCTTCTTGCTCCTTGCGGTTCTTCGGTTTATCCAATGGGGGTGTCTGTATCAAACCGCGCATCAATAACCACTCTTTGGTCAATTTTCGTTCAGCCACCAGATCGTCGTATCGATGTGCCAGTTTCAATTCGTTCAGTTCCAGTGGGGATTTAGCGCTGTCAATGCGCCGAATAATTTCTTCATACTCGTAAAGCAGTGACTCGTTGGCATCTGCGATTTCTACGCACAGCCCCGTCCCGATAATCGCATCATAGCTGTTACGATCCTCATCTTCCTTGTTGTGATGCTTACGCAGATCGTCATATTCGGCATCGACTCCGAAATGCTCTGCCATGAGGTAGAACTTCTCACGGTCTTCGTGTGCCCTCAAATCTAACAAGTGGGCAACATTATTTTCGAAGTAGAGAGCAACTTCGTATTCTTGCTTGTGTGTGCCGCGTTTCCGGTTCTCTCGATGGATAAAGATTAGGTTGTCCGAGCCGAATGGAAGACGCTTTGTTATTTCGCGCCCCCTCAGGAGGAGATCCTTTAAGAAGAGCTGGTTCATCGTTACCAGAATTTGAGTTTCTTCCGGTATGGTAACTTCATAGCTCAGGTATTCCCCTAAACCAATGCCTTCGTACAGATCATTGTCGTTGACATTGATAAACTGTTTGGCAACTCCGGGCATTTCCTCATAGAACTGACGATGAGGGTCAGATTGACCATGCAACGGCATACCTTCCTCGAACGCCCTTGCCTGACAATCCTCAATGACTAACACTGGCACTTCGCAGTCTGGCGAAACCTGATCAATCACCTCAAATTCGAGACCGCGAAATGCTTTCTGAAAGGGTTCAATATAGCTCGATAGGGGATGCTGTTTCTCGAAGCGCACGTCACGGACATAGACCTTGCCCAATAGGTTGATCGGCAACTTAAATGTACTTGCCGCTCCTTCTTCGAACTTTGTGAAAGAGCGGGCAATATGCTCCACCTCAAAGCCAAAGTGAGTCAGATATTGAGCAAACCCTTTAATAAAAGTGTCGACCAGATAGCCCCGGCTTTGCTCCACTTCATCGTCCCGTGATGAATGATAATCCAATGTAGTACGGCTGCGTTCAAATGTCCTCTGCACATATAACGGACGGGTTGTTGGCACCTGACTGCGTTTCACCTGGCTGAACATCCTTAAATCATCACGGATATCAATGAGTGAGAAGTATATGTTGCGATTGGCATATTTCAGATCGAGTTTATCGTCTCTGGAAAACGTGCGCGCTCTACCATATACCGAGAAAAGATTGATGTCGTCTCTATCTCCCTTGAGTTCAATCTCAAGGCAGATGTGATATTTGTCGGATTTATCACCTCGTCGCTTGGCATACACATAGCATTTATCCTGTCCGACAAATCGGTGTTTATTGCCGTTATCCTCCCGACGGAAATAAGCAGTTTGCAGCAGCTTAACAAGAACATGTAGTTCCAACTTCGGATCATCAAAATCTACCGGTCTAGAGGGAAGTGGAGCGCTATCGAACTGAAGCTGTTGGTAACTCGCTGCCTTTGTTTCTTGCGACGTGCGGGGATATAGCACGTAGACTGCCCACCGTTTGGTATTGTCCATCTTATCGTAGATATAGACTTTATATGGCGCGTCTAGCTGCTCCTTCAGCTCATTGTGGAGCCGTGCGAATTTATCATCTTTCTCCTTACTAAAAACAAAAGCATCGGGCAAGACATACCGAACCAGTTGATATTGAGTCTTGAGAAGCGTCATATCGGACGGCGGAATAATCTGTATGGTTGTTGTCCGAGCGGTCGCTCTTTTCAGTTGTGCGGTTGTCTTGTTCATTGGTTCACCTTCAGATCACTTAGAAAGTTTAGAAATGCTTCGTGGTACTCGTCAGGATTGAGCGTATTCAGCGCGCCTTGAACGACGACAATATGCGCTTCAGAGAAGTGGTTCACGGACTCCAGTTGATCGCCATCACAGCGATAGTATTGCAACAGACGCTCTTGAGAAGTTGCCAGATTGATGTAAATCAGACAAGCGTGATTACCTTCGACCTCAGCAATCTGGTTCCATTTTTCAATCGCACGTCGAACAAAATACTCTCCGCTGAGTTTATGGTAGAACCCCTCATCTTCAGAGGTGAGCGAGAAACGTTCAAGCGTCGCATCGGAATAATTTTTGCAGTCAATGTACCAGGGTTTCGCCATCACTTTAAGATCAGCAACCTCAAAAAGTGCATCCACCATTTCTTCGAATATTATTCCCTGCTCCAAAAGCAGGGCACTGATCGCTTCCTCACCAATCGCCCCTGATAGAACCGCCTGATAAAAGTAGGGGACAAACCCATACTGACCGTCCAAACTAAAGTCCAACTCATAACCCCGCTGCGCGAAGTATTCACGGATCGTTTTATTGCGCGCAATCAGGTCATACACCCCGTTGAGCCGCCAAAAGCGGGTATCCGGTTGGGCAAGGTACGCCGGGATAATATCCATTTCCGGTGTCAGATAAAGTTCACCATTTTGTAGATACGATGACGAGAAAACCGCATCGTATTCCTGCAATACTTCATCAGCGAAATCGTGTTTCAATGCTGCTTCTCTCAGATGCCGCCAGACATAACGTAGCGATCCTGTGTGGGTGCCACATCGCACAGCACCGAACTGCTCAATCAGGTATCCAACCTTTTCCTCACATCCTGAATTTGTTTCAGCCAGTCCAGTATCGCGGGTGCGTCGAATCGCCCGCTCCTGCAAAGGGATTTGTTCCGCGATTTGAGTCAGGACACATTGCAGGTTGTAGGAAATCATGCGCTCCCGCGCTTCACGAATGCCATCAAACTCAGGTGAAAGGAAGCGTTGGAAGGTATGATATGCCTCTCGACACAGGACAATTTTTTGATCGGGAATATGTGTCCATACTCGTTCGATTCTGCCCATCGCCTGAATTAATGCTGCGATAGTATTCAACTGATAATCGGCATACATGCGAGCGTGGTGTTGATAAGCCTGATTCCAGTCGTGAGGCTGATGCAGTGTCCCCAGTTTCGCTTTGAATTCCGTTTCACTCAAATATTTGGCAGCATGAAGTTTCGCCAGATACCACAGATTTTCTTTGAGTTTCGCCGTCCGTTCTTCCACAGTATCGTCTTTCGACGGTGCGCTGAAGTAGTAATACGGTATTTCCAGCAGGTGCAGGTTGAGAAAATCGCGTTCCTGTCCATTCGCCAGTCGATACTGCAAGTTGACACCGTTTCCAGCGGATAAGTATTGCGTTACGACGACGACCGGAACACCTTCATGAAAGAGGGCGTTAAATTCCTCTTCTGCCTGGGCGTTTTTCCGAACTCGTTTCGCCTGATCCGCGTTGTAAAACACCACAAGAAACCGCTGTTGGTTGAAATCCACTTCGTAGACGTTGAACAGAACTCGACTCAGGCGTGGTGTAATGTGATAGAGTGGCGATTGACGCAGCCCTTCCGTGTTGAAAAAGAATTCAATCTGTTTATAGGTATTCAGGAACATCAGGTGCGATTGAATTTCACCTTCCGGCACAGATTGTTCGGATGCCCAGAGCAGGCTGGCGAAAAAGCGTTCCACCCGACGTTTAAGATGACCTTCTTTGGTATCCTCGCCGAAGCCATCCAGATTCGAGGCTGTAGCAATAAAACGCCGCAGGTCTTTTTCAAATGCCTTCTTGTTATCTAATTCTGGGAGCTTGACCACCTGAACTTCGTTACCTCTTATCGCCGCTTTTTGGGCATTGAGTTCAGCGACAATCTGTTGATCAAAGTCATCGGGTGGTAGCACGGTGATACCGTCTTTTGCCCCTAACCAGGCGAGATTGAAATGATTGACACAGCGCTGAATGTCCGCTGTCGCGGACAGTGCAAATACGAGATTCTTTTCCGCCAGCGTCGCCATGAATTTCTCAGGCGTGGTGTAGATCGCATAGTTCCGTAATTCAACCTCTTCCGGGTCAGTCGGGTTTGACATATAGTGGATGTCATACATGCTGTAGCCCGAGTCCAAAAGCGCGCCTAGCCGTGTTGGTTGCGCGGGACGCCGCCGCGGAAATTGGGAGACTTGAGCGATTTGGGTTGGAAAGGTCGTATTGCGATAGCAATCCAGAATTAGCCCACGATGGGTCGCCGGGTCTTCGGTTTCCAACTCCTTCAACAAGGTCAGGATACGCTCACTAACCGCTGAAACCGGTGTAAACAGCCGACGTGCGCTAAACGCAGGTTGTGAACAGGCATTACGATCAAAAACAATGTCAAAAGCGCGTTCCATCTGGCAGAGATATAAGGGTTTGGAACTTACGGTATGGCTGGTACGAAAAATTACCGCATCGCGTGGATCCTGGGTGCTGATGAACTGATTGATATCTGGGTAGCGGATACCGGCTGCATGGAGCGCTTCAATTTCCTCCATAATTTCGTCAATTCGACGCCGAATGTTGCTGGACGCGGAAGCAGGATAGGTCTCTAGCTGTAACTTATGACGTTGCATTTCCCGATAGAAGAATTCCACAAACCGAAATGGATCATCAATCTGAGGCGAACGGACAATGAGATTGATGAGATCATTTTCCAGAAAGTCGAATTCATCGGCAAAGATCACATAGTTTTTGAGCTGCGTGCCTGTCAGTGTGCTTTCCCCGTTGAAGAATCCGTAAAACAGCTTTTGCAAAGAAATCAGCAGCAACCGTGCCTTTGGGCGGCGTTGGAAGGCAATAAAGGGGAACAGGGATTGCACCACCGGATGATCGAGCAGGTGTTTGTAATCACGAGGCGATTTTTCTTTCGCTGTGAGAATGACGGCACGAAAGTCTCTCAATAAAGCGCGAGCATAGTCGTCAGCGGTTTCCTCCTGCCAGCGTGGAAGAAACCCACCTTCTGCTGAACGAAAAATCTCATCTAATGTCCGGCATGACTGGCGTAACTTCGCCAGATCAACACGCTCCGCATAGGCATTAAAAGTCGAGTCGCTGATGAGGTCATCGAAAGCGTTCCGGTGTTGAGCGAGTGTGAGTCTGACAACCTCAAAATCGCGCGGTAACATGATAACTGCTTCGGAATCCATCGCATTCGCCATTTGTTCCAGCAATTGGAGACGGTTGGCAACATAGATGCCTTTGCGTTCTGGTGGGAGTGCTTTCATAACTACATCAGGGATATTGCTGGTTTTCCCTAGTCCTGTGCCACCACCAACCAGTTTCAAGCCATTCGCATGTTCAGAGATGGTACGCGCATAATAATCGAAGTAACTGCTCATGGCACATCAACACTTTCTGCTGAACTCATAGACGAAATTTTATTGCAGTGTATGGTAAATAAACTGTTTACCCTGGGTATCGCGGATTTCGATACGACGGGCTAACCCCAGATCCGCCAGCGTTTTCAAGCGCGTACTGGCGGCATTCAGATTCAACTTTAAGACATCCGCCAGGTCACGGGCGGTCAACGTTTTGTGTTTTGAGAGTAACTCAAACGATTGCAAAACGTGATCTTCAAATTTACCAATGAGAGTCATCTGATTGCCCTTGAACACAGGCAGGACGCAATTTCGTAAACGCTCCCGCTCAGGCGACTCCCGATCCGCACGAGTCTCTAAAGCCATTTTTAAATTCTCGATACAGGTTTCGTTGGCATCCACCAACACAACCGGACCAAACGAAACATCTTTTCGCGCACGACGCGCTGCCAGCGTGCCAAATACTTCATCGGCAAACGAGGCATCCATCACCTCGACACCGGCGAATGACAATACGATCACTGCGTCTGTGTCTGGTTCACACAGGCGTGTCTGTAATTGTTCCCAAAAACGCTTCCCCGCCAGCCGGGTAGCCAGTAAGGATGGGAAGGATGTGATTTCACGGGCGATATCCGCAAGACGTAAGACGATCACAGTCACCTTTTCAGCAACTTTAGCTGAAAGGTAGTATATATCGATTTTAAGACATTGGCAAGAGGTAATTCCAATCCCCTCTTTCGTGCCGTCCCCAGATTGTAATGAAGACCTGTGTGCCGGGGATACGGGTCAGGTTATCCCATTGATAAATCTTGCCCTCATTAATTTGCAGCATGGCGGTATCTGAACGGATGGTCAGCGTTCCCCCGCCATTGCGAACAAGATGCTGTACTTGATACAGTCCCAATCCGTTACCGATATCGCGGGAGGTGATCCCTGACTCCAGCGACTTTTTGAGATAGTCCGAGGATTGCCCAACCTGCGGATATTTCCTGCGTAAAGAGTCGGGAATCCCTCGACCCGTATCGCCAACAGCGATGTGGACACGTCGCCCGTTGCCTGCTTTATACAGTTGCATCAAGGCATAACCTTGACTGCCACTGTGGGTAACATTTTGCGTAACCTCACTCAAGAGAGTACAGGCTGCCCCCATACGTGCGGCGGTGACACGCCCCAGTAGCAAATCTTGAGCGATAGCCAGGATGTGAGGTACGTCGTTTAAGCTGTTTTGTTCAAGTTCATCGGAAAGGGTTCTGACTTCCATAAGATTGCCGCTTGAACCGCGTGACCATAAATCTGAAGGGAGTGCTGGTGCACTGACGCAATCCGCAAAGATCGACAAGACATCCATACGTTCGAGATATCGGAGTGTGTCTTCGTTTTCCAATCGCCATTCAACTGCATGACCCGTCATCCTGTGCCACAGCCTTGAGGCGCATAGCAGTGACAGGAGTGCTTCGGGTGGAAAGAAGCTGAGATTAGATAATTCGAATACTGCACCTCGAACATTACCTTGCATCAGTTGAGGGATGAAGGAGTCGTAAAAGTTCTCCAGGTCTTGAAATCCGTTGAGGCGAGGAAGAGGAAATGCAAATTTATTCATCAAAGACTGATTTCGCCACATTTAACTAGCATATTGGAATAGATTATATACCACCCTCCAACCACCAATATACTATCGGTCTGTAAATCACGGCTCAAACTCGTCAGTAAATACAGAAGCGGCACTTTCGCACCGCCTCTGTATTGTCTTACATTGATTAAGTTAAAACGGAATGTCTTCCCCATTCTCCGGTTCGTCGCTCTCTAGCCGATCCAGCAGCACCAGTCGGTTCGCATCCAAATCCAGACTTGCCTGCGGTGTGCCGCTCTGGTCAACCCACGCGCTCGGACGCAGCCATTCTGTCGTCACCTGCACCAGCGAGCCTTTCTTGACGTA
>JBDTNB010000205.1:0-10530 GCA_039933955.1 Chloroflexota bacterium
AGTTCAGCTTTCTTGGCAACCGGGTCTTCGGCTTCTTCCAGTTCACGGCGGAAGACGATGCTCACCGCGCCATCTGGCCCCATCACGGCGATTTCAGCCGTCGGCCACGCCAGATTCAAGTCGCCGCGCAGGTGCTTGCTGCTCATGACGCAGTACGCGCCACCATACGATTTGCGGGTGGTGACGGTCAGCTTGGGCACAGTCGCCTCGCAATAGGCGTAAACTAGTTTCGCGCCCGCGCGGATGATCCCGGCATATTCCTGCTGCGTTCCGGGCATGTATCCGGGCACATCGACAAAGGTGATAATCGGGATGTTGAAGGCATCGCAGAAGCGGATGAAACGCGCAGCTTTTTCGCTGGCGTCAATGTCCAGCACACCGGCAAGCACTGCCGGTTGGTTGGCGACCACGCCGACACTGTGTCCGCCCAACCGCGCGAATCCGACCACGATATTCATCGCGAACTGCTCGTGAATCTCAAAAAAGTGCCCGTCGTCCACGACTTTGCGGACAATTTCCTTGATGTCGTAGGGCTTATTGGGATTGTCCGGGATAATGTTGTCGAGATCCGCATCCGCGCGCAGTGGATCATCGTTGGTCGGGACGAAAGGCGGGTCTTCCATATTGTTGTTGGGGATGAAACTCAATAGTTCGCGCACCAACAGCAGCGCTTGAGTCTCATTGTCGGCGACCAGATGGCACACACCGCTCTTGGTGGCGTGAACCGTCGCGCCGCCCAATTCTTCGTGGGTGACTTCTTCATGGGTGACGGATTTAACTACGTCCGGCCCGGTGATATACATATAGCTGGTGTCTTTCACCATAATGATGAAATCGGTCAGGGCAGGGCTGTAAACCGCGCCGCCCGCGCACGGCCCCATGATGACGCTGATCTGCGGGACGACGCCGCTGCTGAGGGTATTGCGCAGGAAAATATCGGCATACCCGCCCAGGCTGTCCACGCCTTCCTGGATGCGCGCGCCGCCGCTGTCGTTGAGGCCGATCACAGGCGCGCCCGTTTTGAGCGCCATATCCATAATTTTGCAGATTTTCTCGGCATGTGCCTGACTCAGGCTGCCACCGATGACGGTGAAATCCTGCGAAAAAGTATAGACGAGGCGGCTGTTGACCGTGCCCCAACCGGTAGCCACACTGTCGCCCAGGAATTTTTTCTGCGCCATGCCAAATTCGGTGGCGCGGTGGGTGACAAAGGCGTCCATTTCGCGGAATGTGCCGGGATCAAGCAGAATATCGAGCCGCTCATGGGCGGTGTTGCGTCCAGCATCATGCTGCTTTTTTATGCGTTCCGGCCCACCGCCAGCGTGGCTCTGCTCGCGTTTCAGGCGTAGTTCTTCAATTTTGGGATTTACGGCCATGCTTCATAACTCCAATTAGCGTGACATGTCAATGCGCCGAACGCGCACGATGTAGGCCACCGGTAGGATCAATAAAATGGCGATCACCACCAATAAAAATGGGAATCGCCCCCGGTCATAATCGGCCTGTGAAAATAATAACAACCGGATCAGGCTGTAGATGCTAAATCCGACTGCCAACCATGCTGCAAACAAGCGCGCGCGCCGTTCGCGTCGCCACAGCAGCACCAGCACCCCCATCGACAACAATGCCCATAACAAACTGACAATCGCTTCTAACGGCAGCGGCAGGCTGATGCGGGCAGCTAAGGCATCCGGCACTTGCAGGGCGCGGATGGCTGCGCCGATCTGGAAAACTGCCAACAGCGCCGTCAGCAGCATTAAGAGGGATGCGCGTTTACGTGCCCGCGTGGGTTTTGGATTAGCGTCCGTCGTCATGGTAGGGCGATTATAACCTGTGGATGGTATGAGAACAAAGCCGCGTTCTGGTTTGTGTAAGAAGTTGCCCTTATGGTATATATCATCATTAAGGATAAATCGGAGATCGCAAGCATGACTGCACAGGTAGATAATCGGCATAAATGGCGGATGATGCTGCTCATTTCGCTGGCAGAACTACTGGCGATGGCGGTATGGTTTTCGGCCTCAGCGGTTGTCCCGGCGCTGACGCAGGCCTGGACACTCGACGAATCGGGGCGCGCATGGCTCACGTTGTCGGTGCAAATTGGATTCGTGGTCGGGAGTTTTGCGTCGGCCTGGTTTAATCTGGCGGATCGGATTCCGACACGCCGCCTGATGGCTGTTTCGGCACTGTTGGCGGCGGGGGCTACCGCCTTGATTCCGCTGCTGGCAAATGATTTGAATACTGCCCTGATCCTGCGATTTCTCACGGGCGTTTTTCTGGCGGGCGTGTATCCCATCGGCATGAAAATTATGGCGACCTGGACGAAAGCAGATCGCGGTCTAGGGATTGGGCTGGTGGTCGGCGCGCTGACGATAGGTTCCGCCGCGCCGCATTTGCTGAATGTGTTCGGCGGCGTCAACGATTGGCATCTGGTGTTGTTCCTGGCTTCGGGGCTGGCGTTGGTCGGCGCGGGGATTGCTGCGTTGTTTATCGAAGAAGGGCCGAATCGCAGCGCTGCGCCGCCTTTCAATTGGAAATTTGTGGTACAGGTCGCTCGTCAACGGGATATTGTTCTGGCGCAGATTGGCTATCTCGGTCATATGTGGGAACTGTACGCGATGTGGTCGTGGATTCCGACTTTTTTGCTGTCGAGTTTCGCCCTGGTGGGTGTTGGCCCGACCTGGGCGAGCGCCGTTGCTTTTGCCACCATTGCGGTAGGCGGAATCAGCAGCGTGCTGGCGGGAAAATTTGCCGACCAGTGGGGGCGGACGACGATCACCATTATCGCGCTGGTGGTCAGCGGATTATGTTCGCTTTTAGTCGGGCGTTTTTATGGTGGCAATCCGATTGCACTTTCGATTCTGTGTTTGATTTGGGGCTTCGCCGTGATCGCCGATTCGGCACAATTTTCGGCCTGCATCAGCGAATTGTGTGACCGCGACTATATCGGCACGGCACTCACTCTGCAAACCAGTCTGGGCTTTTTGCTGACGCTGGTCTCGATTCGATTGATCCCTACACTGGAACGCACGGTTGGCTGGGAATGGGCGTTTGCAATCCTGGCGATTGGCCCCATCATCGGAATCTGGGGGATGGCGGGTTTGCGGCGTTCTCCGGCTGCGGCTCGTTTGGCGGGCGGACGCGGGTAGTTATCTCAGGGTATACCAATATCGGCTGGAGGTTAGCGCCAACCGTCGCGTTTTGTTACAGTTAGCATATACATGTTTTTCCTTGCGTGAGAATCCAGGAAAGGTCTCTCGATGAGCGAAACAGTGAAAATGGCGGTCATCGGCATCGGCGTGATGGGGAAAGCACACTTGAAGGACATCATGGCGCTGGAAACCACCGAATTGGTCGCTGTCTGCGATATTGATAGGGCGAAAGCTGATCAGGCCGCCGCCGAATACAATGTCCCGGCCTATTACGACTATCAGGATTTGCTCAAGCACACGTCGTTGGATGCCGTGCTGGTCTCGACGCCGCATTACGACCATACGCCGATCAGCATTGACGCCATGCAGCAGGGTATCCATGTGCTGGTTGAAAAGCCCATCGCCGTCCATGTCAAAGATGCGCGGAAGATGATCGCCGCTTATGAAGAGTCGAAAAAAACGCATCCGAATATCGTTTTTGCGGCGATGTTCATGCAGCGCACCTATGGGCATTGGCACACGATTAAAGACATGATCGTCAGCGGACAACTCGGAAAATTGGTGCGGACAACCTGGCTCATCACCGATTGGTTCCGCACGCAAAGTTATTATGACAACGGCGGCTGGCGCGCAACCTGGAAAGGTGAGGGCGGCGGCGTGCTGCTGAATCAATGCCCGCACAATATCGACCTGTACCAGTGGTTTGTGGGAATGCCCAAACGGGTGACAGGCTTCGCGACGTTGGGCAAATATCACCATATCGAAGTTGAAGATGAAGTCACGGCTTATTTTGAACACGAAAACGGCATGGTCGGGCATTTCATCACCTCAACGGGCGAATCGCCAGGGACGAACCGTCTGGAAATCGTCGGCGAGTTGGGCAAGCTAGTCTACGAAGCGCAAAAGTTGACGTTCTACCGCAACCAGCGCTCGATGTTCGATCAGATTGCGGATGCGTCCGGTGGATTTGATCGCGTCGAATATGAAGTTGTCGAAGTTGAGTATGAGCATCACGGGCAACCGGGGCATAAATTTGTGATCGAAAATTTCGCCAATGCGATTTTGCACGGCGAGACTTTAATTGCTCCGGCAGGCGAGGGCTTGAATTCCGTGATGCTGGCAAACGCAATCATGATGTCGTCGTTCGAGGGCAAATCGATTGACCTGCCGCTGGACGCCGATGCTTACGAACGTAAACTGCTGTCATTGATCGAGTCGTCAACCTTCACCAAAGCCGCGCCTAAACATATACCGAGTGACAGCGATCTGAGTAAATCATTTTGAGCCAGATTGTTTAGCCCTGTGCGGATAATGCGATATTTCGCTTTTGTCTTTTTGCTAACTGCTAACCGCTAATTGCTTGGAGCTGCTTAAAATGAAAATTGCATTCATGACGCTGGGCTGCCCGAATTGGAACTTGAACACCATCTGTCAGCGCGGGCGGGAATACGGTTTTGATGGCGTGGACTTTCGCGGCTATCTGGACGAAATCGATATTACCAAGCTGCCGATGTTTACGACGCAAGCTGACGAGACGCGCAAACGCCTGAACGATGCTGGCCTGGAAGTCAGCGCCATCAGCACCAGCATCAAGGTGTGCAGCGCCGATGACCGCGCCAAAAATCTGGATGAAGCCCGCCGCACGATTGAAGTCTCGAATAAAATGGGCAGCACCAATGTGCGCGTGTTCGGCGGCGGCGATTTGCAAAAATCGACTCAGGCGGAACTGGCAAAGGTCGGGTTGGATTGTATGCGGGCAATACTTGAATTGGACGGCGCGTCGGGGCTGCACTGGTTGTTTGAGACCCACGACAACTGGATCAAGGCCAGCGATTGCAAACTGCTGCTGGATAACATCGACAACCCGGCTTTCGGGGCGCTGTGGGATATGGGGCATACCGCGCGTGTGGGCGGGGAAACACCGGAACAAAGTTACGCGGCGATTGGCCCGCGCATCGGCTACACCCATGTCAAAGATGCGGTGCATGATCCGCACCACGAATGGGCGATGGACGACGGCTGGCATTATGTGCTGCCGGGAGAAGGGCAACTGCCGCTGGCCGAAGCGATCCGCGTGCTGCAAAGTCATGGCTACGACGGCTGGATTTTGTTTGAGCAGGAAAAACGCTGGCATCCGAATCTCGCCGAGCCGGAAGTGGCTTTTCCGGCGTTCGTAAAGTGGATCAGGCCGCTGCTGAGTTAGGAGCGCGCAACCTTCCGCATCAAACGGGTGAAAAGCTGGTACAAATCGAGGCTGAAAATCACCCGTTTTCGTTTACGGTCATAGGCCGCGCGCTTTTTGGAGTTGGACAGCACGGCATAGGCTTCATTGACCTGTTTCATGCGTTCTTCGGAGGACTGATCGGTTTGCGTATCAGGATGAACTTGCCGCGCCATCTGGCGATAGGCACTTTTGATGGTTTTTAAGTTGGCGTTCGCTGGCACGCCGAGGATTTGATAGTAGTCTGGGGAGGGCATAGGAAATCATTATACATCATCATTATGCTGAAATTCGATAATTAATTGTTTTTAGGAGTATTCTATATTACGTTGATATAAATAATCAATTTTGAAGTGGAATCGATGAATACGATACCAAATCTTTTCGAGTTAATTTTTGACGAGCTTAATCACCTCAATAACGACGAAGGAACTGAACGAGCTAAGCAGATTATGCTTAATAGTTTGCGTCCTAATTTGAAAGAGATTCGTCAAGCGTACAAATCTTCGCCATCAAATGTAGATTACTCAAGTCGATTTAACCGCGCGGCGTATCTCTTGGCATATTATCCACACCACATTCAAATCATCCGTAATATCCTTGAAAAATTGCCGACGAACTATCTTACTGAAGCTTTCAGCAATGAAGTATTAAAAGCGTGTTTTATTGGAGCTGGCCCTTCGCCTGAAGTGATTGGGTGGACATGGTATTTAAATCAGCACATGCGGCATGTAAAGTTTGCAAAAGCTTATCTCCTAGATAAGTATGTCGATGGTTGGCGTGGTGGACAAGAGATTACAAGGTATCGAGTTGCACCAGTATATTGGCCTGAAGGTCATCTAACCCTCATTCCAATTGAATTTGACTTTACAGAGTTTGAATTACTCAAAACTTACATGCATGAAGACCCGCCCTCAACTACGAGGCCAGACGATGTCTATTATGTTTTGAGAGCCAAACGAGCATTTCAGTGTTCAAATTTTTTCGTAATGCAAAACTGCTTAAATGACCAACTGAACAATCGTAATCAACTACTGCGTTGTGTAGTAGAGTTGTTTCAATTGATGCCGTCCGGCTCAATATTCGTTCTTGCAGACTTGGGAAGAAAAGAAATCAGAGATTTTCTAAAATCGGTTGAGAATACTATTCTTCAAAATAGTCTAGGCGATGTATTGAGCAGCCCGCAAAATAATGTCGAGAAACTTGATTGTGCCTTTGACTCTTTTCCTATCCTAACTGATGAGCTTTTCTCAGGCGAGAATGGTTTATGGGAGCGAAAAGCTACCTATTATTATTCGGCGGCCTTTATTCGTTCGTAGCAGGGAAAAGCATTTAGCTTGCCAGTTTGTAAGACTTCCTAAGGCGTGACTCCGAAGCGATTCAGCAGTTCGACAATCGCGTTGTTGTAGGCCAGGGCGCTTTCCTCGATGACGCGGATAGTGTGGGTATGCCCCAGCAGTGCATCAATCGCGGGCGGCAGCGTCCACTCGCTCGATTTGTAGGTAAACGTGTTGTGCCAGACGGGGAGAATATTCACGTTGGCTTCCAGCGCCCACGTCAATTCCTGGATGCACACCTCGGATTTGAGGGTTTCTTTGCCGATCAGCGCAATCAGATGGTCGAATTTCTGGATACGTTCTTTCAGCCCCTTTTGCCAATCCTCGCCGGGAACCAGCGACAAATCAACAAACGGTTCCAGTCCTTCGGCTTTCAGGCGTGCCAAAACCAGCAGGGCAAAGGCGCTGCTCTCGCTGCGTTTGTAGGAGATGAAAATCGATGCGGGTTCGGCCTCATCGAGCAAATCGAATGCCTGCCGCGTGATGACCATCGTGTCGGAGTTGGGGCTGTAGGGCTGCAAATACTGGTTGCCCAACAGCAAATCCAGGCTGGGGAAATTTTCGCCCCAGCGTTTTTCAATATAGGTGAGGGTTTTTTCCTGGTCGCCAGTCAACTCACCGCGAAAGGTATACAAATACATACGCCAATAACCGGCTGCTGCACCTTCGGCCAGTTCCTTCGCCATCGTGCGCACGCGCTGCATCGGATTCTGCGGCAGCGGGCGTTCTAATAACCGCGCTAGAAAGGCATCAAAAGCTGGGTCGCTTTCTACGGGTGTCTCTTGTTCGTCGCTCATCTATAGTCCCCTTATTTAGTGCTGCGTGTATAAAATGGTTCAACATTCTGGCGGATAGCCGCAAGGTCTTGCTCTGTTAGCCAGATGGTGTGCAATCGGCGGCCAATAGCGGCCTCTAGTGTCGGGATAAATTGTTGGCTAAAGGTGGACTTGTCCTCGGTCAAAACCTGACTTCCAAATAACAACCCGATGGTCAGCACGGAGTCATCGTCGCCTTGACGGGTGAGAATCAAGTAAGCTTCTTCAACGCTGGGTTGTTTGCGGAATAGGTTCCTGGCGGCATCCAGCAGGTTTTCGATCACGTCCGGCCCCGGTAGTTTCGGGCTGCCGAATGGCACGAGTCCGCCCTGACCCAATTCGCGCTCTCGCGCATCAGATGTATCCGGCATGGAGTCGTTTGCAAGGGCTGCCATCTCGTCGCGATCCAGGTAGCCGCCGGGGCCATGCTCTGGATTGATGTTAATCTGTTCAATGTCGTTTTTCAGTGCCATGCGGCAGATTTCGCGCATGGGCATGGCTGAAATCCGCTCGGCATCTGCAAACACCCGTTTCAAGCGCTCTATGTCGGTGAAAACTGGCAAAATAATTTCGCCTTCGTTGTTACCCGCTAAGAGTATCGGGCGCGATGCATTCGGTTCTTCGGCGAGGAGCAATGTGCTTTCCAATAATGCGGCGTAGAAGGGGCGTCCGGCTTTGGACATGCCCTCGGCTGCGAGCGCGGCAATCGCCTTGAGCAGGCGTTCGTTGGTTGGGAAATCGGGTTTACGGCCTAAGCGGTTGAACACCATCACACATCCCCCATGCTGGTCGCTGAATGGT
This sequence comes from Chloroflexota bacterium, assembly GCA_039933955.1. Classification (GTDB taxonomy): domain Bacteria; phylum Chloroflexota; class Anaerolineae; order Aggregatilineales; family Phototrophicaceae; genus CFX2. Next base: position 8,327 of record JBDTNB010000205.1, read on the forward strand.
GTGTTCAGTCTAGCACGGGTCGTGATTTGCTGCGGCGGATCGCCCGCCACAGTCCCAGGCTGTCGAAGGTGAAGGCGCGCAGCATCGAAAATACGCTGAACATCGACGCGATGCTGCCGATGCTAAAAAAGCTTAAAATACTGCCGGTGCTGCCGATGCTCAAAATGCTGCCGGTACTACCGATACTCAGCATACTGCCGGTGCTGCCAATGCTCAAAAAACTGCCGATGCTCAAAATACTGCACGCACTGCCAATACTCCATGTACTACGCCAACTTGCAATATTCCGTCTTCTCGTCATTGTTTCTTAAACCTTGTGTTTATCCCGTATTTACGATAAAAGCTATGACGGACGAGACACATCTCGTCCCTACAAAATACAACCTTCAAAAATTTGTCTTTTACTCATACCTCATCACTCGTTACGCATCTCTTTATATGCTGACGTTGGGTCTATATTCGCCGAAAACGCCGCGCAGAGTGTGGCAAATTTCGCCGAGCGTCACGTCATTTTCGACGGCAGTGATGAACAGCGGCATCAGATTTTCTTTGCCGCGTGCGGCTAGGTCAAGTTGTGCGCGCAGTTCATTGACTTTGGCGTTGTCACGGCGGGCGCGCAGGTCGGCTAATTTCTGATGCTGCGCGGCTTCGATGGTCGGATCGACCCGCAGCAAATCGGGATGGGTTTCTTCCGCTATCGTGAATTGATTCATGCCGACGATAATCTGTTCGCCTTTCTCGACGGCTTTCAGATAATCATAGGCCGCATCCTGAATCTCACCGTTGATGAAACCATTTTCGATGCTCGCCAGCGCCCCGCCGAAGGCATCAATGCGTGCGATGTATGCCTCAGCACGGCGCACAATTTCGTCGGTCATGTGTTCAATTGCATAACTCCCGGCCAGTGGATCAACCGTGTCGGCGACTCCGGTTTCATGGGCGATGATTTGCTGGGTACGCAGCGCGATTTGCACGGCTTTTTGGGAGGGCAAAGCTAACGCTTCATCCATACTGTTGGTGTGCAGGGATTGTGTCCCGCCCATCACCGCTGCTAACGCCTGCAAGGCCACTCGAACAATATTATTTTCGGGCTGCTGCGCGGTGAGGGTGCTGCCCCCGGTCTGGGTATGGAATTTCAACTGCCACGAACGCGGATTTTTCGCGCCGAAGCGTTCGCGCATGATCTGCGCCCATAATTTGCGCGCTGCCCGGAATTTGGCAACCTCTTCCAGAAATTGGTTGTGGGCATTGAAGAAAAAGGAAAGCTGGGGCGCGAAATCATCGACATCCAGGCCAGTATCAATCGCGGCCTGGACATAAGCGATTCCATTCGCCAGCGTAAAAGCCACTTCCTGCACAGCCGTACACCCGGCCTCGCGTATGTGATAACCGCTGATGCTGATGGTGTTCCAGTGCGGGACATCAGTTTTGCAATAAGCGAATAAATCAGTAATCAGGCGCATCGAGGGTTCGGGCGGAAAAATATACGTTCCACGCGCGATGTATTCTTTCAAAATATCGTTCTGCACCGTTCCGCGCAGCTTGCTTTCTTCGACACCCTGGCGTTTGCCCACCGCGATATACATCGCCAGCAAAATGGCCGCCGGAGCATTGATGGTCATGCTGGTCGAGACTTGATCGAGGGGAATATTTTCGAACAGCCGCGCCATATCGTGGATGCTGCTGATGCTCACGCCCACTTTGCCGACTTCGCCCAGCGCCATCGGATCGTCAGCATCGTAGCCGATTTGGGTGGGCAGGTCGAAGGCGACAGAGAGTCCGGTTTGTCCCTGATCGAGCAGATAACGGTAACGTGCGTTGGATTCCTCGGCGCTGGCATACCCGGCGTACTGGCGCATCGTCCAGAAACGCCCGCGATACATGGTGGGTTGCACACCGCGCGTGAAGGGATAGTCGCCGGGATCGCCCAAATCCTTCGCGTAGTCTACCGGCACATCATCGGGCGTATACACCCGTTCCAGCGGAATCGCCGAGGAAGTCTCGAAGTGATCTTTGCGCTCCTGCGATTTTTTGGTTTCAGTTTTGGTTGGCGTCGTCATTTCACTGTCCTTTAGCTGCGGGCTGCTCACTGGTTATCGCACCACTCGCGCATGATTTTACCCAACTGCGAAAAATAGGGTTCGGGTATCCCTTTAGAGCCTATCCGAATAACCCAGCGGCACGGAGGGCAATCAAGCCACAGG
>JBDTNB010000206.1:0-10480 GCA_039933955.1 Chloroflexota bacterium
CGCCCTGTTGTGGGTTGGCATCGGCGTTGTATAATGCACAGTGGATGGGTGAACTTCGGGAGCAGTCGTGCCAATCCTGAAAGAAGGACAACTCGATATTATCAGCCACAGTGCGGAGCAAACGCAGCGTCTTGGCGCGCGTTTGGGTTCGCTGCTTCAGGTTGGGGATATAATCTGTTTATCCGGCGATATGGGCGCGGGCAAAACGGTTTTTTCGGCAGGGATCGGCAGGGGATGGGGCGCAAAAACGCCGCTCACCAGCCCGACCTTTAATCTGGTGCATGACCACCGCCGCGATGCCGACAGCCTGCATTTGTATCACCTGGATTGTTACCGCCTGGAAGACCCGGAAGACGCCGACGCCATCGGATTAGATCGGATTTTGCGCGGGCGCGGCATGGTCATCCTGGAATGGCCGGAACGCCTGGAAAGTGTGCTGCCGTCCAACCGCTTGTGGATCGAACTGCGCGTGCTGGAACCCACGCGCCGCAATTTTGTATTTGAGGCCACCGGCAAGCGTTATGAAGAACTCATCGCCCGGTTCCGTGAGTCAACTTTTGGAGTATAAGTAGTTACCAGTTGCCAGTTACCAGTCATCAGAAAAAGCTAATGCTCAGAACAGGTGCATTTTGTGAGGTATCCCTAACATAAATATGTTTTCATCTGAGCAGAGCAAATACCGGAAAAAGACTGGAAACTGGCGGCTGGAAACTGGTGACTTATGTTATTAGCAATTGACACCGCCACCCCAATCATGAGCCTTGCCCTTCACAATGGACGTGAACTGCTGGGCGAACAGACCTGGGCGCATTCCGAAAATCTTACCGAACAGCTTGCCCCTGCCGTCAAATCACTGCTTATACGCTGCGATGTGACCATTAATCAGCTTTCCGGCTTGGCGGTTTCGACTGGCCCCGGAACCTATGCCGAACTCCGCGCCGGGATTGCCTTTGCCAAAGGATTGGCTGCCGCGCGCGGTTTGCCGTTGGTTGGCGTCACGTCGCTGGACATCATCGCCGCCGGACAGCCGTATTATCAGGCCAGCTTGATCGTCGCATTGGGTATTGGGCGTGGACGCATCGCCATCGGGCGCTATCAATGGAAAAAAGGCCGTTGGAGTGGCCGGGGCGATGCGCAGTTGATGACCTGGGAGTCGCTGTTTTCCAGTATTGATGGCACAGCTTACTTGTCAGGCGAAATCGATGATGAAGGCCAGGATGCCCTGGCCGCCGCGCAAAAAAAGGATGTCCCGGTCACGTTGATCCCGGCGGCGTATCGCTTGCGCCGCGCTGGTTTTCTGGCGGAAGAAGCCTGGTCGCAGCTTAAAAATGGTAAGTCGGCAGATTTCCCCGCCGCCAAAATCGTCCCCATTGATTTAAAACCGTCTGCATCACCTGCGTCATGAAGCTCACGCTGCGTTATATGAATGTGCAGGATATCCCGCAGGTGATCGCGATTGACCGCCTCTCGTTCGATCTGCCCTGGTCGGAACGCTCTTATGCCTACGAAATCAACGAGGCCAATTACAGCCACATGGTTGTGCTGGAAAAAGATTACGAAACCGAGCGTCCGCACGGTTGGCGGCGCTGGATGCCGCGCCTGAATGGTCGCCATAACACCAGGGGCATCGTCGGCTACGGCGGCTTGTGGAATATCATGGCCGAGGCGCACATCAGCACCATCGCCGTCCACCCGGATTATCGTGGGCGCGGCTGGGGCGAGATTTTGCTTGCCGGGATGGTGCAGCGTTCGATCACCCTTCAGGCCGGGTTTGTCGTCCTGGAAGTGCGCGTGAGCAACACCTCGGCACAGCATCTTTATCGCAAATATGAATTCCAGACCATCACGGTCAAACCCAAATATTATCGCAACAACAATGAGGACGCTTACGATATGCGCCTCGATTTGTCGCGTCCAAATATCAAGGTGCGTTTTGCCGAACGCTTTTCCAGCCTGCACACCACCCATCCTTTTGAAGATTACTACAGCACCATCCTCCCACCGCTCAAACAGGCCAGCGATGGAGCCTAAATCTCCATTGAAGCCTGAAGCGAATCGCATGTACGATACAAATGCACCGTGCTTTATAGCTGAGATGGTTCCCTGATGCATATCCTCTTTGTGACCACTTATTTTGAACCCAATCAGGGTGCGACTTCGGTCTTGCTCTCCCGATTGGCAAAACAGCTTCATGCGCGCGGTCATGCGATAACCGTCCTGACAACCATGCCGCATTATCCGCTGGGGCATATTGCTGACAGCCACCGGGGAAAAGCGGTTGTGGTCGAAAATCGAGACGGTATCCGCGTGGTTCAAACGTGGCTGCGGGCAACACCCAGCCCGCGTATCAGCCGAAAACTCATCAGCCAGATGTCGTTTATGTTTACGGCAGCCATTCGCGGATTGGCGATTCCCCGACCCGATGTCATTTTCATCGAAGCCCAACCGATCTTCACCAGTTTGGCGGGCGTTTGGTTGAGCTTGTGGAAACGTACGCCCATCGTGCTGAATATTTCTGACCTGTGGCCGGATCATTTGCTTTCTGTCGGCGCAGTGACCGAAACCCATCCGATTTATCGAATGGCGCGCTGGGTCGTCGATAGAACCTATCATCGTGCGGCGGCGATTGTCTGCGCCAGCCCCGGTTGGGCGGCGGCGATTCAGCGTTATATCGGCTCAAACGACAAGACCCATGTCATTTATTACGGTGTGGACATCGGGCGTTTTCACCCTGGGCAGGATACAGGGGCCTTCCGTGAAAAATATAACCTGGGCGACGGCAAGTTGGTCACATTTCTGGGGACATTCGCCACCCAGTATGATTTTGAGGCGATGCTGATGGTTGCCAAACGCTTTGCAGATCGTCCCGATGTGCGCTTCGTGTTTATCGGGGGCGGCAGCCAGGGCGATGTGATGCGCCAGCAGTTGGCGGGTGGCAGCCTGACCAATGTGCAGTGGGTGAACTGGATCGACCATGCTGAAATGCCGCTGGCCTGGTGCGCGTCGGATGTGACTTTCTGGGCGTTACGCAATCATGACCTGTATCGCGGAACGATCCCCGGCAAACTGTATGAAGCGATGGCGAGCGGAACTCCAATTGTCGCCGCCACCGAAGATGTTCCGGCCAAAATCATCCAGGAGAGCGGGGGCGGTTTTGCCGTGCCGTTTGCTGATGTGGATGGCATGACCGATGCGATCCGGCGGCTGTTGGATGAACCTGATTTACGCGAACAGTGCAGCCGATCCGGGCGGGCTTATGCCGAGCAGTATTTCGACGCTGAAGGGATCGCCAGCGCTTATGAAAAAATACTGCTCAAAGTAGCCAGACGGTAGATTTACTTCGCGTTCAGAAAGCCGCCGAAGAAGGCACTGAAATAAGTGAAATCCCCGGTGCGGCCTACATGCAGCGGATTAGCCGCATCCCACTGGACATCATACGACATGACCACATCATTAGCATCCAGTGCCGAACCGTCCTGGAAGAGCACACCCTCGCGCAGATGGAAAACCCATTGAGTAGCATCGGCGTTGCTGACGTAATCGCGCGCCAGCGAAGGCATGACGCGCGTGCCGCTGATTTCGTAGGCGAGGAGCGATTCGCTGATTTGCAAACACATCCGCAGCGATTCCCCGTCGGATTCGTCCGGGCAGTACAGGCCAGACGGTTCAGCATTTTGCATCCAGATCAGCGTATCATCGGTCACGTCATCCATGACGGCGAAATATTCGCTGCTGAGGGGGCTGCTGTGTGCGCCGCGCACGCTGGCACGGAAAGCTGTGCCGGAGGTCGCGTGGGCGATGGGAACCATCGGCACAAGATCGCGGATGGCGGTGTTGGCCTGCACATAAATCGGATAGCGTTGGGCGACATCGCCCAGGCGCGCAGCCTGCATGAGCGGAGCCGTGATGTCGGTTAATTTATTGCCGAACTGCGAACTCGCGCCCGCGCCAAAATGATAATCCAGAAAATTGGTGGCGTCGGGATAATCCGCGCCCCAGCCGAGCAAATGCAGCGAGAGTTTGCCTTCTTCCGCCGCGTCCAGATAATGCGTCCATTCTTCGAGGTCAAGCTGAACATCGATGCCGACGGCGGCCAATTCTTCCTGAATCCGATCCGCGATGGCGGTGGGCTTGGGCAGGTAGGAGCGCACCACATTGGCATAACTGAGCGTGGCCTGAATGGGCAGCGTGACGCCGGAATCCTGCAAAAGCTGTTTCGCCGTATCCGGATTATAGGCCATGTCCTGAACTTCGGGCGTGTAACCGAAGATCGAGGGGGGCATGAATTGTTCCGCCGCCACCGAGCCTTCGGGATAAAAATCGTGGACGATCCCGGCTTTGTCGATGGCGTAGGCCAGCGCCTGCCGCACTTTGGGGTTATCAAACGGGGCAATCGTGTTGTTGATGCCCAGGTAAAAGACGTTGGTGCTGGGCCGTTCGTACAGCGCGAGGCTGGGATCGGCGGCGATGGCAGCGAAATCTTCCGGCGCGGGGTTGTCGATGCCGTCCACATCCCCGGCTTTTAAAGCGGCCAAGCGATCCGCCGGGTCAGGACTCCAACGGACGATCAGGTTGGGATCGAAAGGTGGTAGTCCCCAATAATGCGGGTTGGCCTTGAGGACGAGTGCTTGGCCCGCGTCCCAATGATCGACCATGTACGGCCCGGTTCCGATGGGTTTGCGGATCAGATCACCACCGCCGCCGGTGGATTGCAGATATTCCGAGGGCGTGATGGCGAAAGCCGAAAACGCCGCTTTATAAGGGAAGGCCGGGTCGGGCTGGCAAAAAGTGAAGCGCACAGTGAGCGCATCAATGGCCTCAATCGCTTTCAGATTGCCGCCATAATCGCAGTCCGGCGCGCTAAAACTCAACCATTCCTGAGCCGCTGCGGGGCGCAAAATAACCACGCCCAACAACACTGCTAACAGGCACATCCGCAAACGCATACACGATACTCCAGAGGTATTGCCATCTGAGTATCATTGTACAGGAGAGTCCCCACGCCACACAAAGGGCAATGCTTGAGATAATTAACCTTTTGTCGACCCTTAACAACGCAACCTTGCTGAGTTCTTTTGATGACTCGACTATTGGTTGTCAGGTTGTTTACCACAATACTTGCTTCTTATACCCCTCTCTGTACACGGAGAGGCTGCCGAAGGCGTGGGGGTGAGGTTCTTACAACCCCCACTTTTGCCGCGTGTAAATCATCCCACACAATCTGAAACATAAAAATGATCCAAAAAAAGCAGGCTGAAAAGGCTGAATTTTTTTGGATGTTTCGGCTGTTTTCCAAAACGAGTGGGGCTTTGGTGGTGGATGAGGGAAACATCCAAAACCTGAAAAACTGTGTCCGAAAGGGAGTAATTTTCGGACAATTTTCCGGCGGAATATGTCCGTGAGAGCGGGTATCGCCGCCAATAAGGGAAATTGTGTCCGGCAACCGTTCCGGCTGGTTGTCGCCGGGTAGGGTGGGCGACGACGACAATTGAGGGAACTTTCCGCCGATCTAATCCTGACCCCTCTGCTGCCGCTTTACTCGCTGCATAAAATTTTCTCCGATTGGCGACATAAGGGTATTTATTGTAGAACAAAAATTCTAATAAGTCAATGATGTTGTTGTAAAGGATGGGGAAGTAAGGGCGCAGTGCTGCTGCGCCCTTACAATTTACTGCTTCGCAGAGGCTATGGGAACACGCGCACGCCGTCGAAATCGACATCCCACTCGACCACGTGATCGATCCTGGCCCTCAACTCAATCCGGTGAACCCCGGCTGGCAGGTTGGTAATGCCATACGCCAGTGGACGCCAGCGGGTCAGCGACGAGGAGTACATGTTAATGGTTGAGGTCGCGAATCCGTACTGCTGCATATCGACCTGTAGGCCATCAATCCAGACTTCCCATTCGCCTTGCGACGGCCCCATGGCGGTATACAGGATCAGACCTGTGCCATTGATATAGAAACTGAGACGGGCATTATCGTAGCTGGTATAACGCATACTGCCCCCTTGCGCCGCGTAACCACCGAGGGAGTGTACGCTTGTGCCCAGGTACCACGGCCCCCAGAAAGGATCGTAATAAATGGCGGCGTTGGTCTCTTGAACCAGACCCATCGCCGGGGTGATGACCGCTTGCCGCATGGGCTGGATATAATCAATTTCGAAGGGGCCAGCCATACCTGCCAGACGAACCGAGTGCCGCTGGTCAGGTAGGATACTGATGCTGTTGGTACAGTACGAAGCATAACCCAGGGGGCCATCCGTGCCGAAGAACGAATAACCCGCGCCATCAATGTAGACAATTAACTGCCCGCCTGTGGGCTGCTGCTTATAACCCACGCAGAAGTAATTGCCGGTGAAGTCAAAGCTGACCGAGGCATCCAGATCAGAGGTGTAGCGGGTGGTGTTGGTTAAGGCTCCTGGCGAGACCACGTTCGTCCACAGACCGCCGTAAGTGATGTTCAGACTGCGATCATCGGTCTTGGTTGTGACCGGGAGTACCGCGGGTGTGCTGCCCTGCGCCGCATCGAATTGCAGGATACCCTGGTTGACGATCTGAACCACATGGGTGATCGGTGTCAGGCCGCTGACCACATAAGGCACTTTCTGTCCGTAGGAGCCGCTGTTGCTCACCAGACCATAGTAAATGCCGTCCACGAAAACAACCATATCCCCAAAGGTCGCGTAGGTATTGCGATAGATGGTGATGGTGCTGCCAGTCGCGCGGAAGGTGACTTTTGCGCCCACATCGCTGGTTTGAGTGACCGTATTGAGATTGGAACCCGGTACGGAGACCTGCGACCAGAACCCGTCGGTGTAGCTGAACCGGGTTGCACCGGCACGGTCATCGGTGATCGCCGTGATAGCTACCGTGGGCACGTTGTAAGCGTCAAAGGTACGGATGCGATCCAGTTCGATTGCGCCCGCTGACCCAAATTGAGCGCGCCGTATTTCGACTTGATGCCAGGTTCCCGCTGTGCCGCCCACATCGACATAATAGGACTGGTTGGCTTGGGTATAAGCCGCCCGGTTGTAAATGCTCGTCAGCAATCCGCCGTCCACGTAGACCTCAATCGTGCCCATTGTCGGCCCAATCGTCCGGTACAACTCAAATCCAGTTCCCCGGAAGGCGAAATTAGCCATATCGTTGTAATCCGACGTTTGCTGCACAAAACCGCCCGATGCCCCTGTCCTTGCGACGCGCGACCAGCCGCCAATGTAATTAATAAACGGCGAGTTCTCTTCGTTGAAGGTGTTGTTGGTGCTCATCGCACGCCACACCCAGATTTGCTGCACCTCATCGTTCACAAAACCAATGTCTGGCGCAGCAGCGATATAGTAGGTTTGCCCCGCCGTCAGGCCAACCAGCATTTTAGAAACACTGTCGCCACAGTTAAGCTGGTTCAATGCACCCTGGTTGCCCTGGTAGATAGCATAAGTAGAATAGATGGAACCCCCTACCACCACCTGATAATAATCCGAGACAGTCGGCACGAATTTGTACCACAGCGTTTGTTCGCGGTAAGCGCCGCAAATCATCGGGTCGGTGGATTGTGTCGTGACGCTGCGGGTATCCACAGCGGTGGTCGCTGTAAAAGGAACCGCTGTGATTGGCGTGGCATTCTCGAAGTTGTCGTTGGGTTGGGGAATATGACAGCTACCCCCATTATAGCGCCAGTTCATGCCATAATCACCCTGAACGACGCCGTAGCCGAAATAGTCATCTTTTCCGGGCGCACCGCTGTCAATCGCTCCACAGATAAGTGCTTCACGCACCGCTGCTGGCGTAGTAGCGACATTGGCGCTCATGATGAGTGCAGCGATTCCAGCCACGTGCGGGGAGGCCATGGATGTGCCGCTCCATCCACCCTGGTAAGACCCCATTTCCAGCGGCACAGTGCTGAAAATATCAATGCCCGGTGCGGAAACCGAAATGCGATCATTGTGGTTAAAACCGTAAACATTACCAGCGCTGTTCCCATTGATGTCGTGGGCGGCGACGCTGATAACACCGGGATAAGAGGCTGGATAGGCATAAGCACTGGGATCGGCGCAGCCCGATGATGCACCATTCCCCGCAGCTACGACCACGACCACATTGCGTGAGAGGGCGTAGTTAATCGCCGCCTGTTCGGTGGTAGAGGGGCCGCTGCATCCCGCAATGCTGATGTTGATGACCCGCGCTCCATGATCGACTGCGTGAACAATGCCCGCAGCGATGTAATAGACCGAGCATCCCGAACTATTGCAGACGCGGATAGGCATAATTTTGGCGTTATAAGCAATGCCGGCGATACCCATCCCATTATTGGCTTTGGCGGCGATAACACCGGACACATGCGTACCATGTCCCTGGAAAGCGCCGTTGCTGAAATCGTCGTCAGGCATATTGTCATCGTCAACGAAGTCCCATCCGGGAACCAATTGACCGACAAATTCGGGATGTTGCAGATCAATCCCGGTATCTACTACGGCGACGATGATGTTTTTGCCACGTGCGGCGTTCATGTCCCATCCGCCTATATATGACGGATTGTAGACGTATGTGCCGACTGGAAAATAATTCGGATCGCCGCTAGTGGTCGGGCCTAAACCCCATTGTAACGGTACATCAGGATCGTTGGGTGAGAAACCTGCTAATTGGCGGTTGGTGTTGACTTCAACAGCCGATACACCGGCAGGGTGAGCGGCAACACTACTGGTCACCACGCTCATTGCGGATACTGGGCTGCTCACCACGTCAGGGACAAGTACCCGCATCGCGCCGATTTGTGGGATGCGGTTGACTTCGACAGCGTTTAGGGCAGACAACATGGCCTGAATCGCTGGTTCGGAAGCGGCAGGATTATAGTCAATCAGCAATTCATGAGTGGCAGTGATTGCTGCGGTTGGGACGAGGGTTGGTTCCAGCGTGGGTGCAGGCGCGACGTTCACCTGCACGGTGGCGGATGCTTTGTTACCAGAGGCATCAATCGCCGTAAAAGTTAGTGTTTCGCTGCCGCTGAAGGTGGCTGCTGCCAGATAGGTTACGGAGGCACTGGTGTTAAAGGGCGCAGCGCTTTCAACGGCGTCGGTGGCAACCACTTCAACGCTGCCGCCTGTCGTGCTTTCATCGACGACAATACGGACAGTGCCGATGGTATTCGATACGCTGAATTGGAAGGTCAGCGGCAGGCCCGGTATGGCGTCGTAAGCCGCCGCGCTGAAATTGAATACAGATGGTAGTATCTCGACGGTTGGTGAGGGTGATAATTCAAGCGTCGGGTCTGCCGTTGCCTCGGTGGTTGGTGCTTCAGTGATTGCCACTTCAGTAGTGGGCTGTTGGGTAGGGATGACATCAGTTGGGGCAACTTCGAGTGTCGGCGGTGCGACAGTGGGCGCATCCGTCGGCGGAAGTTCGGTAGGAACTGTGTCGGTTGGTGTTATATCCGTTGGCAGTGCGTCCAGCGGCGCAATGTCGGTGACGGTGGCATCAGTGGGCATTTCATCCTGCGCCCAGATTGAATTCGATAACGTCAGGATTATCAGGAAGACACAGACCAAAAAGATACAGCGGATAAAAGTGGTTTTGGATCGATTGAGAGGCATGAAGGGGATACTCCTCGATAATAAAAGCTTGTCCATATATTTCGATATGTGACAAATTACGCTATAATAATTTTCTATTGATTAATTACATTTGGTCAATAGCTGGATAATTAAGGATTCGGCGCAAGAAATCAATCCTTTGTGAATTTGAGGTTTGAATGAGCATTAAAAAACTGCACGCTGTTCCGTTACGCTCTACTTTTCAGGACACACCGGCTTTGTGCGGATTGATTAAATGCATTACCACAAGTTGCATCATAAGGCGTGCGAATCTCCCTTGACACCATCGCGGCGGGATGTTACTATGGCAATCCGCTGACCGGCAGACAACCTCACGAGGGTGAGGCAATGGATTGCCGAATTGAACGAATGTGGGTGAAAGCGTCCTGTCCGCAGGGTTGCTCACCTTCCTGGTAAGACATTTACGGGCGTTCGGTTGTATACAGTACGCCCGTTTGCTTGCCTGAAAAATGGAAAGTCGTTTATTTGGAGTAGGATATGCCAACCATCAATCAGTTGGTTCGTAAGGGGCGTAAGCCCAAGAAGACAAAGACCAAAGCCCCCGCGCTGCAATATACGCTCAATGCGTATAGCCAGAAGCGCACTCGCCGCCGTAAGGGCGCACCGCAAAAACGGGGTGTCTGCACCCAGGTTAAAACGATGACCCCCAAGAAGCCGAATTCGGCTTTGCGGAAGGTCGCGCGCGTCCGTCTCTCCAATTCGATTGAAGTTACGGCGTATATCCCCGGTGAAGGCCACAGCTTGCAGGAACACAGCGTCGTGCTGGTACGTGGTGGCCGTGTGAAAGACCTCCCCGGCGTCCGCTACCACATTGTACGTGGAACCCTGGACACCGACGGCGTGAAGGGTCGCGAACAGGGTCGCAGCAAAT
>JBDTNB010000207.1:0-10460 GCA_039933955.1 Chloroflexota bacterium
GCGGCTATGGCTTTTTCTTCCGTCTTCGTTGTCAGCAACAGTCTCCGCTTGAGAAATACCCGTATGACAATTGTTGATCACTCGGTGAGTGTCAACGATCAGATTGGGGTTTCGCCAACTGTCAAAATATCTGCCTAGATTTGAGAAGTCCATGAGAGATGCGGATTGCCTGCATCTCTCTATTGTAATAGATTTATGAATCTGCTCCGCTTCAGGTTAAGCACATCTTAACCGCTAGTCGTCCCGGTCATTTCAATGAAACGGCGGTGAAAGCGCAAATCATCAGTTAACTCAGGATGAAAAACTGTTGCCAGCAAGTGACCTTGTTGTGCTGCAACGATTTGCCCATCTTCTAAGGTAGCAAGCACATCAACACCTGACCCAACGGACACAATTAATGGAGCACGAATAAAAACGGCGGAGTAACATTGACCCTCAACTTCCAGGTTTGTCACAAAACTGTTGATTTGCCGTCCAAAGGCGTTCCGTCGTACCGTGATGTCCATAACTCCTAAATGCGGAGTTTGCCCCACGATTTCACGCGCCAGCAAAATAGCTCCCGCGCAAGTACCCCAGGTTGGCTGTTCCTGGGCAAAATGGCGTAGTGGCTCCATCAACTCATACACATCCGCCAGCTTACGCAGGGTGGTGCTTTCGCCGCCGGGGATAATCAACCCGTCAAGCCCGTCAAGCTGGCGCGGCAGACGTATTTCAAATGCCTGAGCACCAGCCTGTTCCAACGCGCGTTTATGCTCAGCAAAATCACCCTGTAGAGCCAATACCCCGATACGTTTCACCAGCCCCGCCCTGCCATACGCTCGCTATCCGGCAAACTACTCACGCTGATTCCAACCATCGCTTCGCCAAGATTTCGGCTGGCTTCAACCAGCATGTGAGGATCATTGAAATGCGTAGTTGCCTTCACAATGGCTGCTGCTCGTTTGGCAGGATCGCCACTTTTGAAAATACCACTGCCCACAAAAACGCCATCGACACCCAGTTGCATCATGAGTGCTGCATCCGCTGGTGTTGCCACACCACCTGCCGCAAAGTTCACTACGGGTAGTCGCCCTAACACGGCAGTTTCTGAAACTAGCGCATAGGGCGCACTGATTTCTTTGGCGTAAGCAAACAATTCATCCTCGTCCATACTGGTCAATCGACGGATTTCTGCGTGAACCTGTCGAGCGTGTCGCACCGCTTCGACTACATCACCCGTACCAGCTTCGCCTTTGGTACGGATCATGGCTGCCCCCTCACCAATACGGCGCAGTGCCTCACCTAAGTTCCGGCAACCACAGACAAATGGCACTTTGAATTTATGTTTGTTGACGTGATGGACTTCGTCAGCCGGGGTTAACACTTCGCTTTCATCGATGTAATCTACTCCAAGTACCTCCAAAATTTGCGCTTCAACCAGATGACCGATGCGGCACTTTGCCATGACCGGGATCGAGACAGCTTGCATGATGCTCTCGATCATATCTGGATCACTCATGCGGGCAACGCCACCCTCTTTGCGAATGTCGGCAGGAACCCGTTCTAGCGCCATCACCGCACAAGCGCCAGCATCCTCAGCAATTTTGGCTTGATCTGGTGTCACAACGTCCATAATGACACCCCCTTTGAGCATCTGTGCCAGCCCCCGCTTAAGCAAATCTGTTTGTTCTGGAGCTATATCTGAATCCGTTTCTACTTTTGACCCCAAAACAACATTTGTATTCTTCATGTATTTACCCTTTTACCTTATTGAGCACTTGAGAACACTATATGAAGGACATGAATAGCTGGATAGTGCCATAGACTACCAGAATTTGGGTCAAAATAGCTGCCAGTCCATCGACACGGACTGACCGAACAACATAACTGACACCTGCCCATAAGCAATCAAAGTGTGGTTTAAAATAATCTTTAACGCTTCTTATGCATTATTCATGTAAAGAAACAAACATGACCCGTCTTCACTTAAAGACGGGATGTTTTTGTTTTACGCGGATGTCTTACGCCTATTTATTATTCGGCTGGTACAGGCGGGTATTCAATCCCAATCAGTGCTTGTTCGATCAACTGCCAGGAAGCAGGAGTCTGCCATTCGACAGTTACGAGTTGTGCGGGCTTGTTGACATCCACGTTGACCACACCTGTAAGTTGTTCAATTTCACCCTTAACGGTGCTGACACAGCCGTTACAGGTCATATTGGGCACTTTGAACGTTTTAGTCTCCATTGAGAAAGCTCCTGTTTGATTGCGGATATGTACTTTCATTTGGAGCTTAACATCAGTCCTTGAACTTGATATGCGCCATTTGGCGGTGTTTGGTGAAGATAAGACCGCCTTATAATAGGTTATACAAGGAGAAGAAATGCAATTTCAATCGGTAATCACCTGTCCTGAGTGTCATTTTAGCAAAGCAGAGACGATGCCCACTGACCGCTGCCAATTTCTTTACCGCTGTACTCACTGCGGGGCAATCCTCAAACCTAAGCCAGGTGATTGCTGTGTTTTTTGCTCCTACGGGAGTGTCGAGTGCCCGTCCAGACAAGAAGAGAAAGCAGGGCGATAATGCGTGTATTGTTAGCCGAAGACCATAAAATGGTGCGTCAGGGAACCCGGCTCTATCTGGAGAGTATGGGAGTTGAGGTGATCGGCGAAGCGACCAACGGGCGCGAGGCGGTGGAACTAGCCCGCAACCTGCAACCCGATGTCGTTATTATGGATATCCATCTGCCTGAACTGACAGGTATTGAAGCCACCCGACGTATTCGGCACGATGAAGGCGATATCCGTATCCTCGTTTTAACCGCTTACGATGAACCCGCTTATGTCCATGCCCTGCTGGACGCGGGCGCAGATGGCTTCATCCTCAAAACAGCGGAACTGTCGGAGTTGTTCAAGGCATTGCAGGAAGTTGCGCTTGGACGCAGGGCATTTAACGCAGAGACCCTGGCAAGAGCGAACCACCATATCGCCGGGATGTCCGCCCAGATTGAAGGGCTGACGGATCGTGAACTGGAAGTGCTGCGCCGCGCCGGTCACGGGAAGACGAATAAGGAAATCGGTATTGCATTGTTCATTTCAGATCGCACTGTGCAAGGACACCTGAAAAATATCTACGAAAAACTGGGTGTGACCACACGAACCGAAGCCGTCGCCATAGCGCTTCAGCATGGATTCATAACCCTGGATGGAGACACAGTTTCATGACGCATGGAAATTTTCTGGATCTATGTTGTATTGGAGGCGCGCTCTTTTTAGCCAGCAACATCTGGTTTTTCTTTCGTGTCCTGCAACCGATTCGGCAGTTGTCGCTGCAGGCAGATCAGTTAACGCAGGGCAAGCTAGATGCTTTTGAGTGCCAGTGTGGTGGCATCCCTGAAATTGGTAATTTGCATCGGGCGATGGCCGGGATGGTGGGTCACGTCAGACGGGCACAGGAGCAAAGTCGTGCCTACGCTGAACGCCTGGCAGACGGGCAAGAAAATGAACGTAAACGTATCGCTCGTGAACTGCATGACGATACGATTCAGTCTGCCATTGCCGTGACCCAGAGTATTGATCTTGCGACGAACTGGATGAAGTCGGAGCCAGAGCGTGCGGCACAAATGCTGCGACTCGCGCGTGAGCAGGCGGTTGAAATCGTGACCCATTTACGCAACCTTATTGGGGGTTTACGTCCACCCGCGTTGGAAGAACTGGGATTAATCGCTGCCTTGAAAATGCAGATTGGCACTCTCCATGATCTACAGATTCACCTGCGTGTTGAAGGTGTACCGCGACGCCTTGAAGAAGCGCGGGAGCTGGCCTTATTCCGTGCAGCCCAAGAAGCACTGACCAATGTTTGTCGTCACAGTCATGCCACGCAGGTTGATATCACGGTTGAATACTATCCGAATGGAGCAGCGCTGCGCGTGCGGGACAACGGGCACGGTTTCAAACCACCGTCTACCCTTGGAGAGCTGGTATTTCAGAATCATTATGGTTTGCTGGGTATTCAAGAGCGCGTTTCCAGTCTGGATGGTTGGATTAAAATTGATGGCGATGTGGGTCAGGGGACAACGTTACAAGTTTATCTTCCCGCTGAAGAACAGCAGCAGCCCGATCACCTGGTACGCGATCCGGTATGCAGTGCGCTGATTGAACCTAAACAGGCTTATGGCAGCGTGTTCTATCAGGGTGAAACCCACTATTTCTGCTGTCCGGTGTGTCAGGGTGCGTTTCAGAAAGATCCCCAGCTCTACATGAACAAAATCGCACAACCCACTATTCATGCTCCCTGATAATCTGGCGATACATTTTAAGCTGCCATGAATCCCGCTTCGGACGAGTGAGTAACAGCGTCATCGAGCGGGGTATTTTCCGTTCGCCTGATACGGTATATAGCTCTGATGGGGTAAGTAACGGATGCTCGTAGACCAAAAGCATTGTCAACCCGCTGTTTGGCGCATCACACAGGCTCGAAAAGTGATTATCGTTTTAAGTTAGGGCTAGAAAAGATAAATTTGATCGCAGGAGTATGTGGGTAAAAATGAGACAATCAAACTTGTTGAGGCGTAGAGAATTTCTAAAGATGACAGGCATCGGTGCAGCGGGTATAGCTGCCAGTGGACTATTACCCGGACTGTCTCTCGTTGGCAACGTACTGGCTCAATCTAATGGGACACCTGATCTGGAAGTGACGTTACGCGCCGTCGAGAGTCAGGTTTCGATTTTACCGGGCAACTCAACTTCCGTCTGGTCCTACCAGGGCGAGGTAATTCAGGGCGATCCCGGCGCTTTACAAATCATTCCTGATTCGTATCTGGGACCTATTTTCCGGGTGCGACAGGGGCAGTCTGTGCGCGTCCATTTTGTCAACGAGTTGACTGAACAGTCGATTGTTCACTGGCACGGCTTGCTGCTGCCCGAAGCGATGGATGCCCATCCTCGTTTCGCCATCGCCCCCGGCGAAACCTACACCTACGATTTTCAGGTCATCAATCGTGCGGGCACCTACTGGTATCATCCCCATCCCCATGGTTCAACTGCAACGCAGGTCTACAAGGGTCTGGCAGGATTGTTCATCGTCAGTGATGACGAAGATGCCGCCGCTGGCTTACCGAACGGAAATTATGATATTCCGCTGGTGATTCAGGATCGCTCATTTGATGCTGACAACCAACTGGTCTATATCTCAGGTGGCAGCATGACCCGGACGATGACGGAAATGATGGGCTTCCTCGGTGATACCATTTTAGTGAACGGCAAACCTGAGTTTGAGTTGAACGTCGAAACACGGGCTTATCGCCTGAGACTGCTGAATGGCGCTAACTTTCGTATTCTCAAACTGGGTTGGGATGATGGCACACACCTCACCATTATTGGAACCGATGGTGGATTACTGGAAGCTCCGCTTCAACGTCCTTATGTCACCCTCAGCCCCGGCGAGCGTATTGAACTCTGGGTTGATTTCAACGGACGTACTGTTGGCAGTCAACTGCGCTTACAAAGCTTGCCCTTCGCTGGTGTGGAAATGGGTGGGACGCTGATGGGCGGCATGGAAATGCCAGAAACAACTACGCTGCCACAGGGCGAAGAATATACTATCTTGAAGGTCAACATCGTTCAAGAGTCCACCGAAGTATTGACCCTGCCCCAACGCCTCTCGACAATCCAAGGCAACGTACTGAGTGATGCTATCAATGCCGGTGCGCCGCGTACATTTGAAATTGCGATGATTAACGAGGTCTGGTCACTGAATGGTCGTAGTTTTGAAATGGATGCAGTGGCTGATGATGAAGTTGTGCGGGCGAACACACTTGAAGTCTGGGAATTCATCAATGTGGTCAATGATGGCAACCCTCTGGAGATGAACATGGGCGGGACGGGAAGTGCCACACCCGAACCGATGTCAGGCATGAATATGGGTACTGCCACACCGGAATCCATGCCTGGGATGAACATGGGAGGCGGTAATGCTGAGACTTTGACCGGCGATCAAATGGCACATCCCATGCATATTCATGGCGTACAATTTCAGGTCTTGGAACGTACCATTGTCGATGCCTTCCGAGAGGGTTGGGCATCCCTGAGTGAAGGGTATGTGGATGAGGGTTGGAAAGATACGGTACTCTTGATGCCCGGTGAACAGGTTAAACTGCTCATGCGCTTTGGTCTGGAGACCGGGTTGTTCGTCTTTCACTGTCATAATCTCGAACACGAAGATTTAGGTTTAATGCGAAACTATCGCGTCGAAGCCTGAGTGCATTCTGATAGTGATTTGCCCCCAAATGCCGATTGATAATCTCATCATCGGTATGGTAGCTGCATCAAGCGACAACCGGCACAGCTACAAGGCTGCGCTTTTCGAGGCAGGAGGTGCATGATGAGTATTGCAACGATTTTGACCGTGTTGCCAACTTTACGGCAATTGCGAAAGCGCGAACAGTGGACTCGTGAGCAGTTGGAGGTATACCAGACTCAGGCATTGAGTCAGCTCCGCGAGCATGTCTATGAACACTCGCTATTTTATCAGCGGTTTCACCAGGGATTGATGAACCGTCCTTTAAGTGAACTCCCCATATTGACAAAAACCATGATGATGGAGCATTTCGATGATCTGGTGACGGATCGTGCTATTCGTCTGGAAGACATTCGAGCGCACATGACTACGCTGCAAAGCGATCAGCGCTACCTTGATCGTTATTGGATCACGGCCACTTCCGGCAGCAGCGGGCAGCCCGGCATTTTCCTGTTCAATCGCGCTGAATGGGCAACGGTCATCGCCTCGTTCGCGCGCGGTCAGGAGTGGGGTGGTCTCAAGGTGGATCTGCTGCATCGGCGGAAAATGGCGGTCGTGTCTTCTACTGTTTCTCTGCACATGTCTTTCCGTGTTGGCTTGACGGTTCAGAGTCCCTGGGTTTCAACGCTGCGTTTAGCGGCTGCGGAAGCACTCCCAACTATCGTGCAGAAACTCAACGACTTCCAACCCAATGTCCTGGTCGCCTATGCTTCGATGGCGCGCATTTTAGCGGAAGAGCAGCACACTGGACGGCTTCAGATTAAACCCACCGTCATTTTCACGAGTTCAGAGGTCCTGACGGATGAAACGCGGCGGCGGGTAGAAGATGCCTGGGGCAAAATCCTGTTCAATGAATACGCTGCGACCGAAAGTGGTGGATTAGCTGCGGAACGCAATGACCATCGAGGGCTGTATCTGTTTGAGGACCTGATCATTTTCGAGATTGTGGATGAACAGAATCGACCTGTGCCGCCTGGCGTCTATGGAGACAAGGTGCTGCTCACTGCGCTGTCCAATCGCACGCAGCCACTCATCCGCTACGAACTGCATGACAGTGTGAAGCTCGCATCAGAACCCTATCTGGCAGGACTTCCGTTCGCCTTGATTGACGGCATTCAAGGACGTACCGAGGATACTCTTTATTTCCCTGCTGTGAAGGGTGGAGAAGTTGCTGTCCATCCCAACGTTTTTCATCAAGTGATGGATACAGTGCCTACGACGGGTTGGCAGGTCATTCAAGGGGATGATGGACTGACACTGCTTCTCAGCGGACTCCGGGAATCGTTTGAGGACGATACACTTGTGAGCCAATTTCGACAGGCGTTGACCCAGCAAGGGGTGATTTTACCCCCGATTACAGTGCAGCGGGTGGCCGCCATTCCTAAAGGGGCGGGCGGGAAAGCGCCTCTGATTAAGTCGAACCTCACGCCTGTTCCGCCAATGGGCATTCCCATCAGTAGCCGAAGCAAGGAATAGAAAGTGGCATCTTAATCGGATAGAAGATCGGTTGCCACAGGCATTTGAGCAAGGGTACTCAAAAACGCTCCGTGCCTTTATCGAGTGCCCTTTGCCAAACACTCAGGGGATTACCGTCATGAACCTTAAGCCTTACGCTTCGACCCTTCTTACAGTCTGCGGGATTATTCTGATAGGAATGGGTCTCTACTTTGCTCTTATTCGCACTAGGCTGCTGCCAGAAGATATGCGCTATATCGGTTTGTCTTCTGAACAGCTTCAAGCAACAGCACCTGGTCTCCTCAACTGGTTAGATAAGGTGTTTTGGGTCATGGGAGGCTACGTGTTTACAACAGGTCTCTTGACCTGTTACGTTGCACAGACTGCGCTTCGTGAGCGACAGCGAGGTGTTTTCAGTGTTGTAGCAATCGCAGGATTATCCTCTCTTGGTTTGATGGTGATCATCAACTTTCTAATCGATTCGGATTTCAAATGGATATTGTTCGTCGTCGCTGCCCTTTGGTTGAGTGCTTTAGGGCTATTCCTCAGGCAGAAGTGATCGTTTGGCTGTGTTTTGGTTGCGCTTCGTAAGTCGCTGGAAGCACAATATTTGTAGATATCTCACAAACTGGACTCTTGACCGTCAGGCTCTCATTTTCTTTGTCGGATTTATTTAAATCGGAATTTCCCCAACAACTGAGTGTTAACTAACTGTCGCGTGTGACCGTGATCTCATCCGGCGAGATTAGCCTGTCAGGTAATTTATTTTGAGGCATATGTCGCCAGCGAAAATCGCAGCGAGGTGCGCCGCTGGCAATTGTCCCCGTGCGCTCCAATGTTGCGTCCCATTGTTCCGCGAGTGGAAAGTCGAGGTTGCAGAAAGTCTGGACACACAGCTCGGATTGGTTAAGCGACGCCATATACTCAGCCACTGGGCAACGTAAGCAATCAAAACCGACCACCCCTTCGCCTGCATCCACGTCTTGCCAGAGATAAGCCGGGGAACCAAACGGAAATGAGCGAAAGGCATCTGTCGCCACCTTGAGGCGTTGAAAGCCGTCCTGAGTAAATGCACCGCCAGCAAACCAGGGCAGATCGCCCATGACGGTATAGATCTCCCAGGCGATTTGATAGATAAGAGCAGTAGCGTTTTCTTTGGTTTGACCAAGTGCTGTCAAAACCTCATGTATAGCGATGATAGCAGCGGCGGCATGGACTGTAAATCGGGCACCAACGGTCTTCTGATGAGGAATGGAAGGTTCCAAATCGAGATAGCGGAGCCAGGTACGGGCGAGGATTTCATCCACTTGAGCATCGGTATACTGATCCGCGAGAATCTTCCGCACGTAGGGATTCACAACTGCTTTCATCAATCCGGCAGATTGCTCGAATTCATTGAGCTTGGTGGACAGTATTTTCACGCCTGTCGTCCACAAAAAGTTAGCTGACACTTCTTCGTGATAGTCTTCTTGAACTTCTTGTGGGGGCAGCTCTCCCATGAGGAGGAGTTCCGGCAAGATTTGCTGCACTTTTTGCTGCAATCGTGGAAAGTCGAAGGCACGCTGAAAGAATTCCCGCGCGATAATGGGTTTAATCACGTCGACGAAGTTCAGATCAGGAACCATCGTGAAAGCGAGTGCCTCCGCAGTCGTGATCGCTTTGGCGTGCAGCAGCAAATCGCTTGGGAAGACAAATCCACACTTGGCCCCGATCAGAAAGAAATTAAGATACACTCGCGCGAAACTCATTTCCAAAAGCGTACTGCTATAAAACTTGTCAGCGAGTGCCTTAAACTGCCGATAGAAGGCTTCTTCGTCTGCCCAACTGAGTCGTTGGGACTGTCGGATCAAGTGGTAAAAGGCGCGGCGAGTCTGTTTTTGCGCCACCCCCAGCATATACAACATAAACCGATCTCGCTGGCTGTCGGTCAGTTCGCCGTACATGCCCGCATCCAAAATGACAATTTTGCCGTCTTGCTGAAAGAAGATATTGCCAGGATGAAGATCGGCATGGAAAAAGCCATCGGAGATGAACATTTTCATTTCCATCTCGATAATGCGTTTGTTGAGTTTTTTTCGTTCCTGAACCGAGAAGCTGTCTAATACTTCACTCAATCGCAGCCCCGATACACGCGACATCGTGAGGATTCTAGGCGCAGTGTATTTCCAGAAGACCGTTGGAAAAATGATGTCATCCCAGTCGCGGAAGTTCTCTTGAAATTGCTCTAGCGTTTTGCCTTCGAGCGAGAAGTCAAGTTCGTGGAGGGTATAACGTCTAAATTCGTTAAACCCATTTACCAGATTCAATCGTTCCACGCGCTTCGGGAACAATCGGTGCAGCACTTGCAGCATCCACGCCAGGATCGCCATATCCTGATTGACGATTTCTCGAATATGGGGACGCTGGATTTTTACAGCCACTTCAGTTCCATCAATTAGCACCGCAAAATGTACCTGGGCCAACGACGCAGAAGCTACAGGTTGTTCTTCAAATGACTGGAAAACTTGGTTGATGTCCAGACCAAATGTTTCCCGCACTATGCTTACTACATCGTCAAAGGCAAAGGGTGGCACACGCTCTTGTAAAACAGCGAGCGCTTTAACATATTCCTGCGGAAGGATGTCCGGTCGTGTGCTGAGAATCTGCCCGATCTTAATGAATGTTGGACCAAGTCGCAGTAAGTCATCCACAAACCGCTGGGGAATATGCTGATTCTTCAGCCGCAGTT
>JBDTNB010000208.1:0-10426 GCA_039933955.1 Chloroflexota bacterium
GTAAGTCGAAATTGTTCCAGCAACCGATGCGCTAAGGCCACGAATATCCCAATCGGCAGCAGTGAAACTATTATCGCAGCGGCGGCAGTCGGCCATTCTAATTCGCGCTCATAGGATAAAGAGTCGATCATCTGCGTAGGGATTGTTTTAAAACGCCCTGTCAAAAAGAGGGGCATCAGGAGATGATTCCAACTCAATACAAAAATGATGATGGCAGTAGCCGCCAAACCGGGAGCCGCGATGGGCAAAATCACCCAGCGCAAAATATGAAAAATATCTGCGCCATCAATTCGGGCTGCATCTTCTATATCTGCCGACAGTTGGCTGAAGTAGCCATATAATACATACGCTGCCAGCGGCGCAAACAAAGCCGCCTCCGATAAGACCAGACCGCTAAAGGTATCTAAAAGATGCACATTACGCAAGGTATCCTGAAGCGGGAGTACATAGGAGATGACCGGCAAACTTGCAAGAATTAGAAAGCATTGAACCAGGAGATCGCGACCACGAAAACGGGAATGGACAAGCCCATAGACCGCGAGAAAAGCCACCGAGGTGGTGAGCAGTGTTGTACAGGTTGAGAGTGCCAGACTCGACAACACGGATCGCATAAAATTAGGATCAGTCACCCCTACTTCGGAATAATTGTTCAAGCTGGGTGTAAGCGACCAGACAGGCGGATGAAGATTGTTGTTAGGCGCAATGTCAAACGAGGCCAGGAGCGTCCACGCCAGCGGTAGGAGACAAAAGAGCAGCAGCAGGGCCAGAAACAGATTCTCAGACGACAGGTTGCGCAATCGACGGATATTCATGCTTGCTCCCGCCGAACAATCGCGAGATAGACGCTACCAGCCAGCAATACGATAGCAGCAATTAACCAGGCGGATGTGGTCGCGCCAAGCCAATCATGAATATTCACGGCATGATTATAACTGTACAAACCGGGTGTCATCGTTTCTGAACCGGGGCCACCGCCTGTCACCATCAAAATACTTTCGGCAGTCGCCAGCGTGTCACCAATCAACAACAGCATGATGGTTAACAGCAGCAGCCGTACTTGCGGAAAGACAATGTGGCGCAGTCGCACCCATAAACTCATCCCCTCCAGGTCTGCTAAATCCCAGTAGGCAGGCGCAATGAACTGTAATCCGGGCAGCACCAGGAACATGACCAGCGGCATTTTGCGCCAAATATCCACCGCAATCATAGTGGGGAGCGCCAGACCTTGCCCTAAGAGCGAGGGAAAATCATATAGGTGCAGCATTCCAGCGCCATAAGTTGAAATGCCGTGACTAAGGCCGAGGAGAAAGCGCCACATGATCCCATTGGCAAGTGGACTGATGAGCCAGGGAATCAACAGTATGAAACGAATGACACTGCGCCCGCGAAAGGCTTTACGGAGCCTATAGGCGGCAAGCACACCGAGCAGCAGTTCAATTGAAACCGCAAAAAAAGTGAACACGAGGATATTGCCTAATGCCCTGCGGAAATCGCGGTCAGAGAGGATGCGGATGTAATTGCTAAACCCCACAAAATGCACTGAGATTTTCTGAAAGGGAACGTAATTGGTCAGGCTGGTGAACAGCCCATATAAGGCCGGCCAGATCATAAATAGCACTACAAGCAAAAAAAAAGGCGCGAAAAAGAACCACTGCTGCCGTCGTGAGAGCATCTTCCCCTCAACTTTATATAACTTAAAAATTATAGGATTTTGTACTAATTCTATCCAAACCTTCCCTATCACGCCTTAATGGTAACACTTTTTACTTCATATGCAACACTTGTTGCACTTTAGGCCACTAGGATTTAATATGGATGCAACAAGTGCTGCATCCTGAACTCATGGTATAGCATATGAACTGGTTACTATTTCTCCCTCAACTTCCCGCCTCGCCTTCTACGCTGCGTGTCACCGTTTGGCGGCGGATGCGTGCAGCCGGGGCATTCGGGCTTCAAAATGGTGTTTGGGTACTGCCCTCTGTACCTGAAAATAAGCAGTTTATTGAAAACCAAATGATCTATATCCGGGAGCAGGGTGCAGGGAGTTATGTCTTCGATGTTGTGTCCATTAATCCATCAGTCGAAGAAAGTATTTTGGCTGGCTTTCGGGTACAGCGAGACGAGGAATATACGGAATTCTGTGAACGTTGTGATGCGCTCCTGGCTGAACTTGAAAAAGAGACAGCGGGTGAAAAATTTACATTTGCCGAACTCGAAGAGGCGGAGACCGATGTTCACAAGTTGGAGACTTGGCTCGGAAAGATAACCGCACGGGATTTTGTAGGTGGCAATCAGAGGCAGTCCGCGCTTGATAAGTTAGAGCGTTGCCGTGAGGCGTACCAAGAATTTGCAGTGAAAGTGTATGCACAACAGGGTATTGACCCTACCGGTAGCGCAGAGGAATAGGAGGTGACAAACGTGAGCAATCAGAAGACCACTATAATCCAACGGTGGAAGGAACGCGCCCGCATAATCAAGCGGGAGGTTTATACCCTCTATCTTGCGTACCGCGATCCGCGCACGCCCTGGTATGGCAAGGCATTTGCGGCGCTGGTGGTGGCTTATGCGTTCAGTCCCATTGATCTGATCCCCGATCCGATCCCCGTTCTTGGCTATCTTGATGATCTGGTGCTTATTCCAATCGGTGTGATGATTGCTGTCCGCCTGATCCCGTCAGAGGTGATGATCGACGCGCGGGCGAAAGCTGAGGAAGTGCTGCGCGCGGGTAAACCGGTCAGTTGGGTCGGTGCGGTGATTATCGGCGCAATCTGGATTGCGCTGGCGGTTCTTGCCGTCTGGTTACTGGCGCGGCTCTTTTAAGGGATGAAATTTCATGCGGTGATGCTATGGACATAACTGATAAAACAATCCCGCTTCACGACGGGAGAATACTCGGCTATACAGAATACGGCAATTTGGAAGGAAAAGCCCTATTCTACTTTCATGGTCATCCCGGTTCTCGCCTGGAAGCGCGGTTTTGGGCAACGCAAGCAGAGCAGATGGGTATTCGGCTCATCGGTGTTGACCGCCCAGGAATGGGTCTGTCTAGCTATAAAATAGGTCGTCGTTTTTTGGATTGGCCTGTTGACGTAGTTCAGTTGGCCGACACCTTACAGATTGACCGCTTTTCAGTAGCAGGGTTCTCCGGTGGCAGCCCATATGCGCTCTCGTGCGCCTACAGAATTCCTAACCGTCTGCTTGCCTGCGGCGTGGTCTCCGGGGTGGGAGACGTGAGCCTCTTTCTCGCCTTTCTCTCCCAATGGCTACCCTGGCTGGTGCTGCCCTTAACGAGACGGTTCTTTCAAGACCAAGAACGCGCGGAAAAGACGTTGGCGCGATTTGCCGAACGGTGGGGAGAACCAGACCGAAAAAGTTTCCAACAACCGGGCATCAAGGAACTGATGGCCGCTTCACTCGTGGAAGCCACACGCCAGGGAGCAAAAGGAGCGGCCTATGATGGCACGTTACTAGGGCATTCCTGGGGCTTCAACCGCAAAGAGATTACGTTGCCCGCTGTCTACCTCTGGCACGGCGAACTCGATACAAGCATCCCCGTTGCAACGGCGCGAGAAGTAGCCGCAAGCATCCCTCAGTGCAAAGCTATGTATTATCCAAACGAGGGGCATATCTCCTTGATCGTCAACCATGCACAAGAAATTTTGTCGAAGCTAACCGCATAAATTTGAGCGGAAAATAGACTATGCAAAGGGGGCGAGGAATAATTCGGCTATCGAATTGCCAGAAGGATCGTTTCTCGTATCTCAAAAGGCGGGGTTGTTTTTTGAAGGACGGCTTTCGCCCCTGCTTGATAGGCTGCCTGCGCCACCTCTAGCGGCACGGAATTGGTGAGGATCACGACACCTATCTCTGGATGTTGATGAGTGATAATCGCGGTGGCCGTAATGCCGTCCATGATTGGCATCTTTACATCCATCAATACCACATCTGGCCTAAGTGCTTCACATAGAGCAATGGTTTGCTGACCGTTCGCTGCCTCGCCAACTATCACCATATCGTCGTTCGTTTCCAAGAAAATCTTCAGTCCTAAGCGAACACTGAGATGGTCATCAGCAATTAATACCTTGATTTTTTGCGGTTCTGACATGCTCCTGAATACCTATATTGTGGCCTAAAGTTATGTAAGCACTTGACTGTAATGGGGAATTAGAATGTTGGGTAAACTTACTCCACATTAGGTCTATACGCAACCTAAGTCAAGGAATAAATGACAAATTATGAAGACCTGGGGGAAGTCCATGTCCAACGAAATGTTTAATAATGCCAAGATTATTTTAGCGACGTGGGGCGAATTTGAGGTTTATAATATGACGCGACTCATAAAAATCTATCGGGATAACAAGGTCACGGTTATCGGGCTTTTTGATCGGGAAAATCACCTGTTTGAGCGCATTTTTATCACCCTGAATTTCCAAGAAGAAGGGCCGCCAAATCAGCAGCAGTTGTTTCAATTACCTGTAGAGGACATGAAGAACCAAACCGTTGTGTATTCCGCTTATCGCCTCTCAGAAACCGAGTATATTGCCGAGCAATTTATGCGGCCTGGACGGTGGGAGCAGTATGTTGAGCAATTACTCGCCAAAGCCAAAGAGATAGACAAGAAATTAGCGGAACTCAATCACACCCAAATCAATGACAGTAAGCTGTTTCCTGATCTCGATCTTCTCCAATAATAGGCTATGCAAATGAGCCTTTATTGCGCTGCATACGATCCCCACACTAGACCGAGCTTGAGCTGAGCCTCAACACTATCCACGTATTCGGTGGTCAGATATTGCACATTTTCTTCTTGACCTCGGAGGTACTTATTAAAGAAAGCAGTTGGTTTATCCGACTTAGATCACATTATTAGCTATAAGAACATGGGAACCGTAGTTCACAGAAAATTCGCATATCTTTGTGAGGACAGGCAGTCTCAGCGTCATACAATATAAGTTGTAGACAATACTGCGCTCGAAGCTGCACTGGACTTGCCATCTCATGGCCTCCCACATTTCACACCGGAACCGCAAACTTATCCTTTTAAGTTTGATTACCGCCTTCTCTAGCTGCTTTTCAATGCTTGTGTACCCAGTATCAGGCATAGGAACCGGGGTAATCAATATGCTTTCAATCCTCACAGCCGCCTACCTCTTCTGGTATAGAGCTGTGCTGATTGTATGGATGCTGCATCTTGCGCTCAATGTATGGTTGTTTCTCATAACCGGTTATTCGATCCGAGATGTTCTGACTTCGTATGGAGGGATACCTGGGATAAGTGCGCTTCTGGTCATCGGTTTGGGAGCAGCCAAACTCCTTGAGATAAACAACCGTCTCCGACAGCAACAGCAAGAACGAGATCGCATCGAACAGGCGCTCCAGCGGCGCAATGATGAGATCGAGGCGTTGCAGCAGGCTAGTTTGCAGATTACGTCCCAACTGGAACTTAAACCGATCCTCGAAACAATTATCCAAAACGTTTTAGCGCTGGTTCGTGCTGAGGACGTGCATATATTTTTATATGAGGACAACCTGCTAACCTTCGGCGCTGCTGTGTGGCAAGGTCAACAACAGCCGCGTCCCCATCGTGAACCGCGCTTAAATGGTGAAAGCTATACCGTTGCGCGCTCTGGTGAACCACTCATCATTCCCGACGTGAATCTGAATCCGCTTTATCAGGAATGGCAGGGGTGCGGCGCGATTGCTGCGCTGCCTTTATCCATCCGAAATCAGGTGTATGGGGTTATGAATGTCGCTTTTCACGATCCCCATCCCTTTGAGGAAGCCGAAATCCGTATCTTACGCTTGTTGGCCGATCAAGCAGCCGTCGCGATTCACAATGCCCAATTATTTGAAGCCGTAGGCGGGCAGACAACCAGCTTAGAGCAGTATGTTGCGGATCGAACCGCTGAACTCGTCGCTGCCAAAGAGCGGGCTGAGACGGTGCTGAACAACAGTTTTGACGCGATTGTACTGTTCAATCCTATCAGCGGTATTGAACAAACCAATCCAGCCTTTTTACGACTCTTTGGATATGAAGCGGACGGCGTATTTCGTCACCCTATTGCTTCGCTCCTTCAGCCGGAAGCTAAAGATGAGTTTCTGAACCTGGTGCGAACCGTCATGGCGACCAAACAAGCAGCCCAAACGGAAGTGATGTTACAACGACAGGATGGAACGACTTTTATGGCTGATGTCTCGTTGGCTGCTTTTGTGAGGCAGGACGCTGAATATCCCAATGTGGTCGCCAGTATTCGCGATATTAGCCGGCGGCGACAGGCTGAAGAACGGCAGCGCACCATGTCCGCTGGACTACGAACCGTTTTAGCGGTGGCAAATGAGCTAATGTCTTATCCTGATGTTGATACA
This sequence comes from Chloroflexota bacterium, assembly GCA_039933955.1. Classification (GTDB taxonomy): domain Bacteria; phylum Chloroflexota; class Anaerolineae; order Aggregatilineales; family Phototrophicaceae; genus CFX2. Next base: position 6,367 of record JBDTNB010000208.1, read on the forward strand.
ACCTTACGCTATGCGGTAGAGGCCGCTCGCAGCAAACTAGGTTTGGAACGCTGTGCCATCTTTATCGAACGCGATGGTTTTCTCCAGGGAACTTATGGAACCGATAATCAGGGCCGCACGACGGACGAACATGGCCTTTGTATTCCCGTCGATGACAAATGGCAACGACGATTTGAGCGCTTAAAACCAGAAGACGCCCAATGGATTACCTATGAAGACACGCATACCGAGTGGAATGGGCAGGGAACCGTAGCGGTTGGTGCGGGTTGGATTGCCATTACACCCATCCATGCTGCTGATGGATCACGCATATTTTTATTTAACGACGCCAACATTACCTGCAAACCGGTTGATGAAATTCAGCAGGATATTGCTGCTGTGTTCTGTTCCCTACTTGCCAAGATTGTGGAGCGCAAACGGGCGGAAGAGAATATCAGTCGGGCGTTAAAACAAGAAACCGAATTGGGGGAACTTAAATCGCGGATTATTGCCACCATCTCGCACGAATTCCGCACCCCTTTGGCGGTCATCCAGTCGTCGGCTCAACTGCTCAAATATTACGACATCCATCTGGATGATGAGAAAAGACAAATGCATTTAGACAAAATTGAGCAGCAGGTGAATCAGGCAGCAAGACTCATCGAAGATGTACTGACCATCAGTCGGGCCGAGACAGTTGGCCTCATCTGCCATCGTTCTCCTGTGAACTTAATTGAGGTTTGCTCGACTATTATTGAGGAGGTCGAGTTAACCGCAGGAATCAATCATCACATCATTTTTACACAAAGTAATGCCCGAAATGTGTATGATTTGGATGAACAACTGCTGCGACAGATCATAACCAATTTGTTGACCAATGCAGTCAAGTATTCTCCGTCTGGAAGTTCGGTGAAATTGGATGTCGTCTGCGCCTCCAATGAGGTGATGATCTGTATCAAAGACAATGGCATCGGTATTCCAGCAGAAGATCAACAGTATTTATTTCAGGACTTTCGGCGTGCCAAAAATGTGGGGGCGCGGCCCGGTACAGGATTAGGATTATCCATCGTCAAACGGGCAGCGGAAGCCCACGGCGGTACAGTCAGCGTAATAAGCACAGAAGGCGTTGGAACCACCTTTACTGTGACCCTGCCAGCAAGCAAAATTACTCTCTAAAGCGAACCAACCAACTAAACAATTTTACTTCACTCACATACTTTAGCGATTTTGTGGTCGCTGCTTATTCAATCCCTTCTTTTGTAACTCCATTATTTTGATTTAAGAAAAGATCGTTAGCTGAACCAAGCGTGATGCTTTTTCAATCAGTCATGGTTTCCTGAAACATCGGTAACCAAATCCAGAAGCTACTCCCCTGTCCTGGTATGCTCTCAACTTCAATCCGCCCTTGATGCCGCTCGATAATTTTCTTTACAATTGCCAGCCCTAAACCTGTACCGCCACGATGGGTTGTCCTGGCTTTATCAGCCCGATAGAAATGATCGAAGATGTGGGGCAAATCGCTTGCCTCAATGCCGATGCCGGTGTCGCGTATCTCCACGCCCACTTCATTGGATTGACTAAAGGTGTGAAGCGTGATGCGCCCGCCGGAGGGCGTGTAGTGCAGGGCATTCTCAAGCAGATTAACCAGGACACGACGAAATTCGATTTCATTGGCGTGTACCGGTGGGAGGGTGCGCTCCAGATCGAATTCGATGGTTATCGAACTATCCTCGGCGCTGTCACTAAATTCTTCTCCAATCTGAGTAGCAATTATGTTGAGATCAAGAACCCTCATACTGGAATCAAGACCCATATCCAAGTAAGACACGGTCAAAATATTTTGAATCATCTGATTCAGGCGTTGAGATTGCTCCCGTATTGTGTCGATCTTTTGCTTCTGATAAGCAGGATCAGCGGTTTTTTCGAGTAAATATAAACTGGTATTAATGATGGACAGAGGTGTTTTCAGATCATGTGCAAGCGTGTTCAGTAACTCGTTGAGCAAGTCAGCACGGGCGCGTGTTCGTGCTAATTCGAGCTGCTGCGCCTCTATCTGCTTGCGCTCAGTAACGTCCTGGTGTGTGAGAACAACTTGCTCCACCCGGCCTTGTTTATCCTTAACGGGCCAGATATAGCCAACAACCCATTTGGTAGTCAAGCCCGTGTGTTTGACCACCTCGGTCTTCTGAGGGTTATACTCAATAACAGGTATCTCAGTAAAGCAATCGGTGAAGCCTTGCTTAATGAAAGACATCAACCCGGAAATTTCAAGCTGCTCATCTTTCAAAATGTTGTAGTTATCAATAATGTATTGGGCCTCGGCTGGACTCGCGCCCCACAAGGTACAAAAGGCTTTATTCACCGTAATGACACTGCCATCCGGTCTGAAAATCTGGGTGCTAAAGGGCGATTGCTCAACCAGAGTGCGAAAACGAGTTTCGCTTTCGCGCAATGTTGCCTCCACTTGTAATCGCCGATCTACCTTTTGCTTCAAGCGTTCTCCCCAATACAGGGCCAGGTACGTGGTGGCCTCTTAACGCCAATCTTTCCAACAGTCTGCTGATTATTCGAATTAAAGTCCATAGGTTAATTATATCCACCTTAACACTGAAGCATCCCATCAATCCTGTTACTAAAAAAAGTCCGTAAACAAAAGACATATTTAGCGAGACCCAAATTCATAACAGTTATGAGGATTGTGCCGACGATCTGGCGCTGCTGCTGAAGGAAGTCTTTCCCATGCGGAGCGGTAGACATGGCACTTTCTTCATCAACCCTCTACAAAATGTACTCTTTCCATATTTCAAAAATGTAAACCAAAATTAAATATGATATTTACACTCACTTCTTAACATGATTTTAAATAGCCATTTGCGGACTTAAAACTATGTCTGAAGCGCATCCAATCCGTGTTCTAGTCGTCGATGACCACAAAATCCTCCGTATAGGATTGGCGGTCTTTCTGGAAAATTATGATGACATGATTTTGGTCGGTGAAGCATCCAATGGGCAGGAAGCCGTTGATTTATTTGAACAACTTCAACCCGATATTGTCCTGATGGATTTGAGGATGCCCGTGATGGACGGAATAACGGCGACCAGCGTTATTCTCCATAATTTCCCCCTCGCCCGTATTATCGTTTTGACCAGTTCCTTTTCACCCGAACGCCAACAGGAAGCTGTCGATGCGGGGGCATTCCGATTGCTCAGAAAGAATATTTCAATAGAAACACTCGCTTCGGCTATTTGGGAAGCAGTAGATGGAACGCGGTCATAGATAAAATTTCAAAAAGCGATATACTCACAGACTATCTAATTAAGGTTGTACAAAGGGCATCTGCTCGAATGATTCGAGTGATGATTGTCGATGACCATGAAATGGTGGCCGCAAGCCTTGTAATTGCGCTTGAGGATAGTGTTGGTATTGAAATTGTTGGACAGGCCGCCAATGGCTCTGAGGGCATAGAAATGGTGGGCAAGCTATTGCCGGATGTTGTACTGATGGACATGCTAATGCCGGTCATGGACGGCATCACCGCAACCAGAATCATTCACCAGAAATACCCGCAGGTTAAAATCATCGCTTTGACTGCATTGACCTCAACAGCCGATAAAGCAGCTATTTTAGAAGCAGGCGCACACAGCTTCTTGCAAAAAGAAACTCACTTTACGGACGAGATTTTAGAAGCTATTTATAAAGCATTAGGATAATCCTACCCCAACAATGCGGGGAGGTATTGCGCCATCCTATTCATCGCAGTTGATGTCTGACTTTACCTGTGCCTCTAAAAACTCAATCGAAGTTGAAGCCGTCGTTTTGGACACCCCTACCCCATCGGCAATCTCTTGCAGCGACGGCGATGTGTGATGCTCATTTATCCACTGACAAATAAACGCATACACCCGCGCTAAGGTTTCTGCTTTCATGTTGACCTTGTTGTGAGCAAAGCTCAGAATCGCATAATGCCGCTCAGGATACCAATGAAGCAAAGCCTAGAACAGTCTTTCTGAGGGGACACATACGAAGACTCATACATTGAGAGCGTATACTGCATTTTTTATCGTGATTAGAAATGACCAG
>JBDTNB010000209.1:0-10396 GCA_039933955.1 Chloroflexota bacterium
GGCGCATGGTTGTATTCCGGCGATGATTTATCGGACATCACCCATTTTGACTCGCTCCACAGCGCCACCTTCAGCCCCGATGGACGCTGGCTCATCGGCGCGGATGACAGCGACGCGGCTCAACTTTTTGACGCAAATACGTTTGAATCCGTGACCCTGCCTGACAGTTTTCAAAAACCGGCCTTTAGCCCGGACGGACGCTGGCTGCTGGGCAGCGTGAACGAAAAACCGGTTTTATTGGACGCCCATTTTCAACCTGTCGATTTTCCCGCCGAATATGTGGAAAATCCGCCGAGTTATTTCAGATGGAGTCCCGACAGCCACAAAATCATGGCGGTCAACGCAGACAACAATATCTCCATTTGGAAATTAGGCGATGATGCGACCGCCGTTCATATCGCGTCCACTTTATCCGGCTATCCGCAGTGGAGTCCCGACAGCCGCAAAATCCTCAGCAACGACCCTACCGATAACCGCGTCCAGATTTGGGATGCTGACAGCGGCGAAAGGTTGATGGACATCCCCGCGCAGGAAACACAACAGAACTACGGAGAAGAACAAGTATACGGGGCTGTCGTTTGGACACCCGAAAGCGCTCATATTATCCGTTTTTATCCCTCGAATGATTCAGTCGCTTTGCAACTCTGTGATGTCTTGACCGGGAAAGTGATAAAGGTATTCCAGACCAGCCAACTCTTTAATGTCTGGTTCAGCCCGGATGGACAGAAATTCGCTTTGAACAATGGTTTATATGATGCAATCACCTTCGAAAAAACAGCCCGTATGGGTGCTGAATTTTTCTTGTTGTGGAGTCCTGACAGCCGATTTATGGCAGTTACAGCTACGGGTGTCGCTGACATTTCCATCCTTGACGGGATGACTGGAACAACAACCCATGATTTAAAGGGACATATTGACGGGTTTGGCACACGAACCGTCATCTGGTCACCGGACAGCACCAAATTAGTAAGTTGGGATGACAAAGGCCAATTCATTTTATGGGATGCGGTGCGGGGTGAGCTTCTTAAGAAGTTGGACAGTCATGTCCAACTAGCTGACGGTTACAATTTAAGCTCAAATGGGCAGATAGCAGCCCTACCCGACAGCATTGGCAAAATCCGTTTATTGAATTTGCAAACCGGGCAAATAACAGCCACCCTCACTGGACATCTCAACAAGGCGAATACACTTTTATGGCAGCCTGGGGGAAATCTTCTCGCGACTCAAAACAGTTATGGTGGCTCTACTACTTTTTGGAACGGTAAAGATGATCGAAACATTATTTATATCTGGGATAGCGAAACGGGTGAACGTGTCCACACCATAAGAGGATTTACGGGACTCGCCTCAGCGACATGGAGTCCTGATGGAAAACAACTCCTGGTTGGCAATGAAGGGGATAATTCGATTGTTGTATGGGATGCAGCCACAAATACTGAGTCAACTATCAAAGTTGAAATTGGCTATGGTTACGCGCCTTATCCAACCATCATTTGGAGTCCCGACCAACAAATTTTGTTACTCGACTATAACTACGCCACACACGGAGGACAAGCCATTCGGTTATATGACACTCAGACCGGAGAAATGCTGGTAGATCGAATCTATTATGATGGGCTTGCTCAGTATAACTGGGATAAAACCAGCCAACGACTCAGATTTGTCGCCACCCGATGCATCTACTATGGATCGAACTGCACAATCACGATACGGACGATCTTTGACCGTCTGAACCCACCCGCGAACAAAACCTATAATATCAGTGACGTACCCGTTGAAATGGTGTTGGGAGCCTTCAAAACAGCTCCAACTTTATCCTGGAGTTCGGATGGACGGTCATTGGCTGTCACCGATGGTCAGACGACCTGGATATGGGACATTTTTGAACAATCAAAACAGCTTCTCCTGACAGCACCTCATTCAAATGGCGGTAATTGGAGTCCCAATGGTAGCAAGGTGGCCGTCTCTGATGACACAACTACCCGTATCTGGCAAATTCGAGATCATGCTGCACAATTGCTGCTGACAGTTCCAAATGTTGGTGGGGTTGTATGGAGTCCTAATAGCCAGAAAATTGCGACGCGCGGCATCAATCAAGACGACTGGCACGTCGAGGTTTTTGACCTGGAAGATGGGCGACAAATTTTGAACGCCTCGGATAAACAATATAGATTGTGGAGTGTTGATAGCCGCTATGTTGTTTTAGGGGAAAATCCGGTTTTTGATGTGTACCACTATATTTATTTATCCGCTCTTTGGGATACTACAACTAACCAGCAGGTGATGACATTGGATGGTTTGCCGCTTGTGTGGTCGCTCGACGGCAGTAAATTTGTAGAACTATCCGGCGGGATGATTCGTGTTTGGGCGCGGGATTAAGGGTTAACTATTTTCCAACGACCCACCTATCAAACTCGAACCGAATGTTCAAACAAATGTTTCACCTTTGACCGCTAAACTCTGCAATACTGAATAAGCAGCTTTTGATCGGTACATAGCAGGCGTGCTTGTGGCGCTGGCAGACTCAATTTTCCGCCACAAATCAGTCTTGAGCTGATACTGGCCGATGACCCAATCCAACGCGCTGCGGTTGCCCAACCGATACTCAAATGCTTCCGCCGGGATGCCCTTCAACGTAAGCCTATCGTTCACCTGAGTCGCATCGAAAACCCTCACCCCTGAACACTGAGCGAGGATTTAAAAGGTGTCTTCCCCTCAGCCATGTACGGGGAGGGGAATTAGGATGAGTCTATATCTTAACCGGTGTTGACGATGAAGGTTTGCGGCGTGCCCCATGTCCCATTGCCATGCGAATCGAGGGCGCGCACCCGCCAATAATAGGTTCCATTGTTGAAGGCGTTAAATTGGTAGAACAACGTTGTGCCAGATACGATCAAATCATAGAGACGCGGGTTGGCAAACGTTTTTTCGGTATCAACCTGCACTTCATATTGAACCGCCCAATTGATGGGCGACCAGGTAAGGCGAACCGGCAGCGCACGATCAAAATTCTGAACCGGGGCAGCGTTGGCTGCCGAGGCGATAATCACCGAGCGGGTCGGGGCCGTCCAGGCGGAAATTGCGCCGCCCGTCCCCAGCGAACGCACCCGCCAATAGTAAGTGGTCGTCAACAATGGGGTTAGCGGTGTATAGCTTTTCCCGATTACAGGGATAGGATCGCTGGTGAGTGTCGGCGTCGTCCCAATTTGGATCTCATAACTGGTGGCATTGAACGCTAAATCCCAACTGAATTTCGGCGTGAGCGTGTTCACCGATGCCCCATCATCCGGCCCATCGAGAACAGGAGGGTTCAATCCTGGCGGTGGCGGTGTCAGGGATTTGGCTTTAAAGATCAGGTTTCCACTCGGCCCACTTGCACTACCAATCATGATGTAGTACGTAACTCCGGCGCTCACTGGCACTTCGACCAGCGAGGTTACATCAAAGCCAAAGATGTCTTGGTCGTCGCTGCAATCGACTTCGGTCAGGTGTCCCTGTGTGCCCGTCCACACCGATAACATGGTGTCATAATCCGAATTGGTGGTCTCAAAACGAATGGTTTCGGACGCAGGTGCGGTATAGCGGAACCATACCGTGTTGGGCAGCGGATAACCATAATTGCATATCGAACCGGGATCATCGGGCGAGTCGGTACTGGTGGAAGTATCCTGTATCTTGGTGTAGGGCAGTGAGCTAATTACCACCGCACCGCTGAAATCGTCGTTCAAGGCCGGTATATCAACATTGAACTCCAGGTGACCGCCAATTGCGTTATAACCGCCCACCTGAATGTAATAGGTCACGCCCGCGTTAGCCGTGAGCACTACTTTGGATTGGGGGAAGGTTCCAAGTGTAATATCTTCGCTGCACCCCACTTCAGACAGTGCGCCCCAAGTACCGGTATACACCGCCATTGAAGTGTCAAAATCTGAGCCAACGGTATCGAATCCGACCAGCGCGGTTGTCGCCTGGGTATAGCGATACCAGACCGTCCGGCCAATATCCGCACTGCATGTTGGTTTCGGCTCACCGCCCTGAAGGGTCGCGGTGAAGGTTGCGAGAGTCGTGCTAAAGGGCAAGCCAGGAACCAGCGTATTGTTGGCAAAATTGTCGTTGGCTGGGCGCGTAGGCTGATTCAGGCTGCCTAAAGTCTGCGCCTGAGCGCTCCAATCGCCACCGTCGTCGGTGTCGCCGGTGAGCGGATCACGTCCCAGGTTTTTACCTGACGGAGGGCCATTCTGATTTTGACCTGTCCAGCTTGTGCCTCCCGGTGGCATCAGTGTCGAAGTGCCCCAACGGACGAAATCAATGCCGACATTATGGCTTTTGAGCAGTGCCGCACCGCTGCCGTTGCTGGCCCAGGCTGTTGAGTAGCTGCCTAAATAAAGATTGGTTGCGGTATTGCTGCCTGTGCCTCGATTGAGGATGACGTAGCTTCCGGCATTTAAGGTAAAGGTTGGGAAGGTAAACGTCGTTTCGGCGTTGCCATTGCCCGCATAGGGGATAAATTTCCACCCCGTCATGGTGACGGATGACGTTCCGGCGTTGAACAATTCCACCGCCTGGTTACTTTCCACACGGATTTCGTTGATGAAAATTTTGCCGACTATCGGCACGTTGTTACCCACCAATTCTGTCGCCGCTGCGTCCACCTGGATACGGGGCGCAATGACGCCATTTTCCGGGTCGGTCACGGGGACACCGGTATCTTGCAACGCGGTCAAAATCTGATCGACAGTTGCAGTGGGTTTGGCGCTGCGCAATATAGCAAACGCACCGGTCACATGCGGTGTCGCCATCGACGTGCCATCATGTTCCTCATAAACGCCGCCCGGTATCGAAGAGGTGATATTTTCGCCGGGGGCGAGCAAATCCAGAATGCCCACGCTGTTGGAGCCACTGTAAGCGAACGGTGGGAACGAATCATCCCAGATATTGTCGTTGGTGTCCCCGGTTGCCCCCACGCTGATGGCATTGGAAATACAGGCGGGCGCGTAAATCGAGTCGGTTGCGCGTTCATTGCCCGTACCGGCGATCACCGCGATGCCCGCCGCACGCAGTTGAGCGAACATATCATAATAATAGGGGAATTCAGCGTCGCAGTAACCGGCGAAGTGACCACCGCCCAAACTGAGGTTTACGGCAGCAATTGTATAACTGGTGCGCTTCTGATAAACCCATTCCAGGCCTTTTAGGATTTCGGTGTCGGTTGAGGCAATACACGGTGAAACGCCTATACCTGCGCATACATTGTCATCGGTTTCACCATGAAACACCTGTACCGAAATAATTTTTGCACCCTTGGCGACGCCGTTTATCGGTACAGCGTTCACTACTCCATTTGCGCCCGCTGCGATTCCGGCGACGTGTGTGCCGTGCAGGCATAACAAGGGTTGAATCGTGCAGTAGATACTGGATCCCGCCCCGGTTTGGCTGCGCAAGCCATTGGCATTCGACCCGCCTGGGCAGAGCGCAACTTTCGTGCCACCGTAGAGCGAATAACAGGCTTCGGCAGCAGCGATTACCTTGCCCGTCAGGAAAGGATGGTTGCTCTCAATACCGCTGTCCAGGATAGCGACGACCTGGCCTGTGCCGTCGTATCCGGCTGCCCAGGCTGCGGGCGCGCCGATATGCGGGACACTTTGGGCTAACATTGGGTATAAAACATTTTCTTTGATGATCTGGCGTACCAAACCGGACTGCGATAATGTCTGTATCGCTGTTGCATCGGCATCAATTGTCAAATAGGGAATGGTTTCAAACGTGGCAACCGTGTCAGAGTCCGTTCCAGCCAGCAGCGCGCTCACCTGCTGCTGCGTTTGCTGGATCAGGATTCGCTGCGAATCGGCCTGCGCCGCGGAAACGTCAGCCTGCGCCTGGAAAGGCATATTCAAGGCGACGATCACGCGCACATGTCCATTTTCAACGGCCTGTGCGATCAACTCAGCCGTGTTAGGCTGTGAACTTTGTGCAGGAGGAGGCACATCGGTTTGCGCCGCCCCGACAGGTAAAAAAGTCAGAGTCAGGCTCAAAAATGCGAGGACAAAAACGCGAAGCACAGCATGTTTTTTCATAATGAGTTGTTGTTAGGTTGAATTTATGTGCGATAACATAGGATTATAGAGAGTAACATTGCAAAAACCTAACTACTAATTACAAACCTTCGTTACGACATCTTTCATACACGAGGTATTAACAAGTTTTATGCGCGCCCTCATCCCTTATTTCATCAGCGACCAGTATCGTTCCGGCCAATTCGCGGGGGACTTTGAAGCCATTTCCTTATTTGTGGACATTACCGGATTCACGACCCTCACCGAAAATCTGATGCAGCATGGCAAGGACGGTGTCGAGGAACTCTCAGCGGCCTTGAACGGCGTATTCAGTCCGCTGGTTCACGCGGTTTACGCACAGGGTGGTTTCATCACGACTTTCGCCGGAGATGCCTTCACGGCACTTTTCCCAGTGGCGAAGAAAGGCGATAATGCCGCGCGCCGTGCTGCCCAAGCGGCTTTGAACATCCGCGATTTTATCCGTGACCACACAACTGTCAGCACGCCCTACGGAACTTTTCAACTGAGCGCCAAAGTTGGGTTGGGTAAAGGGAAAGTCGAATGGTCGATTATCGGCGAAGGTGAGCGCCATACCTATTTGTTTAGGGGATCGGCTATCGATTCCTGTTTGGCGGCGCAGCAGGGTGTCGAGTCCGGTCATATTGGCATCGCTTCCCGCTTGGGCCGCCAACTTTCCAATGTAGCAGAAATCAGCACGCAGCATGATCTATCCGAACTGCACAGCGCATCCTTCAAGCTGCCCGACCAGAAGCTTGAGCGACCCGTCATGGAACGCGCAGATTTACATCCCTTCATCCTCAATGCGGTCATCGATTTCCAGGCGCAGGCCGAGTTTCGCAGTGTGGTTTCAATTTTCATCTCGTTTGAATGGCTCGATCTGCAAGCCTCGCAGTTGTTTGTGAAAGAGGTATTGGCGCAGGCCGCTTTATATGGCGGTTATTTTAATAAATTGGATTACAGCGATAAAGGCACGGTGATGCTGCTGGTTTTTGGCGCACCGACAACCTACGCCAATGATCTGGTGCGCGCGGCCAACTTTTTACTGGCACTCCGCCGCGCTGTGCCTGTTGTACGCTGGCGGGCAGGCATCACTTATGGGACGGTTTATGCCGGATTCCTGGGCGGCGCTGAACGTTCCGAATACACGGTCATCGGCGATGCCGTCAACCTGAGCGCGCGCCAGATGGACAAGGCCGCCTGGGGCGAAACCTGGATCAGCGCCGCCGCTGCCGATGGGCTGCGTCAGGCCAGCTACGGCCTGGATCCTGTCGGTTCAATGTCCTTCAAAGGCAAACGTGACACCATCGAGGTGTTCCGGCTGATTGGGCCGGCGCAGCGCCGCGCCGAAACCCGCCAGATTGTGCTGCAACTCGTCGGGCGGCACACCGAGTTAGATCGTCTGCGCGAATGGCTGACGCCCCTGCAAAACAAGCGCTTTGCCGGGGTCGTTACCGTATATGGCGAGGCCGGGATGGGCAAAAGCCATCTGGTTTTCAAGTTCATGAGCACCGCGTCGCAGTACAATTGGCTCTACTGTCCAACAGACGAAATTTTTCAGCAGTCGCTCAATCCCTTTCGCGCATTCCTCCGGCGTTATTTTGACCAGTCCGAGGCACGCACTGCCCAGCACAACCAATTCCGCTTTGACACCATCCTTAATAACCTGATCGGGTCGCTGCCCATCTCGCACGGCGTCGAACTCGGCCTTGAATTAGAGCGGGTGCGCCCGTTTTTGGCCGCGCTGGTCGATATTCGCAGCAAAGGCTCGCTCTACGAGCAGTTAGAACCGAAGCTGCGTTTTGATAATATGCTGGTTGCCATCAAGGCGCTGTTCCTGGCGGAAAGCCTGCGCCAGCCCATAATCATCCACATCGAAGATGCCCATTGGCTGGACGTTGACTCGCGCCAACTTCTCAAAATCCTCACGCGCAATATTGCGGCCTATCCGATTGTCGTGTTGATGACCAGCCGTTATCAGGACGACGGCAAGCCTTACGATTTTGGTCTGGACGAAGGCACGCTGCAACACGATCTCGACCTCGTGCCGCTCCCCTCACATGATATTCGTGTGCTGGCCGAGCAGATGTTGGAAGCGCCTGTCGATGAGCAGCTTGCCGGGGTATTGGCGACCAAAGCCAGCGGAAATCCTCTATTTATCGAGCAGCTTGCGCTTGACCTGCGCGAGCGCGGCGCGCTGGTAATGACCCCCAATGGTACATGGAGCATCCCGCAGCAGGAAATCGCCCAGGTTCCGTCGAGTATCAGCGCGGTCTTGATTGCCCGCCTGGATCGTCTGGTTGCCGAGGTGCGGACGGTGGTCTATACGGCGACGGTGCTGGGGCATGAATTTGAAGTGCGGGTGCTGTCGGCCATGCTGAAAAACGACGCCGAACTGCTCGCAAAAGTGCAGCGCGCCGAATCCGAAGCCATCTGGTCGCCACTGGATGAAATTCGCTATATTTTCCGCCACGCCCTGCTGCGCGATGCCGCATACGATATGCAGCTTCGCTCACGTTTGCGCGAACTGCATCGTCTCGCCGAAGACGCCATTGAGCAGGTGTATGCCGCCGACCTGCAACCCCATTATGTCGATCTGGTGTATCACGCCAACCGGGCTAACGATCCAGCGCGCGAAACGCATTATGCAAAATTGGCGGGCGAACAAGCCGCCGCCCGCTTCGCCAATACTGAGGCTATCAAATATTACAGCCGCGTTCTGGAATTGACGCCGGATAACGATCCCGCGACTCGCTTTGAGATCATATTGGCACGCGAAAGCGTTTATAACATTCTCGGTGCGCGGGAGGAGCAAACTGTCGATCTTGATTCGCTGCAAGCCCTCGCCGAACGCATGGACGACAACGACAAACGCGCCGAGGTGCTGCTGCGCCGCGCTATGTATGCCGAAATCACGGGCGATTACAAAGCATCGATTGCGGCGGCGGAGCAAATTACCACCTTAGTTGATGCACCACGTTTAAAGGCCAACGGTTACTATTACTGGGGCTTGGGCCTCGTCCGGCAGGCAGCATACGAGGTAGGGAGCGTCTACTTAGAACAGGCATCCGAAATCGCGAAAGCCAATAATCTGCCACAGATCGAAGCCGATGCACGGCGGGGACGCGGCATTATTGCCATCAATGTCGGCGATTTTAGCCTCGCCTCAAGCTGTTTTGAGCAGTCATTGAAAAGTTACGAAGCGGCAGGTAACCGGCGTGGTATGAATAATATCGCCAACAACCTGGGGACAACTGCCTTCTCAACCGGTGATTACCCAAAGGCGCTTACTTTTATGCAGCAGGCCGCCAAAGGTTTTCTGGATACCGGTGACCGGTTTGGCGAAAGTGTCGTCAACAACAATATGGGGTCGGTCTTTGCCCTGCTGCGCAATTACGTCGCTGCCCTGACCTACACCGAACGCTCGCTCTATGTGGCCTACGAAATCGGCAACCGCCGCAGCGCGCTCCATTCCCTGGCGAACCTGAGCACATTTGCCGTGATGCTGGGTGATCTGGATCGTGCCGAGCGCATTCACAGTGATGCCCTGGAAATGGCACAGGAAATGAATGACCGGGAAAAACAGGGCTTTCTGATCGCCTCGCATGTGCTGGCGAATCATTATCGCGGCGCGTGGGACACCGCTTACACCGATGTACAAAGTGGTCTGCGATTGATGGAAGAAATTAACTTGCAGCCCATCGCCGCCCTGCTCCTGACCATCCAGGGGCATGTCGAAAGTGATTTGCGGCGTTGGGAGGATGCCGAATCCTCGTATGAACGTGCTTTCCACCTCAACACGGAGTTAGGCGAACACCATCTGGCAGTGGAACCGCGCGCAGGCTTGGCGCGGGTAGCGCTAGCGCTGGGCAATCCCGTCAAAGCGGTGGAGCAGGTCGAGGCGATTCTGGAACATTTAAAAACAGCCACACTGGATGGAACCGGCGAACCGATTCTGGTTTACCTGACCTGCTATAAAGTGCTGGAGGCGATAGACGATCCCCGCGCTGCCGAGCTTTTGCAACAGGCCTACACAACCTTGCAGGATATGGTCTCCAAAATACCGGATGACACACAGCGGCAGATGTTCCTGAATAACATCCCGCATCACCGCGAATTCATGACCATCTGGAACAAAGCCAACCCCGACACCGGCAGGTTTTAGGTTTCAGGCATAACCAAACCTGAAAACGATTCGGGCACGGGCATAGCGGGTATATGCCCCTTCAAGTTCAATTCAGTTGTGATAGAAAAGTAAAAATTTATTCCGTGATTGCTAGTCGCCTATTGTTACCCCCTCACCCCACGCCTTCGGCAGCCTCTCC
>JBDTNB010000210.1:0-10379 GCA_039933955.1 Chloroflexota bacterium
CGCCTGCTTTCATCTCTGCTCTCGTTCAGCTTCACTCCTTCTGAACATGAGCCAATCTGTTAGGTCGGGAGGTGGATTGAAGGTCAGCATATGTTCATAATGGTTGATGGCCGCTTCAGGATCACCCTCAATCATGGCATCATGAGCTTGTCGCAGTGCGCACCAGGGTGTATCAGCATATGTAAAGACGATCTCGCCACCCTGAAACTGACCACTCGACTCGTCCCACTTAAAAATCTGTTCTGATGAGAACTCACAACCTCTGTTATCAGTTACGCGCTCCACTTGTTTGATTTCTAGGGCAGAGTCGTTGTTGATGTTTTCAATTATCCAATCCCCTTCACGAGGATAGGTTGGCACACCACCACCGCCTGATACAACGGGCATTCCTATTCTGTCTGACTGTGTGAGGTCAACAAAATGTCCTTGCCACCAGCCAAATACAGAGAGTGTCACGCCACATCGTCCGTATCCACACTGACCACTGGTCATAATCCATTCAGGCAGTCCATCGCCGGTCAAGTCGAGAATCTTGTATAACTTACCGTCACCGCCGCAGGCAGCTTGAAGAAAGCAGCGCGTACTGAACCAGAAATGTGTATCTCCCAATCTACGATACTGTTCCGGTTGTGTACTATCCTGTTGTAGAACCAGATATTCGGTAAACTGGGCGTACTCCCCAGGTTGATAGACAAATTGAACCGCCAGTTCATCAATACCATCGCCTGTGAAATCGACTGGCTGGACATGAAGCACATAATCTCCAAACTGCCAGACATCGCGGGTACTTAAATCTGGTTGATTTTCTTTCAGCCATAGGTTCAATAATAGATTATGCCAACCTGGTTCTGTTTCTGGATTGGACATATCATAGTCAAAAGTTCGGTCAATATAGGGTTCTGCTGCGTTCAGTATATCTAAAGGAACGAGACTTAAATCATCATGTCGCATCCAGAACTCTTCATTTAGCAGCCTTCGGAGTGCATAAGTATCGTGCTGGTATTCGCTGGAATCATCGGTTTGCATTTGTGCCATAATCCTCGGCACAGCCGCCAGATATTCCCCCGCTGTCGGAGTCCGCAGCCGCCATTTCCCAGCACCCGCATCATCCTGCGCCCTTACCCCAAACCCCACCAGCGCCAGCATCACTGCAATCACAATCCCGCGCTTCATATCGTCCACCCTCACGCCATTCCACCCATTCCCCAATTATCGCTCGTTTCCAGCCTCCGAAACGGACGCTTCCCCTCCGCTCTGATCTTCCTCCCCTCTACGTACACGGGGAGGGGTTCTTCCGTTTGCATACTCTAACTTGACTCATTAAGAACTTTTGTTCTATAATAAACCTGTGCCATTGTGTATCTATCCTGATTTTGTCTTTTACTCTGTACTTTGCACTCTGAACTGCTTTTCTAGCGGCTATGGCAGCAGCAGAACCATTGTCCGCCACAATTCCGATTTTTCCGCGTCAGCATCGGCGGAATTTGCGGAATCAGCGGCATAATCGGCAGTATGGCTAACTTGACACGGCGAATTTTCGCCATTCGTCGTCGTCGTTTTCGTCGCTATGTCAAGTGTTTCAGGAAACGTCGTAGTCTCGCCGACGACAACCATGACAACGCGCATTGAGAAACTTGAGAAAAATTCTCGATTCTCATTTTCATCAATTCTGTCATGATGGCCGCCGCCGCCGCTACAAATGAAATGTTTTGTAATAATTCCGGCTTTTGCCTTTTACTCTGCACTTTGCACTCGGAACTTCTCTTTTACTCAGAACTCAGTACCTAACACTTTTTACTTTTTCTTGACTCATACCTCGTCCCTCATACCTCATCACTGGCTTTCCGTAGTCCAATCGTCAGGTGAGCCGCCCCAATCCGGCGTACAATCGCATCCATGTTGAAATTAACCTGGCTTCCCCAAAACCCGCTCGTCCGCCAGATCATCGCCCTGGCTTACACCGCTGTGCTCACGGTAGCACTGCTCCAATCCAGCAGCCATCCCTATGTCGGCCCGCCAGCCCCACCTGGCGCACCTGACCCAGGCCGCGAACTTTTCCTCACCAGCGGGCATATCATCGGCTTTACACTTCTGGTGCTGCTCTGGTGGTGGGTCTTGTCACCCTGGCCGCGTCCCCTGCTCATCGCCGTCCTGATTGCGCTTCTGCTCGGCACAATCACCGAAATCCTGCAAAGCCTCGTCCCGGATCGCAGTTCAAACCTCTTTGACCTCGCCACCAACTACATTGTGACTCTGGCCGTCGCCTGGATCATCCATACCTATCGCGTCCGCAAAGCAAACTCGCCCCTTTAGCGGTATACTCCCCCATAAATCGGACTCAATACAGCTAGAGTTTCATGCGCAAATTTTCCTATCCCCAACCTTCATCTTTTGCATTTTTACTCATTACTCGTACCTCATTACTCATAACTTTTTTTCTACTTTCCGCCTGTGGAGCAACCGTTCAGCAGGTGATTCCAACCGAGCGCCCGACAGCCACCATCACGCCGACACCCACCGTCAGCCGTACACCCGGCTTTAACACCACCCCCACCGCCGCGCCCACATCCAACCCGCTGACGGTCACGTTCGGCCCATCATCGACCTCAATTTTTGGCGCGACCAGCACCCAGGTTGCCCTGGCAGTAACGTCTACCCGCGTCCCCAACCCGAATGCGCCGCGTATTGAATTTTTTACCACCAATGTTCTCGCAATTTCCCCTGGTGACACCCTCAGTTTATTCTGGTCGATACGCGCGGCAACCGGTGCAACCATTTATCGCATCAATGCTGATGGAACGCGCGGCAACCTGTGGAATGTCCCGCCCGATGGTAATCTGTCCGTCCCAACCCGCCGCAGTGACCGGGGACAGGTGAGTTTCTTACTCAGCGCAGGCACAGGCGATCTCACCACCGAACAAACCCTGACTGTCCCGGTAGCCTGCCCTGATGCCTGGTTCTTCCAACCCGCGCCGGACGCCTGCCCCACCGGCCCCGCTGAATCGACCACGCTGGTTGAGCAGCCTTTTGAACGCGGACGCATGATTTATATTCAGACTCACAATCAGGTCTATGCCTTATTCAATGATGGTCGTGATCCGGCCTGGGTGAGCTTCGAAAATAAATTTCGCCCTGGAACCGACCCGGAACTCGAAGAAAGTTTTGTGCCGCCGCCCAACCTGTTCCAACCACTGCGCGTGTTGGGCTTCGTCTGGCGCGGGAGTGATCTGGTACGCAACCGCCTCGGCCTGGGCACGCAGCAGGAATTCAGCTATGAGGGCTTCGTGCAGACCGTCAAAACCAGCGCGGGCGAAGATGTGTATGTGAACAGTGCCGATGGCAGTGTGCTCCAACTGCTCCCGGAAGGGGCAATCTGGCAGCTTATCACCCTGTCTTAATCTGCCCGCGCTATAATACCTGTCGAAAATTTTTTAGGGACACGAGCGCAGCCAATATCGTATCCTATTGCTGAGGAGCAACTCCCGCGATGCTCAATGAAACCGCTTCGATTCACAGTGACCATGCCCCCATCCGCGCGCCGCAGGCTCCCCTCAGCCGCGAGGAAGTGCTGCATAACGAGATTCGGCAGATGGTCGCCACTGTGTTGTTAATCGAAAAAGAATCCTTCGTCGAAGCTGAAGAAAAACCGCCTGATCCAAGTCTGTTGACTGGCATCGGTACGCAGTTAGTCGCGACCTTCGACGGCACGCTGTTGCTGGATTCAGAGGTCGCTTACGAAAAACTCGATGCCCAGCTTGCGGCTGTCCGCCATCTGGCTTTGTTTCGCCCGGTCAAACTCGAAGCAGGCGAAGCTCCAAATCCGGCGCTTCAGCACAGCATTCATATCATCACCGGGCGTGTGAATACCGCGCCACCGCGTCCCTGGTGGCCGAATTTGCTGTTGTTCATCGCGACTTTTTTGAGTGTGCTTTACGTCGGAACCACCCTGGCGATCAGCCAGATTGCCAACACTGATCCAGTGCTTGCAGATCAGCTTGCCAGCCGGATCATTCTGGAAATGTGGCGCGGCTTACCTTATGCATTCAGTATTCTGCTGATCCTGGGGGCGCATGAATTGGGGCATTATTTCGCCGCGCGCCATCATAAACTGGGTGTCACGCTGCCATACTTCATTCCCCTGCCGATTATCAGCCCATTCGGGACAATGGGCGCGTTCATCCAACTGCGCCAACCGATGAAAAACCGCAAAATGCTGCTGGATGTGGGCGCGGCTGGCCCGCTGGTGGGGATGATTTTCGCCGTGCCGATTCTGCTGATCGGCCTCGCCCAATTACAACCTGCGCCGACATCCGGCGGGGGAGCCTACGAAGGCGATTCGCTGCTGTACGCAGGCGCGAAAATCCTCACCTACGGTCATTTTGTGCCTAAAGATGGCATGGACATCTGCATCAATTGCAGCCAGCTTGCCTGGGCGGGTTGGACGGGTTTGCTGGTCACGGCGCTCAACCTGATTCCGATTGGGCAGTTGGACGGCGGTCATGTGTTGTATTCACTGATTGGCGAACGCGCCCGCCGTTTATACTTCCCGCTGCTGGCTGCGATGATTGTGCTGGTACTGCTGACCGATGTATGGCTGATCTGGGTGGCGCTGCTCTTATTTTTCGGGCGGGTTTACGCTACGCCGCTGGACATGATAACGCCGCTCGACAACCGCAGGCGGTGGATTGCCGTGCTGGCGATGGTGGTGTTCATACTTATCTTTGTGCCGGTTCCGTTACAGCAGATGGGCGACCCGAATGTAGCGCCGGTAATTCCTCCGCATAACAGCGTTTCCATCGTGCCAATGGTCGCCCCGGCGATGATCCTGTTTTGGGCGCGACTGCGCCGCCGATAATCTACGGGAAAATCACGAGAAAGGGGTACTTTTTGGCTACTTCTTGACAATTTTCATATTTCTCGACTAAACTTTCCTCTAGCTCAACGACACAACTTAGATGTCTGCCGAAAAGACGAGCGGTTTGGCTGTGACGCGGGCTTGTTCGTACAAGGTAAGTATTTCCAGGAGTTTTGCAGCAATGTCTCAACGTATTAGGGGTGTGGTCAAGTGGTTTAGCCCTGAAAAGGGTTATGGGTTCATCACCCCGGAAAATGGCACGCCAGATATTTTTGTCCACTACACCGCGATCCAGGGAGCGGGCTACCGCACGCTGGATGAAGGCTCAAAAGTTGAATTTGAAGTTGTCGAAGGGCCAAAAGGAAAACAAGCCAGCACCGTCTTGAAAGTATAAAATTAATTCATCTGAATAACTTGCAAGACCTCGGCCTATCTCCTTAAAAGATAGGCCGTCTTTTTTATAGCATCGGTTAAACTCAAAAATCACAGTCCATTCATCGCCTATCTTTGCAATATACACCCAGGATTACCCACATGATTGATTTACAAGCTGTCCGCACGGTTGCCACGACGATTGCGCGCGAGGCAGGCGCGGTTTTGATGGAAAAATTTGATCAACCGCACCAGCAGCGTACCAAGCGAACTGTGACGGACATCGTAACCGAAGGTGATACGGCTTCCGAGGCGGTGATCCTGGCAGCTTTAGGCCAGCATTTCCCTGACCATCATGTTGTCAGCGAAGAAGGCGGAGGGACTTCCAGTACATCCCGTGAGAACGCCGAATATGTCTGGTATGTCGATCCGCTGGACGGGACGACCAATTACGCCAGCAATATACCGTTTTTCTCGGTCAGCATCGGCATGTCAGACCGCGACGGTAATCCGCTGGTGGGCGTGGTCTACGATCCATTTGGGAAGCAGTTGTTCAGCGCGGCACAGGGTTTCGGCGCAACCCTGAACGATAAGCCACTGCACGTTTCAGCCTGCGACACGCTGGAAACGGCGGTGCTGTGCGCTGGCTTCCCCTACGACAGCCACACCAACCCGGACAATAACTTGCCTGAGTGGAGCGCTTTCACCAAACGGACACGGGCGCTGCGCTGCATGGGTTCTGCCGCGCTAGAAATGGCGTTTGTGGCCGCTGGTCGCCTCGACGGTTTTTGGGAACAGCGCATCAATCCCTGGGATGTGACGGCAGGCATTGTGTTGATCCGCGAGGCGGGCGGCGTTGTCACCGATTACAGCGGGCAAGTTTCGGAGCGCATGGTTAGCGGACAGGAAATCGTCGCCAGCAACAACCTGATTCAGGAGCAGATGCTTGCCGTGCTGTATGAGGCTCGAAAAAGTTTATAATATATCTGTGCCTGACAAACATGATTTGAAGGACGTATTGTGACCGACGGTCATATCTTTTTGAGCTATCGCAGTATCGAAGCCGATTTCGCGTTAAAACTCGCTGCTGACCTCAAAAATGCCGGGGTAAATCTGTGGATGGATCGGCTTGATATCGGGATTCACGCTGGGGATGACTGGGTACAGTCGCTACAGGACGCTATTGATAACTGTGCAGCGGTGATCGCTGTCCTATCACCAGATTACGTGCAATCAAAATATTGCCGTCGCGAACTGAAACGCGCGGACACGCTTGCACGCTCCATTTTCCCCGTACTCTTGCAAAATCTGGAAAGGACAGAGTGGCCGTTTGAGATACAGGAAAAGCAGTATATCGATTTCCGTAACTGGCAAGATGAAAATGATTATCGGCAACAACTTACCGATTTACTCCAGACATTGCAGGAACATTTTCCAACACAATTTGGAAGCGTCCCTGATGCCGAAACACGCTATCTGACTTCATTGATCGCCGAACTCGAATCGCGCAAAGGGGTGCTGGAATACGTTGAACTTTCTGCCCAAGCTGACGCGCCAGATGATACCCCTGCGCGCCCTGACCCCTATCAATTTGACGAATGGGCAGCGGGTTTTTCGATGCTTGTAGAGAATCCCACAACCATTGCCAATCGCCACCAAGACGATGGCAGTCGAACACACCAGGAAAAAATTGCACTCAAGAGCATTGCCGAGGCGGTGGAAAAACACCCTCGTTTTGTGTTGATTGGTGAACCAGGCGCGGGAAAAACGACGACGATCCGTAAGCTAGCACGGGATGCGGCACGGACGCGCCTGGAAAACCCACATACAGTCCCCTTGCCGCTGTTTCTATATTTGCCACAGTGGAGTGAAGAATCTACACCTCTCGATTTCGTGCGTAAACATTGGCCGTTCCAGACTGATCCAACTGGATTGCTAAAGCGAGGTGACGTATTCCTGTATTTAGATGGTCTGAACGAGATGGGAGCTAAAGGAGCAGAGAAAGTAGAGAAGTTGCAAGCATGGCTATCAGGTGAGGATGCGCCAACACACGTGATTATCACTTGTCGCGCAGGAGATTATACAGGCGATTTAAAAATTGGTGAGCTACCGACGGTTCAGGCCGAAGAACTCTCCGAACCGCAAATTCGCCAGTTTGCGGCCAACTATCTGAAGGAAAAAACAGATTCATTCTTAGAACGAATTCTGCCCGATGATAAAGCACGATGGGAGGATGCCCATTCTCTATTCCGCCTCGCACGTAATCCTTATCTTCTTGCAGCACTTATTTTCGTTTATGACAAGGCACCTGATAGCGATTTACCCCGCAATAACGGGGCCTTGATGCAAAAAATGACACGTGCATTATGGGATCGTGAGAAGCAAAAACAAACGCTAGATTGGATACCATTTGAGGATATGGAAACACAGTTCGGCAAGTTGGCGTTTTCAATGATAGATGAGGCTAGACCAGTTGATGTGCCAATGAACTTTGTTTTGCAGTTTGTGAGTGCAGAGACTCTACGAGTTGGCTATAACGCCAACTTTATCGAGCAAAAAAAAGAAGAGATACGTTTCTACCATCAGTCAATTCAGGAATATTTTGCAGCAATCCAATTAGGTGCTATTGGTGTCGAGCGCAGATTATCAGCACCGAAACTTAGTTGGAGTTCACGGCAAAGTCAAAAGTGGGATGAGGTAATTATAGCCTTATCAGGAATTACCAAAAGAGTTGACCTCTTAATTAAACTAATTGCGGAAAAAGACATATATTTGGCTGCCTATTGCATTGCAAGCGGTCTAAAAGTCTCTAAAAGTGTAGTAGAAAATATATTCAATAAACTATGGCAGCAATTATGTTCCGGCAAGATGTTGACTTATGAAGCGTCATTAAAAGCTACTAGCGTGATTGGTCAACCATTTATCGGGAAATTATTGAAAACCGTCTATTCTGACAAACCGGATAGTCGTGAAGCCGCTGCTGATATATTGGCTGAAATAGGAGGTGAAAACATAGTAAAAGAATTGCTTTATGCTTTACGATACGCTAATGAGAATAGCACTAAAGTAGTAGCGGTCAATGCTTTAGCTCAAATTGGCGAGGCTGCAATATCAGGACTTTTAGATACAGCAGTAAGTTATCACTATGCCCCCTTTACGCGAGATTTGGCATTAAAAGGGTTAGTACAAATAGGACACGCATCTTTACCGAGTATTTTGGCTATAGTCGGTCATGTGACTTCGAGTATGCGAATTGAGGCTATATACGCATTAGGTGTGCTTAGGGATAAAACAGTCATTCCTCTCTTATCTAAAACTCTATTTGATGATGATTCTAATGTATGTTACGCTTCAGCAGAAGCACTTGAACGCATCGGTACACTAGAAGCGCTTGAAGCCGTTGAATACTGGCGGCAGGGTAAAAGCTAAGGACAGATAATCTCTCCTGACCCCTCGCAACCTCGCGATTGACTCGTATCCTCCCCTCCACTATACTCACCTACTGGTAAATTTTTAACTGGAACTGCTTTCATGATTAGCGAAAAATCAACGCAGACACTTGAGCTGCCGAAAATACTCGACCAACTGGCACGACACACGACCTTTTCTGCCGGGGCAGCGTTGGCACGCGAACTGCACCCGTCGGGCATGATGGACGAGGCACTGACGTGGCAAAAGGAAACGTCGGAAGCGCGTGCTCTGATCGAAAATAAGGTCAACGTCACGCTGGGTGGGGCGCGGGATGTGCGTGATCCAGCGATGAACGCAACACGCGGGGTACTGATCGAAGCACAGACCATGCTCGACATCCGCTACACGCTGCGGCGCGCGACGACCATCAAGCGGACGCTGGGACGGATGAAGGGCACGTATCCGCTGCTTTCGGACATCGCCAACGAAGCGGAGGAATGTAACAGTTTACAGGAATCCATCGCGCGGGTGCTGAACGAAAAAGGCGAAGTGCTGGACACAGCCAGCCCACATCTCGCAGTCATACGGCGCGACCTGAAAGTCTCCTACGATAAGCTGCAAACCCGCCTCGCCCGCCTCATCAGTTCCAGCACCAACGCCCAATTCCTCCAAGAAGCCCTGATTACCACCCGCAACGGACGCTATGTGATCCCGATCAAAGCCGAATTTAAGGGACGCATCCCCGGCATTGTGCATGACTCATCCTCGTCGGGGGCGACATTGTTCATTGAGCCGCTGGCGACGGTGGAACTCAATAATGCGTGGCGCGAACTGCAACTGGCAGAAGAAAAAGAAATCCGGCGCATCTTGCAGGCGCTCACCGAGGAAGTCGGCGAACAATCCGAACAGATTGTACGAACCGTCGAGGTGCTGGCGTACCTGGATTTGGTGTTCGCGAAGGCGATTTATGCCGAGCAATTGAACGCTACCGAACCGATTTTGCTCCCGTTTAAAGCACGTCCCAGCAACCCGAATCATCCGGGGAGCACGCTGTATATGAAAGGCGCACGTCATCCCCTACTGACGGGAAATGTCGTGCCGATTGATGTGGAACTGGACGACGCGACCTATGTGCTGGTCGTGACCGGGCCGAATACCGGCGGTAAAACGGTCTCGATCAAGACCATTGGCCTGCTGGCGTTGATGGCGCAGTGCGGGTTACAAGTCCCGGCTGAGGACGCGAAACTGACCGTTTTTGATGGTGTTTACGCGGACATCGGCGACGAGCAAAGCATCGAGCAATCGCTCAGCACATTTTCGTCACATATGACCAACACTATCGGGCTTTTGAAAGAGTGCGACGAGCATTCGCTGGTACTCCTGGACGAACTGGGCGCGGGAACCGACCCGGCAGAAGGTTCGGCACTGGCGCGGGCGATCCTGACGCATCTGGTGAACCGGCATGTGACGACAGTGGTCACGACGCATCACCCGGAACTCAAGGTATACAGCGTGGAAACCCCCGGTGTGCGGAATGCCAGCGTGGAGTTCGATCTGGCGACGCTGCGGCCAACCTACCGGTTGGTGATTGGTTTACCGGGACGGTCTAACGCGCTGTCGATTGCGACACGACTGGGCCTGAACCCGGAAATCATCGAGGATGCGCGGACGATGGTGGCGACTGATGATCTGGTCGCGGACGATCTGCTGGATGAAATCCAGCGGACGCGCGAGGACATCC
>JBDTNB010000211.1:0-10353 GCA_039933955.1 Chloroflexota bacterium
GGCAGCAGCTTTGGACAGCGCCCCGGCACACCGGGATCATCGGGCAGTTCGCCCAGTTCAGGCGCAAGTGGCTCTACCGGATCGCGCTTTGGTGGATCAGGGAGCAGTCCATCGGGCGGTTCACCGTCAGGTGGTTCCAAACCGGATGATAAAAAACCCGCGTCGTCCGGCGGCGGTGTATTTGGCGGTTTGAGTTCGCGGCTGGGCGGCGGGGATAAAGACAAACCGGCGGCTCCCAAAGGTGAACAAAAATCGGGCGGTCTGGGCGGGTTAGCCTCCCGGCTGCCTATTGGCAAAGGCAGCGACAAGCCTGCTGCATCATCTGCGGCGAAACCGGCCAGCGGCAGCGCATCCGGCGGTATTGGTTCGCGCTTGGGTGGTTTGACCAGCCGTTTGCCCGGACGTAAAGAGGATGATAAAAAACCAGTTTCTTCAAGTGGATCATCTTCATCCGCTTATGGCAGCAAGCCGGGGAGCACTTCGCCCAGTTCCTCATACGGGGCAAAACCCAGTACACCGTCGAGCAGCAGTGCATCGGGTGGTGACTCAAGCCGCTCATTCCTCAATCGAGGGGGTTCTGGCGCAGGCACGGCGACAGCCAAACCGGGTGCTGCATCCCCGGCGAGGCCCGGTGCGAAACCAGGGGCAGGTGGAAATATCCTCTCGCGCTTTGTGCCTTCATTCGGGCAAAAAGGCGATAAAAAGACCGCTGCGGCAAAACCGCGCACGAGCAAAGCACCCAGAGTCCAGAGCGAAGGCTTATCCCTCGATAGCAAATTAGACATTCTGGGTGTCGTCCTGACACTCGGTTCATTGGTGTTGTTCTTCAGCAGTTTGTCGCCTAATAAAGGCCAATTGACCGGCGCGATCAATGATTGGATCGGCCAGATTTTCGGTTGGGGCGCACTGGCGATCCCGGCGGCGATGATGGTGGTCGGCGTATGGCTGATTGCACGGCACTTTGGCGAAGAAGCCCCGGTTGTGCCGACCATGCGCATCATCGGTATCGTGATGGTTTACATCGGCATCCTGATGTTGATGCAATATATTGACACTTTTAGCTATATCAGCCCCAACAACAGCCCGGTTGATCTGGCCTCGCTGCGGGATGTCTGGCTGCCGATTGCCATCGGACGGCATTCCGGCGGCGGCATGATCGGCGCGAATTTATATTACATACTGGCGTCGAACATCACTGAATATGGCGCATTTTTTGCGATGATCGGCTGGCTGATTGTCGGTATTATGTTCACGTTGAGCATCAGCGCGGCCGAACTGGCGATGATTATCATCAGCGTGGGACGCAGCTTCGGCACGGCACGCAAGCAGCGCGCCACCCGCCGTGCGGCTGCGATGGCTGCGTTGCAAGCCCAGCAGATGACGGCCTTACCGGCTGCGGCTCCGGTCTTAACCATCGCCAGACCAGAAGTTGAAGCCTTGCCTGCGGGTTCAGCCCCGGCACTTCCCGCAGTTGCTGAAGCCGCCCCGGCTGCTGCGCCTGAACGGAATATCGCGATTAAAATGGGTGGTCGTTCACTATCCGCGACAAATGAACCCGAACTTGTACCCGTCGAACGCAAAGCACCTGTACCGGGCGCGGGGGCCATAGGCGCGTCGCCATTGCAACCCGCACGAGCGGAAGCAGCGCCTTCGGGCGGCGGTATCGGCGGCGGATTGTCACGGCTGCGCGGCGCATTACCCTCGGTTCCGCTGCCGGGTGGGGCAAAAGCAACTGATCCTAAATCGACCACACCGGATAAATCTGCTGACGGCAATAGGCCGACCCCGGCAGGCATCCGTGATCGACTGTTTGGCGGACGCGGCGCGAAACCGGAAACCGCTCCTGAAGTGGCCGCTAGTGCTGCAACATTGAGTCCGGCTGCACCCGCAAATGGAACGCCCGCTATCGGTGGGCGTCCGCAGACCACGCCTGCAATGGCATCGGCTGCTGCCGCGCCGAAAGCTCCGGCGTTTGATAATAAACAACCGGACGCCGCGCCCGCGCGTTTGTCCGACTTGATGCGTCCGGCATCCGAGACATCCAAACCAACGTCGCCCGCATCGGGAGCATCATCGTCTGCGCCCGCGCGTCCGGCATTTGGCACACCCGCTAGCGCCAATAAATCGGTGCCGGGCGGGGCGATGTCGTCGGGCAGTCTGTCCGGCGCGGCAGATCGGTCTCCCATCGGCGGGCGTCCACTCGGATCATCCGCAGCACCGACACCAGCCATGACATCACCCTTTGGGAAACCTGCTTCTCCACTGGCGAGCAGCGGACGGCCTCTGTCAATTGATGATGAGGACGACGAAGAAGAAGATGAGGTCATGCCGACAACAAAAGCATCCGCGTTCGGCGCGAGTGCGGCCCCTGGCGTACCATCATCTCCGCCGAGACCGGCTGTGCCACAAAAAACCGCCGAGGAACTGGAAGCCGAACGCTTGGCAAGCCTGCCCCCGGCGAAACCACGCGGAACTGGCCCGCTGCCCCGTCAGGACGAAACCGGGTCACGTTTTGGCGCAACCAGTTTTGGTGCGAAGCCCACGAATGGCGACAGTGCCAACCCGGCTGATCGTCAGGATCGCCTGAACGCGATTCGCTCTGGCAATCTGGCGGATGTAAAGCCCGAAGATGCCGTCGGCGAAAAGCCTCTGTCACCGTTCGCGAAGCCTGCGACTGCCAATAAATCGGCGGTCTTTGATGACGAGAATGCAGACGAAGAAGATTTTATCGACATTGATGATGAAGGCGAAGAAGACGATGATGAGGACACTGCGGCGAAAGGCCCTGCACGTCCTGCATCACCTTTTGGCGTGCGACCCACGCCCACATCTGCTGCTCCATTAAGTAGTTCAGGCAACGGCGGCGCACGTCCGTATGGTGCGCCTGCAACTGCGGCGAGTGCAGCACCCAGTGCGCGGCCTGAAGGCAAGGAAGAACCCAAGTCGCCGCAGCCCGCAGCCGCTTTCTGGAAATCCCCAGGCGAAAATGCCGCCGCAACCGGTTTGCCGCCATCGCCGATGGTGACGCAGCCGCCCGCAACGTCATTCGGCAGGCCGACACAGCCGCCAGGTGTGCCAGAACCGCCGCGTGCGACTCCGGTTGCAGCCAGCGCCGTGCCTGAACCGGTGATTAACACGCCGCGTCCGGCAGAACCGCCGCCCAAATCGGCGGGGGTCGGCATGAGCGCGCCTGCTGGAGCACGACGCCGTAAAGAATGGAAACTCCCGAATACCTCCAACCTGCTGATGCCGGGATCGGAACAGGATTTTGACCGCGAGAGTTTGCTCAAGCGTGCGCGCCTGATCGAAGACACGCTCAACAGCTTCGGCGCACCGGGGAAAGTGGTCGAAGTGAACACCGGCCCGGTGATTACCCAGTTCGGCGTCGAGCCGGATTATCTGGTGGCGCGCGGCGGCAAAAAGAACCGCGTCAAAGTCGGCGCGATTGCCCAGTTGGATAAAGACCTTCAGCTTGCCTTAGGCGCGAAATCCATCCGTATTGAAGCCCCTGTGCCCGGTAAAGGCTACGTTGGTATTGAAGTCCCGAACGAAGAAGCCTCGCTGGTCAGTTTGCGCGACGTGATGGAAGCCAACGAGTTCAAGAAAATTAACTCGCCGCTGACAATCGCCCTGGGACAAAGCGTAGACGGTACGCCAATCGCGGCTGATCTGGCATCCATGCCCCACTTGCTGATCGCCGGTACGACGGGTTCTGGTAAATCCGTGTGCGTGAACGCCATCATCACCAGTATCCTGATTAACAACACGCCGGAACAAGTCAAATTCATCATGGTTGACCCCAAGCGCGTCGAGTTGACGGGTTATAATGGTATCCCGCATCTGGTTGCACCCGTCGTGGTTGAACTGGAACGTATCGTCGGCGTGTTGAAGTGGGTGACGCGCGAAATGGACGAACGCTACAAGAAATTCAGCAGTGCCGGGGCGCGTAATATCGAGGATTACAACAAGCATCTGCAAGAAGGCATGGATCAGATGCCCTATATCGTCGTCATCATCGACGAATTAGCCGATCTAATGATGCTTGCGCCGGACGAAACCGAGCGCGTCATTACCCGTATCGCGGCATTGGCGCGCGCAACCGGTATTCATCTGGTGATCGCCACCCAGCGTCCATCGGTAGACGTTGTGACGGGTCTCATCAAAGCCAACTTCCCAGCGCGTATCGCGTTCGCGGTGGCGGGCGGCGTGGACAGCCGCGTTATCCTCGACCAACCGGGCGCAGAAAAGCTGCTGGGGCGCGGCGATATGCTCTACATGAGCGGCGACTCGCCTGCACCGCTGCGGTTGCAGGGTGTGTATGTGTCTGACACCGAAATCAACAACATCGTGCGCTACTGGCGTTCGCAGATGAGCGATGATGATGTCGCCTCGCGCCCGATTAATCAATTGGTTCTGGATAATACCGTCGCTGATTCGTCGCGCAGCGTGAGCCAGGGTAATGATCGAGGTGAGCGTTCGACAGGTCAGCAGCAAGCCTTCTGGGATCGCGATAACAGCGGCCCGTCCAGCAGCGTCACCAGTTTGCCGGGATCGGCGAATGGTCGTGACGACCAAGACGGCGGCGGCGGGCAGGATGACGAATTGTACGAGGAGGCCGTCGAATTGGTGCGGCGCCTGAACAAGGCGTCGGTGTCACTGTTGCAGCGCCGCTTACGCATCGGCTACACCCGCGCTGCCCGTTTGATCGACGTGATGGAAGAACAGGGCATCGTCGGCCCCGCCACCGAAGGCAGCAAACCGCGCGAGGTCTTGCCGCTGGATTAGAACGAGATCGCTTGTGCTATCTGTAGCGGATTGTCACTGACAATCCGTTTTTTCTTTTATTGAAATGTCACTTATATCAGGTTGCGATATAAGTGACATTCTCGCTACTCTCCCGTCATGCCTAAAAGAACACAGCATGAGAATGAAATATTAAAGCAGTTTGGTGTTCAACTTCGCCAAGCGCGTATTCAATATGGGTTTACCCAGGAAGAACTTGCCGTCAAAGCTGGTTTCAGTCGTTCTTATTACACCGAAATCGAAACCGGCAAGCGTAATATCTCCCTACTCAATATGACTAAACTCGCTGACTGCCTGGGAATTAGCCTATCAAATCTGCTTGGCGAAGGATCGTAATAAGTGGCTTATAGTCATGATGGTAAAACCTATCGCTCGTATAAACATCCCATTTTGGAATATATTTTCACGAAAGCGATTGCCAATTCGGCGACATTACCGGATGAGATTATTTTTACCTATGAGGATATTCGCCAAGCGATGGTTGCCCTGGATATTCGGCGCGATAAGCAGGCGTCGCTTTCCAATTTTACGATTGATCTCACCCGGCAGGCCGCCAGCCACGAAGCCCGTGTGCCGGATACCATTTGGAACAAAGGCTATGATTTAGATAGGGCTTCAGATCGGGATGCCAGACAAAATATCGCCGGACGCCTCGTGCGGGTTGAATTACTACCGGCACAATCCTGGATTGTATGGCCGGAAATCGACGCCGAAAATGTCATCACAGTTGCCAACCAAGTGCCGCAGGAAATCAGACCTTATCTGGGTAGAGACGAAGGCGCATTGCTTTCGGTCATGGATTATTGTGATATTTTATCGCTTGCGTTTCACCAACAAACTGGAACGATCAAACGAGTCCAACACCCTAAAAAATGGCAACCCGGTGAAGTTGACGGACTCTACTTTTCTAATTATGCGGATATGCCTATTTTATATCCGGTTGAGGCGAAGGCACTCAGCACCAACGACAGCGTGAATCTCGCCCAGGTACAAGGCGCATATAAAACTATCGTCGGAAAAATCGCAGATGTGCTCATCGTTCCGTTGGCTGTTCAAATGATTCCTGAGGGCATGTATATCGCTGTCTTTGAAGCCTCCACGACCCGCGAATTAGTCATCACCCGTTATCTGCAAATTGAACTCGATCCGCCGATTGAGGCATGGCAGAGGCGACATCGGCGTAAAACTTGAAAAATATTTCTAAATGGCATAAAATGTCCACTATAAGTGACATCCAAAAGCGAATATGATGCCGTTTAAATACAATCCTCCCACACGAACTTTCTGCCAAGTTTGTGAAGAACTTCATATCAATGACGTGTTTAATCCAATCTTGGAGACACATGATGGCAAGGCATCATCCGCGAACAACTACCCGTTTCATAACTGGTATAATTTTGTCCTCGGCTATTCACCACAATTCCCTGAATATATGCTGCGCCGTGAAGGTATCACGAACACTGATTTAGTAGTTGATCCATTCATGGGATCAGGAACAACACTGGTTGCGTGTAAGCAATTAGGTCTTCACTCTATCGGAATTGATGCCAATGATTTTATGGTGGATACGGCGCGAATAAAACTCGATTGGAATCTTGACGTAAAAGCTCTTAGACAATGCCGTGACGATTTGTTACAACAGATCGAAAATCTTTACGCAGCATATGACTGGGAAACGGAGCTGGAATTTGCAGGGCAATTGTCCCTGTTTTCGACTCTAGGTAAAGTGCGTCGGAATTACCGTCCAATTCTAGAAGATCAAAGACCAGAAATGCTGTCTGAACGCTACATTTCTGATAAACCACTTGCCCGCGCGATGCTGATTGACAGAATTATTAATGCTCGTTTTGCAGAAAGTCCTTTCAAACCGTTATTTGATTTGGCGCTCACTGCTCTCATTGTGCCGATTTCGAATGTGCGTTATGGGCCGGGATTTGGGGTCATAAAACCGCGCGAAGATGCTGATGTGATGGGAGTATATGCTTCCAAATTGAATCGCATGGTAGAAGATTTAGCTGCCGTTAGCGACGTTCAAAAAAGGACATCTTCAGATGTCCTTTTAGGTGATTCAAGAAATTTAAGCAGCTATATCGAACCCAATACTGCGTCTTTGATGATTACGTCGCCACCTTATCCCGGTGACCACGAATACACCAAACATACACGCCTGGAATTAATATTTCGAGGTTACGCTTCAAACAACGAGGAATTTCAAACAATTAAGCGGCGTATGTTGAGAGCCTCGACGACCAATATCTATAAAGAAGACAATGATAAACAGCCTATAATCGGGTTGAAGAGTATTCAAAAGATCACCAACCTCATCCAGGAACGCCTGGAGCATGATGGTGCAACCAGTGGTTTTGAAAAGTTGTATACCAAACTTGTCTGGGAATATTTTGGCGGCATGTATAAGGCACTGAAAGAATCGTATCATGTGCTGCAATCGGGCGGGAAAATCGCTCTATTGGTGAGCGATTCCCATGCCTTTAAAATGGTTCATATTCAGACAGCGGCGATTCTGCAAGAAATTGGGATAATGGTTGGGTTCGTGGAGCCAGAAATTGTTCCCTGGCAGCTTAAGCCCAGCACCTCGCATAAATACTGGCTGCGAGAAAACATTCTCATTCTGAAGAAGCCGTAAGCGCCCGTTTGAAATACAACGCACCGGTTTCGACGCTGACCAGTTCCCAGCCGTCACGTCCCAGGTTAGCGATCACCGACGGCCAGAGTTTATTCATGCCTTCATCGTAACTTTTGGCGTGATACGTCACAGTCTTTGCGCCGTCCGGCGTATAAAAAACCACGTTGATAAGCAGCGGCCCGCTGGGGACTTGCGACGCGAGACAGTATTCCCAACCTTGCATTTTAAATCCTGTTATAGACTGTTTTTGACTCAGCACTCAGAACGGTATACTCAGCACTTTTATAACGCTATCGCCACCGCTGAGGCATACACCGCCGTATGCGTCAGGCTGACATCCCACTGAGTCAAACCCATTTGGTCGGATAGCGCCGCCGCCGCGCCATGCAGATGCAGCACCGGACGCCCGCGCTCATCGCAGCGGATTTCGATCTCGCGCCAGCCCACATCGCCGATGCCCGTACCGAGCGCTTTCGCGACGGCTTCTTTGCCCGCCAAGCGCGCCGCCAACCGGTGTGGTTTGTCTTCGCAATCGGCGCGTTCGCCAGAGGTGAAAAAGCGGTTGAGGAAACGCTCCCCCAGGCGGGCGATCCCGGCTTCTACCCGTTCATTTTCGATCATATCAATTCCGCAGCGCAGCACGTTCGATCCCTTCTTCAGTGAATAGTGTCCATTCTACAACACCGCAGTCCGCATCCCAACAGTAGGCAAAAATTATAGTAATTCTTATCGAACTTTAATAAAAATCTCATAACATGCCACCTGGGGGTTATTGGATATGAAAATTTATTGGAGCAACTCGCAGTTCATATGCAACACCAGGAAACACGGACTCGGAGTATCGGTCATAATTTCGCGGCGATTCATCTACCAAAGGTATCATTAAAGCCTGCTTTCATCGTTTGTTTGGTGATGGGTCTTGTTCTCTTATACGGCGCATTTCAGATGCGATCTTATCCAACCAGCGAATTTGACGAAGGGGTGTATCTGGCGACTTTCAGGTCAGTGCAGCACGGTTTCCCACTGTATACCGGAACCTATTTGTCGCAGTTACCGGGGTTTTTTGTCACCACCTTTCCCATCTATGTGGTCTTAGGTTCGACATTGGAAGCCGCGCGATTGGCGGTATTTTTTTACTCGCTGGTTGGGTTGTTGGCGATAGTCTGGCTGGGTTGGGAATTCAAAAGCACACTATTTGGCTTTATTGCCATTGGTGTGTTGTATCTCGTGCCGATTTACACCATCCAGATTATGACCTTTCATGCTGACAGCCTGCCGTCGGCGTTTTCAGCCCTGGCACTGGCGTCGATACTGCGCTTTCGCAACACCAGCAAGTGGGGTTGGATCGCCTTTTCGGCCTTTTGCGTAACGACAGCCGTCATGATAAAGGCCGATTTTGCGGTGCTGCCGTCGATACTGGTCGTGATCGCGTTCGCCACCGTGATCGAAAAGCGGCACATCGGTGATTTTATCAAAGCGCTGCTTGTTTTTGGCTTGGCGGTGGTCGTCTCAGCTTTATTATTTACGCAGCCGTTTGGCATCCAGGCCGTCTACGAAAATGTCATTCAACTGCGGATGAGGGCTGCACAGGGAACCGTCGCCGATCCACAGACCTTCCTTAATTTCTTCAGAGAACAGGATGCGCTCGTCAAATTATTGATCGCGGGTGCTGTCTTGAGCGTCATGGCGTTTATCGGCGTGAAAACGGCGCGTTTTCCGCTGATTTTGCTGTTTTTGTGGGGGGTAACGACGATTGTTTCGCTGCTGGTGTATCACCCGCTGCTGCCGCATCATCTGGCGTTTTTGGCGGTTCCCATCACAGCCTATTTCGCGTTCTCGCTATTTTCCCTGCTCAATCTCATCAAAGTGCCGAGGCTTTTGCCGGCGGCAGTGACAGTTTTCGTAGTCTTCATCCTGGCTAATCGCTTGAATACCACATCAGCGCCACAGCCGGGGGTGACAACGCTGCTGCAACAAAAAGGGATTCAACTGGTCGAAACCTACACTGATCCGAATGATTATATTATCAGCGACGACGGCATTGTTTCGGCGCTATCGGATCGGCGCGTACCGCCTTATTTGACCGATCTCTCGTTTGTGAGGATTGGATCGGGGGGTGTCACCCGCGACCAGCTTGAGGATAATCTGAAAACCTATCATCCGAAAATGATACTCGTCTGGGCAGACCGGCTGCGGAACATCGCGAATTTTGAAGGGTTGATGAAGCAGTATCATTATCGGCTGATCGAAGACCCGGATACCCAGCATCAGGCCTATCTGCTGGTGTCGTAAGACCAACAAAACCGGATTGAACCACCGAGACACAGAGGACACAGAGAAATTCAGAAGAGGGATAGGCTAATTTAAAGAAATTATCTCTGCGCTCTTGGCGGCTGTGCGAAGCCGGCGGTTCATCTATTCGTTTTTGAATGGGCGCGTTTCACAGTACAATTTCGTGATCGAACAGCAATCTTTCAGGGGGTTATCATGAAATTGTTGACACGCCATCTTTCGCTGCTCATCGCATCGGCAGCCGGATTCGCGCTGGCGGCCTTGTTCTTCAGCGCCAAATCGTCGCCAGTGAATGCCCAGAATGCCGCGCCGTCCTTCAAAGATTGGAAAGTCGTTGACCTGACGCAGCCGCTCACGACCAGCATCCCGATCTGGCCGGGTGATCCGGCGTTTGAAGTCGAAGCCTGGGCATCCTATGCGAAGGATGGGTATTTCATCAACCGCATCAGCATCGGTGAACACAGTGGCACACACTGGGGAACGCCCAACACCTTCATCGAAGGCGCGCGTTCTGCCGACCAGATCAAGCCGGAAGAATTGATTGCCCCGGCGGTGGTCATCGACATCCGCGACACCGCCGCCAAAGATGCCGATTACCGGCTGTCGGTGGATGA
>JBDTNB010000212.1:0-10337 GCA_039933955.1 Chloroflexota bacterium
CTTTGCCCAGCACCGTCCCACGCGGCCAGATGCCTTTGCGCTCGAATTGGCGGATGACATCCTGGCTGATACGGGGCAGGGCGACCATGCACTGCCAGGGAAAGCGCAATGCCGTTTTGCCTTTATACTGCTCCCATAATTCTGCCCGCTCTTCAAAGCGTTTTTTGAGATCATAGGCATAACCCTCGGCGATTCGCATCGGGTTATTGTGGATCATGGGCGTGCCATCCGCCCGAATAGTCTGGATGGTTTCCTGATTGCCGCTGAGGATTTTCACCCAATCCTTAACTTCCAACACGATCACGCCGTACAGCGCACTGACGATTATGAAATCTGGTTTGCTGCTGCTGCCGTCCGCTGTGACGATTTGAGGTTCGTAGTGATGGAAAAATTGTTTCTTGGGGAGATCACGCAGCAGGTGATTGAGTAATTTTTCGCCGTAGGTCGGGCGGTGTAGTGCGCTTTCGGACATCGTGATCCCGTTGGAATTCCGTTAAAACTGAGTTAGTTACTCCCAGTATAACAGTGAATTCCAGGTTTGGAAACTTCGTTCTATGGTTTGAGGTGAAAACAATATGAACCGCCAAGACGCCAAGAGAAAAAATTTTAGACTTTTACGGCGTGATTATTGGTTGAGTTCTAGCAGAATTGCTCTGATAAAAGTGGCTATTCCGCCAGCAAAAATGCTTTCAACTGTTCCAAAGTCGGCGCGTGGGTTGCGCCACCGACGCCTGTGACCGAGAGTCCGCCGCAAATATTGCCGTACAGCCCAGAGGTTTCCAGCGGCGCACCTTCGATGATATGCCCGTACAGAAATCCGGCGTTGAAGCAGTCGCCCGCTCCAGTCGTGTCGATGACCTGTGGGACGGCAACCGATGGCGCATGAATCACTTTTTCGCCATCGCCGATCCATGCACCATTGGCCCCATCTTTGATGACCACCAGTTTGCAATGTTTGGTGAGCTGTTTGAGCGCATCCGGGACGGTGGCAGCTTTGGTGATGAGCAAGGCTTCACGCGCGTTAGGAATGAATATATCGAGCATCGGGAGCAGCTCGCCCCAGGGGAAATTGGTCTTATGTAACGGTGGAGCATCCTGGCAGTCCATCGACACGGTTGCGCCGGATTGGCGGGCTTTTTCCAGCAGCGGTTTAGCATATTCCAGCGAGGTCAGGCCGCCAAAATGCAAATGCCGGAAATTACACTGTTCCAAACAAGCTAATTCAAATTCGAGACTGTCTGAAATTTCAGGATCGGTATAAGTGACGAATGCGCGTTCACCCGCGTGCGCCATTGATGTTGTGACACGGCGGTAGGGATGAGCCAGATGTTTCGCCAGTGAAAGGTCAATGCCTTCCTGGAGTGATAAATCATGGACGAATTGGCTGTAGTAATCATTGCCGAATATTACCGGCCAGCCTACACTCGCACCTAAGCGCCGCAGCGAGGCCGCCGTAATGAACATCGCGCCGCCCGTAGTCGTCACGCCGTCGCTGTAGAGTTCGCAGCCCAGTACCGGCATATTCGCCAGCCCAGTGAAAATCATATCGAAAAAATAGCCGCCGATGAGTACAAAATCATACGATAAGGTCATGGTAAAACCTTCACAAGGCTGCTGCGTGCCGCTCCGCACGGGCGCTTTGAATTTCTGCAAGCGGCCACAAGGTGATTGCCCCTATACCAAACGAGTCCTGGACGCCCGCTTCCAGATAAGCATAGCCCGCTGCCGCGATCATCACGCCGTTGTTGGCGCATAAATGAATCGGCGGGAAGCGCACCGGTAGCTGGCTCTGTTTGGTGAGCATCTGCCGAAGCTGTTGGTTGGCAGCCACGCCGCCGACCACCAGGATTTCCTTGACGCCCGCTTTTTGCGCGATTTGAATCGTGCGTTTGGTGAGCAGTTCGCAAATCGCGGCTTGCAGACTGGCGGATACATCATTGACCGAAACGTCCGCGCGCAGTTGGCGTTTCGCTCCAGCGGCAGGTTTTTTGGGCGCAGCACTGCCTCCCGTCGCCACAGTGATTTCGCTCAGCACCGCTAACTTTAAACCGTTGAAGCTCAACTGCGGTTCATCGCCACGCATGTTACGCGGGAAGTTGTAGGCCGCCGCGTTGCCCACATGTGCCGCCTGTTCCATCAATGGGCCAGCGGGGTACGTGAACCCCAAAACCTTGCCGATTTTTTCGATGGTTTCGCCAACGGTATCATCCACCGTGCCGCCTATGGAATCGTACTGACCGTATGCTCGCATCAACACAAATTCGGTTGCGCCGCCGGAAGCAATCAACACCAATGCCGGGAATTCCACATCTTTGAAGGGCTGCGCCAGCCGGGGAGAATAGATATGGCCTTCCAGGTGGTGGATGCCAATCAGCGGTTTGTTGATTCCGAGCGCCAACCCTTTGGCAAAATTCAGGCCAGTTTCGAGCGCGCTTGCCAACCCTGGCCCGCGTGTGACGCATACTGCATCCAATTGGTCGTAAGTAATGCCTGCATCCAACACGGCTTGCTCGACCACCAGACCGATATAGCCGAGATGGTCGTGGCTCAAATCCTGGAACTCGCTCGCTTTTGTTTTCGCCGGATGCTTCAGGCGCGAGGTGTTGATGTCCGAGGCGATGGTCTTGCCGTCAATGACCACGCCCGCCAGCGTATCACTGCTGGATGTATCAATGCCCAATGTGTAGCGCATGGCCTTCAAACCTTTCGCCCATGTTGGGTGAGGAAGTCGCTTAATACAGAAAATGGGATCGCACCTTCACGGATGAGTGTAACCGACTCGCCCTCAATCGCAATGACCGTCGATACGCTGCTAGAGTCCAATTTGCCCACATCTAATGTCAGGTCAATTTTGTCAAAGTCGGTACCGAGTTGTTCTTGAACAGCCTCAACTGAGTAGGTATTGGGCATCCCAGAACGGTTGGCGCTGGTGGTCGTGACAGGAAAGGGTAGGGCATTGGATAGCGCTTTACAAACCGGATGATTGGGGATACGAATGCCTAACGTTTTTGCGCCCGCCACCAGCAGCGGTGGAATGTCTGAATCGGCTAACTGCGTCAGCACCAACGTCAGTGCCCCCGGCAAAAATTCGTTCGCAATCATGCGGGCGGTTTCCCCGACAGCCACATACTGCGCGGCTTGCTCAATGTCGCGCACGATCACATGAATCGGTTTGCTGTAGTCGCGGCCTTTGACCTGGAAAACACGGTCAATCGCTTTTTCGTCCAGCGCATTGGCGGCCAACGCATAGGTCGTGTCAGTCGGATACAGCACCACGCCGCCCGAACGCAAAATAGCTGTCGCTTCCGCGACACTTTCGGCAAGCTGATCCTCGCCCTGGATGGTGATAATGCGGCTCACTTATATTGTACCTTGAGTGCGCCCAACGGGGCGTTAGCCTGGGCATCCAACCGTAAATCCGACTGCATCCCATCCATGAACTTGAAATATGCCAGACCAGCGATCATCGCGCCGTTGTCGGTGCATAAGGCGATGCGGGGATAGAACACCGACAAGCCATCTTTTTTTCCACGTTCTTCAAAGGCTTTACGCAACCCTATGTTCGCCGCCACACCGCCGCACACCGAAATCGTCGATAATCCCTGTGCATTCGCCGCATGGCAGGTTTTGGTGATTAGCACATCAATCACCGCTTGCTGGAAACTGGCGGCGACATCGACGATGGGAATCTCCACTCCGGCACGGCGCAGCTTTTCAATTTCCTTGATGACCGCCGTCTTCAAGCCGCTGAAACTGAAATCGCTGTTATCGCTTTTCAACATCGGGCGCGGAAAATCGAAGGCTTTGGGGTTGCCCTGTGCCGCCAATTTGTCAATGATCGGGCCGCCGGGAAATCCCAGGTCAAGAAATTTGGCGATTTTGTCGAATACTTCGCCGGCAGCATCGTCCAGCGTCCGCCCAATCAATTCGTAGCGATTGATGGCATGGACGAGCAAAAGTAACGTATGTCCGCCTGAAATCGTTAGGCAAATATGCGGAAATTGCAGTTTATCCCCGTGCTCAATCAAATTGGAATAGATGTGACCTTCAATGTGATGCACGCCAATCAGCGGAATATCCAGGCTGTAGGCCAGTGATTTCGCCGCTGCTGCACCCACAACAATCGAACGCAGTAACCCGTGCCGCGCGGTGACGCCGATAGCATCCAAATCTTCGTAACCAATGCCCGCTTCTGCCAGGGCATCTTCGATAATCACGCTGATGGATTCGACGTGTTTACGCGCGGCGATTTCCGGCACGATGCCGCCAAAAGGCGCATGTTCTTTAATCTGCGACGAGATGACATTCGAGCGGATGTGCAGCCCGTCTTCTACAACGGCGGCGCTTGTATCATCACACGAGGTTTCAATGCCTAAAATCAGCATCAGGTTACGCTCACTTTAAATTCAACTTCGGCTGACGAGGGTTGGATATACAAGGGTTTAAACAATAAAATTTCGTCGCGGTTGTAAACGGGCGGGGCATTCTCCGCCAGTTTTCCCAACAGTTCCAGATAGCGGTTGTCGTGCTGGGGCATATCATAGTTCAGTTGCCAATTGGTACGGACGGCATTTTCAAAGCGGAAAGCGCCATCGCCGACGATCAGCAAATCATCAACATCCGACGGTAATTCCCGTACAATTGAAACCGTATCTGCCCACAGATAATCCGATACGCGCGTTTTTTGCCCGTCTTTGATTTGGTAAAGGGCGGCGTACACTTTTCCGCCTTGCGCGTCCATCGCCGTCAAAATGTGCTGCTGCGTAAAACCGGCGTGTAAACTCCATTCGGTCAACAGGTCGGTGTTGCTGATCGAAAAGAGTGGCAGCTTATTGACCAGACAAAGTTGCTTGACTGTCGCTGCGCCGATACGCAGGCTTGACCATGCTCCCGGCCCGGTAATGGTCGCAGTGGCATCCACACCTGACAAAGTAGTTTGGGCATTATCCAGAACTGTTTTGATCGACGGCATCAAATTTATCAGGCAGGATTGGCGGTCTTCGTAGCCGACGGAATCGCTGATTTTGCCGTCATTGTATAACCCGATCCAGTTGCGGCGGGTAGAGGTGTCGATACACAGGATTTTCATAGGTTCAATTTCTGAGCAAGTCGCTCGGCTAACTTGAGATGTGCTTCGCCTACTGCCGATACAGCCAGTTCGCGCACATTTTCGTGGTCTGCGTCGGGCGCGGTGATGTCAATCGCCAGATATTCGGCAGGGTAGGCGGAACCATAGGCTTCCAAACGGCTCGGCCATTCGATCAGGCAAACCCCGCTCGCGCCATAAAATTCTTGAATCATGAGCAGGTCGTCGGTAGAAAGGAAATCCAGACGGTACAAATCGAGGTGAAAAATTTTGAGCCGCCCGATATATTCATGCACCAAATCATAGGCGGGACTGTTGACGTACTCGTAATCGGGCACTTCCAGACCGTAGGCGATGCCTTTTGCCAGCCAGGTTTTTCCTGCACCCAGGTTGCCGGAAAGTGTAATCACGGTATTGGCTTCGGCCAGCGACCCGATGCTTCTGCCGATGGCGAGAGTTTCTTCTGGTGATGTGGTTTGAATCGTAAAATTGTGGCTTGAAGCAGGCATTCCAAAACTCCACCAGGAATCATCGTTCCTGGTGGCATTATAAATGAAATTGGCGCAAAGGTGCAGAGTTGATCTTATCCCTCGCGGCGATAGGGCTTTAACAGCGCGGCTGGATAGGAAGCGTTGCGCCCGAACAGTGCCAACACCAGGATTGTAATCAAATAGGGCAGCGCCAGCAGAAGCTCATAAGGCAATGCCACGCCTTCGGCCTGCAACCGGAGTTGAAGTGCTTGCAATGCGCCGAATAACAGTGCTCCACCCAACACCTTGACTGGTTTCCAATTGCCAAAAATCACAATCGCAATCGCTACCCAACCGCGCCCATTGATGATACCGTGCGTGAACGCGCCAAGCTGCGCCAGCGACAGAAACGCGCCACCTAATCCCATCAGCGCGCCGCCCAGAATCAGCGCGTAATAGCGCATCCGGTAGATATTGATTCCAGCCATATCGGCAGCTTCCGGATTTTGCCCGATGGCGCGGAGTCGCAAACCAAAGGCGGTTGATCCCAGCATCCAGCCCATAATCGGCACGAGCAGCAGCGCAAGATAGGTCATTGCATATTGGCTAAAAACCGGTTCGAGCGGTGTGCCGGGAAAAATCGAAAGCTGTGGAAAGGATTCGGTCAACGATGGCGGCGTGGTCTGTCCGCCGTACATCAAGCGGAAAGCGAACAACGCAAACCCGCTGGCAAATAAGGTGATTCCCAGCCCTGCAACATGCTGATTCAGCCCCAGCGTGACTGACAGCAGTCCCATCAATAAGCTCAGTAAAATGCCCGTGAGCATCGCCGCCAGCAAGCCGAAAAACAGTGACCCCGTGATTTGGGCGACGACGAAACCGCTGAGGGCCGACAGCAGCATCGTGCCTTCGATGCCCAAATTGAGCACGCCGGATAACTCGACCACGCTTTCGCCCAGCGCCGCGAACAAAATGGGCGTGGCGATGCGAAGGGTTGCGCCGATTAAGGTGAGCAGAAAATCCATCAGCGAACCCTCCGAATCCGGTAGCGGTTGAGCAGCAGTACGGCTAACGTGACCAACAGCAAAATCGCTTGGATCACATCACCCAGATAAACCGGCACATTGAGTTCTCGGCTGGCAGACAGGGCGCCCCGGCTGATAAGTGCCAGGAATAACCCGCCCAGCAAAACACCCGGCGCGGTGAGTCCGCCCAAAGTGGCAATGATGATTCCGGTATAACCATAGCCGGGGGAAATCGCCTCGATCAAATAATGATGAATTCCGGCGACTTCGCTCATGCCCGCCAAACCGGCAATCCCGCCGCTGATGAGCGCCGCTGTAATCGTCACACGGTCAACGCGCACGCCCATAAAACGGGCAGCATCGCGTCCAATTCCGGCTGCACGCAGTTCCAGGCCAAATTTTGTGCGCTTGAAAATCCACCAAACGGCGACGAGTACCAGAACCGCGATGACAGCGCCGAGGTGGATGCGCGAACGGGGAATCAAGATGGGCAGTTGAGCGTTGTCGGCAATCGTCGGCGACTGCGGCCAGCCGCTGACCGGATCGCGCCAGGGGCCATTGAGTAGGGCGCTGACGATGAACAACATCACCGAGTTGAGCAATAAAGTCGTGACAACCTCATCAACGCCGAGTTTTACTTTTAATAGGGCAGGGGGTGCGGCCCACAACGCCCCGGCGATGAAGCCGACAATCAACATCAACGGAATGCTGATAACCGGCGCAACATTTTGAAGCTGCGGGCCAAGCCACGCTGCCGCAATCGCCCCGGCGTAAAGCTGGCCTTCCGCGCCGATGTTGTAATAACCGCTGGCGAAGGCGAATGTCACCGCTGCCCCGGTGAGCAGAAGCGGCGTCGCCATGACCACAATATCCCAGCGTGCCGTCGTTTTGGTGAGGGGGTTGACGAGCAGTTCCATAATCGCGTCGCCGGGATTTGCCCCGGCAATCAGTACGATGATACTCGCTAGCAAAAACGTCAGCACAATGGCGAGGATTGGGATTAAGCCGCGCATCCACAATGGGGCAGGCGCGCGTTCCAATTTCAAACCAAACATGTTTACCTTGCCCCGTTCGCTGTGATTGCTTCCATACTTGACCCGGCCATCAACAGACTAATTTTGTCGATGTCCACCTGGGCTGCGTCAAATTCGCCTACGATTTGCCCTTTGAAAATGACCAGAATCCGGTCACTCAGAATCAGGGTTTCATCCAAATCCTCTGATACCAGCAGCACTGCCGCGCCGCGCCGTTTTTGTTCCAATAATTTTTCATGCACATATTCGGTTGCGCCGATGTCCAGTCCGCGTGTGGGCTGTGCCGCGACCACCACACGCGGGTCGCGGGACAGGGTGCGCGCTAGGATAATTTTCTGAATATTCCCGCCGGATAATGTGTGGACGGGATCCCCCGGCTTGGCCTTAATCTGAAAATCGGCGATCAATTTTTCGGCGGTTTCATTCATCTGTTTGTGATTCAGGTGTCCCGCGTGCGTGAAGCCGCCGATTTGCTCTAACGTCAGATTTTCAGCAACGGTTAAATCGCCGATCACGCCCTTCATACGGTCTTCTGGAATCCGCGCCGCCTCGGCGAAATGGCGCGGATCACCCAGCGTAATCGGTTT
This sequence comes from Chloroflexota bacterium, assembly GCA_039933955.1. Taxonomy (GTDB): domain Bacteria; phylum Chloroflexota; class Anaerolineae; order Aggregatilineales; family Phototrophicaceae; genus CFX2. Next base: position 8,203 of record JBDTNB010000212.1, read on the forward strand.
TCCATTCACACGAACCGTGCCCGAATCGGGTTTGGTCATGCCGTTTAAAATGCTGACAAGTTCGCTCTGACCATTGCCGGCGACTCCGGCGATGCCCACAATCTCGCCATTGTGGACTTTAATGTTCATATTGGAGAGGGCCGGGACGCCGCGCGCATCGGTCAGTTGCAAGCCTTCAACTTCCAGACCAATCGTTTCCGCGCGTTGGTGATTGGTATTGCGGTTGACCGCCAGTACATTGCGCCCGACCATTAACCGTGCTAATGCCTGCCGATCAGTCTCGGCTGTTTTTTCGCGCCCGACCACTTTGCCCAATCGCAGCACGGTTACGCGCTGGCTGATGTCCATCACCTCTTCTAATTTGTGGGTGATGATGACCACCGATAAATCTTGCTGTTGCAGTTCTTTCAAAATATCAAATAAACTGGCGGTGTCGCGCGGGGTCAGCACCGCCGTCGGTTCGTCCAGAATCAGCACACGACATTGGCGATAAAGCGCCTTCAATATTTCCACGCGCTGCTGTTCACCCACCGATAAATCGCGCACAATCGCTTGTGGATTAATGTTAAAACCAAATTTTTTAGCTGTATCCGCGACGGTTCGATTTATTTGATTTTTGCTGAGGACAGCCGCATGTTCAAAGCCCAGGATCACATTTTCGGCGACGCTAAATGTGGGCACGAGCGAAAAATGCTGCGAGACCAGGCCGATCCCTTGCGCGATGGCGTCCCCCGGCGATTTCAATCGGACTTTTTTGCCCTGCACCAGAATATCCCCTTCGTCGGGTTGGTAAAGCCCGTAGAGGATTTTCATCAGCGTGCTTTTGCCAGCGCCGTTTTCACCTAGCAAGGCATGAATTTCATTGGGGGCAATATCCAGGTTGATATGGTCGTTGGCGACCAGCGATCCGAAGCGCTTGCTAATGCCCCGCATTTCAATGGCTGGAATTTGTGTAGGTGTGGACATTTAATTTTTATGTGTAGATTAAGAGAAGGGGCGCATGACCGCGCCCCTGTATGAATAAAATTTCAATTGAGCGAGATTAGCTGGCTGGCGTGGCTTCCGGCACAACCGCGTCCGCCGGGACATTTTCGTCAATGTCCACACGGAACAAGCCGTCTTTAATTTCCTGTTCCCGATTCTGTACCATCTTCAGCACATCGGGATCAAGGGTTTTCTCGAAGTCGTGCAGCGGCGCAAGCGATGCCCCACCTTTGCCCATCATCGAGAAATCTTTCAAATCCTGCGCGGTATATGTGCCACCCGCGACCTGCTTGAGGACATAATTAATTGTCGGTTCCATGTCCCAGACAGGGCCAGTGACAACCGTATCCGGGGCGAGTTCATTTTGGTCGCTCATGCTGCCGAAGGCCAGTAGTTTCTTTTCCTGCGCGGCTTCGATCACGCCGAAACGTTCCGCGAACAACACATCTGCGCCCGCATCGACCTGCGCCAACGCTGCTTCTTTGGCGGCGGCGGGGTCAAACCAACTATTGATGAAAGTGATGAGGACTTCGGCATCCGGGTTGGCTTCTTTGACACCTACCGAGAAGGCATTGATGATGCGGTTCACTTCCGGGACAGGATAGCCGCCGACCACGCCAACTTTGCCCGTCTTGCTGAGTTTTCCGGCGAGTAATCCGCTCAGATATGACGGTTCGTGAATCCAGTTGTCGAAAACCGACAAATTGGGTTCGGACGGGCCGAGGCCGGAGCCAAATACGAAGGCAATGTCGGGATAATCCTTCGCTACTTTACGCACAGCTTCTTCGTTGCCGAAAGCATCGCCGAAAATCACGGCGGGCTGCTTTTCTTCGGCCACTTCACGCAAGACGACTTCCATATCCCCCGAATAGCCGATGTCATCCTGGTAGTCGTACTCGATTAAGCCGTCAGTCTGGGCTTTGGTCAGCGCGGCATGAATCACACCATCCCAGGGTTCTTCAATCGGCGTGGCGAAGGCCGCGAAAACCTTGATTTTTGCGGCGTCCTGGGCAGCAGTCGGGACAATCGCAATCAACAAAACCGCCAAAACCATAAACAAAATTTGTATGCTTTTCTTCATCATTTTCCTCCAGCGAGTGTTATACTTACCAAGAAATATTTTAATTTGCGGGCAACTATAACAAACACCC
>JBDTNB010000213.1:0-10308 GCA_039933955.1 Chloroflexota bacterium
TTTGGTGGGCATCAGCGAAGCGGGGTGCAGACAGTTGACCGTGATGCCGTCGTCTCTCAACTGTTCGGCGAGATCAAAGGTGAACATGACCTGCGCCAATTTGCTCTGGCGATACGCATCCAACGGCTCGTAATGCTTTTCCATCATCACATCATCGAAGTTGATGGGAAGCTGCCCCGCCGAACTCACGTTGATGATGCGGCTGGGCGGGATATTTTGCAAGCAGGGCAGGAGCAAATGAGTCAGCAAAAACGGCGCGAGATAATTCACGGCGAAACGCAGTTCATAACCGTCCTGGCTCAATTCGCGCATGGGATCGCCCGGTTTGCCGCCGCCCGCTGCCGCGTTGTTAATCAGCATGTCGAGGCGCGGATGTTCCTGCTGCAATTTTTCACCCAGGCGGCGCACATCCGCCAATGATGCAAAATTCGCGCGGTAGGTTTCGAGTTTGGCCGCCGGGACTGCCGCTACAATTTCCTGGCGGGTGTTGCCGAGCCGCGTTTCGTCGCGTCCGTGAAGCAACACCGTCGCGCCCAAGTGTGCCAATGCCTGCGCCGTCGCTTTGCCCAGCCCGTCGGTTGCCCCGGTGACGAGAATAATCTGTTCATCAATCGGTTTCATGGTTCGATCCTTTGCTGCTAGCAATACCGATTCCGCCTACATAAGGCCGAACAACCCACAGATCGTCTGTATTTATAGTATGCAAATTTTTTGGTTTTGTCCCGAATACAAAAGCCACCCCGTCTCCGAGGTGGCTTTTTTTTATTGTCTGTATGTACTCGGTGGTGAAAATTTTTATCTTTTCACTCGGCACTTTGTACTCTGTACTTGCTTTTAGACTTCCTCAGGCTGCGGTTCGACTGCCTCTTCCAGCAGGAGTTCGCCGTCTTCGCCCACCGTCACGCGCACGACGCTCGCAATGTGGAACTTGCCCGACAGGATTCCGTCTGACAGCACATCTTCGAGTTCGTTCTGGATCAGGCGGCGCAGCGGGCGCGCACCGAATTCGGGGTCATAACCGCGCGTGCCCATCCAATCGCGGGCGGCTTCGGTCACATCCAAGGTGATGGCGTGTTCAATCAGGCGTTCGCTGACCTTATGCAGTTCCAGGTCAACAATCTGCTTGATTTCATCTTTCGTCAGCGCCCGGAAGACGACGGTTGCATCGACACGGTTCAGGAATTCAGGTCGGAACGCGCGCCGTAGCTGCTCGATGACGTTTTTCTTCATCTCGTCGTAGTAGAATTCTTCGGTTTTGACTTCATCACGCGGCACGTCGAAGGCCAGGGTCGGCCCGCGCTTGATGGTGTCCGCGCCAACGTTGCTGGTCATGATAATGATCGCATTGCGGAAGTTGACGGTACGCCCACGCGCATCGGTCAATTGACCTTCTTCCATCACTTGCAGCAGCATGTTGAAGGTTTCAGGATGCGCTTTTTCAATTTCGTCAAACACGACGATGCTGTAGGGACGGCGGCGGATGGCTTCGGTAAGCTGTCCGGCGTCTTCGTAACCCACATATCCGGGCGGCGCACCGACCAGACGGGCAACCGAGTGCCGTTCCATAAATTCGCTCATATCCAATTGGATCAGCGCGTCTTCGCTGCCGAACAGGAAATCAGCCAGCGTCTTGGTCAATTCAGTTTTACCAACGCCCGTCGGCCCCAGGAACATAAATGATCCAATTGGGCGGCGCGGGTCTTTCAACCCGGCACGAGCGCGGCGTACAGCCTTGCTGATGGACTCAATGGCTTCATGCTGTCCAACGATGCGCTGGTGCAGGACTTCTTCCATCTGCATCAGGCGTTCGCTTTCCTCGCCAGCGATCCGCATCACCGGGATGCCCGTCCACATCGCGACGACTTCAGCGATGTCTTCGGCCATCAATCGCGGCTGGTTGGTCTCTTCATTCCAGTTGGCTTTTAGTTCGCCCAGCATTTCGACCAGATTGTCGCGATGCAGCTTGAGTTGAGTCACTTCTTCGCTGTCGCTGTCGCCTTCTTTTTCCATCAAATCCAGGTCTTCGGTGGCCTGCTCCAACTCATTTTCGGCTTTACGCACCTGCGCCGCTTCGGGACTCTTGTACATGCGCAGGCGAGCCGAGCCTTCGTCGATCAGGTCAATGGCCTTGTCCGGCAGGAAGCGATCCGGCACATAGCGTGCCGACAAATTCGCGGCGGCGTCAATGGCCTCGTCGGTGATTTCGACGTTGTGATGTTCCTGATAGGGAATCTTGATCCCTTGCAGGATTTCGATAGTTTCTTCAATCGTAGGTTCGTCCACGATGATTTGCTGGAAACGGCGTTCGAGCGCGGCATCGCTTTCGATATGCTTGCGATATTCATCGAGGGTGGTCGCGCCGATGCATTGGAGTTCGCCGCGTGAGAGGGCAGGTTTCAAAATATTGGCGGCGTCTACGCTGCTTCCGGCAGAACCCGCGCCGACCAGCATATGCACTTCGTCAATAAAGAGGATGCTGTCAGATGATTTCAGTTCTTCGATAACACGTTTCAGGCGTTCTTCGAATTGGCCGCGATACATGGTTCCGGCCACCAGTGACCCGACATCCAATTGCAGCACACGCTTGTTCAGGAGCGGCTTGGGTGTTTCACCCATCACAATCCGCTGTGCCAAACCTTCGACGATGGCGGTCTTGCCGACACCCGGTTCGCCAATCAGCGCCGGATTATTCTTGCGGCGGCGGCTCAACACCTGGATCACGCGCTCGATTTCAGTCTCGCGCCCGACCACCGGGTCGAGTTTGCCTTCCGCCGCCAGTGCTGTCAGGTCAGTCGCCAATTGGTCAACCAGCGGCGTACCTTTGCCATCACCGCGTTTTTGACCGGCACGATCTGGCGGCTGCGGCTGCTGCGACTGCACAGGGCTTTCCTGAAGCACACGCCGGGTTTGGCGGCGTACCTCTTCCGGGCTGACGCCGAGCCGTTTCAGCACATCAATCGCTACCCCTTCGGACTGGCGAACCAATCCCAGGAGCAGATGTTCTGTGCCGATATAATGATGTCCCATGCGGCGGGCTTCATCCACCGCCAGTTCCAGCACCCGTTTTGTACCGGGTGATAAGTCCAGCGCCGTATTGGTGGTACGGGCCGTTGCGCGAGTCAATTCCTCAACGAGTTCTTCCACCCGACGCGGTTCCAACCCCAGATCACGCAGCACACGCCCAGCCACGCCGCCTTCTTCGCGCATCAGACCGAGCAGTAAATGCTCTGTCCCGATGTAATTGTGGCGAAGGCGTTCAGCTTCTTCCTGTGCTAGGCTGAGTACGCGCCGCGCCCTTTGGGTGAAACGTTCCATCTTATTATTCGGCACGGTTGTTTACCTCCGTTACCACTGGCCCAAATGAGCTACTTCCTATTTTATCCCAACTTCGCCAAGAATTTTCCCAATAACACTTGTAATTTTACCAATTATAGCAGCATACGCCAACCAATGTACGCTTAAGACAACTCAATATTCATTAGAATATGCTCACAATACTTACAAAAATGAAATGGAGGGATGTTTCAAAAACAGATTCTTCAATCGAGGGATGTGGGTCTCAGATGAAATTTCAGGGATCATTGGCTCATTATACAGCCTCTGCATCCCAATTGCCCTGTACTTTTGGGTAGGGTTTTTTCAACCACCCTTATTGATGGTTAATGAAACAATTCGCTAAATGTTTCAAAATAGACACTATAATGCAGTGTGTAAAAATATTTCGTCCGTTTTGCGAATGTAATTATCAATGATGAAAATAAATAAGGGCTTGTCACCGACAAGCCCCTACGATTAACATTTCGCTTTTAACTAGCCCTGGCTCTCAGCATCCCTGCCCGCGAACCAGTCCATATCGAGGTATTCGGCGGAGTTGACCTGCTTGAGGCTCAAACCCAGGCGGCGGTTCTCGATGTCCATTTTGACCACCCGCAGCGTGACGGTCTCGTTTTCTTCCAACACTTCACGCGGATGATTCACGCGCTGGTCGGACAGTTCAGAGATGTGTACCAGACCTTCGATTTCCGGCACATCCACCAGACGGATGAACGCGCCAAATTTCGTCAGCTTGGTCACGTTGCCCTTGACCAACTGGCCGATGGCATAGGTCGTCGCGACGGTATCCCAGGGATCAGCAGCCTGCCGTTTCATGCTCAGACCGATGCGCTTGGCTTCCGGGTCAACGCTGATGACCTCAACCTTTACTTCCTGCCCAACTTGCAGCAGGTCTTTGGGGTGGGTGACGTGTGTCCACGATAATTCGGTCAGGTGGACAAGTCCTTCTGCGCCGCCGATGTCGATGAACGCGCCGAAATCGACGAGGCTCACGACCCGTCCGGTGCGGACTTCGCCGACTTGCAGGCGGTTAATCAGCGACTCTTTGCGATTCTCGCGGTTTTCACGCGCGGCCAGCCGTTCCGACAGGATTAAACGGTTGCGGCTGCGATCCACTTCCATGACCTTCACAGCAATGGTCTCGTTGACCATTTTGCCCCAGCGTTCTTCCGGGGTTTCGCCGCTCATCGTCCGGCGGCGGTCTGCGCCCAGTTGGCTCTGCGGCACGAACCCGCGCACGCGCCCAAAGCGCACAATCAGGCCACCCTTGTTATAGCCGGCGATATGGCTTTCGTAGACCTGTTGGCTTTCTTTGTATTCTTCCGCCCGACGCCAATCCAATTCCTCTAACGCACGGTTGAGGGACAAAACCAGATCGCCGTTATGATCGTGCGGGTTGACCACGAACACTGAAACCTTTTCACCGGTTTTCAGCATATCCAGGGTCTCTTTGTTCATGCGTTCCAATTCGCGTCCGGGGATGATGCCATCGGTTTTTTCGCCCACGTCCACATAGACCGCCGTCGGCGATGTGGTCGTGACCGTGCCTTCCAGCACAACCCCGCGCTTCAAACCTTTCTGATCGGATGTGTCCTGTGCCAGCCACTCGCCGTCACCGGGCGCGGCAGACTCATCTCCCGAATCGCTAGGGTCAACGGCATCGGGTGCATCCGCATAGGCTTCCATTGTGGCAGGAGCTTGGGATTCGCTCACCGTCTCCTCGGCCTGTGGTGCAACTGCATTTTCCCCGTCCTGTGCCGGTTCGGGTGCATCCACCATCGTCGGCTGGGGTGATTCGGCGGCTGGCGATTCGGTACGGACGTCTGCTTCCGTCTCATCCAGCCCTGGTACGTTCGAATTCATAAGTTGGGTTCTCCCGCTCACAAGGGTACAACAGCAGGGTATTATATCCATTCCTCGCGGAAGAATCAAACCGAAAATAAAAGTTGTTACTTACATTGTTACATTCGCGTGGGTTCACGAGAGACCTTGCCGGACATCGGGATTTTGTCCCTGGAATCAAATGGGCGCATCGTCTGCGCCCATTTTTGGTTTGAAATTTGTACGGTCTATGCGGCTTCCAACTCCGGATACAACTTCTGACCCTTCACATAGCGGTGATCTGCCGCCAATTCGCGCCGGTGTAGATCCCACAAAACCGGGAGCCGCCCGCTAATTTCATTCAGGTGTTGTTCCTGGTCGGGGGATAGGTGCTGCTTGCCCGCGACGCTGTACAAATAGTGCATCTCGTTCGCCATCTTCTGGATTTGGTCAAGTGTCTCGTTCATGATGTGTCTCCACGCAATCGTAAATCCACTTCGGTACATGAATCAAGACGCATATAAATGGCTGACTCTTACGATTTTTTGCGTCGCAAATCCGCCAAATAATTGCTGCTCAGAGTCGTCTCAACTGACAATCCGTATAACATGCCCAAAAATGTTGAGTTATGTTGCATCATCTCCCAGATTTTGGATTCAATTTAGGGTACATCGCCGCCGCCGAAGTCGTCCAGGAGGGCATCGCTGGCGTTAATCATCCACAGGCCGATTGCGCCGCCATCGGCATAATACGCCCAACCGCTCACATCGCGCGAGGCCAACAGGGTTCCATTTTTGTAGACCTCGACTGTGCCATCGGCTTTAGCCCGCGCACCAAATTGATCGCCCGCCGCGAACGTGACCGGAATATCGGCTCCATACTGCACCCAATCGGCAGCCGGGTCATGTGTCCACACCTGGACTTTTCCGGCAGCCGGTTGATACCACACCTCGATCAGGCGGTAATCCTGGCCGATGTCGGCATGTTTGAGCAGCAAGTCCATTTCGTCGGCAGCGGAATCAAGGTTGGTTAACGTGACAAAGGCTTCCTGATCCGCGCCAAAGGTGGCCGGATTCCAATAAATTGCCCCGCCGCTGCCCACGTCGAGATGGTTGGAGGCGATGCTGTAGCCGACAGTTGCCACGTTCCAATTGCCGCCAATCACCCCATCTGCCCGGTTAAAATTGTCCAGCACGCTCGTCGCGGGGAATGTGCCACTGCTGGGAGTTGGGGATGGGGTTGCGGTACTCGTCGGCGTCGCGCTTGGTGTTGGAGTGGGCAATGCCGGGACTGTCGTGAGCGAAGCAAGACTTCCCAGCGGATTATCATTCGGGAGGAGTTCTAGCCGCCCTTCGATACTAATACCAACTGCCAGCACCCCAGACGGACTCCAATCTAATGAGTAAAATAGCTGTGAAGCATTTGGTGCAGAGGCTTGTATTTGTTGTCCGCTCAGGCTGTCCCATACCTTGCCGCTTGCTGTGGCGATTTGCCGCCCATCGGAATGCCAACGCAAATTGTAACCGACGCTTCCAACATCAACACGATTCACGATCTGTTGGGTATCGACGTTCCAGACCGTAATGTAGCGGTCTTGACCGCCCACCGCCAGGTGACCATCGGCGCTCCAGTCACCGGCGTACAAGCGTTGACCAGGGGTGGTACTCAAGGCGGCCACCTGGGACAGCGTATCGGCATCCCAGAGGCGCACGATGCCATCCCAACCCGTTGTCGCCAGCAGGCTGCCGTCCGGGCTGTAGCCAATCCAGGTAGGCCAATTATTATCCTGTGAGGTGAGGGGCAGATCAACGCTTACGACGGGCTGGAACGATTGGCCATCGTAAGTGGTGAATTCTGTGTATTCACCCGTAAGTTTAAAAATAGCGGCAATCCGGCTGCCATCGGGACTTAGACTCATGGTCATGTCATACCAATCACGAGCGTCACGTCCTGCCAACGCTCCTTGCAAGACACCTGTCGCTACCCGGTAGCGCTGGATACCATCCACAAGAGAGCCGATAAAAAGATCATCTCCAGATGGACTCCAGATCAATTGGACGCGATCAATCATGGGCAGGGAGAAAATGACCTGCTGAGTAGCGATATTCACTACCCGCACCCGGTAATCCTCAATACCCTCCCCCGGATATACACCCGAACCGAAAGCCAGCAGACTGCCGTCGGGACTCCAGGCAACCGCGTCAATGAGTGTATCCATATCAGGGTTGTCTGGGTCGATGATCGCCTGAGCATTCATTGGACGCGCCTCCCTTGTCAGTAGCCAGAGCATACCAATGACCGTTAGTATAAACACAAGTGTGCGAATTGTTCGCGTTTGCATCATATGGCCTCTTAGCTGATAACTCTTGGTAAACTTCGAGCGTAATCATTCAAATCGGCAGTACAGGGATCACTGTAACCTGTTTCTTCAAACCAATAAAACAAATCCAGCGCGCGGAGGAAAAGCTCATTGACATCCTGGCTGGGAATATTTGCTTCCAGCACACCACAGACGGCTCGCTGCGCCTCTTCCCTGAATTTTTCCCAATATTGTCTCTTACATTCCTCTGGGATTCGCTTAAAGTCCTCATTAACACGTTCCAGAACTTGTTTCCAAGTCCAGGTTGCCACATCGCCCAAAAATAGCGAAATAGCTCTATGGATTGCCTTAGGCATCAGGATAGTGAACGCAGAATTGCCATTGTAGAGATCTGCTCCAAAGGTAGCCTGCATCCATGCCTTGAAAACTCCATGATGAGCTTCTGTTAAGCCTAGACCATCAACATCTTCAGGTGGAAAGTTGCGATTTTCGGTTTCGGTTCGTGGAAATTTGGGGCGATTAAGATTCTCGTTGTATCGCTGGATGCGCCACCAGGTTGTACAGTGTGACACTCCCGCCACCGATGATATGAAAAAAGTCTTGCTGGATGCTGTTCGGGTCGCGGGTGATGATTGCCTGTAGATCAGACGAAAGTTCATCGGGCCGCTTGCCAGCATCATAGGCATCTTGCCCTACCAGCACGACCTGCCCATATACCGGCATATAACTGTCATAATATGACGTGAGCGGGCTGAGGGTCTGCGAGGTAAAAGTGTATGTACCCTTCTCCAGCCGGATCACATAGATGTTAGTGAAGTCATCATTGGCAGCATCAACAGCGTTAATGAGTTCGGTCACATTCGTAACCGTGAGATAAGTCACCGCAGGAGCAGCCAACGCTCGAAAACTAGGAGCAGCAATTCGCGTCAGTTCTTGTAGATTGGGTGTAGCCGTTATCGTCGGGGTGGTGCTGGCCGTCGCTGTCAGTGAAGGCGATGGTGACGCGGTAAATAATTCGGTGATGATTTCCGATGAGGTAGGCGCAAGGGTTGCGGTCTCAGCAGTGTCCGCTGTCGCTGTTTCCGTAACCGTCTCACCGGGCGTTTCCTTCAACGTTTCAGTCGGAATCGGTGTTACGGTAACGGTGGGCATCTCCGTCGCGGTTGCCGTCGGCGTCTCAGTTGGAATCGGCGTTGGAATATCAGTTGGAACAGGTGTTTCGGTTAGCGTCGGCAGCGGGGTTGCGCTGGGTAGCTCCGTTGGTGTGGTGTCTTGCGCGGCAGTTGGAAAAAGTGCCAGCAGCAAGACAAGGGCGAAGATCGCAGTGGTGCGTGTCAACATCGTATCTTTCCTCCGAATTGTCCCCCGAAAGAAAGATACTTCGTTATGTTGCGAGAGTCGATGTCTTTCAGTAAGTATTACGATAGTGATAGATAAATGAAGACTGCTTGTATGAAGTTTATGCCCTATCTCTTGTAGACTACTCTTGGAGCCACCCACGCCTTAATATGCTTATTACCTGCCCTGCATCTCTTTTCCTATCTCAAAATTGAGTGCGTGATGAAACAATACTTAAGGTTCATAAATGTATAAGCAAACATAAAATAATATATATAGAATATGTAACAGCAATTCAATTTAGGGGGCAAAAATGTATAAGGTGCTAGTAATTTTCACAAGCCTAATGTTTATCTTTACGCAAGTGTTAGCACAAAATGCAAATAGCGACGATGCATGGCAAGCTGGAGCGAATAATTTTGAGTATAACTGTGAGACATTAAAAGGCTTGCTGGCGGCGCTTGATAAAAACGATGCTCTAGCATTAGCGGACTTAGGGGAAGCAGCAATCGTCCGCACGAAAGCTGGTGACGAAACTACTGTTAACGCCTATATTGGGACGCTTGTGCTTCATTCTTTGTCAGTTAACGATGAGATTTCTATAAAGGCTGACGACTTACTAAATTTAGCAAGTACGGCGTGCAGCGAAGACACGACAACCGCAGCTACAGATACACATACCTCTACGAGTGTTGATCCATTTCCTGTTGTTGTGAATGGAGATGCAAATCTACGATCCTGCGCCGGGACGAACTGCGATGTAGTCCAGGTAGCGAAGAATGGATCACTCTTAACGGTTGTTGGAACCGATAGTGATTGGTATGAGGTTCAATTGGATGATGGAACAACTGCTTTCATCGCGACCCGTTTAACAACCACAGGGCCAGACGCAGTGATTAAAGTTGATGAGCCTTATCTTGATGCAAAAACGGGCTGTGGAATTGCTTTCGACGTGAAACGAGGGGATGCGGACATCAATCTCATTTTGACCGGGGAAAAAAGAAGTGATTTAGTTGTAGATTTGTATCGTCCTAACGAATCACATCCCCTCAGAGTTGAAGGTCAACTGGATAAGACATTCATCGACACAGGCGATCCCTACATCTACCAATATTATCGCTATAACGTGAGTTGGCCGACGGGCGTGTATCAACTGGAATTAACGATAAACGGAGAAACCAGTAAATTGGCGTGGGAATTAGAAACACGCGGAGATTACAGTATCTATGTAGTCTGTAATTAATCTCATTGAGAGAGGCGAGATTCAGAGCATCGAATCTTGCCTCTCCTTTAACTTTCGACTCTTAACTCTTGACTGTCGCCCGCACACTGCGCTGAGCCGCGATGACTTCATCTTCCCAGGTGATGTCGTCGGAGTTGGGGATGCGCCCATCGGCATCCATTGCCGCGAGAATATCCTCAATCTGCATTTGCAGCGTCCAGCGCGGGGTGAATTCCGGCACATCGCGGAATAATTTTTCGGCGCTGTAAATCAC
>JBDTNB010000214.1:0-10193 GCA_039933955.1 Chloroflexota bacterium
GCAGCGAAAGAAGGCGTGGCGCGTCCCTGATGGGGAAAGCGCATCCACGCTTTTTTATTTTTTCGCGGCTGGCCTTTTTTGTTAGCTGATAGCCAATAGCTGTTAGCGATGAGCAAAAGAATTTAAGAAACAAAATATCGGGAATCTGAGGTAGGGACACGATATAGCGTGCCCCTACAAACAACGACATCGACGAAAAGAGGAATCATGGCGTTACGGAATTGGAAAGTAGACGCATTACCCGCAGTCCAGGCAGACAGCATCGACAGTTTGGTCGGGAATACGCCGCTGCTCGGTTTCCACCGCATCACAGCCCATTTACCGGAAACCGTGTCGGTTTTTGCCAAAGCCGAGTGGGCGAATCCCGGTGGCAGCGTCAAAGATCGCGCCGCCGCTAATATCATCCGCGAGGCGGAAAAAAGCGGTCAACTTACCCATGACAAAATCCTGCTGGACAGTACCAGCGGCAACACTGGCATCGCCTATGCCATGATTGGCGCGGCCAAAGGCTACCGCATCAAACTGTTCCTGCCGGAAAATGTCAGCCCGGAACGCATTTCGATTTTGCGGGCTTATGGTGTCGATATTGTCTTCACTGACCCGCTGGAAGGCTCTGATGGGGCGATCCGCGCGGTGCGTGAACTCGCCGCCCAGGAACCGGATGTCTATTTTTATGCCGATCAATACAACAATCCGGCCAACTGGCAGGCACATTATCAGGGAACCGCCCCGGAAATCTGGGCGCAAACCGAAGGTACTGTGACGCATTTTGTGGCTGGCCTGGGTACGAGCGGCACGCTGATGGGGACGGGCAAACGCCTCAAGGTTTTCAACCCTAATGTGCAGGTGATCGGTATTCAGCCCAACAGTCCGTTTCATGGCCTGGAAGGGTTAAAACATATGCCCACCGCCATCAGGCCGGGGATTTACGACGAGCATTTCGCTGACGGCAACCTGAACATCGACACCGAGGAAACTTACGTGATGGCGCGGCGCTTGGCGCGTGAAGAAGGCTATCTGGTAGGGATCAGCGCGGCATCGGCGATGGTCGGCGCGCTGCAAGTTGCTGAAAAAGTCGCCGAGCAGGGCGAAGTCGGCGTGATCGTCACACTCTTCCCTGACAACGGTTACAAATACCTGACCGATTCGTTCTGGCGGGGCTAAGAACCTCAGAAAATTTAACCTGTTCGGCTTCAGCCCAGTTTTTTCACAAACAGCACCCGATCCTCGCCGGGGCCGTCATAATTCTGGCAGATCGGGACGCCGGAAATGGTGATGGTCTGCGGCTCAATCGTGAAACCCATACCCAGGTGGAAGGCAATTGAGTTTTTGTTGACGGGTGCAGTTACGCAGCGGACAGTGTTGCAGCCGAAGGTTTGCACCACCTCAAAAAAGCTGTCGTATAAGCGCCGTCCGACGCCCGCCAGCCGATATTTCGGATGGACGCCCACGAAATGTATATAAGCCTCTTTGGGGTGGGTTTGCGACACGAATCCGATCAGAAAGCCAACCCGTTCGCCACCCGCCTCGGCGATAAAACTGGTCTCGCAGAAGTGGACAAAAAATAACTTGGGCAGCATGTCGTGCATGGCGCGCCCATCCCACCACTCGTCCAACACCCGAATGATAGGCGCATAATCCGATGGTTCCACTGGGCGCAGCGTAATGATGTCCATAATGCGATTCAACTCCGGCACATTAACGGGTAAATGATTTTAACGAGAATTTATACATCCGAAAAATTTCTGAAAAAAGTGCAGATTCGATTTCGTCCAGCGCAACCCTACTGTATGCTAAAAATAGTTTGACCGGAATATGAGTGATAATCGTCGGTTTTTAGCATTAATAAATAGAGTAAGGCTAAAAACCAACATCCAATCACTCATGACCCACGATCAACACAATACCTCATCGGGTCGATTGAATTTATCACGAGGGGGCAATTATGGTAGGGCGATCATTTCACGGCGAACGGATTTTGCTGGTCGAGGATAATCCCCGACTGTTACGCAGCATGGCCTTCCTGCTGCACGTTATCGGCTTTGAAGTCATGACGGCCTGCGATGGCATTGAAGCCCTCGACACATTGCGGACGCGCCTCCCCGACATCATCGTCTCCGACATCGACATGCCCCGCCTCGATGGCTACGAATTCCTGCGGCAGGTGCGCCTGGATGTGCGCTGGTCGCGGATTCCCTTCATCTTCGCGTCAGATAAATACAGCCTGGACGATTTGATGTTTGCGCTTGACCTGGGTGCGGATGATTATCTGCCCAAACCGTTTGACATCCATGATGCGCTGGAAGTCATCGAACGCGCGCTGCCCGCGCCGTCGCTCAGATACCGCCGTCTGGTGAGCTAGTTTCAGCCTAAGTTCGCTCTGATGGATGAGAATCAATTCTGGGATATGATCGCGCTGTTTGACTGGTCACACGAAGGTGATGACCGGGCTGTAATGCGCCCCGCGATAGATGCCCTCGCAAAACTTGATCCCGAAGCCCTCCACGCCTTCGATGAAATCCTGGCCGCGAAATTGTATGCCCTGGATACACAAGCCCACGCTCAACCAACCGGTCTTGGTGATCGACATTTCTCCGTCGATTCATTTCTGTATACCCGCTGCTGCGTGGTCGTAAACGGCAAAGTCTTTTACGAGCGCGTCTTAAAACACTAATCGCTTATGGATAGGTATATGGATTTTGAGTCGATTTTACATTTGACCTATCGCGCCGGTTTTGCCGCTGGAGGTTTTGAACCTCCAGCTACAAAAAGACTTTTAAACCTCTGAAGAGGTTCAAGTGTCGCATTACAACCTCTTCAGAGGTTTCCAGTTTTTCAGCTAGCTTAGGGTTTTGAAACCTAAGCGGTCTCGAAACACACAAAAACATTCAGAATGACACGAATTTCTTACTCAAATTCCTTATCTTGGTGCATAGGGGACAAGGCGCGCCTTGTCCTTACGAAAGATCACGAGGAAGGTCACTCGTCGGAGGCGCTGGACGTGCTCCCCCCGGCGGCGAGGTCACGTTCCACCTTGTCGATGCTTTCGCCCTTCGTCAGGCGGCGGGTGGCCTCGTTAAAGTTGTCGCCCAGATTTTCTCCGGTGCTGTCCGCCACCTGCTGGAACATCTTGCCCACCTCGCGCGAATTGCCGCCATCCAAAACTGATAGCATGTCGTTGGACGATAGGTTCGATAAATCGCGCGTCGGCTGGGCAATCGCGACTCGGCTAATGCGCCGGGTTACGTCCGTGCTCTGGCAGTGGGGACAAATGTGGCTTGTAGAGGTCTCATAATCCTTATAGGATTTATAGAAAAGTGCAAATTTCCGTCCGCAGTGGTTGCAGCGGTAGTCATACGTCGGCATAATTCATCCTGAGTTTACTTCAAACTGATTACAGATTGATAGCGTTCAATTTCTGTTACGGAACCATTTTGTAGGGACGCAGCGCCGCTGCGTCCCTACTTGATACCCGAACGTATATAATAGTGTTGGCTTTAGATTGGCGAAAACCAATAACTAAGCACCAATAACCCATTACCTGCGTCTATTATAATCGAAAGCCCTGTCCTTATGGAGAACAATCCGCCGCCACCCAAGCGCCATCCGCTGGAACGCCCGCCACAGCCCCGTCCCCAACCCGGCCCCGATGATCCGCCACGCCAACGGGTGAACTTACGTATCCCGTCAGTGAATCCCTACGCGACTTACACACTGATCGCCTTCAATGTGGTGATTTTTCTGATTCGTGCCTTCTCTGCCAATTTAGACGACCAAATTTTTCTGTGGGGGGCGAACCATGCGCCCGATGTGCTGCTCAAAGGGGAGTATTACCGGCTGTTCACGTCCATGTTTTTGCACGCCAGCATTTTTAATCCCTTTGGCGGCTACGCCCTACAAAACAGCCTGCATCTGATTTTCAATATGTATATCCTGTACGCCGTCGGCATCTCTTTGGAGCGCCTATTCGGGCACACCCGCTTCCTGATTGTGTATTTGCTCGGTGGCCTGGGCGGTTCAGTCTTGAGTGTCCTGTTGAGCGGGCCAGATAGTTATTCGGTGGGCGCATCTGGAGCCGTTTTTGCGATCCTGGGCGGTGAATTCATCTACCTGTATCATCACCGCAAATTGATGGGCGCGGCGGGGCGGGCGCGCCGTCAAAGCCTGATTATTTTCGGCGTACTGAACCTGGTTTTTGGATTCGCCTCGCTGATTCCCGGCAGCGCCATGCGCGTGGACAATTGGGCGCATATCGGCGGTTTGGCGGGCGGTTTGATTCTGTCATGGTTCATCAGCCCAATCCTGAATTTGCGCGCCCACCCAGAGCATCCCGGCGAAATCCTGGGCGAAGATGTGAATCCGCTGCGTAAAAAATACTGGGTGGTGTCGTTGTATGCCACCGCGCTGGTCGTCCTGGTCTTTATCGGTGTGGCGATTGCCCGCCGCTAAAACAGGTTGGATAGTTTCAGCTAGCGACAATGTTGGGCGCAAAAGATTCAATAAATTCCGCTGGCACGCGGATTGGGCGGCGGGTTTGAAAGTCAATCCACACCCATAAGGTACGCGCCTGCACCAGCAGTTCGCCATCGGCAGTGCGTTTAATCATATAGTAGCGGTTGGCGGTGGTACGGCTGGCGGAGGATACCCAGGTCGCGATTTCCAACTCGTCGTCCATGACCGCCGCTTGGCGATATTCGATATGATGTGCGCGCGCGATGACGGCAAAGTTGGCCGCGATAGACCGGGCTAACGGCCAGCCATAAAAATTACTCACCTGGATTCCGGCGTCTTCAATGTAATTAAAATAGGTCGCATTGTTGACGTGTTGGGCAGTGTCGATGTCGCGCCATTCGACTCGCCGTCGCAGCGTGAACACATTTTCGGGTGGTGGGGGTGGCGCGGGAAAACGTTTGCGCGGCGGGGCGGTTTCAACCATGCCTTCCGGGACGAAAGCTGCAATCATTTCCGGCGGGACGATGGCTGGGCGCTCGGTGGCTTTTTCGATATAAACCCAATCGGTACTGGCGCGCGCCACCAGTGCATCCTCACCGGCTTTGCGGAATTCGTAGAAACGGCGCGAACGCACGCGGCGGAAATCGCCCACCCAGGTTTTGACTTCGATGGTGTCGCCGTACACAACCGGCTGCAAATATTCGATTTCGGTTTCATGCGCCAGCCACAGATAGCCCATCGCTTCGTAGCGATTTTTGTCATAACCGACAGCCGCAGAGGCATCAAACGCGGCTTCTTCCATGTAGCGGGCATAATTAGCGTTATTGAGATGACCGTAAGCGTCGCATTCGTAATGACGCACGCGGAAGGTCGCGATGTGGGTCGCGGGCATGAAAATCGAATCCTTTACATTTATCCCCTCCCCCAGCTCCTCCCCACTTCGTAGAGACGGGAGAAAGACAAAGAATCTGAGTTAGAAAGTGGGATCAGGGAAAATATTTGCAGGGTAAAAAGCGTAACTAGCGATCAGCGTTCGTCAGTGAGCACCCAGGCGATAGCTTCATCGCGTTTTTCTGTCGGGAAGAAGCGGGTGACATCCTGACTAGGAGCCAGTGCCCGAATCAGGCCATCGACGAACGACAGCATACTCCCCTGGGGATGCAGGATGGCGGTACGGCCTTTGGCACGGCGCGGCATTGATGTTTCCAACTTGCGGAAGCGCTGGATAATCCCCATCATGGATACCGGGCGATCTGCCTGGGTGACATCCAGAATATAACGGGCTACTTCCGTAGGTGGTGTGTTTTTGAGGATGCTTTCGACATGGCGGAAGAATTCGTCAATCGCCTCGCGCGATGATTCGCGAAAAATCAATTCATGGACGCCATTGTCCAGCCGGGTATAGGTGCAGCGTTCGCCGCTCACAGTATCCGACATGTTTGCGCTCCCGATAAATGGTCAACTGGTGAACAAGGATTATAACACCGTCATCGAAACCGAGGCAGGGAACAGCTATTGAACCGCCAAGCCAGCAAATCCGCCAAGCGATAAATTTAAAGAATTCTTTCCCTGGCATGAGTAGGGTGCTGGTGGTTAGAAATACGTTCATTGATTGACTATGAATGCAGAGAGAAAACGAAGTTCAAGACAAAAGGCAGGAATCAACGATTTTATAACACCGTATCTTGGCGGTTTAGCAATTTTGGATTATCGTTGGGATTGGCTCCAATAAAATCAACCATAACATCTCAGGAAGCAATTTTGACCGCGAAACCCATTGAACTGATTCTCTTTGACATTGATGGCACATTGGTGATGACGCGCGGCGCAGGCCGCACTGCTACCAAACTCGCCATGCTGGATGTATTCGGAACCGATGCCGGGATTGACACGCATCACTTCGGCGGTAAAACTGACTGGCGCACACTCCACGAATTGTTGGCAGACCGCGCCTACAGCCACGACGATTTACGCGGTTTTATCCCGCAGTACGAGGCCGCGATTGGCGGACATCTGGAACGCATCATCGGTGATTATGCGGTGGAGGCTTGCCCCGCTGCACATGATCTGGTGGCGGAACTACGCCGCCGGGGTACGCCTTTGCTGGGTATTTTGACCGGTAATGTTTCGACCACCGCGCCGGTCAAACTGCGGGCGGCGGGCTTTGATCCGGCCTGGTTTCCGGTAGCGGCCTATGGCAGTGAAGCGCTGGAACGCGATGATTTACCGGTGCTGGCTGTCACGCGAGCGGAAAAATTACTCGGACGCACGATTGTAGCGGAGCAGGTCGTCATCATCGGCGACACGCCCTGGGATGTCGCTTGCGCGCGGGCGCTGGGTGGGATCGCCGTCGGCGTGCTGACGGGATTCACCAGCCGCGAGGATTTGGCTTCTACGAATCCCGATTATCTGCTTGATGATCTCAGCCAATTTCTCGGCACGGTGATGGAACAGCAATTTACAGCAGTCGCTATCTCGCAGGGTCTTCACTCTTAAAGATAGCCAGCCGGTAGATTTTCCCTTTGGAACGGCGTATCGGATAGAGCCATGTTTCCTGTTCGATGATTGGGGTACATGGCCCATATGTACACAGCGTAATAGGTCGCTGCTTTGATAAATCCCGCAGACGGTTGAGCACTTTGCGTAGAATGCCGCCGGTAAAGGGCGTATACATAAAAAATATCGTGCCGTCGCTGAAATCAGCATCCAGTACGTCCATGTTACGAAACTCAACATCGACCATTCCAAGTTGTTGGGCAGAGCATTGAGCATAGTGCGTATAAGTGAGTTCATACTCGATCCCAACCGCGCAAGCATCGGTCAAAAGTGAGACTAGAATGGGGACACAGCCCAACCCCGACCCAAAATCATAGAAGCAGTCTGCGGCTGTGAACGGCAGCTCATTAATCATATCGAGAATGATCCGTCCCGGTGTTGGTTGCAGATAGTACATTTCTTCAGTGCGCGGGCGGGTCTCCGAAGGTTCATAATCAGTGTGTAACAAATGACTCAGAAAATCATCAAACAGGTCAAAGTCGGGTTGGTCGCCAATCGATTTATCGGATACCGAATGCGCGAACTGATTAAAGAGCTGCTTTAAAGCTGGGGCAGCTAACTGCTGACTGCGAATATCCCGGATAAGGTTATCAATGGTCGTTTGAGCAATAGAAGTGAGTTGGGTATGTAACACCATCGCCTGATCGCGAACGATGCCCATCTCACCGCTTGCATAGCCTTCATCCATGAAATCCAAAACATTGAATTCCAGGGCATCCAGGGCTTCCAGACAGTCGAAGTATCCTGGTGTTTGAGCATCCATGTAGCTGTGTGCAATATTGTCCACAATACGGCTGAGTTCAATGTGATCCATCAGGATTCCCCCAACGAGAAATCTCGCTTGTTTGGGGTTGTTATTTTACCACAGCGACAGCTAAAGTGGCTGTATCGTAAGCAGAATGGTGACACTTCCATTTCACTGCCCGACAAATGCAGCTAATTAGCGGCTAGCCCGAAAGTCGTTTGCGGCGGCTTTGATTGCCGGACTATAATGTGAACATAGGCTATCGTGCCCAGACAGGCGATGTCCGGTGAAAGTTCTAGTCCCCAGTTACAACCGCTACAGCCATCATGCCCGCCGCGCCCTGACTCATGCCGGGACGCTCGTCACCCGTATGCGCCATCCGTTCACGGATACCGGTCATTTGCTGGTTGGCGTCATGGAAACACATGGCAGCATTGGCTGTCAGATTTTGCGCGACCTGGAAATTGATCCGCAAATAGCGGCGGATTATCTGCAAACCCTCTCGCCGACGCTCGAATTCCCGCCCGAAGAAGTTTTCAACGCCGATGAATTGAATGCTGCGCTGGCCTATGCCGCCGACGAATCGGCCTGGTTGGGGCATCATTATGTCGGCACAGAACATTTGCTGTTGGGGATCACGCGGACAAACATCGGCAACGCGCGTGAACTGCTGCGCCATTTGAACGTCTCGCCGGAGCAGGTGCGGCGGCGGGTACGGCGTGCTTTGAGCGATGGTGCGCGCGAACTCGATTTGCAGGCCGCTAAACGCACCGCCCGTTTGACCGAATTGTCGCGCCGCGCGATCACGGCTGCTGAACAAATGGCGGTCTCGCTCGATCATCTGACAGTGGGGCTGGGACATTTGCTGCTGGTGATGCTGCTGGAAGAACGCAGCCCGATTTCCGCCCTGCTGCGCGAAGAAGGCCTGGATGAAACCCTCCTGCGCCAGGATTTGGACGCCGGGGATGCCGCCCTGCTGGTGAGCGTCGAAGTCGTGCTGGATCGCGCGCTGGATCAGGCAGAAAGTGTGGGCAGCCATTACACCGGCACGGAACATCTGCTGCTGACGTTGACCGCCGACGAGATGGGCAGGCGCTTGCTCATCGAGCAGGGCTTGAACCCGGAGGTCATCCGCCAGCGTGTGAAAGCCCAGCTTGAAAAACGGGAGTAGCGGATAGCGATTAGTTTTTAGCAGTTGGCTATTAGCAAAAGACATTGACCGAAATCATTTCACCAGACATCAATATTGTCGCCTGCGAAAATTATAAGTTGGTGTCTTAAGCTAACGGCTAGTCACTAATCGCTGGAGGATGCCATTGGATATTTCGTTTCTCATCTGCGGATCCATATTGCTGTTCACCGGCCTCACGCTGGTGGCTATTCTGCGCGCGATCCGCATCCAGAAGGCGCTGGAAGCCAAATTAGCCGAAGTGACTGCCCGCGAAAACCCCATTTTGCTGCTGAAAAATTGGAATCAGCGGGCGCAGATTGCTACCGTCAACAGCCGCGCTTCCAAACCCGAAGCCTGCGTCATCGCCCTCACCGCATCTGAAATAATCCTGTATGACCGCACCCAGGCCGTGAACGAAATATTCCGCTTCAATGCCGACGAAATCCGCTGGTTTGGCCGTCCGCAAAAATACACGGATGGCGACAATGAAATCTGGCTGCACATTGAGCGTGAAGGCACATGGAAACTGCTCAAAATCCGGCTGTCGCGCAGTTCGATGCAAGATTTTGTGCGGGCGCTCAAGACCATTGTCAAGCCAGAGTTGGTGACGGCCTACCGCCGCGCCCGCCCGTATATTCACGCGGGATCGGTTAGAGCACAGCCAGCCGACCAGGATATTCATGGCGCATGGTCGTTGGAAGCGCTGATTGATTTGTATCTGATGCCGCGCTTTCTGGTCATTTTAAAGGGCGAAAGCGTGCTGCGAACCGTGCCGCTGGAAGCCATACAGCAGATCGGCGCGCTGCAACGGCTGGATCAACCAGGGGCGCAGGGACTCGTCCGTTTCCGCGCCGAGGATGAGCCGTTCGCTTTCGCCCTGGATAAACACGCTGAATTTGCCGCGCTGCTGGCCGAAGCCGCTAAACGCACGCTGGAAGCCCCGCCCGAACGCAAGCAGAAAAACAAACTCGACGACGAAGATGCCGACTACGAGTATGATTATCAGGAGGGCGACTTCGAGTACGACGCCAACTATGATGCATAACCTGATGAAAAAATGGCCTTTGGTCTTTACGGTTTTATGCCTGTCCCTGACCACATCCGCAGCCGCCCAGGACGATACTTTTCACCAAGTCCTGAGTTACGGACGCGGCGTCCCACAAAGCGTCTATTGGCAGCCGGACGGCGACAAAATCCTCGTCAACGCCATCACGGGCGCATGGTTGTATTCCGGCGATGATTTATCGGACATCACCCATTTTGACTCGC
>JBDTNB010000215.1:0-10164 GCA_039933955.1 Chloroflexota bacterium
GTCAACACCTTTTTGCTATTGACTTGAAAGTCATTTGGGATACTTGGGATAATTTTTCCACCGTATCCAGCATCAGGTATTTTAGAGACAAAAAACAGCCCGGTTTTGGCCGAACTGTTTTGGCATTCATTTGTTAACCCACTGTCTTCAGCGGGATACGTAGTGTATCACCCGCCCACTACCTTGTCAACACCAGATTTTTACGAATTTCTAACCAACTTTTAGTTTTCGTAAAAACAGTTCGGTTTGTTTCCGAACTGCTGGGATGTCGTTTGTTAAGGTGCGTTTGTCAGTGCGAGGAGAAGAATATCATGCGCTCTGAGGGGCGTCAAGGCCGAGTTTGAAGGAATTTTCACAAAACACTCTAAACCCTTAACAAACCTGATGCTGACCTGTCCAGTATTATGAAGACAGGCACACTGTATAGTTCGATTTGGTGAGGGATTGACATGTACTGGACTCTGACTATTATCGGCATCCTGTTCATCGCCTTCATGGTCTACATGGCGGTCAGGGAGACGACATCCCTGTTCGGCCCGCGCGCAAAACCGGATGCATCCACTGGCTATAAACCGTCTGTCCGCCCGAAGTCGGCTAAGACCAAGCCCGATGCCTTGCTGACCTTCAAAGGCGAAGGTTCAGGCCATACGGACAGTTTCTTCCTGGAATGCGCCATCTACCGGATTGAATATCAGCTTCCCAAAGACACGAAGGTGAAAATCGAACTGGTCAGCACCGACGGCGACACACGCAAACTGCTGGCACACAAGGTGGGTTTCGATTCGTCGTCGTTCAATGCGCCCGCCGCCAAATATTATATGCTGGACATCACCACCGAAGCCCAGGAAAGTTCATGGGCGGTACTCATCAAACCCTTTTAGTCCGTAGTCGATAGCTAAAAGATAAGAACAGTTGATTGAATGGAAACGGTCTAAACGGTGACATCCTCTGAACAAGAAACATTGAACTGGCTTTTGACTATCGACTTACTTTTAGCATGAACCAGAATGAACTCCCCTGCCCAGCCCTGCTTTCCACGCCGATTGTCCCACCCATCGCCTCGACCCAGGTTTTAGCAATCGCCAGCCCCAGACCACTGCTGCTCGATGGCGCTGAATCGCCAGCCCGATAAAAACGATCAAAAATGTAGGGCAAATCTGTTGGGGCGATGCCTTCACCGCTATCGTCCACGCGGATACGCACCTGATTGGCGGTCTGCTCGGCTGAAACCGTCACGCTGCCACCGGGGGTATGGCGCAGCGCGTTCGCCAGCAAGTTGTGTAACACCTGCGCCAGCCGATCCGGATCAGCCTGGACAACCGGCAGCGGCTTTTCGGTCAGGGCGATCTGGGCGTCCTGAGCTTCGGCGACGACCTCAAATTGATCGACTGCCGCCCGCAGCAGCGGCGACACCTCGACGGCCTGCATATTAAGCGGCAGTTGACCCGCTTCGGCCAGCGCCAACTCGCGCAAATCGGCAACCAGACGGCTTAACAAGCGTGTTTCATCATATAAGGTAGCGATTTCGCGCATCTCTAATGGATAAACGCCGTCCAGCAGCGCGCGTAAATTCCCTTGCATGACCGTGAGCGGGGTACGGAGTTCATGGGCAATATCGGCCATGAGATTACGGCGCAGCATTTCGGCGCGTTCCAGCGCATCGGCCATCGCGTTGAACGCCCGTGCCACATCGGCGATTTCATGTGTACCCCGAATCGGCACACGCCGTTCCCAATCCTGCGCCGCAAAATCCTGCGCGGCGTTGGACAAACTCGCCAGCGGCGCGGCGATGGTACGGCTGATAACCAACCCCAGCACCGTCCCCAGCGCGCCAACGACCAGCGCAGCAATCACCAGCACCGCCCGCAGCCGGAAAGCGAATTCTTCTTCCAGCGCGGCGGGTACAGGCGGACGACCATTCCCATTGAGCGGCGCACCGGGGGGACGCTGTGCGTTCTGTGCTCCCGGCGTTGGCGCTAGGAATTGGGCAGAATCAGCGGCGGGTGTACCTTGCAGTTGATTACGCTGCGCCACATAACGCCGGAATTCGCGGTTGGCGGTTGTATCGGCCAGCGCAGCCACGATAATCACCGTCACCAATGTCACGGCGATGAAGGCCAGCGTCAACCGTACCCATAACGAATTCATGAACCCTCACAGAAGCGATAGCCGACACCAAAAACCGTCTCGATATAACGCGGTTGTGCCGGATCATCGCCAATTTTTTTACGCAAATTTTTAACGTGGCTGTCGAGCGTGCGCTCCAGACCATCGTAGCTGTAACCCAGAGCCTTCTCGACCAGTTCTTCGCGTGTGAAAGCATAATTCGGGCTGGTCATCAAGGCGCTCAATACCGCGAACTCGGTGCGGGTCAGGTCAACCGGCTGACCATCGTGGGTCAACGTATGTTGGTCGAGGTCGAGGCGCAAATTGCCACTTTGCAAGACATGGGGAGTCTGAAAGACGCCCCGTGAGCGCCGCAAAATGGCTTTCGCCCGCGCCACCATCTCCAGCGGATTGAAAGGCTTGGTCAGGTAATCGTCCGCGCCGAGTTCCAGGCCGTGAATTTTATCGCTGTCTTCGACCCTGGCCGTCAGCATCAAAATCGGGATGTCTGCCAGATGACTCTGACCGCGCAGCCATTGGGTAATCTCCCAACCGCTGCGCCCCGGCAGCATCAAATCCAGGACGATCAAATCAGGCCGCTCTTTCTGGATGACACGCAGAGCATTTTCCCCGTCAAAGGCCGTGAGCACGCTCATGCCCGCCTGTTCCAGATACGAACTCACCAACCGGACAATCTGATGGTCATCGTCCACGACCAAGACACGCTGGGGCATATTCGTCTTAACCTCACGAACTCCGTGTTCGTTGATTGTAGTTCATTTTATGAAGAGTCTTGCTGGGTTTTCGCATCTATCCCCTCCCCTACGCCTTCGGCAGCCATCCCCGCTTCGCAGAAAAGGGGGAATTAAGAGGAGCAGCGACGTTCAAACGCATTATTGGGACAGAAATTGAAAGAGGGCGAATAAACTTTCGCCCTCAGAAAGATGATGATAATCGTTATGCGTTGGGCGTTGCGGTGGATTCAGGTGCGGGTGCGCCGCCACCGTTGCCTTGTCCGCCGTGTCCGCGTCCACCAAAACCGTTACCCTGCCCACCTTGTCCACGTCCACCGAAACCATTACCCTGTCCGCCCATGCCAGGGCCGCGCCCGGTCATGGTCTGGTCAAGCAAATTCTGAGCCAGGGTTTGGAACTGTGCCAAGCGGGTATCGGCCTGTGTCTGGGTTAATGTACCGGCTGTGACAGCAGCATCCAGCTTTTCTTTCTGGGCAGCCACAACAGCCGCGACAATCGTATCCGTCGAGACATTTTTGTCGGCGGCAATCTGGGAAATCGTCTTACCGGATTGCAGTTCAGTTTGCAATTCCGTTTCGTCAATCCCTAAGGACTGGGCGACCACACTCATAACATTCGCGTTCGCACCCATGCCAAATTCCTGGCGCTGACCGAATACGGGGCCATTCTGGGCATCAAAGTTCTTGTCCAGTGCGGCTTCAACGTCAGCTTTCGCCAGCGCCAACCGGGCATCCGCCTGTGCCTGAGTCAGGCGACCATCGGTCACTGCCGTTGTCAGTCGGGTTTGTTCCGCCGCGACCACCGCGTTGACAATCGTGTCAGTTGCGACACCTTTGTCGGCGGCGATCTGGGCGATGGTCTTACCGGCTTTGAGTTCGGTAAAAAGTTCCGACGGATCAATGCCAAGCTGCTGGGCAATGATATTCATCCCAACCATCGGGCCGGGGCCGCGAAATCCTGGCCCACCGAGTCCTGGGTTCGCGGTGGTGACATCCGTCGCCGCCGGGGGTTCGGCGGTTGCATCCTGGGCATACACCGCTACGGATGCCGTCGCCAGCGATACTGTCAAAGCCGCTGTCGCGACACCCTTCTTCAACCATTGTTTCTTCATGTTGGTCTCCATCTGTATGGGAGAGGTTGGATACTCTCCAGTTCACTGTTTATACATTATCAGTCACTTATGGAGAAGTGGTGGAGATTTGCCGAATTCTGCATGAGAGGGGCAAAGACAGAAGTACGGAGTGCTGAGTACCGGGTACTGGGTCAAAGACAGTGATGAGTTATGAGTAGAAGACAAAAGACAATATACCTTGATTGCTAGTTGCTTATTGTTACCCCCTCACCCCAACCCCTCTCCCCCGAATTCAAGGGAGAGGGGCTAAAAATCGCACGGCGTTTTGTTCCCTCCCTGAATTCGGGGAGGGCTAGGGAGGGGTCAATAAAGGCAAAATCTCTGACTGGCAATCACGGTAATATGTATATCAGGAGGTAAAAAACAGGGGTTTTAGCTTAAAGATACTGAAGCGTGCAAAATTACAATACTCATTAAAGTTGGCGGAGTGTGCGACATTGCCGCCGTGTTGGCGGGCGAGGAGCACGGGGAGCGCCGCCGAGTGGAGAAATTTGTGGGCGAAAAATCGGCGGGAAGCACGAGAAGCGCCGCCGTGTTGGCGCAAGTGCGGCGGGAATACAGGAGCCATCTGCCGCTGCGCGACTTTCGCGAATGCAAAAGATTTTCACCGCCAAGAAGACAGAGAAAAGATTCAACGCAATGGCGCAAAGACGCAAAGGGAATAGAAAAGTGCATATTACAAGGACTCCAGGACACAAAGGCACGATGGTGTGTAAAATCAGTTTAGCAGGAAATCGAGGCGAAATGTGAAACATTTGTTCGAACATTTGTTTCAATTTTGAGGGAGAGGCGGTTGGGAAATCGTTTGAAAAATTGGAAGCCGAAAGGTTTTTCTTGACATGAGATATTTTTTGTTTATACTAATTTCAGGTGTGCTCATTCAGGGAGTATTGTTACTCTCTCTTCCACTGCTTACAACTGCTAACTGTGGAATTGCTACGCTCAAGACAATGCATAAAATAACACCACCATATCCAAAGCTTTGGGTATATCCGCAAGTAAACGATATGTTGCGGGTTTGTCTTGAGAATGTGAGGCGTTAATCAAAACCTTCACAGACCATAGGAATCAGTAAACGTGCCTATCTGGCAGTTCGCCGATAGCCAGCAGATGAGCAACAAAACTGCACGTTTCTATCCTTCCATAACGTATTTGTATCCCTAAACGTTGGAAGGATGAATCATGAATACCCCTCAGAAAACCCTAGCTCTTTTAATTGATGGCGATAACGCTGAACTCGACTACACAAAACAGATTATTCAGTTCTGTGAAGGCTATGGCGAACTGAACATAAAAAAAGCCTTTGGCGACTGGAATAAGCTCCCATTATCACGTCGCCACAAAAAAATAAAAGACCTTGAAGTAGATTGTGTACAACAAGATAGAGGCAAAAACGCTGCTGACTTCGCATTGGCAATGGATGTTGCTGTAATGCTATATAAGCACGAGGCAGACATCTACTTCATTGTCTCCGGTGACGGCGACCTGACGACTGCATGTAAGCGTATAGGTCAAACTGGTGCTGAGGTATTTGGCATTGGGGTTAAAAGCAAAACTGCCAAAACAATGCAGAAGGCTTGCAAGAAGTTTTTTGACATTGAAAAAGACATTCTCAAAAAGCAAAGTGAAACAGCTACGAAATCTGCTCCGGCTGCCAAGTCCAAACCCAAGACAGCAATCCCAGAAGCCAGTGCCAAAAAGCAACCTAAGGCAGCTAAAAAATCTAGTCGTACTCCCAAGACTTCCACAACAAAAGCAAATGCCCAAAAGCAAAGTAAACCGACTGCGAAATCTTCTGCTGCTCCCAAAACCAAATCTCCGACAATAGCGGCAAACGCCAAAAAGCAAAATATAGCAGCTACAAAATCTGCCCCGGCGGCCAAACCAGACTCCTCGACGATACTTAAACTGCTGATACTGGCTTACCAAAAAACCCCACAAAAGGATGGATGGGCACGTAAAGCGCGATTTAAAGAGGCACTGAACGATCTCGACAAACAGTTTGGCAATACCAAACTATTGGACTTGCTTAAAAATTTCCCGCAATTTGTAGTCCAGGGTGATTACATTCGTATGGAGTAAGGCTCAGGGAAACGGAATCAACTCAATCTGCGGCAAGAAATGGTCAATGTCGGCGCGGGTGCATTCGGCAGTTCCGGGGCGCAGCAGCACGGCTGTCGCGCAGGCGAAACCCAGGCGCAGGCCGTCTTCAATCGACTGACCGCGATCCAATTCCGCCGCGATGCCCGCCACCACCGCATCACCCGCGCCCGCCGCGTTCACGACCTCAACTTTGAGCGGCGGAATCCGGTAAGCGCGATCCGGCAGAATGGCTAATGCGCCCTCGGCATCCAGCGAAATAATCGGCGAGACTCCAAAACGGGATTGCAAATCACGTCCGGCCTCGTAAATTGACTCAACCGTCGGCAGTGGACGACCAGCAAAGGCTTCCAACTCGTGGCGGTTGGGTTTGACGTAAGTGGGCTGTGCGGCGAGTCCGGCGCTCAAAAGCGGTTCGCTGGCATCAAATAAAACGGGTAAATTGCGTTCACTCACTAAGCGAATCAAATCCGTATAAAAGGAAGGCGAGACTCCTTCGGGCAGCGTTCCGCCCATCACGACGCAGGTTGCAGACTCTAAGGCACGTTTGTAGGTGTCGAGCAGCGCGTTTTGCTGAGATGGCGTGACTTTGAGCGTGGACGCGGTAATGGTGGTCTGGGCATTGCCATCGTCGGGGACGATCACGATATTGCGGCGGGTCTCGCCGTCGCTCCAGGTAAAATCAACCGTGATGCCGCGTTCAGTGAGCAGCGCTTCCAGCTTTTTCCCGGTCATATCGGCGGCAAATCCCAGCGCCAGACTGGGAATATCCATCTCGGACAATATCCAGGAGACGTTGGAGGGTTTACTGCCGACGCTCTGCGTACTGCCGGTTGCGCGGATGGTGCGGCTGCTCTCAAATTTGGGAATGAAAAAAATATGGTCGATGGCCGTGTTGGGCGCGATGGTGACGATCATCCAGCTTATTCTTT
Source organism: Chloroflexota bacterium (assembly GCA_039933955.1). Taxonomy (GTDB): domain Bacteria; phylum Chloroflexota; class Anaerolineae; order Aggregatilineales; family Phototrophicaceae; genus CFX2. Next base: position 7,026 of record JBDTNB010000215.1, read on the forward strand.
CTCGAAGGGTTATTCCTAATTGGCGACTCTTGCCACTTTATCCCCTCCCCTAGCCCCTCCCCACTTCGTGTAGAGGGGGAATCAAGAGAGGGATTTGTCGAACGCACAATTACTGTCTTCTCAAGTGTCAGTAGAGTTTGGCTTAAAAGGGCGAAGCGGTGCTTCGCCCCTACAACAACAGATTTTGTGCAAAAAACCATCATTTGCTGAAGCAATTATTCTTTCTCGAAACGGGCAGCGGCGGCTTCCATCGCCTCAATGCCTTTGCTCAAGTCAGCGCCGAAACCGGCCATGTGCGCCGTCAATATAATGTAGGCGTTGGCGTCGAAGCGCTCAACCGCATCAAAGGCGGCGTCCAGGTCTTTGCCCATCAGGAACAATCCGTGCCAGGGGGCGATGACTCCGGCGGCGTGTTTGCGGATGCGATTCTCCTGCCCGCGCAGCGCCCCAGCGACATTCTCAGCCAGGATCGGGCTGTGGGCAGGGGCATAATCGACGACTTTGACCTCGCCAAATTTACGGGTGGCTTCTAAAACGGGCGGCATGGGTTTCGCCAGTGCCGCGAACACCAGCAAATTTTTGGGATGCGCGTGGATGACGGCGGTTCCAGCCTCGCGGAATTCGGTGTGCAGCTTGAAGTGTACGTTGGCCTCGCGTGAAACCTCACCCTTGCCTTCGAGGATATTACGGTTCATATCACAAACCAGCACATCGTCGGGTTTCAACTGCCATTGGCGTTTGCTGCCGCTGTAGCGCGGGGAAATGCACACCACATCGCCGACGCGGACGCTGATATTGCCGCCCGCCGCGTCAGTCAGTTGGCGGTCAAACAAAAATGCGCCAATTTCGGCGATATGTGCGCGGGCTTCGGCAATTTGTGAATCCACGATCAAAACTCCTTATTGAAAACATACTGAACCGCCAAGAGCGCAGAGAAAAGAAATTTCGAAGTTTGTGTATTGTACAGCGTGGATTAGTGCGCCAATCGTTCCAATTCCATACGGACGCACTCGTCGGCAGCGGCCTCGACACAGATATTCACGAGCGGTCTACCCGCCCACGCGCCGGTAAATTGGTTGACGGCTAATCCAGGCCAGGTTTTTCCCCGGCTGATTCCGCTGGTTTCGACACGGATGCTGTAGCGCACCACTTTGAATAATTCCGGCTTGAGCAAGTAGGTGATGGTTGTCGAATTATGAACGGGAATAGCATCGCGCCCCAAACGGCTGCTGTAAAATGCGCGGTAGTGCGGGACAATGCGCGTGATGTGGCGCGCTTTGGGGTTATCGAAGCTGGCAATCTGGTCGAAATGTTCTGTGCTCATAAAAATTTTCATGGTCACGTCCAGGCCGATCATCGTCACTTGGCAGGCCGCGCCGAAAACCAGATCGGCGGCTTCGGGATCACTGAAAATATTGGCCTCGGCGGCTGGATTGACGTTACCGGGCACAAACGCATTCCCACCCATCAGCACAATCTCGCGGATGAGCGGCGCAATATCCGGCTGCATCAGGAACATGAGCGCCAGGTTGGTCAGCGGCCCCAGCGCGACAATCGTGATCTCGCCGGGGAACTGGCGGATGGCATCGGCCATAAATTGGGCGGCGTGCTGGTCAACCGCCTGCATCGACGACGGCGGCAGGTTGGTATTGCCCTGACCGTCCGAACCATGCACAAATTCGCCGCCTTCGCGCGGAGGCATGGTCAGGGCATGTTCCGCGCCAGCCGCCACCGGAATATCCAAACGCTCGGCGATTTCCAGCAAGCGGAGCGCGTTGCGAGTGGTAATCGAGGTCGCGGCGTTGCCGAATACCGTCGTAATGCCGATGACATCGAATTCCGGCGAATTCAGCGCATAAAAAATTGCCATCGCGTCATCAATACCGGGATCGGTATCAATGATAAGTTTACGAGTCATCAATGCCTCAATCAGTCGATAGTCGTTAGCTACTGGTCTCTAGTCAAAAGACAAATGCTATCAGGCAAATTATTGCTCAGTCTTTTCAAGAACTGACATAGAAATAGGTGATTAAGGAAGGGAGGGTTTGAAACCCTCCCCTACAATGCCAAATCTTGCGAGCGATCAATTACAATTCATTCCGGCCTTGCAGGGCGCGGCTCAACGTGACCGCATCGACATATTCGATGTCGCCGCCGACGGGGAGGCCGCGCGCCAAGCGTGTGATTTTCACACCCTTGCCCGCCAGCGCGTTTTTCTGGATAAACATGGCTGTTGCATCGCCTTCCTGACCGGGATTGGTGGCGATGATGATCTCTACGATTTCGCCCTTTTCGACGCGCTCCACCAATTCCTGGATACGCAGCTTATCCGGGCCGATACCGTTCACCGGGGAAATCGCCCCATGCAGCACATGGTATAGGCCGTCGTGAGCGCCCGTTCGCTCAATCGCCAGCACGTCGAGCGGTTCTTCCACGACGACAATCGTATGATGGTCGCGGCGGGGGTCGCTGCAAATCGGGCAGGGATCATTCACGGTGATGTTATAGCACACCGAGCAGAAGCGCGTGTTGGTTTTCATATCACGGAGCGCACTCGCCAACGCCTCGGATACGTCTTCAGGTTGGCTCAACAGATAATACGTCAGGCGCGCGGCGGTTTTTGGCCCCACTCCCGGCAGCCGGGAAAAAGCGTCGATTAATTTTGTCACTGGCTCAGGGATCGCATTTGACATCGTTAGTCACTAGTCGATAGTCTTTAGTCATTAGCTTTTAGCTAAAGACCAGAGACTCACGACTTATCCTCCATAGACTCGTATTAGACGGGTCAGAAACGAACAGACCGCCACCATGATGTCCAGGTTATACGGATGAGATATTGACTGTTGGTAATTAAATTCGGTAAAACGGACGAAATATATTTCGTCCCTACAGACCCCACATTTGTAGGGACATGATATATCATGTCCGTTTGCCGAATCATTTCGTCAACTTTCAATCGTTCAGCCTACAGAGCAAATGGCGTCAGATTCCAAGCACATTCTTTCAAGGAAGCAAACTGCTAGCCGCCGAGGAGGCCGCCCAGGAGCGGGTTATCGCCCAGGCCGCCGGTAATGCCTTCCATCTTTTCGGCGGCCATTGTCTGGCTGCGTTCGACGGCCTGGTTCATCGCCAGCGTGAG
>JBDTNB010000216.1:0-10000 GCA_039933955.1 Chloroflexota bacterium
CGGTCATCGCGCAAATCGTCAACATTGGTTTCGCCATCCTGGGCGGCGCGTTCGGTTTCCAACTGTCGGAAAATCTCGCCAAATTATCACCCATTTACTGGGGGACGAATGCTTTCCTGAAACTTTCGGCGAACCAATGGGACGTGGGGTTGAATATTCTGGTGCTGTCGATCTTCGGGCTTGGCCTGTTCACCGTCGGCTTCTGGTTGTTTAACCGCCGTCTGGACATCTAAGGGGGAATGCTAAAGCAATGCGCAATATATGGAACATCGCGATTAACGACTTACGAGTCTATCTGAAAGACCCCGGCGCGCTGGTCAATCTGTTCGTCGTGCCGATCATGATCGCTGTCGTCCTGGGTTTCGGCTTAGGCGGCGGGACGACAACAACCCAGCTTCGTGTGGATGTGCTAGACAACGACCAGACCGATCTCTCCAAACAGTTTTTGGCGGATTTGCGGGCGGCCAATAACACGCTGGTGTTGTGTCCGTTCGATAACAAAGAGGATGATTTCTGCCAACTGGGGACGGATGACCCAACCCTGACCGAAGACCGTTCAATCAAGCGCCTGACCGACAATACCGCGTTGGCGCTCATCGAAATTCCGGCGGGCTTTGAAAAAGGTGTGCAAAGCGGCCAGCCGCAGAGCATCGTCTACCGCTCTAACGAAAATGCTGCCGCGCCGAGTTATATCTTGCAGGCGGTGCAAGCCGTCGTGCAGCGCTTGGGCGGCGCACAGGTCGCCGCTACCATCGGCATGAATGTCGCCGAAAGTTCGGACAGTATCGACTTCAAAGATGATGCCGAAAAAGCGGCTTTCCGACAGGCGGTTTATGACAGCGCCGCCTCAACCTGGAAGCAAGACCCGTTCAAAGTTGATTTCCAGCAGAGTGCGGCTGATCCCAACGCCTTATCGAGCCGACAGCGCGGCTTCGGGCAGTCAATCCCCGGCATCGCCAGCATGTTCGTGGTGATTTTTGTGCTCACAAGCATGATTACCCTGCCGCAGGAACGCAAAAATTGGACGCTGCAACGCTTGGCAACCATGCCGGTCTCGCGCATTCAAATCCTGGGCGGCAAAATTCTGATGTATTTCCTGCTGGGGATGATCCAATTCCTGGCAATGTTCACCGTCGGGCGCATCCTGGGCTTGAGCCTGGGTAACGATTTGGTCGCGCTGCTGGCGGTGATGGTCAGCCTGACCTTGTGCGGGACGGCGCTGGCCTTCGCGATGGGAACCTTCGTGCGCACCGAAATGCAGGGCGCGGCGCTGGTCAACCTGCTTGGCCTGACACTGGCTCCGTTAGGTGGCGCGTGGTGGCCGCTGGAAATCGTGCCGGAATTCATGCGGACGATTGGGCATATCTCGCCGATTGCCTGGGCGATGGATGGCTTTCACAGCCTGCTCTACAATCAAGGCACGTTTGGCGATATTTTGCTGCCCGTCGGTGTGCTGCTGGCAATGGCCGTCGTATTTTTCGGCATCGCTATCGCGCGCTTCCGCTACGAGTAGAGTTATCCGTTACCAGTTTCCAGTTGCCAGTAAAAAGCAGAAAACATAGGGATACGAGATATTATCGTGTCCCTATTTTTGATCGGACAAACAAGAAACCTTTGACAATCAGCGATCCAAAGCCCCCTAATACCGCCGCGATAAATGGACTTCCCAACATGTGGAAAAAGCCGCCGCCCATATAATCCTGCATGATGAAGGCGCGCAAATCGCTCATGCCGCTGCGGTTAAAATCGGCCAACACCTGGTCGGATTGCAGACCGCGCACTTCCTGTGGGGTATTCAAAAATAAGTAGTAGGTCAGCAGGATAACCGTAAACCATAAAAGTGTGCCGATCATCGAACTCCACATCGCGCTGCTGATGCCGCCGCGCACGCTGCCGCTGCGGATCATCCCAACCGCGCCCGCGATCACAAACAGCACGAGCAGCCCGCCAAATTCGACCAAGCCTAAATTGGCATTGCCGTCGCTGTCTAACGGTGCGAGGATGCCGAATAGAATATGGAAGGCGAACCACACACTGATGACGAGTCCAAACTGTATGCCCGTGCGCAGCGCCTTTGGATGAATGGATTGTGTGGATAATGGGCCGAAAAAACTTGCCAGAATATAGACTGCGTGAATCAAAATGATCCCTGCCACATTGATCCAGCCATTACTGTGGTCAGCCGTTAAGGTTGTGGGGAAAATCAGGATACCGGTTAGTACCAGCGCGAGGTTGACCAGCGCCCCCAGGATTAAACCTACCCGTAAATTCAGGCGAAAGTTGGCTTTTGCGGCCAATGAAGCCATAGGCTCATCTCCTATGCATCTAATTCCTATGCATAGGATAGCTGGCTGCATATTAATTTGCACGCAAAATCAGGTTAAAAAAAGACAAAGGACACGAGCGCCGTGTCCTTTGTTGTAGGCAATGAGCTGTTGCGTAGCCCTAAACGAGTTCGAACTGATCCGGTTTGCAGACGCGCAGCACGCCCGCCAATTCGTGACCAATCACCTTGATCTCGCCGTTCACGCGCAGTTGCAGCGGGCCTTTAAACGGCGCACGCTCGACCAGCGTGAACGGCGTGCCCGGTCTCAAACTCAGCGAGTCCAGATATTTCAAACGATCTGGGTCGTGGCTGTTGACACGGCTGATAACCCATTCTACCCCTTCATCGACATTGTTGAGGGGATAATCAACCACGCGCGGCATCCGGCCTTCCACTGTAGGAATCGGTTCACCGTGCGGGCAGCGTTTGGGATTACCCGCCATTTTCGCCATACGCTCGACCAGCACATCGCTCACCGCCGCGCCCAATTCATCAGCGTCGTCGTGACATTCGTGCCAGCCAAATTTCATCACATCGGTCAAAAAGCGTTCGACCAACCGGTGGCGGCGGATGCTCATCAGGGCTTCATGCTCACCTTTTGGCGTGAGCGCGATCCCTTTATAGGGTTCATGTTCCAGGTAGCCCCCGTCTTTGAGACGCCCGACCATACGAGTCACCGCCGGGGCGGAAACCATAAGCACATCCGCCAGCGCCGATGTGGAAATAAACGGATCGTTATCCTGGTAGTAGGCTAAACGATAAGCCTCTGCCAGATACTCTTGCATCGCCGCACTTGGGCCTTCTCGCGTTGCAGCACTTGCGCCCATCTCACTCCTCAACTTCGGCTAGGAATCAAAGCCAATTATAACGAGCCGCCGAATATTTATCATGTCTATCATAAATATACCCAAAATGGGTGGAACTTCGCAAGAGTTAACTTTTTAGTTGACGGGGGTTAGAACAAGCGTGCGCTACCTAGCACGGCTGAAACTATTCGGGGAAGCCAATTTTGTTGAAGAGGTTCGTCATTCTGATCTGCGAGGACAGGATGCGCAGCATTTGATTGCCGCCGCGCTGGAATTCGTAGGGGACGGTTTCGATAAAGGTGTGGCGTCCGGCCTCTGCGAGGTGTTTACGTATCGGCATCAGATGCGGTGAGGGTTCAGCGTTGTAATTCAAGATCGGAAAAATGCGGACTTCCTTCGCAACTTCGCAAAGCGCATCGATGGCCTGCTGATGGAACGCCAGCGAAAAATTGTCCGAATACAGGAATAGAAAATGGGAACACACTGCCAGATCGAATGTCCCCGGCGCAAAGGGCAGGTCAGGCACTTCCGCCGCGATATAACGCCCGTCGCGGCTGCCCTGCTCATAATCGGCCAGGAAATCGCGCATCGCCGCCATGCGGATTTCACCCAGCGCATCCGGCGAAGGAATCGCATCCCAGATAAAACGATCCTGATTGCGGCGTGTTTGCCCCATTACCGTTTCGTAAGTGGCGTCAATCCGCTCCTGAATTTTTGCCGCCGAAAATTGGTACAGCGGATCGCAGGAAATCACCCGATGACCACGCTGCGCCATCGCAGCATTAAAGCTGGCGGGGCCATCGGCACAGCCCAGGATTCGGCGATTCAGGTCGGCGTCGCTGAGGTTGAACATGCGGCGGTATTCATCAAAAGACCGCCCCCAGGGGACAGCTTCTTCATAGCGGAAGGGCATGATGGATTCGCTCGATTTCTAAATTGGCTTGTCAAACATTGAGCCGCATTGGGCGCTACGCAGAAACCCAATGCTACTCGAAAAGCTGGAAACCTCTGAAGAGGTTATTACACGACTCACCAACCTCTTCAGAGGTTTAAAAATTCTTTTGTAGCTGGAGGTTTTGAACCTCCAGCGGCGGGAACGGCGAATCGTGTCCGCCTATTTCGGCAAAGTCAGCAAATAGGCCGTCAGCGCGTTAATGTCGCTGAACGGAATTTTGCGTGAGAGTTGGTGCGAACCGGGTATGGTAAACACATCGCGCAGATGGGTCGCTGTTCCATTGTGGAAATAGGGCGCGCTCGTCCACAACCAGCGCAGTGACGGCGTGTCGAATGTGCCGCCTGTGCCCACATCATAGGATTGATTATCTGTCCCAATCGAGCCAACGTGACATTTGACGCAGCCCTGCTCGTTGAACACTTCCGCGCCGCGTTCGACCAGGGTCGCGTCAGGATGATAGGGGTTAGCAGGGCCATCGAGCGTCCCCAGATAGGTCGCCAGCACATCCAGATCAAGCGACTGTCCAGCGTGCGGATCACCCAGCGCCGGGGAGGCCGTATCGCCAGGGATCAAACCCGTTCCAGCCTGCAACCAGCGAATTTTCACTTCCACGTCGGACAATTCATCCCAGGTTCCCGACCAGTTATAAGGCGAAGTTTCCACAAGACCATACAACGTGGGGGTATTGCGTGCGCCGCCGGGGAAACCCTGCCAGGTACGGCCATCCGGCAGGCCGTCGAAGTGGCAGTTGCCGCAGCTTATCCAATTCTGGGCGCTCAGGCGGGAATCAGTGGCACTGTAAAACAACTGCTGCGCCAGCAGGGTGTCCACCGGGAGGTTAAAATCGCTGATTGGCACTTCATCAGTCACTTCGAGGGTGCGGGTTTCGATGATGCTGAGTGTGCCCTCCAGGGCGTTATAAACGAACAACAGGCCGCCGTCGCGGTTGAGCAAAATACCGCGCGGGTTTGCGCCCACGTCGATATGTGCCCGCAGCAGGCCCGTGTTCAGATCAATGACGCTGATGTTATTGCTGCCCGCGTTGGCGACATATAACCAGTTACGGAAGCGATCCAGCGCAGCGGCGAAGGGTGTGTTCACCGGGCGATCAACTGTATCAAGGTTGATGCGGCGATCTCGCAGCGGGGTGAGGGTACGGAAATCCATCACATTCACAATCGGGAAAACAGTTGTGTCGTAGGTCAGGCTGGTGTTCTGGGCGTTGCTGCGGGTCTGCGGCAGATAGCCGATGCCGCGCGTCACATCCAGTTCTATGGCCTGCGAAAGTCCGGTATCCAGCCCAGTCGAAGACGTGTTTACCACCTGCTGTTTGGGCATATAAATCATGCTGACCTGACCGCTCCAGAAGTGCGACACATACAGGAAATCGCCCCACAGCGTCAGGCCGGTGGGATAAGCCGGTACATCAATGCTCGCGGTCACTTTACGGGCGTTAAGGTCTACTATCGCGATCTTATTACTGCCTTCCAGTGAGACATACGCCATGTTATTCGCGCCGACCACCACGCCATACGGCCAGACACCATCCAGCGGGATCGTCGAGACGGCCTGAGTTTTCAAATCCACGATGGACAGCGTGCCATCGCCGCGATTGGTGACGACCACCTGGGTATCATCGTTAAAAAACGCCAGCGTGCGCGGGTCTTTGCCCACCGGTATTTCGGCGACCACCTGCCCCAGCCCCGGCAGCACAATCGAAATCGTGTTGTTGAGCATGTTAGCGGCAGCCAGGGTGCGGTTGTCCTGCGCCAGCGCCAGGATGTTGCTGGATATGGAGCGGCTCAAACGGGCATCCGGCAAGGCATATAACGGCAGCGGGGTCGGTTGGGCTTGCTGCGCGCCAACTGGATTGACCAGCCCCATTGCTAAGGCCATCGCGCCCACGCCCATCATCATCAACAGCACTGCACTCCGCCGCGTCCAGATCATCTTCATATCTTTTGCCTTCAACCGTTTGCCACCAGGGGTTCTGCGTAAACCTCTGTTAATTTCATTATCTGATGGTATTTTTGCAAGGACGAGAGATATCTCGTCCCTACGTTAGACCGTAATTTACCCTAGCCTAGCCAGGTGGCTTCAGCCCCCGGTGGTGATACCCGGATATTTTTAGAAACACCTAACCTGTCACAAATCCGTCTGCCTTAACCAAACGTCGTCAGGCGGTCATGGGCAACCGTATAGGTACGGCTGCGGACTTGTAATGTGCCGCTGGCATCCACCCCGGTTGCGACGAAGGTCAGCGTCACCACATCCGACGCCGATGCGCCCACACCCTCGCCATTATTTTCGAGATTCGGGAAAAATTTGTTCAGGTTGGTCGGGTTATATTGGAAGCTGAACGAACGTCCACTCGGCCTGAGCGGGGCTTCATCCAGCAAATATCCTGGCGTCGTCACCACATGATAAACCTGCACGTTCGTCCAGTCTTCCGGCAGCGGGAAGTTAAAGTTGTAGGGGACGGCTGCCGGGATCGCAATGTCACTGCGCGGGTCATTCCAGTCGAGCGCTGGAGAATTTGCCGGGAGAACAAATATCTGGAAGTGCCCGCCCACTGCGCCCAAAACACTGCCCGTAGGCGGCGGCGGTTCGATTTCCCCAGCGGAGGTTTCCCCGTCGTGGCGCACACTAATGGCGACTGTCCAGACACCGGTTTCATCCACCGCGAAATCCTGCTTGGGGTCGTAATAGTAACCAATCGCGTTTGCCACGCCGTCAGATTGGTGAACCTGCCCGCTGGGAGAGGTGATCGTAACGCTCACTTCCGAAGCCAGAGTCGGCGCGACCTGCCCCGCGATGGAGAGCGTATCGCCCATATTCAGCACATCACCGGGTCGGGTTCCCGTCGGATGGAAGAACATATTCACAGCTTCGCCGCGCACCTGGAACAATGGGCCGCCATTCGGCCCGCCCGCTTCACCGCGATACGGAGGATAAATCCGCGTGCCCAGGCTGTCGGTCTGCGCATCCATGACCACCGCCAGCGCGCCATATATCGACGAATCGCTCACATCGCCGCGCAAGACCGCCCCGCCGAACAGGAAGACATAATCGCCCGCGCGGTCTCCGTTCAAACCCGCACCGGATTGTCCGTTATAGGGATCATCCGAGTCCCAATAAGTTAGTAAGCCGCCTTGTGTGCCACCTTCCACAAATTGGCGCGCGGTCAGCCCCGGCTCAACCGCGCTGACATAGCTGTAAACATTGGCTGGCAATCCCGCCGACATCAGCGGCAGTTCACCTTCGACAGCCAATTTTTGCAAACTCGATCCATCAGCCGCCGCGTAGGTCGGGAATTTATTCGCCAACCATGTCGCATATGCGCCGTTCATATCCTGCACCTGGACAATCGGCTTAATTTGACCAGCGTGCGTCTGGTCGATCCAGGCCACATCGCCGCTGTGGTAGGGATAATTCAGGCGCGGGGTGATGGTTTTATCGCCCGCCAGATATTGTTTGGTGTTGAACCACGCCGGACGCAATCCGCCATCCACGTTGTCCAGCCCACGTTGACCGGTTGCGATAATGTCCCCGTCCGGCTTGGCGATCACGCCCGCGCTGCGCTGGCTGCCCGCCCACAAACGCCCGTCGGTATCAGTGAAGCGGACATCGTAGTCAATTACATATTCGCCAGGGGTATCAAACGTGAAACCCTCTGCATAGAAATATCCAGCGCGGTTAGCAGCGCCTTTAATCGTGTGCTCGATAGGATCACTCCCATCCAGCGGATAGATATGCGCGCTGATAGTCACGTCGGCGGGTGCGTCGGGGGAAATATGCAAACTGGCGTTGAAAGCATTGCCGACTTCAAATGGCGTCCCCGGCAGCACGCCAGGGAGGATGTCCAGCGGTTCGGCAATCAACACTTGATAGGTTCCACCGCCGTCATATTTGTTGCCGTAAATGTCTTCCAGGTTGCCGGTGAGGTTAATTTTATAGGTTCCGTACTGCTGGAACACATAATCGGTGAAACTGTTGTTCAGCGTCGTCAAGCGATATTCGTCAATCGGCGATTCCGCGCCAAATAAAGTTTGCTCGTCCAGCGCAATTGTAGATAAGCGGTTCTGAAAAATCGCCGAACTGCCCAGGTCATCGACCTGTCCATCAGGCCGGGTGATACGCGCGCTCAAACGTCCGCCGGGGAAGAAAAACGGAATCAGCGGCGGGGCGCTCGTGCCATATGCATTCGGCATAATGTTGAGCAGATAGGGTTCAATCGGATAGGCCAGCGGTTCGCCGGTTGCACCCAGATAGGGCGGCAAAATATAGGTCGGGCTGTCAAAGTGAACACGGTTGGACAGCGCATAGGAAGATTTGTCTTCGTCAGCCAGCACGCCCCGGCTGCCATCGCTGGGGTTATCCTGGAACAAACTCCACACCAGATGCGCCGACGAGACGCCACCCACATCCAAAACCAGCGGCATCCGAGTCAACGAAGGGTTGAACGCCGATTTACCCGTACCCAGGATGCTGTTTTCCGCCCACACAAACGGGTCGCCATCGCCCACCTGCCCCGTGCCCCGGAACAATGGCACATACATACCGGCAGGCAAATCATCCGGCAGTTGAATTTCAAAAGTCAGGGGGAACACAATATTCGCGCCGCGATGGATGACCAGCGTGGGCGAAATCTGGGTGCTGCCCAGCATAAAATCACCGCGCAGGTTGATGATACCCAGGCCGCCGGGAGTCAGCGCATTTGACCAGCCGTTGTTGCTGTTCCAACCGCCCGCTGCCTGTTTGCCATTGGCATCCGCTACCGGCTGCAAACCGAGTTCGCCACCCATTTGCAAATCAATCACGCCCGTTCCTAAATCCGGCGCGGTGAGCGTAACATCCATCTCCAAAACCAGTGTATCGCCCGCTTTCAGGTTGGATGTGCTCAATCTGCCGCGCGCCGACCAGCGCCCCGCCCCTTGCGCAACCGTGCCGTCGACGCTGAAGCGCGTGATGTCGTCGCTGAGTTTCGAAGACAGACGCACGATTCCGTCGCTCTCGTTCACGCCAGGGATCGCCCCTGCCAGCGGTAAGGAAAACGTTTCAGTGCCATCCGCGCCCGTAAACGCAATGCCATCCATTGTGGCCGTTTCGATGGTCGGATTGGTTGGACTAATGCTGTTGAGCGGAATGCGCATTTCAATCGCATCGGCCTGCGCTCCCACAACCGCCAGCGTACCCAAATCGGATGGGTTGGGATTCAGCCGCTGCAACTTTCCGACGGCTTGCTGACGGGGATCGAGCACCCCATTATAGGCCACACCATCCAGCGAAAACCGGATATTCAACTGTGTGTAATCGGCAGGAATATCACTCCCGCTGATTGCTACATAAAGCGAATCGTGATTATAAAACGATTCGGTCACGGGGCTGCTGTCGGTCACGAGCGCGTTACTTTTGTAAGCCGCCCAATCGCCCAGATCGCCGTCAATCATAATCTGAGTTGTGATTCCGGCCTGCGAGGGTGACTGTGGGAATGGCCCGTAGATAATCGTGCCAGGGCCGCCCGGAAGTGATCCAGGACGGTTGCGGGCGCTGTTGGGGATATTTTCGGTTGGGCTGATCCAGAACGGTGTGTTCCCAGCGCCATAAATCGTTGCGGTGAAGCTGCCTGTAATGCCTGCCTGCACATAGGCCAGGTCGTCGGTATACAGGTTGCGGATCGCGATTTGTGCGCCAGGGAAGACCGCCCCCGGTGCGCCGGAAATCGTGACGATTCCTGCTGCATCCGGCGGGGACACCTGAATCAGCGATGCAACCGGCGGATCACCAGGTTTGAGCTGTGCCGCATTCTGTGCGGAAACACCCGCCAGCGTAAAACTGAAAATCGCGGTCACAGACAGCCATTTCATCAAACGGAGCAATGCTATTCTCCTGTCATGAGCAGTGCAACAAACT
>JBDTNB010000217.1:0-9924 GCA_039933955.1 Chloroflexota bacterium
TCCTATCTTGACGGACGTTTCCCTTTTTTGCCATTTGAATTCACATCAGACGTAGGGTTTATTGCGTAAGCACATAAGCCCTTATTTTATTGGGGCGAAATTGGCGACTGCGAATCGGCGTTTTTTCGCCGATTGTAGGTTGTGGCTGCGACCACACCCAGTCCACAAGCTGAGAAATATAATGATAAAAATGAGAACACGAATCGGGAAAAGAGTGGCATGTTTATCAATCGTCGTTGATATGCAAGAATCTTATGAAGGAAATGATATATTAGTCGTAATCTATGATGGTATTGTAAAGTGAAGTTCCAGAGGAAATGAATTTATGTTCCGCCAATTGACTGAGCCGCTTCCCAAATTGACGTCAGTCGTGCTGCCCCTCGCAGCACTGCTGTTTATGATGATGAGCACCCTAATTCCAACCGACAAAGCTCAGGCTTGCCTGCCCTGCAACTGTAAAGAAAACCATGCGCTGAATTGCTACGGCGGCTTCCACGTCAACACGATTGTAGACCCCAAAACCGGTGACTGTGCGATTGAAGTTTTGGGCATTGATGGAAACGGGAATGGTTACCAGGCGATTTATGCTGCCGCCAAAGAATTGGCGAAACTGCCAGATTTTCCTGAAGAAAATACCCTGGTCGAGCAATACTACGAGTATTCGCTTTATAAACTCCAGAACGGTCAGTATTATGTTGGCGTTGGGCCTATGGCGGAAAATAAAGTGTATGTCGTCACTTGGACGGGCTGTCCCGCCTCCGATGTAAAAGAAAGCAACTACGTCGCTGGGCAACCGTAAACTATAGCGTAGGCCGACAGCAGCGCTAAACAGTCTGCGTCGAAGCAGATCGTAACACAACCCTTAGCGGGAGTGAGCGTATCTCCGTTAGAAAATTCTAATGTAAACTATAACAAGACTCACTATGATAAGGGTGTAAAATAACTTGCCTGCATTTGTGGGTGTTGAAGAGCTTACCTCGCCCAAAATGACTTTACCGATTTGCTTACCAGGGGATAGATAGGCTATTTACATGTTCGCGTAGAGCAAGGCTTGAAAATGCTTATTTCACGCATTATTCGCGTGCTGCTGGTAGATGACCACGAGGTGGTCGCTATGAGCCTAATTTCTTTGTTTGATTTGATAGATGATATTTTGCTTGTCGGACGAGCCAGTAACGGTGTTGAGGCCATCGAGCTAACTACCGTGCTTAGCCCAGATGTCGTGTTGATGGATTTGCTCATGCCATTCATGGATGGACTCGAAGCAACAATGCTCATTCGAAAGCATTTCCCCTATGTAAAAGTTATTGCGATGTCAGCCAGTTCACTCCATGATGATAGAAAGGCGGCGATGCAAGCCGGTGCTCATGGTTACGTGAGCAAAGATGAGTGTTCTGGCAGCATGATATGCGATGCAATCCGCGCCGTCATCGCATAACCCCTCACACTTGCCGAACCACAGAGTAACCCCAGCTAGTAAATCCGACATGAGGATTTATTTTTCAGAAATTTTATTCTAAGATGAACACATTAATAGTTGATAATCGCACCACATTAAACAGTGGGTGAGCTTAATCTTTAAATTTTCACTGATGAATTGCCCTGTAAAAAGCCAACTTGATCTTTTTAGCCCCTTTAGCTCGACTTTATCCAATTACGGAATATTACAAATTCCGGTAATAACAAACGTAGTGTGTGACCCACAAAGACCTCTTTAGCCCCTTCAGTGGGCTTGTCTGGCGCTCTAGCCGGGGCGCTTCAGCCCCCGGCGGCATAACAACGAACCCTTTTAACCCTTGCTGACCTTACGAAAATGTAATTGGATAAAGTCGACTTTAGTGGGCTTGTGCTTACCGGCAGCCGGATGCTTTAGCGTCTGGCGGCGTAAGGCGAGAATTACCCTTTTTAGGTATTGACTTTTCAGAATATTTGTTCTAAAATAGATACCCTTTTGCTATGCGCCACAGAAAATTTCATGCAGCGAGTAAAGCGGCAGCACAGGGTTGCCTAACAATCGGCGAATTTTTTCTGGACGCCGCTGTCCACTATACAGGCGTAGATACTGGATAGTCGCATATGGTTCACGGCATCAGGACTCCGTTTTTTCCAGTAACCACGCGGGTTTCCAGGAAAACACCCTGCCCGTCTTCTATCCTCGCCTGCTTGTCGGACAGGTTGCTATCCGTCCTGCCCGCCGATCTTACACGGAAAATAAGCGACGGCGGGAATGTTCGCCGCCGTCGCCATTTTAGAAATGGTTTTGAAGTCCCTCTACACGTAGTGGGGAGGGATTTAGGGAGGGGATGGCTTTTAGCTAAAAGCCAATCACTAACTGCTATTTCGACGCATAACCGTTCGGGTGCGTCTTGTGCCACTGCCACGCCGTTTCGATAATCTGGCGCAGGTTGCCGAACTCCGGCTGCCAGCCCAATTCCTGCATGATTTTGGTGCTGTCGGCGATCAATTCGCCCGGATCACCCGCACGGCGCGGGCCAGCCACCGCCGGGATCGGATGCCCGGTAATGTCACGCGCGGTTTCCAGCACTTGTTTGATCGAGTAACCTTTGCCGTTGCCCAGGTTATATTTGCGGCTTTTGCCATCGACCAGGGCTTCAAACGCCAGGATATGGGCTTCTGCCAGATCAATCACATGGATGTAATCGCGGATGCAGGTTCCGTCGGGCGTGGCGTAATCTTCGCCGAAAATCGTCAGCTTGTCGCGCTGACCTAAAGCCACCTGCAAAATGATCGGGATCAGGTGGAATTCCGGTGTATGGTCTTCGCCGATATGACCGTTGGGATGCGCGCCGCTGGCATTAAAATAACGCAGGCAGCAGGAAGCCATCCCGTAGATGCGATCCATCCAGTGCAGATAACGCTCGACAATATATTTGCTCTCGCCATACGGGCTGCCGGGGACGATGCGTTCTTCAGCCGCAATCGGGATCACTGCCGGGTCATCGAACAGGTTGGCCGTCGATGACAAAATAAAGCGCTTCACACCTTTGCCCGCCGCCGCTTCGAGCAAATTGCTGGCAGCAACGGCATTGTCGCGCAGGTACAGCCAGGGTTTTTCCATGCTCTCGCCCACCAGCGTGTGCGACGCGAAATGCAGGATGCCGTCGAATTGGTGGGCATCAAACACGGCGTCAACCGCGGCTTTGTCGAGCAGATCGCCTTTTACGAAGGCCGCATCTTTGTGGACGGCTTCGCGGTGGCCGGTATATAAATTGTCAAACACGACGACGGTATATCCCCGGTCAACCAGCAGATCAACTACGTGGCTGCCGATGTATCCCGCACCGCCGGTTACAAGAACTTTCGTCATTTTTGAATTTTCTCCTCAGTGGCTTGTGATGCGCCTTGCACGCTTGTACTGGCGGGTGTGCTCAGCCTGTTATCAATATACACTGCTCGCGCCGGAAACGCGATGTGCAGCCCCAGTTCTTCGATAATTTTCAGAATCTCAAAGTTGATTTTTTCACGCTCGGCAGTAAACGTAGGCCAGTCAGCCAGCGTGACATAACAGCGGATCAGGATTTCCATGCCCGCATCGCCAAAATTAATGAAATTGACGAGCAGCCCATCGGGCGCAACATGTTCGCGGCTTTTGAGCATCTCGCGGATGTTGTCCAACAAACTTTGCATATCTGCCCTGCCCGTGTCGTAGGTGACGCGCAGTGTCATGTTGATCCAGCGTTTGGATAACCGAGACCAGTTCAGAATCGCGGAGTTGGCGAGGACGCTGTTGGGGACAGTGACGTAGGCTTGATCCATCTGGCGGATGCGCGTCGAACGCACGCCGACATGCTCTACCGTGCCTTCGACATCATTGGTCTTGATGAAATCGCCCACCATAAACGGTTGGTCGCCGACGATAGTTGTGAAACCAAATAAATTTTTGATGGTATCCTGCGCTGCCAGGGAAATTGCCAGACCGCCAACGCCCAACCCGGCGATTAAACCGCTGGCATCGTAACCCCATTCCTGGACGATCACCAGCACGCCCAACGCGACAAACAGCAGCTTCATCATGGTGCGCAGGAAGGGCAGCAGCCGCTCGGAAATACTCAGGCCGGTCACGCCGAACAAGCGCACGCTGGACGGCGCGATCACATCCACTGCGCGGACGCCCGCCATGAACAAGGCCACGATCACCAACGTGCGAATCAGATGTTGGACGAAAATGTTGGTGACCGGGTCAATTTGTAAAATTTCCGCGCCCAACGCCAGACCGAGCGCGATAATCAGAATGCGTGCCGGGACGATGATGCTGTCCAGCAGCACATCATCCCAACGGCGCTGGCTGCGTTCGGCTGCCCGTCGTAGTGGAGACACGACAATCGCTGCCAGCACTTTGCGCGATCCCCACACGAATAATAAAACGAGTGTGGCGAGCAGAATACGGGCAATTGTGCCGCGAAAATCCGGCGCGAGTTGATTCCAGAGGTCGATTGGGTTCATGGATGGTTGTGTGAACTCATTTTACGGTTGACCTATCTTGGCAGAAGCCGCCGAGAATGGCAAATGGAGCGGAGTAAAAACTATGGGAGACGCCAGTTTTCGCGTGTGACAGGCAGTGCATCAAAATCGGCATCGCCGCTAACAACGATTGCATTTAAACGATGAGCGAGAGAGGCAATCAGTACATCAATGTCAGATAGTTGTCTGCCGTGACTCTTGGCACTTGACCAGAAAAGTGCTGCCTGAAACCAATCGTCATCAATCAGTTCTACCCAATCAAGCTGTGGACGAATTGTGCCTCTAAAAATGACTTGTTTCTTACGAAGATTTCTCCAAAAAAGGCCACGCATCACCTCATAAAAGACAGGTTGGCACAAATGAATTGTGTCACCTCTGGTGATGCATCCCGATAAATGTGATATAACCTGCTGATGTCCTTCAATCAAGTCGCTGATCGTATTAGTATCGAGTACATAAATCACGGTTCATTATCCGGCTCAATATACTCGCTGTTCATAGCTTCAATAACGTCATGTAACTCGTTATCTGCCAATCCATCCCGCATCTCCGAAAAAGCCTGTTTAAGGATGGTGATTCTGGCATCTGGGGTTTCTCCTCTCGGCGTCCCGTGTTCCACTTGAAAGCGTCGCCGTTCAATATGTTCCTGGATTTGTTCTAATTCATCTGGAGGAAGTTGGTCAATCGTCTCTAGCAAAGTTTGTAGGTCAATCATGATGATTTTACCTTTCCGTTTTATTCATCATGATTGTAGCACGAATGAACATCACACTCATTTTTGCTCTGAACTTTTAGCCCTGAAACCCTTCTCTAACAACTGCGTAGGGCAGGCGTAGACCAGTCGTACTCTGCTGGACGTAACACGGCGTTCGAGATTGGAGAATAATTTATAGCAGCGAAAGGTGGATGCTTGTCTCCGCCAGAAGAACGATGTTTTGGGATCGGAATATTATTATGTTAAGGTATGTCGAACTCGGTATCCGTCGATTACACTCGCCCATGTTCCTGTTTCGCGCCTCAATCGAGCCTATACGCATTGGACAGGGAGGGACTCTACCATGCGAAAAATAATGCTTCTACTCATCGCGGCCTGCTTACTCGCAGCAGGCATCACCCAAGCTGCACCTGCTGAACAAGACCTTGCAGCCCAGCCCCAAATTACGGCTTTTACCAGCAGCACCTCAATTGTGGATCGCACTGCGCTCAACAACCGTACCGCGCGTGTGCCGGTTTCCTGGGCGACCAGCAACCGCCCCAACAGCGCCAATCTGGTATTTGAACAACTGCTGCCGGATGGCCGCGTCATCAACGTGGAACTCCCGCGCAATAATCCCTGGGTGGCATCGAGTGGCGATGGTGTCGCCTCGCCCTTCCCCCCCGGTGGCACTGCGACCACGATCCAACTGCGCCTGCGCCTGATCGACGTGGCGAAGCTCACGGTCTACAGCGAAAAAACCTTGACTCTGCAAATTGGCGATGTGACCAGCATCACGCCGACGATTGCCAGCTTTACATCCAGCGCGACGGCGGTTTTGCGTTCCGATTTGACCAACAAAACGGCACGCATCCCGGTATCGTGGCAGGTTAATGACCGCCCGAACAGCGCCAATCTGGTGTTCGAGCAGGTGTTGACCAACGGCAGCACCGTCAATGTCGAACTGCCGCGCCAGAACCCATTTGTCGCTTCATCGGGCACGGGTATCGCGGCGGCGGTTGCTCCTGGCGACAATGCTGCGACCACCATCACCCTGCGCCTGCGTGTGATTGATCTGGCGAGCCAGAAAACCCTGACTCAAAAAGACATCACCGTA
Organism: Chloroflexota bacterium; assembly: GCA_039933955.1. GTDB lineage: Bacteria > Chloroflexota > Anaerolineae > Aggregatilineales > Phototrophicaceae > CFX2. The sequence continues at coordinate 6,294 of JBDTNB010000217.1, forward strand.
CCGGTCACCGACGTTGGGCCGAAGCCCACTTTGACGACCTTCACCACGACCACGACTTCTGTGAATCGGGCATCGCTGGTCAGCAAAACGGCGCGCGTTCCCGTCACCTGGGCAGCCGTCAATCGCCCCAATAACAGTAACCTAGTCTTCGAGCAGGTGCTCGATAACGGCACAGTAGTCAACGTCGAACTACCACGCCAGAATCCGTATGTCTCGTCGGAAGGCAACGGCATGGCCGCACCGGTCAACCCTGGCACATCGGGGGTAGTGAAACTTCAGGTGCGTTTGATCGACCTGGGTACGCAGGCGACCCTCGCCCAAAGTAATTTGTCGGTCAATATTGCCGAAGGCGGCACGACGCCGAAAATTGCTTATTTCACCACGACCACATCGGTTGTTGACCTCGCGCCGCTCACTAACAAAACGGCGCGCATCCCGGTAGCCTGGTCGGTGGATAACCGCCCCAACGGCAGCAATCTGGTCTTCGAACAGGTGCTCGGCGATGGCAGCAGCGTGAATGTCGAACTGCCGCGCCAGAACCCCTATGTCTCGTCATCGGGTCAGGGCGTGACCGCGCCAGTTGCTCCCGGTGGTACGCTAAATGTCGTCCAACTGCGGCTGCGGCTCATCAATTTGTCAGATGGTGTGACGATTGACAGCAAGGACATCACGATCCCCATCAACGGCCTACAGGGCAGCGCGACCTACACCAAAGTTGCTGACTGCTTTGCAGCAGGCTTCCCCGCATCGTCCGGGATTTCCGTCGGCGGTCAGGCGCATGTACTTGCCAGCGTGCCGAACGTAAGCCTATTCTCAGCCCCGGTTGGTGGACAGCCCGCCGGTGCGTTAGCCGCTCAGGATACGTTCAGCGTCCTGGAAGGGCCGGAATGCTACAACATTTCGCAGCCGCCCTATAAACCGCTGACCGCGCGTTACTGGCGCGTCAATGCGGCCAGCAAAAACCTGACCGGCTGGGTGTCGGAATATTCGCAGAGCACGGCGGGAACGACCAGTTTCTATATTGAAGTGGCGAATGGCGGGCCGGTCAATCCACCCGTGATTAATTCCTTCACCGCCAACCCGACCAGCGCCAAACCCGGCGATCAGGTCACGCTGTCGTGGGATGTTTCGAACGCCGTATCGGTTGGATTTGCGCAGCTACCGGCTTCGACGAACAGCGCGCTCGCCAATCAGTTGATAGGCACGACGACGATCACCATCCCGTCGAATGCTTCGGGCACGGTCACACTGCAATTGATCGCCACCAACGCCGCCGGACAGGAAACCCTGGCGACGGTCAGCATTTCGGTTACAGGCGGGGCTGCGGCAGCTTGCCAATTCTCAACCTCGCTGTTGTCGGGAGACTGCCCGCTGACACAGGAAACCGTGAACGCGGTCTTCCAACCCTTCGAGAAGGGTTACATGATCTGGAACGGCACGACCAAGAAAATCTATGTGCTGTTCCTGGACAAAACCTGGGAAGAATTCACCGACACCTGGCAGGCGGGCGATCCCAACCCGGTAGACCCTAATATCCCCGCCAACCTGATTTTGCCCGCGAACGGCTTCGGCAAAGTGTGGACACAGTTGGGCGGCGCGTCGATCCTGGGTTACGCGACAGGCGCGGAAACCGGTTACTCGGCGACCTGGGAAACGCATTCCATGTCCGATGGTGGACAGACCGTTCCCACGCCGCACTTCACCCTACCGGATGGCAGCACTGCCCACCTGAGCGGTCAATGGTCGATTAGCTAACCTTACTGTTTGTTGAAGGGGACGATACTGTATATCGTCCCCTGACTGAAATCAACAAAAATAATCGTTTTTACAACCCTTTGCTAACATTCTCCTGTTCCGTCCTGCTTTTCAGGGAATCCTCCCCAATCGCCTGTTGCTTTTTCAGCAATTCCGGCGCGTGTGAGCTAGAATAAATGTTTATTTGCAACTTCTGTTCGACTGAAAGCACACGATGGCAGCAAAATTGGCCTCTAATCGAATCCTGCAAGGGGACACTCTCGACATGCTGCCCCGGCTGCCTGCAAAATGTGTTGATCTGGTTTTCGCTGACCCGCCCTATAATCTGCAATTGCAGCAGGAGTTGTGGCGTCCGAATATGACGCGCGTGGCTCCCGTGAACGATGCCTGGGATCAATTTGCGAGTTTCGCCGCCTACGATGAATTCACATATGAATGGTTAGCGGCTGCTCGCCGGGTGATGAAAGAAACCGCCACCATCTGGGTTTCCGGCACGTATCACAATATTTTCCGCGTGGGCGCGATCATGCAGGATTTGGGTTTTTGGATATTGAATACAGTGACCTGGCAGAAGACCAACGCCATGCCTAATTTTCGCGGGGTGCGGCTGCGCAACGATGCCGAATTCGTCATCTGGGCGAAGTACAGCGAAAAAAGCCGTTATACCTTCAATCATCATCTGATGAAGCGCTTCAATGCAGGCAAACAGCTCGGCAGCGTATGGACAATTCCGGCCTGCGGCGGGCCAGAGCGCCTGCGCGATGCCGAGGGCAAGCGGCTGCATCCGACGCAGAAACCGGAAGAACTGTTGATCCGTATTATCGCCGCCAGCAGCAGACCGGGCGATCTGGTGCTTGATCCGTTTCTGGGTTCCGGGACAACCGCCGCGATTGCCAAACGCCTGCACCGCAACTGGGTCGGCATAGAACGTGAAACAATTTATGTCGATGCGGCCAAAAAGCGCATCAAAGCCGAACAACCACTCTCAATCGATGATTCGTTATTGACCGACATCGCCATCCGGCTCAAACGCATCCCATTTCGCAGCCTGGTTGAACGCGGCTACTTGCAGCCGGGGCAAACTTTATATCTGGATAAGCCCGATTCAGCGGCAGTGATTTTGGCGAATGGTCATTTGCAAGCCAATGGCTACACCGGGTCGATCCATAAAGTTGGGGCACAGTTGAAACGTGTGCCGTCCTGCAACGGCTGGACACACTGGTATTATGTTGACCCGACCACTGGGGCACGCACGGTGATTGATACACTGCGTAAGCAAGTGCGCGCGGTGGCTAAAAAAGCCTGATTTTTTGCGCTATAATTAGCGTAATAAACATAACAGGAACAGACCGCGATTCATGAACGATCCGAATACTGAAAGTCCGCGCCGGAAGCTCAAAGTTAATCTGTCCGACCTTGAAGAAGCCTTCGAAAATGCCTCCTGGGAAGCTGAATATTATCTGGATCGCGAGACGGGGGAAGTCATCCTCATTAGCTCGATGATTACAGACAGTGATGGCATCACCCAACAGCTTAAAGATGTTGCCGATAATGGGCGGTATCTGCCCATTCCGCACGCTCTCCCACGTGACGGCTACCGCGACATGGAACGTTTTATCGAAACCGTTAAAGATACGGGGCTTCATGCACTATTAAGCGCTGCCATCAATGGAAAAGGTGCTTTCCGGCGTTTCAAGGATGTGCTGCACGATTATCTTCAGGAGCGCGAACGATGGTTCCGCTTCCAGGCGGATCGTGTTCAGCAGCGGGTTCTGGAATGGCTCGATTCAGAAGACATCGAGCCAATCACGGAGTAAAGTTTTACCGTGATTGCTAGTCAGAAGTTTTGTCTTTATTGACCCCTCCCTAACCCTCC
>JBDTNB010000218.1:0-9853 GCA_039933955.1 Chloroflexota bacterium
TTGAAAACGGAACCTCAAAATAACCGATCAAAGTGGTCAAACCGGTCAACCAGTCAGCAACCCTGATCGGTTTGACTGGTTTGACAGGCTTGACTGGTTTTTCAACGATTTCATTTGCATTTGTACCTCAAACTCTAACCCACTTCATACCCATTTGCAGTGGGATTTCAACCTAGAACGCTTGTCCTGATTCTGCTTTTCTCTGATAATGGTTTAGAAGTTGTTATATTGACTGGAGAACTGCCGAGCATGTTGAGTAAGCGTCAGCATCATATCCTGAGATTCATTCACCAGCACACCCTCGAACATGGATTTGCGCCGAGTATTCGAGAAATCAGCCTGGCGACGGGCATAACATCAACCTCAGTCGTCAACTATAATCTGGAGCGGCTGATCGCCTGGGGGTATCTGGTGAAGTCACGCGGCAAATCACGGGCATTAGGGCTGACCGGGCGCGGGTCAGCGCTGTTTGAGCCAACTCAACCTGTAAAGATAAAGCGAGTAGGCGAGATAAGCCCTGTTGATGGGTTGTTGGATGCCAACCTGCCAGACCATGATGCCCATCAACTGCACCAAGAAAACCTGCTGCTCAAGGCGGAGAATGAACGTCTGCGCCGTGAGAGCAAGAACCGCGTCGCTGCCCTTCAGCGCGAGATACATTATTTGTCGCAGGAGCTACGGCAGGTTCAGCAAAGTTCAGAACGTTATCCAGCATGAGTACGGTCTATAGATTAAGAAAAAATCTGCCGGTCATTTGCGGGATATTCGTCGTGAACATGCCATGTTGACAACAAGGATGGAATGTCAAGGGAAGCGTTTGATATCCTTCACATCGTCCTGATTTCGATCCATTTCTGCGTCATGTTATATGTCTTTAGGTGCATTTCGCATCGCACAATACCACTACACTAACTCACAGCCATGAATTGTATCAATCGGTGTCGGTTTCCTCTTCTGAAATTTCCAATTCTTCAACCCACAGCAAATACTGTTCAATGCGTTCAGCAAGGTGCAATGGGAGTGTATGAGCAGTCTCATCCTTGGATTGAGCACTAGCGCCTCGCAACTGATCTATCATACTGACGATCTCTGCGGGATCATCCCCTTTTTGCAGGAAAGCTGCGGTCAATTCATAGAAACCGGGATTAGGTGTATTCACATCTGCGTGGTTCGTGTTTGTCTTGGTTATATTCCGACTATATTTCTGAGTGCCGGGGGTTCCAACCGTGCTACCGAAGACTCGCTTACTTACCTTCCATAAACCTTTACTGATACCGGGTGAGTCTTCGCCACCTTTCTCGGGGACGGCATACCAGGTTGGAACTTCTTCTTCAGCACTGCGAACACGCACAACGCGCAGTCTTGGCTTATCTTCCGGCACCCAGCTCCTATTATCATTAAACACAATCTTGTCAGCTTCAATTTTAGAATCCTGAAGCCAATTCCATACTCTGTTTCGCATCCCGGATTGACTGACGTCGACAGCTAATACAACATTCTGATCACTTAAGCGGTCTTCCAAATCATGCGGTAGGTGTTTTGCAACCGTCTCTTGTGTATGATGTATATCAATTTCACCGCGACCAACACGTAGCAGTACCTCGTGATAAGGGAGCATTTCACTCATTCCGGCAACCCAGGCGAGAACCTTGCCTGTTTCGCCGTCAATATAAACTAATGTGGGCAGAAATCGCTGTTGGTTGGATTGACTAGACCATCGAGACTGCTGGATGAGCCAAAAACCTGCTACTGCATAGCCCTGGTTGTTTAGTTTCCAGCGTCCTCCTGCCAGTGCTTGCCCACCTTGATGTATCCCAAGCTGACGTAATCCATCCAATACTGCATTGGTAAAACGTTCGGGAAGGTGCGACCGCTTGCGCTTGCTCTTATTGGTTATTTTTGTGGCATCTGGTCCCTTTAAATATCTTGCCTTTTCGGATTCGGTCAATACGGTAAAGAACTGAGACAACCGACCCGTGTGTGCGAACGCTGCCCGTAAGGTTTGCTTAGGATCAGTGGGTTTTCTGAGTGTCTTTTTCCCTTTCTTAAATACTGCATCCTCAAACTGGCGCTCGTTTCCGATTTCAATTAATGCAACCGTTGTCGCTGGCGCGGAACCAAATTTCGCCAGCAGTTTGTCGCGTCGGTCTTCCATCACCTGGGTCATGGTATCATTTTGACTTCGCTTTAATGCTGCACCGAGATCGCCTAATTCATAAGCTGCTATTGTGAGTTTGACAAAATCACGCTCGTACTCACCTTCTTTAGGATCAATACCCATCAACTTACCCAACGTATCTAACATGGCAGCGCGACTTTCTGGTCGCTGATAATAGATCTCGATTCTTATTGTTGAACCGCGATGTTGTTGTCTTAATCGTGCCCAACGCTGTGCAATAAGCTTGTTAGTATCACTAACACTGGTGTTACTAAAGGCGCGTTGATTCAGGGATGATTTCACTTTAGCCCGTGTCAGAGATGGGGCAACCTCCAACCAGTTTCTCCATTTATCTGACAAAATCTCCAACAACTTTGCTCTCTCATAGGGTGAAACACCGGGCTTCGCTCCATGGTCTGGACTACCCATCCGGGTGTTATAAACCAGTGCCATATTTGGCATGATTGCACTTTTTAAGGTAACGGTTGGACTCTGGCGAAGCATTTCAGGTCCAGGTATATCATGGGGAAATCCGACATTCTTGAGGATTATGGGGAGTTTATCTCCCCAATTTAGTATAAATTCCGGTTTCATTAGCGCAGCGGGTGCAACCTGGAAGGTATGCGTACTCTTCACACCTTTGATATAGCTGACTCCTGCCCGAAGATAGATGCTCAACTGCTCATTTGGTAAATACTTATGATAAGCCGATACCCAGCGGCGAATTCCAAGATAAACATGCACAAAAGGTTTGGCGTTGAAGGGAACAGTAGCAATGACAATCTGAAGATAGTAACTGTAATACCAATCATCACCATCTTTGTCTTTGTGAACCAATGGAGGCCAACTCATCAGCTCATGCCCTTTTCCGTCGGGTGATTTGGAAACACGATAGAAAGTCAACGTGTTTGCCCCACCCAAATCGAATGGTTGACCTTCTATTTCTCTTGCCAGTAGAGCTGGCAATATATCATAGGTCGCACTATCCACAGCTTGAGCCGTGCCGTTAGGGAGTTGCCTCCAGTCAGAGAGTATTGTTGTTGTCTGTTCCCATTGAAAGCTGGTCGCATCAGGCAACGCAGCAGCCCCCATTCCATGAATATTGCTCCATTCATCTAAGAGAATACGTATTCCCTCGATACCGACACTGCCTTTTTCCGCCCGTAACCAATTATTATTGGGCCTTCCGGCATAGCTGTCGATGCTATATAGGTCTGGTACCAACAGGCGCACCAGTCGGTTCAAGTCATCTATAGGCAATGATCTAGCCTTTGGTCTTGAACGCCGATACTCATCCAAGAGTTCTCGCTTGTAGGTGTCGGGCAGGGCGATCCGATCATAAATAACCGCCATTTCAGGCGAGTCTGGTGTGATGTGGAATGAAAGTGTTTGAATCTGTTCATATCTTGGCATTGCTAAACATCTCCTAGCGTGGATAGAGCTGTATAAAAGGGTTGATAGAGTGTTTGAACGAGCGCCTGTTGGAAAGGATCAGCGCTTCCGTTATCGGTAAAATAGGGCTTCAAAACACGTCTCATTTCCGCCAACAAACCAGGCTGAAGAACCTGTTCATCTTCGTCCTCAGTTTCAGCTGGACGATAACGACTGCGAAATGCTGCATCAACGAAGTGAACCCGCGCAGGGCTGCCTCCACGCACCAGACGACCCACGACTTGCCAGATCGTTACCAGTTGCGTCCACGTCACCATATCGCGCTCGTTTGTGTCGAGGGTACTGTAAATCCAGGGGACTTGCAGCCAATGACGCCATTTGGCATAGGAGGCTCGACGGAAATTTTCACCCGCATCCAGAAGAGAGAGACCCCATTCCTTAGTCCCCTGTTCAATCGCCCAGGCATTGATTGCAGCAATAGGCAATGTAAGATCGTCAGGTCGGGGATGCGGTCGTACCCAGAAGTAGGCAGCACCAATGGCAGCATGTCCTGCCTCATTGAGGATGTTGTGACCACGTTCCACCGCTAGTAGTGGTGCGACCAGAATCCAGGCATCGGTCTGAGCGAGGCGACCAACCTGCCCACGTTGAAGAGAAGCAGAACTGCCAACCCAGCTATCAACAGGACTGTCGTCATCCCGAACCAGACTCAACACTTTTCCAATCCAGGTGGGTCGTGCTCGCTCGATGCTCTGACGTACGTAGGCAGCCTCGGCATAACTTCCGACAAGAATGAGTAATCTCTGACGATTAAGAGGAAGCTGGTTTCGTTCCTGCTCAAACCGGCTTGGGCCATTATTTGTTGGACCCGTCGGTTGGGTAAAATGTTTCACCAGTTGATCAAAGGCATTGCTGCGGTTTGCGCCATGTGTGCCACTGATCTGGATGAAACGATCCGTATCATGATCAATCACCCAATCCTGGATAAAGCGACTGCGATCTGTAATTGCGTTAACCTCTTCATCTGGTGCCCGCAGCACGCCACCCACAGGATATTGAAGGTGATAAAGTGGGGAGTCACCAGCCCATGATGTACCTGATAGGAGTATCACGTTCGGACCTGGCTTACCTTCATCCTTAAAAAGCTGATGCAGGTTCAGAAGCCAGGCACGCCCAACTCCAGAAATACGGAAAAAGCGTAGAATACCCGCTTCATCATCCGTGCCCGTACTGTACTGGAATGCTAACACATTCCCCATAGGTGCAGCGGGTATCGAAGCATCATAATCCTTCGGTGGGTTGTAAAACAGCGAAGTATTGCGGTCTTCTAGGTCAAGTGGTCGCTCGACCAGCTCCCAGTTGCGCGTGAGGTAATCTACACCCCAGCTCAGTACACCAGCAATAAGCGCAAAAGTGAATTGAACCGTCCATGTATTCCACTGTGTATCATCGGCATTGACTTCAGGAAACAACGCTTTTAAGTCGCTTTGAACCCGTGGAAATGCACTCGTCAGACTATGATCGGTCAACAATGTACGTACTCGTTCCTGTAATCGAGCAAGAATAGGGTCAACCCCGTCTTCAGTATGCCCTAATGGGGCATTTACATAATCATTGAAAGTTTGCATTTGCTGCTTATACATAGAGTTAGCGTTTTTCTCACTTACAGAGCGTCCTTTCAAGGATAGTATCTCGCTTACCAGACCTTCCCATACTGTCCAACCTGTAAAATAGTCCTGCTGCATTTCCTCTAGATCTGTTGGTTTCTGGAGGAAGAGTGCATATAGCTTATCAGTAGCGAGTTGCGTGTTCCTTTGTACAGTCATCCAAGACTCTACATCGACAGCTCCTAGGGTACGCCGTCCAGCCCGACGAATCTGAGTCTCGACAGCACCGCCAAGCTGATTGAGCCAGGGATCACCACCTGTACCAGCAAGAATTTCACTCGGACTGAAGGTAGAGTCGAGTTGGGTTTGCACCCGGTCAGCTTCATCGACCAGAACAAGATCGCTGTGCTGGGAAACAAGTTCGCCAAGACGCATTGATACCGGGTTGACTTGCGAGGGTACACGGGTATAGACCAGACTGGCTGGAGTAGCGACCCAAACTTGTGCTGTGACCATATCCCGCTGAGCACGGTGAACGCCACAGCGATGGTAAAGAGGACAGGCATAATATTTGGGACGGTCAAAGTCTATTTCTTCAGGTTTCTGTAATCGAGTACAGGGTAGTTGTCGTGGTTCGAGAATCGCAGGCTCAGGTAATGTCCCATTAAGCGCACATACTGTTCCCAGCCACTGAAATGCGGCGTGACGCAGGTGTAGAGGGTTATCGGGATTCTGTTCGGACTCAACACGGTGTAAACGATTTAAATGGCGTTCTCGGTTATAACCTCCAATAATCGGTGCTGCATGGATATCCATAGCGACAAATAGTGCGGACCACTCGAGAACACTAACGACATCACCGAGGACAAGTGTGACGTGTTGACCCTTTTTCACAGCCCATACGGTGAGTATCTGCATCAGTGTTGTCTTGCCCGAACTGAGCATTCCCACCAAATGGAGCAGCCCGCTGACGTGCAGTTGAGTTGTCTGTTGAAAGCCGTTATCAACCCGGGTTTCCAGTCGAATGCGATTAAGCCGTTCGGTATAGTTTTGACTGGTTACCTTTTTATCCATCCAGCAAGCGGTTTCTATTAGTTCTTCCCATGGTGCAATCAAGGGATCACGTGGCGGACGAGGTTTCATTGGATGGGTATCATAACTATCGCCAATCCACTCTTCCGGGATTGTCACGTCATAGGCACGTCGCCCATTGTAGAAAACGTAATGCCCGGTTTCTGCCCAATTTAGTATCCGTTCGCTCAACGGCGGTGGCTCGGCAAGTGCTTGAGCATACAACTCGAATCGCTGGGGAGCCACGCTGGTATTCCGTCTACCTACACGACCATTTTGAACTTCATAGCCGCGTACATAGTCTGGCTGTTCAACATACCAGTTAAGCTCTTCTTCCCAGGCATAGGGTCCCCGGTAATAGGGCAGAAGATGCCGCAAGACAGCTCTTGCTCGCCGTTGTTCATCGTTCCAGGCTGCCGTCTCGTCAGTGTTCAGCGAGTATCCCGTCACTAGAACCCAAAGACTCTTTGGGTCTTCGTTTGGTATCAGCATCTCACAGGCGAATAAACCGAGTTCCACTGTACATAGCCGCTCAGCCGATTGCCGTCCATTACTATCATTCCATGCAGACTGGATTTGTTTACGAAGTCCTCTTTGCCAAAACTTAATCTGTCGCATAATTCTCTCCCCTCAGCGCACGCTCTACTTCCCGTACAAAATCACTTAGCATCATAGCCTTGGTCGCAGGGGGCTTGACCCAACGATTGCGGAAAGCTCGAAGATAGTCCGGGCGTTTTTGCTTACGATCATCAGGGAAAACGTAGAATGCGCGATCCCAATGAGGATTACGTCGTATTGGGCCAACAGACTGAGCCAGCTTAAAGGGATTGGACCAATCTTTAACATCAATCGCCCAAATCGCATCATTTACCTTGACCCGGAGATCGTAGGCATCATAATTCGGCCACATCTCAACTGACAATCCGAGGCTCTCCAACCTGTCTTGGAGTTCAATCTCGGCTAGCCCAGGTCTCGCAACGTACCGGCGCAGACCATTTTCAAGCCACAGCACACCTTCCTCAACAGAAAGTGTGCGCTCCGTGGTCAATTCAGATGACCAGCAACGTTCATTCTCACACTCGAATTGGTTGCCCTCTGTGCGTAGGAGTAATCCTCCGCATCGCCCACAACAGCCATAGGCTGAGTTATGAGTGGCACTCAACGGGGCTGGCGTGTAGGCTTTGACGAGCAGATCGCGGACTGGTCGAAGCGTGCTTTCTTGCTTTGCCATTTGTAATTCAAGTGTTGTAAGTACCGGACGACAAATCAGCAAATTTCTGAATGCTGAGTAAGTGTCAGGACGGTTAGCTTCTTTGCAGATCGCCATAACCTCACGTAAAAGTGTCTCTTCCTCAAGCGCCTCTGGTCCCTGTTCATGTAGCCAATCCAGACAAAACTGTGTCGGAATACCACGCTCCATGAGTTGTTCACCTTGACTGACGATTTCCTCATCAAAGTTCAACTTCCACGTATCTAGAGGATGTTCGACGAGAATTAGAAGATCTTGTATGCCTGTGATTGGGGTCAATCCAACTTCAATTTGATGAGCTGCTAGCTTATGCATCCCTTGTTGTAGTGATTTGGGATATGGACTTGATAAGTTCGTTCCACGAAGCGATTGGTCATAGATTTGAAGGAGACCATTCGCCAATAAGACGAGAAGTCGGATCTGTTCTTGGGTACTGCTCACGCTACTACTCCTTAATCAACAGATTTTGTTGATATTGATGTCAAAAATTTTCAGATAAGCATGTGGTAGACGTAGCCTCTACTCTCAGTTTGAGGCACACGTCGTGCTAGACCAAGATCATATAGCACTTTTAGTCTGGTGCTGGCCGTATTGTTTGCTAAGTTGAGACGCGCCATCAAGTCTGATGTACTCAGCGACTTCGCCTGCAAAAGTTCTGAGAATGTTTCCTGAACGTAATCTTCTGTCTTTCCCAATAGTCGTACCGAGTCACCTTCGGCGAGAGGAAGCACGCAGTTCCTTACACCAGTAGAGGAACTGGGTCTACCAGCAAGGATACGACCAACGTCATCCGCATCGAGTGGATCAACTTCTACTAACAATAAAGCAGCACCACTGAATTCACCTCGTCCCCTTGCTTCTGCTATTCCACCAAATAGTTCATCAATAAAAGAGACATCCATCATCTGAACATCACGCAGGTCAAAACGAAGTAGCTCATCAAGAGGAGCTGAGAGAATTCTTTCGCGTAGCCCAACTTGAAACTTGCGACCTAGTTCACGTCCCCGTAGTCGTCGCTCTCCATTATGACCAACCTGTTGCGCAAGGTCTTGCATTGTAAAGGTTATCATTTCACACATCTTCAACAAAATTTGCTGATATAGAATATTATGCCCAAACTCCGAAGTTATGTCTAGGGTCACCTTCCAGGATTAGGGTGATTTGAACACCCGGTATTGCAGCCAATTGGTCCTCTTTGAGAACCTGATTTTGCTGTATGTTCAGCACACCTGTGCCTGATCTGATTCGAAGTTCTGTATATTTCGCACTCTCCATCGCAAGACGGCGAACCTCTTCCAAGCCAATCCCACGATTCTCATCGGTGCCAGTCACCCGATGCTGAAGCGCTAGCTGAATGCAGTCACTATCGGTCATATTTACCTTAATCAAGTTAGTATGTGCCAGGCTTTGTCGAATACCTATTCCCAAATCACTTATTGCAATAACGAGGCGGGTTCCGCCCGGAAAATCTCTACTACGATATCGCTGTAATAGGAGGTATCCATAGTCATTGCTATGGATGATATTTTCCCCTAATTCGGACAGCATCATGGATACATCGCGTAGTAATCGAGCATCATTGAACCAAACATCAATACTTTCCTCAACAGCATCTAACACGTCTTCCATGACAAGACGATTTGATGCAGCATGGCTAGGGATGAACTGGGGAATGATACGTCGATCATTAATGTGACCGAAATGATTTGGGACTTCATATTCTAGCGGCTCACGATCCACCAGTGTTTCACCAGTAAGATCAAATAGATTAAGCCGACAAATATGCTCATGCACATTATCTCGCAGTCCCAACAAATGTGTTTCGTGACCAGTCCAACGGAACCAGAGACGGGAAACTGTCAATAAGGCAAGAGTACAGCTCGCATCAACGAAATGAATTTGGCAACAGTCAAGCTCAAGGGTTTCGTTGGCAATGTTAAGACTGTTAAGGGATTGATAGAGGATCTCAGCATCGCTATAGGATTGGAGTCCTTGTAGTTTTATTTTAGGCATGTTCTGGTTCTTCAAAAACGGAAAGTAAAAAGAAGTATAAGTCCAACAATACTGGATTTAAATCAGGTATAGACGATTAACCCCCACAGGGCATTGCTGTCTTAGGACTAAGAGTCTTCATGAGCCTAGAAACCTACTGCGCTTGACATTACAACAGCCTTTACTATACCCATCCTCTGCTCCAATACCGCATGTTTTTAGGTGCATTTCTCATTGCACAGTACCACGCCACCCCGCTGTCTCACAGCCGCCAGCGGCTGCGGCTACGGGTTTGCTTCTGGCTTGCGCCGTTTCTCTCATAGCAAACACGTGCCGCCCTTCGGGTGAGCAGCGGGGAACCCCGACGTGGTAAGACCTGTGCAG
>JBDTNB010000219.1:0-9833 GCA_039933955.1 Chloroflexota bacterium
ACACCTGTCCAGCGTAAATCAGGTTCGGGTTGGCGATATTATTCAGGCTGGCGAGGGCTTGCCAGGTTGTCCCAAATTTAGCCGCAATTTTGGAGAGAGTGTCACCGCGCACAACGGTATATGTGCCGGTAGATGGAGGCGTTGGTGTCGTGTTCGGCGGCGGATTTGTTCCCCCTGTCGTACCCGGAATCACCAGACTTTGCCCGACATAAATCAAATTCACATTTGTAATACCGTTCCGCTGCGCAATAGATGCAATGGAAACGCTGTACTTTAAAGAAATACGGAACAGATTTTCGCCCGGCTGAACGACGTGGACAACCTCGTTCTGGGCCAGTACGGTGCTGCTGACGGCAACCAACAGTGCCAGCAGCGTTAGGATGGTGATCCAACGACGCATACGGACTCCTTTTCTGTCAATGCAAAAAGACTTTAGTTTCAAAAGACTAACTAACTATAACATGATCCTTAAAAATGTGCAGGCAAGCGAAAACGCGCCGATCGGCGCTTGATTCAAGCCTATATAAAACTGTTTGTTTGAATCAGGAAATATGGGACGGCAGCACGCTGAGAGCCTGTGTGCTGTCTTTAAAATGTCTGGTTGACGTTATCGACTGCGCTTATTCGTCCTGACTCAGGCTGAAATGATCGAAAATATGCTGTCTGGCAGTCTCATAAGCATCAGTGCTGATTAACCCTCCCTGGCGCAATTTATCCAGCGCATCTAACTGCTGTTTGCCAGAGGCAGAGAGGCTGGAGGTGTTCGTTTGAGTCATCGCCGTTGGTATTTGACGGAATTGATCGTAACTTTGCTGAAGCGCCGCCTGTAATTCGGGACTCGTCTCGCCTCGCAGCCCGCGTCGAACCGCAATGTAGAGCGGCACGAACATCAGCAAAACACCCAGACAAAGTGTACCCAGGGCGTAATTGGCCGGTGTCAGTAATTTGTCGTCCACATTGCGCTTGTTTCCAGCGGTATCTACACAGCGATAATGGGTGTCTTCGCTGCCGTCTACATAAGTGTGTTCATACTCCATCGTCTCGCCCGATGTGCAAGCCAGTGCCTGATGCAAGGGTTTCAATACCGGGACAAACTGATAAAGAAAAGTATTGGGGATAATCAGAATGGGGATGATGATAATCAAGGAGCCAATAATGATGAGCAGCGCCACAATACTAATCATTCCACGCCACATGCGCACCTGTCCTTTGAACAACTGGCTAGGGAATTTTGATTGTAGCACTGCCCTCTATTTTGCGCTGAACTCGCCGTGAGGGACTATCGACTTAATAAATATCGCCCCGGCGGTCTTCAAAGACCGGGATGCGCCGCCGGACTTCATCGACAGTATCCATTTCGATTTCCGCCGTGAGCAGCAGCGGCGAGTCGCCGCCTTCGATCACGATTTTGCCCCAGGGGTCAACGATCATCGAATGCCCGCCGAAAACCGTATCGCCGGTTTGTCCGGCAGCATTGGTGGCGACGATATAGCATTGATTTTCAATCGCCCGCGCGACCAGCAGCGCCCGCCAGTGTTCGATGCGCTCAATCGGCCACTCCGCCGGGACGACGATCATTTTTGCGCCATCGACGGCGTATTTGCGGAACAATTCCGGGAAGCGCAGGTCATAGCAAATCGCCAACCCGGTGTTGCCCCAGGGTAAGTCCAGTGACAGCGCCGATGATCCAGCCTGCAACCATTCGTCTTCATGCATCAGGCGGAACAGATGCAGCTTGCGATAGATGCCCAGCATCCGGCCATTCGGCGCGAAGAATGCTGCGCTGTTGGAGACTTCCTGCCCGCGTTTTTCCAGCACCGAGCCAACGATGCTGATTTTATTTTGTGTTGCAACCCCGCCGACCTGTGAGAACATGCCGCTGTTCAAGGCCGACGATAATTCTTTGGCCTGTTCCAGCGCGTACCCCGTAGACCACAATTCCGGGAACACGACCATGTGCGACCCACGCCGTGCCGCCTCGGATGCCAGCCGTTCCATCGTGGTCGCATTTTTCTTCTCGTCGCCCAGGACAATATTCATTTGTGCCAGACTGATGACCAATTTAGCCACAGTATCAACCTCAATTTTATTTGTTGAACATCATAAGTATACGCGATGACATAGGGGACAGTATCCTTGAGCTTTGGGCTATAGCAGAAACCAATCATTTCGAGTATAGCACTTGCTGTCGGACAAGCCCTTGACCGAGGCATTTATCTTTTCTTCAGCAGGTTGTCATACTCAGCGTGCGTGCCAATCCAGCCCCACACACTAAGCTCATCGGTCTCTCTTAAACCAATGGCGCGATAATATTTCCCTATCCGTGCCGAATATAGGGTTTTCTTGTGATCGACAACCTTAAATTGCAAACCAGGGTGATAAGAATCGCGCTTGAATTGGCGATAAGCAGCACGAGCTTGTGGTCTTACTTCTTTGGGTAATGCGCCTAACAGTTTACGAAATGTTGGTGTGACCTGAGATTTCATTGTAAATCAGGATCAAAATCCTCGGTCAGACCTGCTAGGTAGTCAGAATGGATGCTCTCAGCCAACTGGTCAAGCAAATCCTGCGAATCAGCAAATTGCTTATCCCATAATGGTTCATCGGCGACCAGTTCCTCGTCGCTAACAGGTGGTCGCACAAGAATTAATTCGCCATGAGCGATTTCATTGAGTAACTCTGGGATAGACACACCAAATTCTTCGGCGATTTTGTCCAGGTTGGATGGGTAGTCGATTTTGCGCCGGGTTGTCATTCACTACTCCTCGCTCAACTTTAGCCATTGCCTACCGACAATTATAAATCACGCCTCATGCTCTCTGGTCGAATGATTGAATTTGCTTTTTGACTATCGACTTAATTGCTAATCAACGACTGCTGCCATATGCCGATTAGGGTGTTCATCACATCCGCTTCCGACAGATAGGTTGTGTCGATTTCGTGGATGCCGTCCAGCTTGCGGACAGCCCATTCGCGCTTAAGATAACCAATTGCCAGCGCCCGTTCGTGCGGGTTATGGTAATTGCGCCCCAGCGACAGGTGTAAACGCTGCAAAACCGCGCCTAACGAGGCTACCAAGCAGATGATCGGCCCGGTTTCGCCCAGGCGTTTGGCATAATCTGAACGCAGCAGGGTTTGCCCGCTCACCCGGATGACCGAGCTGCGATTGAGCAGCACATCCTGCATCACCTCAGATTCAACCGTTTTTAGGCGCGCGTCACCATAGCGCGTCCGTACTGCTTCCGAGGCCATTCCTTCACGCATTTCAATGTGCAGTTCGACATTCACGTAGCGCATTTTCAGGCGTTCAGCGATCTGCTGTCCAATCGGCGGTTGGTTGGGGCCGGTATAACCCGTCAGGATTAAATTGCGGTCTGCGAAGGAGAGCAGCATCGGTTATGACCGCCACCCCGGATACCATTGGTCGAGGATCGGCGGCAGGTCAGCCAGGGTATTGACCGCGCCGTCGGGCACGATGAGTCCGCTCAACATCGGCGGCGTGGGCGATACGATGCGCAGCACCGCCCGCATTCCCGCGCCCTGCGCCCCGGCAATATCGGCAATCGGGTTGTCGCCGACGAATACCGCTTCATCTGCCGTGACACCCAGGCAGTCAAACGCCGCCTGGAAAATCGCCGGATGTGGTTTCAGATAACCCACATCGGCTGCCGAAATCCGGCAGTCCGGAAAATGTTTTAAAAGACCGTGAGCGTCAATTTCCAGGTCGCGCAGCCACATCGGTTGGTAGGCATTGGTGACGATAGCGATTTTGACACCGTTGTCACGCAGCAAAGTCAATGCATCCGGCACATCGGGGAATATCACCGTTCCTGGCACGGCTGTCCACTCATAAGCATCCAGGATCGCTTTTTCGGTCAGTTTCCCCGCTGGAGCACCGGCTGCCTCTGCCGATTCGAGCAAAATCGTTCCCAGGTTCGGCGCGACCAGACTGCCGCGTCCAGCGTCCCAGGCAGCGCGTGTCCGCTCACGGAATTCTTTAACGAAAGCATCAAAATCCGGCAGCGGCGCATGTTCACGGCCTACATAATCATAGACACGGCGTAAATAGGTGCGCTCGAAATCCGGGAAATCACCGACGAACCCTTTCCAATCCAACAGGGTGTCGTCGAGGTCAAATAATACAGCTTTCAGCATAAGGGCACTGGTTAATTTACTTCCTATTTAACAATCAGAAATTATTGTCGTAGGAGCATGTCGCAGACATGCCCTATATTAGATTACGGATTGACGGGTTCGGCGCGCAGCATCATCAAAGTCTGATCGATGCCGGAGCGGAAATTGGCATAACGAGGCGACCAGCCAAGCTGTTCTTTGGCTTTGCCAGTTTTCACCCGCAGCGATGTATTCATCGAGTCCCGCTGCTGGGCGCTCGTCATCCGATCCAGCGCGAATGCTGGCGGATTCAGCGGTGCGGGTGTGGTCAGTCCCATGCTCGTCGCCAGATAAGTGATAAAATCGGCTGCATGGCTTGGGCTGTCGTCGGTCACATTGAAAATCTGACCAGTGGGCTGCTGCTCGGCGGCCAGGACAGCCGCTTTTGCCAGATCAGATTCATGAACCCAGTTGCGATAGGTATGGTTATCGCCCAGATACACCGCGCGCCCGTTCATCACGGCATCGCTTAAAAATTTCATACCACTGTCATATGCGCCATACAGTGTGCCTGCGCGCAGGACAGCCGCCGAAAATGCGCCATGTAGAATTTTATTTTCGGCATTCGTGACCATCACGGCCATTTCACCGTCACCGGCCTCGGCGCTTTCATCGACCCATTCACCATGTGTATCGCCATACACGGCAACCGAACTCAGGAATACTACAAATTTCGTGCCCGCGCTGCTGGCTGCATCCACCAGTGCCGCTGTCGAATCATCCACAAGGCGCTGACTGTCCGCCCAATCGAGTCCCTTGTGTGGGAAAACATTGGCTTCCTGGGGCAGCACATGGATGACCACATCCGCCGCCGCCATCTTGATGATGCTTTTGATTTCGCCCGCGCGATAGGGGTCAGAGTAGGCTGGTAAACCGCCGTCTTTCCGCACCATCACCGCGCCGTCAAAGCCTTTGGTCAGGCCGGTCACACGATGGCCGCGCGCGACCAACTGGCGGGTGGTTTCGCGGCCCAATGAACTGGTCGCAGCCGTCAAAAATACACTCAGCGATGCGTTATTTGCGTTTAACATGGGGATTCTCTGGCTTCTAAATGGGTAGGTTGAATTACCCTCATTATGCCATCGAAACAGCATGTGAGCAATGCAGAAGCCATTTGGGGAGTGCTGAATCTTGTGGGCACAAGTTTTCGAGTTGACATGGAAGTCATCACTTCATGTCCACAAAGGTCAATTGCCTGAAAAACAGGATGGAACAGGAGAAAGTTGGAATTGGGTTTGAAAACATGCCAAAATTGCTCCTGATAACCGCCTGATAATGGCAATAACAGGAAATTTGAATCCTCGTGGTTTTGGGAGTGCTGAATCTTGTGGACACAAGTTTTCGAGTTGAATGGAAGCCATTGCTTCATATCCACAAACATCACCACTCCCATGTAGAAGCCATTTAGGGGACACATCAATTGAACCACCAAGACGCAGAGGACGCCAAGAATTAATTTTGAATCCTCTCTGCGTTCTTGGCATCCTGGTGGTTAATATTTTTGAGTTTAAGGAATTGCCGTTACACGGCGCGCAATTTCCTCTTTTACGACGGGGGCAATTTTTGTGCCCAGCAGTTCAATCGCGTGCATGAGCTTGTCATGCGGCATCGTCCCAACGCTCAGTTGCAGCAGCAGCCGTTGATGGTTGAAAATCGAGTGCTGGAACAGGATTTTCTCGATGATGTCATCCGGGCTGCCGACGAAATTCGCGCCCCGTAACTGTGCCCCGGCCTCATATTGTTCCCGGCGCATCGGCGACCAACCCCGTTCACGACCAATTTTGTTCATCGCGGCCTGTGCAGCCGGGAAAGATTCGTCCAGCGCTTGCTGGCGCGTATCGGCGATGAAACCGTGTGAATTGATGCTCAGGGGTGTGCTCGCCGGATCATGTTTGTATTCGGCGGCTACCCGGCGATACAAATCGACATACGGCCCAAATTGTTCCGGCATTCCGCCGATAATCGCCAGCGCCATCGGTAAACCCCGGCTGGCGGCGCGCACAACCGATTCCGGTGTGCCGCCCACCCCCACCCAAATCGGCAGCGGATTTTGTACCGGACGCGGATACACACCCAGGTTATCGAGCGAGGCGCGATGCTTACCCTGCCAGGAGATATGCACATCGTCGCGGAGTTTGAGCAGCAAATCCAGCTTTTCCGAGAACAATTCGTCGTAGTCATGCAGATCATAGCCGAACAACGGAAACGACTCGATGAATGAGCCGCGTCCCGCCATGATTTCTGCACGTCCATTCGAGACCAGATCGAGGCTGGCGAAGCGCTCGAACACCCGCACCGGATCATCGGAACTAAGCACGGTGACGGCGCTGCTCAAACGGATATTTTTGGTGCGCGAAGCCGCCGCCCCCAGAAGCACTTCCGGCGCAGACGACACAAATTCTTCGCGGTGATGTTCACCCAACCCAAATACATCCAGGCCGACCTGATCGGCCAGTTCAATTTCTTCCAGCAGATCGCGGATACGCTCGGCAGGGCTGATTTTCTCGCCTGTGCGCGAGTCCGGCGTCAATTCGGCAAAGGAATACAACCCAATTTCAAAGGGGCGATTTGGGGTCGTGGTTTCATTATCAATCAAGGGGATTCTCCTCTACGACGCACGCGAATGCGTGAATCGCGATTATCGCATGTTATATCTCTATTGGACGCGATTCAGGGCGGGAAAATTACGGGAATGGGTTTCCGGTAAATGAGGATTGAATTTGTTCATTGACCCCACCCCCTAACCCCCTCCCCGAATTCAAGGAGGGGGAATCAAAGACAGATTTGACTCCTCCCCGAATTCGGGGGAGGTTGGGAGGGGGTCGAAACGAATTGCAATGCTGTAATTTTAGAAATTCAAATTATCGAGGTCGAGCATCCCGGTGCGCTTTTTCAACTTGAGCACCTTGTACATGACCGTAAAATCGGTGCGGTCTTTTGTTTTGCGCGGCTCAACCGGTTCGCAGTGATAAATGTGCTGCACCAGATCGAAGGTCGCCTGACTGAGCAGGACTTCGCCGCCCAGGGCATTTTCTTGCAGCAGCTTGGCGAGATCCATCGCATCGCCCAGCGCCGCGAATTCTTTACGATCCTGGCTGCCGACGTTGCCCAACACCGCTGCACCGGTATGCACGCCGATCCCGTAAAACAAACGCTGTTCTTCCGGCAAAACTTCGTGGAGCGCGAACAGATCATACATCATGCTCATCGCGGCACGCACCGCGCGCTCGGCATGGTTTTCCTGCGGATTAAACTGCGTGTTGTATAACCCCGTCACCGCGTCGCCCATGTATTTATCGACGATGCCGTCGTACAGGTTGACGGCGTCGCTCGACAGGCTCAAATACTGGTTGATGATCGTCATCAATTCTTCAGGTTCAAGCTGCTCGCTGAAGGTCGTGAAGCCGCGCACGTCCGAGTGCAGAACGCTGATTTCGCGCTCGTCGAATTCGTTCACATTGCGGATTTTTTCGAGGTCGATTTTACTGTAAATGCGGCCAATACCCAACTGCGTTTCAGCTTTACGCATCGCCGTCAGGTCGTCCAGCACAATCGCCACGCCCTGGCCTTCATGACCAGAGTCCAGCAGCGGACTCATAATCATATTCCAGTAGTGCGGCTCGCCGTTCATGGAAGACTCGACTTCCAGCAGTTCGCGTGTGCCGACGCCTTTGACCCGTTGCAGTGTCTCGTGGAAAGTACCATTAAACGACGGCAGCGATTCATCCAGCAATTTGCCGACCACATCATGCCGTGCCTTGCCGAGGATGAGTTCGGCCGCGGGGTTACATTCGGTGACGATGCTGTCCCCGTTGAGCGTCAAAACACCGCTGGTGATAGACGCAAAAATGTTGCTCATCAGGTCGCGGGCTTCGGTCACTTGCGCCAGTTGGAAAGTGAGATCGGCGAACAAACGCGCATTTTCGATAGCGACAGCCGCTTGATTAGCGAAGGCGATCAATAAATTGAGTTCGTGCTGCTTGAACAACTGCACCATGATGCGGTTATCGCAGTACACCACGCCGATGACTTCGTCGCGCACCTTTAGCGGCACGGCTAAAATGCTGCGCAGTTGAAAGTTGACGATGCTTTCGCGCCCGTCGAAGCGTTTATCTTCCTGCGCGTTTCCGGTCAAAACCGGCACGCCGGTATTCGCCACTTCGTTGACGATGCTGCCGCTGACCACAAAATCGGTCTTGCCCAATTGTTCCCGGTCAATGCCGCGCGCGACGCGATATTCCATCTCGCCCGTGTCGCGGTTCTTGAGCACGATGTAACCCCGTTCCGCGCCCGTGAGTTGGATCACGGTGTCCATCACGCGGTTCAACACTTCAGTCGGGTCGAGCGACGAATTCACGACTCCGGCGGTATCCGCCAGGGCGCGTAGTTGGCTCAATTCGACCATCGTGCCGCCAAGCTGCTGGCCGAGTTTATCCAATTGCAGCTTCAGGTTTTTCAGGTTGTCGAGCGCGCCAGATGGCAAATCCATGCCGCGTCCGCGCAAAATATCGCGCTGCGCCCGCAGCAAATCCACCAGATCGTTGACGCGCGTGCTCAACTGGCGGATGCTCTCGTTGGTTCCGCTGGGAGCTTTCTTAAACTTCGCAGTTTCTTCTTCAGGTCGGCGGGTCGTATTGTCCATAATTACGCTCTAAAGACCTCGTAAACAACGGTTGCCTGCTGGCGTCCTTTGGCCTTGATGGGTTCACGCTCTTCGTAGGAAATGCTGTCCGGCCATCCGCTAGCGCCTTGCACATAATCGCGCGTCGAATCGCTGATGATTATCTGCCCTGGAGTCGCATTTTCCAACAAACGGTGCGATAGGTTGATGGTATCGCCCAACGCCGTAAAATCGCGGCGGCTCAGGCTGCCCACATTGCCAGCGGTAGCGACTCCGCTGTGGATACCCACGCGGTAAAAATGGGGCTGTGGATTGATCCCCAATTTACGATACAGTTCCAGATAGCCCTCGCGCATGTGCAGCGCCGCCTGCATCGCCTGCAAGGCATGATCCGTTTGCGGGTTCAACTGGGTGTTGAATAACGCCATGATTTCCGTACCCATGTACTTATCGATGACGCCATTGGCATCGCGGATGGCATTTGTCGCTACTTCCAGGTATTGATTCAGCAGTTCCATCACCTGTTTTGGGCGCAGTTCCGGCGGGAATGTGGACAGCAGACGCACATCCACGAACATACAGGTCATTTCGCGCCGTTCGCCGCCCAACGCTAACCCCGCAATCACCTGAATATTATCGACCATCGCTGGGGGCAGGTATTTACGCAGTACATTGAGTTTTTCTTCGCGTTCGTGCTGCTCGGTCAGGTCATCGACCACCAGCGCGACACCCTGCGTCATCTGGTTTGAGTCTTTGAGCGGCGACAGCTTCAAGCTCAGGGCGATACGTCCCCGATCCGGCATGTCCAATTCAACTTCCAGGGCGCGGCTCTGGTTATGTTCGCGCACTTCTTCCAGGTAATCGTCAAAGTCGGCGCTGATTTTGGGCAGCACGGCGGGCAAAGGCTGACCGATAGCGGTCTCCGCCGCGCGTCCCAGGATGTCCGAAGCGGCACGGTTGAAAGTCGTCACCGCGTCCTGTGCATTGGTGGTGATGACGCCGCTGCCGATGGAGTCGAAGACATTGGCGATCACTTCTT
>JBDTNB010000220.1:0-9757 GCA_039933955.1 Chloroflexota bacterium
CGCTTCCAGCACCGCCTGTTTGGAGTCGAAGTAGTGGTAGAGCGCGCCTTTTGAAATGTTGAGGGCTTGCAAAATGTCCTGGATCGTCAGCCGTTCGTAACCCTTGCTGAACACCAATCGCTGCGCCGTATCCAGGATTTCATTGCGCTTTTCGGCGTAATCCTGTTCTTTGACAACCCGAACCATAATGCAGTGTGCCTCAATTTAAAAACCGCACGCCGGTTTATTTATGAATCGCAGTATACGCCTATGATGAGTAGTCTGTCAATAAGCTAGCACATAAGGGGGTGAACATACTCAAAAGATTCAGTACATAGATTCGTGGATGGTCAATGCGTTGACTGGCTTATTGCATTCCGGATTGGCGAATCCGAAAATAGTTCGGCTGCCTTTACTCAATCATCCTAACTGGTACTGTCCCAACCTGACGAACTGGTACTCCAAACGCGCCCCTAAAAGCCATAGACTCCATATATCTGAGAAACAACGCCATCAAGGAGCACCAACATGAAAGAACGCATGGATTACGGGGCGGCTGCCCCCGGCGCGATGAAAGCCATGAACGCCCTGGAAGCCTATGTCAAATCGACTGACCTCGAAAAACCGCTGATTGAACTCGTGAAAATGCGCGCCTCGCAGATCAATGGCTGCGCTTATTGCGTGGATATGCACAGCCAAGATGCCCGCGTCGCTGGTGAGACTGAGCAGCGTTTGTATGCCCTCAGTGTGTGGCGCGAAACACCGTTTTTCACCGAACGTGAACGCGCCGCCCTGGAATGGACTGAATCGCTGACTCTCATTTCAGAAACCCACGTCCCCGACGAAACTTTTGAGGTTGTCCGCCAACACTTCAGCGAGAAAGAACTGGCCGATCTGACCCTGGCTGTCGTGCTGATTAACGGCTGGAATCGCTTCGGCATCGCCTTCCGTGATGTCCCCGGCAGCTATCAGCCCAAACAAAAACCCGCCACCGCTGGGGTCTAAAAAAGTACAGAGTGGAGAGCAAAAGCGAAAACCCATGTCCGAAAAGGTGATGAATTCGGACATGGGTTCGGCTAATTTTGTCCGAAAGAGCATGTATCGCCGCCAATAGGCGAATGTTTGTCTGAAGTGCGCGAAAATGGCGGAAAGCTGCGGACTTTCCGCCGCAAATCTAATTAGGTTGTGCTGCTGCTTTACTTGCTGCATAACACCCTAATAAACTTGACGATTTTGGGAGTTTAATTATAGCACAAAAGTTCTAAATTTCAAGACGTAGATTGGAAAAGAATTGCCATCAGCTTGGTATCCAGACAAGGCCGCCGAAGATTCTATTTTAGGAGATCGTCGAGACGATGTCTTGCCCTGTCTACTGCTAGAATCAAGCAGGTGAAAGCTATATATTCATCAGTTGTCGATTCGGCACGAGCTTCAGGTTTAGCCAACCAATCGGAGATCAGGCCGATACAAAACTCCCATATCGCTGCAAGTTCATGAAGTTCTTCAACAGTTGCCGTTTCCACTAAGCCTTTTCTGATGCCAACATCCTCGTCACCGTATTTTTCGGCATAGGGGATGAATGGCCTAATCTCAGGAGGAATCTTTTCTGCGTTGATTTTTGCCATGAATATTGTCCTTCCCATCCTGACAATTCAAGCATCGGATTAATCTTTATAACGACTCCAGCGCCCGCATTAACCCTTCCGCGCCGCGCCGAATCTCGGTCTCATCGACACTCGCATAACCCAAAATGAGACCATCGCGCGTCTTATTTACTAGCGCAAACGTCGAAACCGGCAGCACCCGCACCTGATAAGCACTCGCACGTCCAGCGACTATCTGACCGGTCATACCCGCCGGAAGCCAGCCCACAAAATGCATCCCGGTTTCAGGCGCATCAATTTCCAGCGGCGCATCGCGTAAAGCCTCGATCAGCATTTCCCGCCGCGCCCCATACAGTGTCCGCATCCGCCGGATATGCCGGGTGAAGTGTCCCTCGACGATAAAATCAGTCAGCGCTAACTGTTCCAGCAGCGGCAGGTGATAATCCGTCGAGACACGGAAGGCTAAAAACGCATCGACCAATCCCGGCGGGACAATCAGATAACCCAACCGCAGTGCGGGAAATAAAACTTTGCTGAACGTCCCTACATAAATCACCGATTCCGAGTCGTCGAGTCCTTGCAACGAAGCCAGCGGACGACCTGCGAAACGGTATTCACTGTCGTAATCATCTTCCAACACATAGGCATTATTCCGTTTTGCCCAGGCCAATAAATCCAATCGCCGCCGCAGACTCAATGTCACGCCCAGCGGGAATTGATGCGAGGGCGTCAGATAAACCATGCGTCCTTGCGGAGACCGTGCGATTCCGGCATCCACATCGAGACCATCACCATCCACCGGGATCGGGATGAGTTTTGCGCCCGCCGCCAATAATGCCCGCCGTGCGCCGAGATAACCGGGGTCTTCAACCCAGGCTTCATCGCGCGCATTGAGCAGCACACTCGCCGTCAGATACAAACCGCCCTGCGATCCCGACACCATAATCACCTGATCGGGCGTGCAGCGTACCTGCCGCGCCAGCAGCACATGATCGGCAATCGCCTCCCGCAGCGGACGATAGCCCGCCGTCAATTGATACGACATCACTTGCGGATGCAACCCCTGTGTATGACGCGCAATCAATTTCGCCCATAGTTCATACGGAAATTGATCGAGCGCCGGAGTCCCGGTTTCAAAAGCCTGATGCGGACGCTTCATGAACGGCGAACTCGGCATGGTCGGCGTGACAAGCAGCGTCGATCCTCGCGCCGATAATTGATGAACGCGCTTGGCCTCTTGAGAATCGCCTTTTTTGGGCTTTTGCGCCCTCAGCAGCGATTCGGGCAGCGTATGGGTCACGAATGTGCCTTTCCCACCCACCGACTCCAAATAGCCCTCGGCGAAAAGCTGGTCATAGGCGCTCAGAATCGTATTGCGCGAAACACCCAACTCATCCGCCAGCGTTCGTGTGGAAGGCAACTGTGTCCCCATCTGAAGCTGACCGGACAGAATCGCCGCCCGCACATAATCATACAACTGCTGGTAAATCGGCGTTGAGGAATCTGTTTTTAGGGGGGCATGGTCGAAAAATGGCATGGTTGACCCTGAATCATCCTGACTGAACTGCATTCAATCCAATGATACACAGACCATCATTCCCCGCCTAATCATTTTTTATCGGCGACAGGGATAACTACCAAAGCACTTTAACGGAATACTTTGACAGAAGAGAATCATGACTGATAAAAGTCAATCCCTCAACCTGCGCCTGGGTAATTAAAAGGCGATCAAAAGGATCACGATGATGCAAGGGGAGGCCAGCCAGGGCAAGAATATGCGGTAAAGCTATTGGGATCAATTCAATAGCATTTTCATTTTGTTGGCGTTCAATAATCTCGTTTAATGGGATCGCCAACGGCAATTTGCCAAGCTGATGTTTAATCTGTATTTCCCAGATGCTTACCAGACTAACAAAAATCGTATTGTCTGGATCACTGATGGCAGTTGCCGCCCATACTGAAAGGCGAGAAGGATCGCTATCTGCCTACATAAATGTATGAGTATCCAATAGATACCTCATGCATCTTCACCCAACCAGAATTCATCAGGCAGCGGATCATCGAAATCATCCGTAGGCTGAAATGCGCCCGGATGCAGACCCAGTATACGGTTTTTTTTAAGTTTATTATCCGCCGCTGAAACGGAGTTTTCCGCCAGACGTTCGCTGATAATACGCTTCTCTTGTTCGGAAAGTTGGTCAATGACCTTGAGCAAATCCTCAAATTGGATAGGGACAGTGAGCATGATGTCTCGCCTCGTTCATTCACCCACATTGTAGCATATATCCTGCCCTCATTTGGGGAGAATCAAAAAGGGCGGCTCGTTTCCGAACCGCCCCTCTGCTCATCACTCGTTACTCCGCTGTAACCTCATAGGCCGTGCCTTCGATCACCACAATTACCTTGTCGCCCAGAGCGAAATAATCGCTCAAGACGGGCTGTGAGTCCAGCAGCGCGAAATATTCGTCGCTCAGGAACACCACTTTTTGCGTGGTCATCGTGTCCGGCTGGAAAGTCGTATCCGTCCACACGCCATCTTGCAGCAGGAAGGTTTTGTCATTCACGGTCTGGATCGGGTTGACCGCTACACCATTGTCATCAACATACCCATCTTGCTCGGTCACGGGCTGGCCGGGAACTATAGTCCCAGTGGGGCTGACAGTAGCCATAAATACGGGCGCAGCCTGTGGTGCTTCAGCATTGGCAAAACCCGCCGATTGATCCGCCGCCGCGACAGCCCCCGCGCCGGTTGAATTGGTCGCCAGATTTTGCGCCTCGCGTTGGAAGTTGGCCTGGGCTTCTTCCATACCTTGCGCCGACAGGATGTCTTTTTCCTGGATCAGGAAGCTGGTGTAAGGCGTGATGATTCCGTAACGCACGCTCAAGCGGACGACGCTGTCCACCAATTCGGGGTTTTCACCGCTCAGGCGGATCGTGTTGAGCAGATCGCCGATGCGCCGGGTCGCCCATAAGCGCGAGATGAACGGTTCGCCACCCGCACGCGGTGGGAAATTCAGGTTGTTATAGATGAAGCTCTGTTCCTGACCACCGACTTTACCTTTGAGCGTGATGTTGATGTTGTTGGCATCACCGCGATAGCGCCCGACCAGCGTCAGTTGTGACCCGGCGAACAAATCGGGCAGCGGTGTCGCCGGATACATATCGTCGGTTTCCACGCCGCCCATATCCAGCGTGACATTGGTCAAAACCGGCGAACTGATTTTGTTGTACAGGCTGGCGACTTCTTCGTCAATGCGTTCCGTCGGGCGTACATACGACCCCGCGCCGTGATGGTCGCGTACAATTGAGTCCAGCAGCGTGGTATCCACATCATCGCCCACGCCGAAGGTGAAAATGCTCACGTTGGGATGAGCGGTTGCATCCAGATTCGCGAGAATATTTTGCGTATCGGTTTCGCCTTCGGTTGCCAGACCATCGGTCATGAACAGAATGGTCGTCGGGCGTTCGCCGACCATGTCCAGCGCCGTCGTCAGCGCGCCGTTGATGTCCGTGCCGCCGATAGCATCCTGACCGCGCACCCAATCAATCGCACTGCTGGCCTGATCTGGCGATTCCATATTATTGCTGAACACGCGCCAACCGGTGCTGAACAACACGACATTGAAGCGATCCTGCGGTTTCAAGTTCTTCAAAACATATTCCGCAGCCTGCCGCGCTTGATCCCACTTTTCGCCGAACATGCTGCCGGATTGATCCAGCACCACGATCACATCTTTAGGGATGGCCTGGTCATCAGGCAGCGTGACCGGCGGCTGCACCAGCAGCATGAAGAATCCGTCTTCGTTGGCGCTCTCGCGGTAGGTCAGCAGATTCACGTTGATATTCTGGTTGGCGATGCCGTAGTACAGGCTGAAATCATCCTGTGGGATGTACGAACCGGACTCGTATCCAGCCTTAAAACTTTTGTCGTCCGTGCCACGTTGCAGGGCAATCGGGTGGCTGGGCGAATAAATATTGCTGATGGTGTCGTTACCGGCCACGTTGACGGTGATGCTCAGTTCTTCCACCGGGCGCGGTGACAGCAAATTCGTAACTTTCAGCGGATACACATAATGGATCAGCCCGTTATCGACTTCCAAGACCTGCGAATAGCTGATCTGAACGCGCCGCGATTCTCCGGGCGGGATCGGGAACACATTGGCCTGAACCGCGCTGCTGCCCACATATTCCAGCAAGGCCGGGTCGCGGTACTGGCGGACAATTTCGTTATAAATGCCGCGTGCTTCGTCGGCAGGCAATATTTGCGCGTCAATCGACACACCGTTGATGGTCATGGTAAGTTTATCGACGGCTGCGCTCTGTGGCAGCGGGAACATGAATGTGCCTTCCGCCAGCGCTTCGCCTTCGTTGGTGAACTGCATGTCCACATTGGTCGTGGCGATCTGGTTATTCACATCCACCGTGACACGATGATAATCAATCTTCAACCATTCCGGATTGGTGAACACCCCCGGCTGTGTGGGCACACAATGGGTGGGCATTGCCGGACAGGGTACATCCGTCGCGCAGGGCGGCGGGCAGATGATGTCCTGTGCCAGCGCGGGCACAACCATGATGAGTAACAATCCTAGAAAAATCAGAACCCGTAGGTGCTTCATAAAACCTCCAACTGACTATTGTATTTGCCCATAGGACGTTGGCGGTTCGCTTTTGGTTCCCAAGAGGCTTCGCGATTAAGATTTGACTCGTCAATTTAAGGTGTGGTTACGGGTTCAATCCGGGCACAACCGCAAATGTCCGAGGGATGGTAAAATAATCTCCTGTGTTGACCTTGAGGAATGCGCTATGAATATTACCTGTGAACGTGCCACGCCTGCGGATGCGGAAGTGCTGGTCAAAGTCCAGATTGCGGCCTTCCACGATGACGCGCGGCTGTACCCCGGCGTCGAACTCGGCGGCCCACCCGGTTACGATTCGGTAGAGGTCATGCTTAAAAAAATCGGCGATGCCGAGGTTTACAAAATCATCGCTGACGGACAAATCGTCGGTGACATCATCTTGTATGACGAAGGACAAGGGCACTTTCACCTGGATGTCTTGGCGGTTGATCCCGCCTATCACAGTCGCGGCATTGGCACGCAGGCCATGCAGTTCATCGAGCGTACCTATCCTGCCCAAAAATGGACGCTGGATACCCCCGGCTACGCGCTCCGCAACCAGCATTTCTACGAGAAATTCGGCTATGTGAAAGTCGGGGAAAATTTTGAACCCGACGGTTTACTTTTGATTGCTTACGAAAAACAGATTGGATAATCAACTTATGCCCAGCAAACTTCTGCTCATTGTCATGGACGGATGCCGCCCGGATGCCCTGCAACAAGCCAATACGCCGCGCATTGATACCCTGTGGCAAACCGGCGCGTACACCTGGAACGCCCAAACGGTGATGCCCAGCGTCACATTGCCGTCACACAGCACCATGTTTCGCGGGGTATCGCCACAAAAGCATGGCATCCGCGAGGACAATATTTATCGGCCATCGGCTGCCGAATTCCCCAGCATCACCGATGTCGCCAAATTGGGAAACAAACGCACCGCCATGTTTTATAGCTGGGAGCAACTGCGCGATCTGGCCGCACCGGGCAGCCTGGATTTGAGCTACTGCAAAAATGCGATTTACGGCGATGACAACGATACACCAGTTGCCCAGGTTGCCGCCGCGCACCTCGTCGAAAGCCAGCCCGATTTTTGCTTTTTGTACCTGGGCGATGTGGACATCAACGGGCATTTGCACGGCTGGATGTCAGCGGAACAAATTGAATTTATTGAAGCCAACGACAAGGCCGTCGGCATCGTGCTGGACGTTTTAGAAAAAGCGGGTTTGCGCGATGCCTATACGATTCTGCTTCAGGCCGATCACGGCGGTCATAATACCGATCACGGCACGAATATGCCCGAAGACATGACGATCCCCTGGATACTCAACGGCCCCGGCGTCAAACGTGGGCATCAGATTCAAGCGCCGGTCAACATGGCCGACACACCCGCCACTATCGCCCACATCCTGGATGTCGAACGTCCCGCCGTCTGGGAAGGCACACCGGTCTACGAGGCATTCATCTGATATTTCTGAATAGAAACGAGGAGTCTGATTGAAAAATAAACTAACCGTAATTAGCCTCCTCGTTATTGTTATCTGCTTTATAGTTGCTATGGGTCTTTTTCTTTGGAACAGAGCCTATCCCGATATACCAACCTGCTTTGACAATAGCCCGGATTTACAATCCTACCGCTCTACTCCCTCGGCCAAAACCACCACCGATTTCATGAAAACACCTCAAATATCGGTTGCAAACATCGAAAACTTAGTTGAATTACACTCGTTTGAAACACCCGATAATCATGTCTCCACACTTGCCATAAGCTCCGATAATACATTCGTGGTGACTAGCTATACAAATCAATCACCAAAAATTTTCGACTTAGAATCAGGGGGAACGACACCTGTTTCAGACGTTAAATCTGTCGAAAGTATCGCCATAAGTCCAGACAATAAGCTGTTAGCCTTTTATAACTATGAGGGGAATATAGCGCTTTGGGATATTCCTCGTAGGACTTTAATTGCCAGTTGGGATGTTGGGCATACTTCAAACACCAATACAGTACAATTTAGTTCTAAAGGAGACCTGATCTTTTCATCTGGAAAATCCGTTTACTTATGCAATTTTGCTTCAAAGAAAAACCAGAAACTTTTCGATAATATTTCGCAGGCACGTCTCGCAGATATTATCTTCAACTCCCGCCAGAACAACCTCGTTTATAGTACAACCGGTGATAATGACTCTGGGGGCAGAGCGGAAATAGGCATCTGGAATTTCGACAGCCCTGACAATCGTCAAAGTTTTGATCTGAATAAATCGAACACATTAATCAACGCTATAGCAGTCAGTTTGGATGGTCGCCGAATAGCATCAGTGAGTACCGATGACAGCGTTAATTTCATTGATACTCAAACGGGTATGATCTTGCCAACTATCGCTATCAAAAATAGCTCAAGCCCCACAAATAACGATTATGATATTGCGCTCAATATGGATGGCAGTCTGATGGTTATTGGTAATCGCCCTGATGTTGGTTATCGGACAAAAGGTGAAAAAGGCCATTTGGCTTTCTGGGATGTAAATAAACGTTCTTTGATTCAAACGATTGATGCCCACGCGCAGGAAATTACAAGCCTAATTTTTGACACCACCGGAAACCTCATCATTTCTGGCAGTCTGGATGGCACGGTCAAGGTGTGGGGGATTAAATCACCATAGAGTCCCGACAAATTCCTCGAACTTTCAAACCATTTTCTAATTGACAGATAAGAACGTTTATTCTATACTGATTCTGGCGATAATCTCATCTTACAAGATTATCCATAACCAAAATCTATTTCTGTAGGGACGAGGCACGCCTCGTCCATTGTTGACCGCCCAACATCATATTCTGCCGAATCTGCAATAAACTTGACAGTGACAAAAGCATTCACGCCGCCGCCGCCGCTGCAACAAAGGAGGTATGTGATTTACTGTCTTATACGCGAAATTTTCGTTTTTCGCTTTCGTCGTTTTCGTCGCTTTGCCTCTCAATCATAGGCGAAGATGGCAAAAATAGTCGCCAAACTCGCGAAAATCGGGAATTTTTCGCCATTCCCATTTTCAACTTTTTCAACGATCCGAGGGGGAATCTTCCACATAGAAGCTTTGTCTTTACTCATCACTCGGAACTTCTTTTCTGTAGTCTCGACGACGACGCCATGCAGGTCTTTAGCTATCGACAATAAACAAAAACGCCGCATCTTGGCGGCGTCTCTGATCTTTTGTCTTAAGCTAAAAGCTACTGGCTAACAGCTAATCGCTGATCTACTCGTAAAACGCTGGCGCTCTTTTGAGTGTTTTCCACTGCTCCGTGTCATGACCGAAAATGACCAGCCCGATATGCTCCCGTTCGACCCGATCAAGCAGTTTAATCGTACTGGCGCGGATCGCTTCGGCGTCCGGGTTGCTACCGTCGTCCTGTACGTCACGGGTAAAGCCCGCGCCAAAGGGTACAGCGTCAATCGTCAATAAAATCGCCCCTGTTTTGGGCAGCCGCAGCAGCACCGATTGATGTCCCGGCACATGCCCGCTGGTCTCAATCAGCTCCAGCCCCGGCAGCAGTTCCGTGTC
>JBDTNB010000221.1:0-9614 GCA_039933955.1 Chloroflexota bacterium
TCCATTTGGCCTGATTATCTTCATCGACAACCAGATACCAAATATCCGCGCCGCTGCCAGCCTGCGCGATAACAGGTAACAGCTTGTCCACCCGCGCAGAACCAACTTGCGCATAATTAGAACCGGGGCCGGAACGTAATCGCGCACCCGCCAGTACGCGCGCCTGAGTGATATCCGGTGTTGAGGTTGCGGTTGGCAGGCGCATCGCCTGGATGAGCGAGATATCGGGAACATCACCCTCAACGTAGGAACGTGCGCAGCGAAATCCTGTTGATCGCACTTTAGCATCGGGGTTTTGACCGACCCGCAGCGCACCGCGTTGAAACTGGCTGCCGCTGTTCATCCAGGAACCGCCTCGCATAATACGTTCACTAGAAGCATCGATGCTGCTTTCGTGTTCGTCATCCGCGTTATAGGGGTAAGGCACGTTTAGACTATTCGTCCACTCATAGACGTTGCCACTCATGTCCATTGCACCGACCCACGACATACCTCCAGTGCGGAATCCCACAACTTCCGTTTGACTGGTGGAATTCTTACCATAGGTCAGGTTATTGCCATCAAAGGTGTCACCCCAGGGATAGATAAGGCTGCTTGGCCCGCGCGCGGCATATTCCCAGTCAGCCTCAGTGGGTAAGCGCCCACCGCGTGATAAGCAGAAGGTTCTGGCTTCAAACCAGGATACTTGTTCACGGGGACGGTTGGGGCCGTCCCAATAACCATACGATCCGTATTGAGCGTTGGTGACTTCAGTGCGGTCAATCCAGAAAGGCTCCTTAAAGCACTGATTTTGCGGCGGAATCTCGTTGGCGCGTCCATCGACGCTGCCCATCGTAAAACATCCTGCCGGAACCAACATCATATCTACGTTATCAAAAGTCTTAACCCTCGGCTCCCATTGGGCATTCTCAGTCACTTGATTTCCAGCAAATCCCAATGGAATGGCTGTTGCTGTCGCCGATGGTGTGGTGGTTGGAGTATGGGTCAGGGTTGCCGAGGGGATGATGGTCGCAGTATCCGTCGGCGTAGGTGTGTTAGTAGGGGTTGGCGTTGGGCTGGGCGTATCCGTCGGTGTATTGCTGGGTGTTGCGGTAGCGGTTGCCGTCGGAGTCGGTGTGTTGGTTGCCGTTGCGGTGTCGGTAGAGGTAGGTGTATCTGTCGGCGTTGAGGTTTCAGTGTTGGTGGCTGTGGGTGTGCTGCTTAGGGTTGGCGATGGCGTTGTACTTGGTGTTGATGTCACCGTCGGCGTGATTGTACTGGTCAAGGTTAAAGTTGGGGTGGGCGTTCCTGTCGGGACTGCTGCCAAAAACATTAGGCTGCCGGGGTTTCCGGCGATCAGCACCAAACCGCCAATGACAATGATGCCGAAAAAAATGAGTGCCCATAAGGGCAAACCTAAGCCTGCGGGTCGCATCGTCACCTTACGCACGCGGTTTAGCGTATCAGTTCCCATGCCGCCGGTGCTGGGACTCGGTAATTGTGGTTTACTGTCTGGAACAACCGTTGGCGAGTTAAGAAAGGCTTCTGGAATCGCTTGTGGGGCTTTTTTAGCTGGCCGCCATGCAAGTGCTTTATCGAAGTGCTCGGCGAACGATGCGCACGATGGATAACGTTCAGCAGGCGTTTTTGCCAGCGATTTGAGGATGACTTCTTCGGCTACATCCGGCAAATCGGGTCGGAATTGGCGTGGTGACGGCGGTTGCTCGTTGAGGTGCATCATAATTAGTGCGCCCATGCTGTCGTCACGAAAGGGGACACGCCCGGTTGTCATCTCATAGACCGAGATGCCCAACGCATACTGATCGGAAGCCGCTACGGTTTCTTTTGCGCCCCGGCATTGTTCGGGACTCATGTAAAGCAGCGTGCCCACTGTCCCGCTGCCGGTGAATTGCGCCGACGAACCGGCTAATTTGGCGATT
Source organism: Chloroflexota bacterium (assembly GCA_039933955.1). Lineage (GTDB taxonomy): Bacteria > Chloroflexota > Anaerolineae > Aggregatilineales > Phototrophicaceae > CFX2. The sequence goes on from JBDTNB010000221.1 coordinate 1,920, forward strand.
CCAAAATCCGCTAAATAGGCGTTTCCCTTGTTATCGAGCAAAATATTGCTCGGTTTGATGTCGCGGTGCAAAATGCCACGCTCATGAGCATAATCCAGCGCTCTGGCAGTTTGAGTCAGGATGCGGCGGATGTCCTCGAAGGGCAGGTTGCCCGCTTTGATACGATCCGCCAGCGAACCGTTGTCAAAATAACGCATGACCATGTAGGCAATATCGTCATCGCCCGGTTTTTCAGGGATGTAGGCGTTGTAAATCGGTAGGATATGGGGGTGTTCCAGCAGCGCAATCGCCCGCGACTCAATCCTGAAGCGTTCGCGCAAAATCGGATCAGTTGAAAATTGCGGCGGAAGAATTTTGAGCGCTACGTACCGTCTGGTGGAGATATCATAGGCTTTGAAAACCGTCGCCATACCGCCCGCGCCGATTTGCTCCTCGATGCGGTAACTACCCAGAGTCTTGCCAATCATGCCAAGCCTTATCTTACATTTTTGGAATATTGCGATTGTAGTCAATTCTATATGACAGTGCAAACAATTCAGCGAATTCGCAGGGATCTTGGATTATCCATACGAAAAACGGATACGATCAATTTGAGACCTGCTTTTTCAGGCACATAGGCATAGAACCGGATACAATACGGTTAGCGTATACATGAGGAGATGGGGATGTACGTCACGCGCGAACACATGGAAAAAATCGAGGCCGATACCCTTGCGCCCTACGCCATCTTGAGCCAGAACAGTCGCGGACGGGTACATCACGACCCCGAACCCAAGTATCGCACGGCTTTCCAGCGTGATCGTGACCGGATTGTGCATTCGGCGGCTTTCCGGCGGCTGGAATACAAGACTCAGGTGTTCGTCAACGACGAGGGTGATTATTACCGCACCCGCCTGACGCATACGTTGGAAGTCGCGCAAATTGGCCGCACTTTGGCGCGCGCACTGGCCGTCAACGAAGATTTGGTCGAGTCGATTTGTCTGGCGCATGACCTGGGACATCCGCCTTTTGGGCACGCAGGCGAAAGCGTCCTGAATCGCCTGACCGAAGAAATCGGCGGGTTTAATCACAACCATCAGAGCTATCGAGTAGTGACGCAGTTGGAACGCCGTTATCCCGGTTGGATCGGGTTGAACCTGACCTATGAAGCGCTGGAAGGCATCGCCAAACATGAGAGCGAATACGATTTGACGCTGGTGAAAGATTTTGACCCGACCACGCGCGGCGGCATCGAAGCCCAGATTGCCAATATCGCCGACGAGTTAGCCTACAATGCCCATGATCTGGATGACGGTTTGCAGGCTGGGTTGATCGAACCGGAAGATTTGAACAGCCTGGAAATCTGGCATATGATCTCGAAGGATAAAGTTTGGAAGGGCGGCAAAATCGACGAAATCAGCCGCCATCAACTCATCCGTGATTTGGTCGGTTTGCAGGTGGATGATGTACTCCAAACCACTACCCAAAAACTCGATGATCTCAACCCTCAATCGCCGGAAGATGTCCAGCGACATTCAGAAAATTTAGTTTCGCATAGTGAAAATATGGAAAAGCTGAATCGCGAACTCAAAAGTTTTCTGTTTCAAAATATGTATTATCATTATCGTGTGGCGCGGATGGCAAAACGGGCGCAGCGTTTCATCGAGCAGATTTTTACCAGCTATATGGAAGACTCGCGCCAACTGCCGCCCGAATATCAGGCGCAGCTTCCCAACCGCGATTTGCGGCGCGTCGTAGCAGATTACATTGCCGCTATGACGGATCGCGGGGCAGTGTTAGAATACCGGCGGTTATTTGACCCGTTGGCACGACCCTGAAAAATGTGCTAAGTTGAAGGCCTCGCTTCTCATTTGAGCGGGAAAAACCCGTTAAGAAGCGGGATTGTGGAGATCGGATAGGACATGGCGAATAATAACGAAACCGTTCTGAATAACCGATACCGGTTGGTCGCCCAACAGGGTTCGGGCGGCATGGCGGTCATCTATAAAGCGGTTGATCTGGAATTAGGCCGCACCGTAGCGATCAAAATTTTGCGCCCCAGCCTGACCAGCGACCCGGCGTTCCTGACTCGTTTCCGCAACGAAGCCCGCGCCGTTGCCAACCTGAATCATCCCAATATTGTCACGGTATATGATGTGGGTAACGAAGGCCCAACTCAGTATATGGTGATGGAATTTGTCGAGGGTCAAGACCTCAAGAAGATCATCAAGACTGAAGGTATACTGCCGGTGGATCGGGCGCTCAAACTCGGCATCCAGATTTGCGCAGGCATCGGTTTTGCGCATCGTGCCGGTCTGGTACATGCCGATGTGAAACCGCAAAATATTCTGGTCACACGCGCCGATATGGTCAAGGTGACCGATTTTGGTATCGCCCAGGCGTTAAGCGATACTCAACCGGGAGAAAAAGTCTCGGTGGTGTGGGGCAGCCCGCATTATTTCGCGCCAGAGCAGGCGCGCGGTGAACGCCCGACCCCGGCATCTGACGTGTATTCAATTGGCATTGTGCTGTTTGAAATGCTGACGGGACGCTTACCCTATGTCGGCGCGAACCAGCAGGAATTGGCATTGGCACACATCCGCGAACCGATCCCGACTGTTTCTCAATTTAATCCCAGTGTGCCACAAACGCTGTCGGATATTGTCTACAAAGTGATGAGCAAGGAACCGGCGGCGCGCTATCGTACTGCCGATCAATTAGGGCATGTGCTGGAAGAGTATCGCAATCGCGGTCAAAACCAGACCATGAATAACGCGCCCGCTTTCCGTCCAGTACAGCCCGCACCACCCCCTCCACAGGTAAATCCGCAGCAGCAGGGCTATCCGCAACCGCCACCATTGCCATATTCACAGCCCGCCCAGCCGCAGCCACCACCACTGCCGTTCACGCAAGGCCAACAGCCTGCGCAGCCCACTCAGCCTTATAATGTCGCGCCGAATGCACCCAATGCCAATCCCTACAATCGCCCCCAGGTGCAGTCACCATTTGACCAGCAGGCGGGACAGGTCTATCAGCAAAGCGCCGCGCCGCAGCCCTGGAGCGGCGGTACGAGTCAGCAAAGTCAACCTTTCCAGAGCCGCCCGCTGGATCATTATCAGGATGCACCACCCGCGCTCGATGTGGTGACAGTGGCGCTGGCAGTCCTGGCCTTTTTCTCGGTGTTATGCCTGATCCCGTTGTGGATTCAAGTCTATATCGCGCGCTTTTCAGGCGGCGGTTAGCTGTTTCCAGTCATGGCCGGGATGTCGCCGCTCACCTGATAGGTATCAATGAGTGCGGTGGCTGTCCCGGTCTTATACGTCGCCAGATACAATCCCACCGCGCCTTCTTTGAAAGTATCTTCCAGCGTGACATCCGCCAAATCCTGATCGTTCACTGAACCAATGAAATGCCCGCCAATAAACGTGATCGAAAGGCGATTTTTCTTGCCCTGTTTGTTCACGAAATCGCTCGGCGTCCAGCGTTCATCTTTTAACCCACGCAGTTCGCTCCATTTTGCCTTACGCAGTTCCCAGATGCTGTAGCGCCCCAGGCCATCGACGGCGAACACGTTGTAATTTTGCTCGTCCTGGAAACGGAATACGATACCAAAGGCGCTGTTCGGGTTACTGGCGGAGTCCAGTAAACCCTCTGCGCGGACTGTGCCATCATCGAAATGCACATTTGGGCTGTAAATGCTGGTTACTGCGGAACTGGGCAATGCGCTTTGGAATTCGTAAAAACCGTCTGACGTAATTTTGCGGATCACTGAGGCATTGTCGTTTTGCTGCCACCCGAAGGCGGTTGGATCATCAACACTGAAGGAACTGGTGAAATATTGATTGGTTTCGCTCGGCAAATTAATGGTCGGTGTTAATAGGTTGGCTTCAGCCAGATTGTCTGCTGGCTTTTGGGCGAACAACAGGATCACCGCCAGCAGCGCGACAATTGCCAACCCAAACGCCGCCAATCCCAGCGGCGAACGCAGCATCCCAGGGTGGCTCTGCGGCGGGAGTGCAGAAGCATCCAGCTTCATAGTTGCGGTTGGCGGCAGCGTCTGCGTATCAGTGATGGAGACTTTTTGTACCTCATTGGTCGCAATAATAGATTTGCCCACGCGCGATGCATCGCCGCCGAAAACGCCCACCAAATCATTGGCGAATGCCTGTGCGTCGGGATAACGGTCATCGGGGTTTTTCGCCATCGCTTTATAAATCAGCGCATCCAGAGCCGGATTACTCGTTGGCATTTTTGCCGAAATCGAAGGCACGGGTTCGCTCATGTGCTTCAAAATAATTGAGAGATTGGTGTCAGCGGTGAAGGGTGGATCTCCGGTCAGCATTTCGTACAGGATCACACCCAGCGCGTACAAATCAGCGCGCGAATCGACGGGCAGTCCAGCGGCCTGCTCCGGCGAAATATAGGTCGGTGTGCCGACAGTTGCACCTTCTTGGGTCAGATTCACGCCCTCTACCATCCGGGCGATGCCAAAATCACTCAGTACCGCGCGCCCATGTTCGTCAAACAGGATATTGGCGGGTTTCACATCGCGGTGTACCATACCCCGGCTGTGGGCATATTGCAGCGCCGAGGCCACATCCAGCAAAATATCACGGATGCGCTCCTGGGGCAGGCGTTCGCCGCGCGCACAGGTTTCTTCTAAAATTTCCTTGAGAGTTTTGCCGGGGATATAGGGCATGACCATATAGGAAATCATCTGGCCGCCCTCGTCCAGCACGCTGAAATCGTACACCTGGACGATGTTGGGGTGGTTCAGGCTGGCGATGAGTTTGGCTTCACGCTCGAAACGTTCTTTGAAGCTCGAATCCTCCGCCAGATGTTCATGCAGGATTTTGACCGCGACGGTGCGATCCAGGTTAGCGTCCCAGCCTTTATACACGCGCGCCATCCCGCCCACGCCAATGCGTTCGCGGATTTCATAACGGCCCATGCGTTTATTGGTGAACGTATCGGTGACGGTGGACATGCGTAGGACTCCGGGCGCTGATTTTTCTGTACGATTAGACTAGACTGCGGCAGTGTTCGTTACAATTCATTGTAACGGAGAATGCTGGCATACACATTGTCATTTCATAACAGGCAGGTTACACTCGCGCGCATGGCTTCACGCAAATCACTCCCCATTCTGACATTCATTTTTGTCCTGTTAACGATGAGTTTCCTGCCTGTTCGCGGGCAAGAAGTGACTCCTGAGGCGACAGAACTGCCTGTATTGCCCCTCCCGACGGATGGGCAGTTATATACGATGATGACCTTCCCGATAGCGGTTGATCCCGGATCGTATACCAACCCGTTTGACTCCGATGACATCGAAGTCCTGGGCGTTTTCAAGTCACCGTCCGGCAAGCAGTTGGTGATTCCGGGATTCTGGATGCAGCCTTATCAAGACCAGTGTACACAGCCCTGTACGGTTGAAAATTTGCAGCCCAGCGGCAGCCCGACCTGGCAGGTGCGTTTTACCCCTCAGGAAGTCGGCGCTTGGTCAGTCTCGATTCAGGTGCGCGATGGCCTGAACACCCTGCCGACTCACGATGGAAAATTTACGATTGCCTCTTCGGATAAACCGGGTTTCATCCGCGTCGGCGCGAACAAACGCTATTTCCAGTACATGAATGGTCAAACCTATTTCCCCATCGGCCATAATCTGAAATGGTCGTGGAACGAAGTGGGCGGCCTGTATACCTATCGCGATTGGCTGCGTCAGTTGAGCGAATCGGGTGGCAATTATGCCCGTTTGTTCATCGACGAACCCTGGTTTATCGGCCTGGAATGGGACACCCCGGCGGGTGATTACCGTTCAGCAGGGGCACAGACTGCCTCTGCACGTTTGGATGCAATATTAGACGCCGCCGCTGAATATGGAATTAAACTTCAACTCGTGCTCTTGTGGCATCAGTCATTGGCGATTTATAAAGGTACGCCCGTCAATCCACCAGATACTTTTTCGCGTCCAGACATGAATCCTGATTGGGACAATAATCCCTACAATATTCTGTATGGCGGGCCAATCGGTGGGCCTGCGGTATTTTTCTTCAACGATCAGGCCAAGAATTTATTTCGCCGCCGTCTGCGTTATATTGTCTCACGCTGGGGGTACAGCCCGGATATTTTCGCCTGGGAAGTCATCGACGAGATTGACCGCACCGCCGAATATGATTCGCAAGCCTCGGCAAAATGGCTTAACGATACCGCCAGCTATTTAAAGGAACTCGACCAGCAGGGGCATCTGGTGACCGTGGGCAGTGCCGATTATGATGCGCTGGTCGCCTCTACACCGCCGCTGGATTTTACGACCACGCAGGTGTATCAACGGCGGCCTATCGAAACGGTTGGCGATCAAACGTCGCTAGCGGTGGATTCCATCCGCCGCAACCTGGATACCAACCCGATTCCCAACTTATTGACGGACTATTCGCTCAATCCCTGGTATGAACCAACTGCCGATGATCCGCAAGGCGTGCATTTCCAGGACACGCTCTGGGCATCAGTGTTGTCTGGGGCAGGTGGCGCGGCGGCTAGCGATTGGTGGGATACCTACGTTATTCCACAGGGGTTGCAGAAATATTATGCGCCGCTGGCGTCTTTCGTGAGCGGTGTGGATTGGCCGAACCTGAATTTGCAACCTGCCGAAGCGGGTTTAATCGCCGACGATGGCAGCGCCTATCAGCCCGTCCGCATCGACAACTTCAACCGCCAATTCGCGACTGGCGTGGTCAATACGGTTGTCCCGCACACCATCACCCCGGATGGTGTGTTCCCCGGCATCGACAACGTGTCCAGTTATATCTATGGGCAGGTCTATAATAATCAACTCAGCCAGACCCAGATTTACGAAGTGACCACGCCCGTCAATACTTATCTGGAAGTTGGTGTGCGCCGTGTTTCGCCACAAGCCAATGCCCGTTTGAACGTCACGGTTGACGGACAGAGCGCGATTGATCTGGTTTTGAGCCTGGATAGCAAGCCAACTGCCGTGCGCGTGCCGCTGGCGGCGGGCAGCCACGAAATCGTCCTGGATAACATGGGCGATGATTGGCTCGAATTGGATTATCTGGAAATCGGGCAGTTGTTGGCTCCCGCGCGTGCGCTCACCTTGCGCGATTCGACGGCGGGTATTGCTTTAGCCTGGTTGCAGCACCGCGATTACACCTGGGATAAGGTCAACGCCGGGGTTACGCGCCAGCCTGTGACCCTCCGTTATCAGCTCAACCAGATGCCCCCCGGCCTGTACAGCGCCGAAATCTGGAATCCGCTGACCGGCGCGGTGCTGGGGCAGGATTTGGTGCGTGTGCGCGAAGATGGCGTGCTATCGGTCACGCTTTTGCCACTCGATAGCATGATGGCGCTGCGTGTTTTCCGCCAACCGGATGCCGCCACTGCCGCGCCTCCGCCGGACGAAACGCCTGACAATACAGCCGTTCCAGCAGCCCCAACCGACGTGCCAACCATCACCCCGCTATTAGTTCAAACTAATACGCCCCGCCCTGGAAGTTAATCGCACCGTAAAGATTGGATAAAGTATCCAAAAAGTAATTTTGAGTTCTTTATGCTTTATTCAGCGCGTAAAATCGAATACTGCTATACTGATTTGATGCTTGAATTACGACTGTCGTCCGGTGGATAAGGGATGGCAGGTCAGCATTTTGTGGGTTGGCAGTTGAGGTAATGCGGAGATATGGGCGCACGACTCATTGA
>JBDTNB010000222.1:0-9445 GCA_039933955.1 Chloroflexota bacterium
GGTGTTGAAGTCCGCGACGTAAATGAAGTTTTGAAGCAATTTCGTGATATGCAAACCCTGATGGGACAGATGCGGAAAGGGCGTATGCCCAATATTCCGGGCTTCCCAGGTATGCGCTAGGGCAATTCCGCCCTTCCGCAACTGGCAGACCTTATATAGCCAGTGGCTCCCCGTCTATGCACGCATGGGAGCGCAAGTAGGAGAATTTGACAAATGGTTCGTATTCGTCTCCGCCGTATAGGCCTAAAAAAGCAGGCCAGCTATCGTATTGTGATCGTTGACCAACGCGCATCACGCAACGGTGGTTTTATTGAAAATGTGGGCAACCACAATCCGCGCACTGAACCGCCTACAGATAATGTAGATGAAGCCCGTATTCTGTATTGGTTGAGTGTTGGCGCACAGCCCAGCGAGGCCGTCGTCTATATCCTCAAGCGTACAGGCACATTGGATCGTTTCGAACGGTTGCGCAAGGGCGAGACCATCGAAGTGCTGGCCCAGGAAGCCGCTGCTGCAAAAGCCACCGCTACTGCTGTCAGCCCGAAGACCAGCCGCCCGTCGCCTGCTGCGGGACAATCGGCCAAGAAGGCCAAAGAAGCTGCTGCACTGGTCGAATCGCCAGACGCCGCTTCATAGGGACTGCATCCCCTCCCCCTAGCCCCCTCCCCATTTCATGGAGAGGGGAATAGATCGGGCAACCGAAATTAACCATTTAGAGGGATTGTCGAGATTAGGATTATTTTATGGAAGACCTGATTGAGTATATTGCGAAAAATCTCGTGGATGAGCCTGAACAAGTGACGGTGAACCGTCGTGTCACAGGTTCGACTATCATTTTAGAACTGCATGTATCGCCGGATGATACCGGGCGAGTGATCGGTAAAGGCGGCCATGTTGCCAATGCTATGCGCTCACTGCTGCGCGTAGCAAGCGAAAAGAAAGCCAGCAAATCGAGCCGAGTGATTTTGAAAATCCTTTAGGATGCCACCGAGTCAACCGCAATCCCCCACTACCCCTATTCACCCGGAATATTTGCTCCTGGGCGAAATTTTGCGCCCGCATGGCATACTGGGCGAAGTCAAAATGCGGGTGCTCACCGCATATCCAGAACGCCTCTCCGAACTTAAAACTGTTTTTTTAAGCAGTAACCCGGATGGTAAAAAGGCGCAAGAGCACGACGTTGAACGTGTGCGCATGAATCAGGGATATGCCCTCATCAAATTAGCGGGTATCCATGACCGTACTGAGGCCGATACATTTCGTGAACTGTACGTGATGGTCAAACTTGAAAACGCAATTCCGCTGGAAACAGGCGAGTTCTATTTGTATCAACTTATTGGTTTGAAAGTCAAAACGGTTGATGATGAAACCCTCGGCACGCTCACAGAAGTATTGGAAACGGGCGCAAACGACGTTTATATCGTTGATAGCCCACAATATGGCGAAGTGCTTGTCCCGGCTACCGAAGAAACCATCATTCATACCGATGTAGAAGCTGGAATTATCACCGTCAAGCTCCCAGATGGTTTACTGCCTTCAGCTTCTTCGTAAATCAAGCCACAAACCTGAATATTACTTTTATTCAACCACCGTTTAACTTTTTCCTGTTCCATCCTGTTTTTCAGGAAAAGCAAATATAATATGCGCTCATGAGCACAGGGTTGGTCAGCATTCTTACGAAGCTACGCTTGACAAGCCAAAGAATCCGTTGCTATGCTGTCTATGCAGCGTGTGTTTAACAAAAATGTAGTGATGAGGTATGGTGAGCGATCCAAAGTATTGGCTCGGTTTTAGCTTAGTGCCCGAAATAGGGCCAAAGCGCCTGGCGAACCTCCTCAACTGGTTTGATGACTTATCAAGTGCATGGGGCGCTTCAGAGGGACAACTGCTCCAATCAGGATTGGAGAAACTGCCGACTCAAAATTTGCTGCATATCCGTAAGCAAATAAATCTCGATGGGGAATTAGCAAAAGTAGAACGAGTTGGCGCGCGACTGATTACGTTGGCGAGCGATGAATATCCCGCCATGTTAAAGAAGCTGCCCGATGCACCTACCATCCTTTATATACGAGGCACACTCCGCTCTGATGATAATCACGCATTGAGCATTGTTGGCACGCGAAAAGCGACCACTTACGGACGAGATGCCGCTTATCACCTCGCAAAACAACTGGCCGGACAGGGTGTAACGGTCATCAGCGGAATGGCACATGGGATTGACAGTGCAGCGCACAAAGGTGCGCTAGAAGGCGGCGGACGCACTCTGGCAGTTATGGGATGCGGAGTAGATGTAATTTATCCCAGCGATCACCAAAAACTTGCAGAGCAAATAATGAGCTGTGGGGCATTAATCAGTGAGTTTCCAATTGGGATGCACCCGGAAGCACGTAATTTTCCGCGACGCAATCGTATCATAAGTGGATTGGCACTGGGTGTGCTAGTGGTGGAAGCGCCAGAAAAAAGCGGTGCAATGATTACGGCAACAACTGCTGCTGACCAGGGACGGGAAGTATTCGCCACTCCTGGCAACATCTTCAATCCTATGAGTGTTGGAACCAACCGTTTGATCCAAGATGGCGCGAAATTGGTCATCGATGTGAGAGATATTCTCAACGAACTCAAGATTGTTCATACGGCTGTTCAAACCCAGGCTGTGACGGAACGGATCGCGCCAGCGAATAATACAGAAGTTGAACTCCTGCGTTACCTGGGAGCTGATCCGCTGCATATTGATGAATTAGTACGATTGTGTGGTTTGCCGGTGTCTACAGTAAGCAGCACGCTTACAATATTAGAACTAAAAGGACTTGCGCGAACCGTTGGACACATGCAATATTGCTTAGTACAAATGCATTGATAACCACATCAATTGAGATGAAAGGTTTCATATGGAACACTATTATGCAATGATTATGGCGGGTGGGGGTGGAACCCGTTTGTGGCCTATGAGCCGTCAGGATATGCCGAAACAGTTACTACCGCTGGTCGAAGAAACGTCTATGTTCAAAACCAGCGTTGACCGGCTCGCGCCGTTGTTTACACCTGACCAAATCTATGTGGTCACAGGCCGCAAGTATTTGAAAACTTTACGAGAACATGCGCCGGAAATTCCAATTGAAAATTTCGTCATCGAGCCTTATGCACAAGACAGTGGGCCAGCCGCGGCGCTTGGCATGACCGTAATTCACCAACGGGATCCAGAAGCGACGGTAGCTATTTTGACTGCCGACCATTACATCATTAAAAAAGAAGCTTTCCGCGAAGTGTTAGCAACCGCGTATGAGTTGGCCCAGAAAGGGTACATTGCGACGCTAGGGATTGCGCCTTCATATCCGGCCACCGGATTCGGATATATCCAGCAAGGCGAAGAATTATTCAAGATCAATGGCAGCACATGTTATGCGTCACAAAAATTCAAGGAAAAGCCCGATCTTGAGACGGCAACTGCCTATTTATTATCCGGGGACTACACATGGAATTCAGGGATGTTCATCTGGAAGGCCACTCAAGCATTAGCTGAGTTTGAGCGGCAGCAGCCTGAAATGTATGCGCAGTTCGCAACACTCGCGCCTAAAGTTGATACGCATGAATTTGAAAGCACCCTTGAGGAAATCTGGGGGAAAGTCAAAAAGATTTCGATTGACTACGCGGTTATGGAACATGCAAACAATATGGCTGTCGTGCCCGTGGATATTGGTTGGAATGATGTTGGAAGTTGGGCATCACTGTTTGAAGTCTTGAAACTCGATAAGTTCGGGAATGGTTTCAAAGGCCACCATCCTGATCCCGTGATCCTAGATTCAAAGAACACACTGGTGTATAGTGATAAACTAACTGTCGCGATTGGGATCGAAGACCTTATCATTGTAGAGACTCCCGACGCACTATTGATTTGTCACAAAGACCGCGCTCAAGACGTAAAAGAGGTGGTCAATCATTTGCTCACGACCAAGAATTACAAATATCTATAGCCCACACGACAACAATTCGGGTTGCAGTGGTATTGGAATGAAGGAAAAGGGATGAGTGAATCTATTCAAGCGTATTGTGTGAAGTGCAAGACCAAACGAGACATGCTAAACCCGGAAGCCGTATATACGCAGAATGGCACGCCGGGTACAAAAGGAACATGCCCGGTATGTGGCACAACCTTGTTTCGTATGGGCGCGACAGAAGCCCATGCTAATTTACCCAAACCGGAGCGTACTACAGCACCGACCAAAAAACGCGCTAAGAGCAAAAAACCCGTCAAGAAGGCAGCCCCTAAACGCAGCTCCAGCACATCTGTCGGAAGTAACCGTCGGATCGGAAAATTGGTGATTGTGGAATCACCAGCGAAAGCCCGGAGTGTGGGCAACTTTCTGGGTAGCGGCTATACAGTCAAGGCGTCCAAAGGCCATGTTCGTGACCTGTTAGTTACGCAGCTATCGGTGGATGTTGCGAAAGACTTTGAGCCGAAATACCGGGTTCCCAACGATAAGCGCGACACAGTGAGCGATCTGAAGTCGGCGGTGGATCATGCCAGCGAAGTTTTCCTGGCAACCGACCCTGACCGCGAAGGTGAAGCGATTGCGTGGCATTTGATTGCAGCGACAGAAATGGGAAATATGCCGATTAAACGGGTGGTATTCCATGAAATCACCAAACCCGCCATCCAAGAGGCATTTTCTCACCCACGCGAACTGGATATGAATCTGGTGAACGCGCAGCAAGCCCGCCGCATCCTTGACCGGCTGGTGGGTTATAACATCACCGAACTATTGTGGGAGAAAGTCCGCAACCAGCTTTCGGCTGGGCGTGTACAAAGTGTCGCGGTACGGCTGGTAGTTGACCGCGAACGCGAGATTGAAATCTTTGTCCCGGAAGAATACTGGACACTGGACGCCAGACTCAAAAAGCAGCATAAAATTGGTGATAATGCTGAGAAGCCTTTTATCGCCCGCCTGATAAAGTATAAGGGTGAAGATGTTGGATTTGGCAAGGATGGGGATGTCCGCCCTCACCTGCCGATTCTGGAAAAAAGCCAGTATCAGGTGATGGATGTCAAACATGGAACCCGGCAGCGCAAACCATCTGCCCCATTTACGACCAGCACATTGCAACAGGAGGCATCGCGGCGATTAGGTTATAACGCGCGACGCACGATGAGTATCGCCCAGCAGCTTTATGAAGGTATCGACCTGGGCAAAAGCGGCTCAATCGGATTAATTACTTACATGCGTACTGACAGTACACAGGTTTCCGAACAGGCACAAGCCGAAGCGCGCGGCTATATCGACAACCGGTTCGGCCAGAAATATCATCCGGCTAAATCACCTATGTACCAGACACGGACAAAAGGCGCACAGGAAGCGCATGAAGCTATCCGCCCCACCAGCGTGATGCGTGAACCCGACCAGGTAAAAGAGCATCTGTCGCGCGATCAATACCGCCTATACCAACTGGTGTGGCAGCGGTTTGTCGCCAGCCAGATGTCTAACGCAATTTACAATACCCTGCGGGTCGAAATTGCGGCAGGACTGAGCACAAATGATATGCCCTACGTCTTTCGCGTATCGGGCAGCACGATTCAGTTCCTCGGTTTTCTTGCACTCTATGAAGACGCACGCGACGAAGACCTTGCACCAGACGAAGACGAAGGTCGCATCCTGCCGGAATTGACCGTCAGCGAAATTCTGGATTTGATTCAAATGCTGCCAGAGCAGCATTTTACGCAACCACCACCGCGTTATACAGAAGCCAGTCTGGTGCGGACGCTGGAAGAATATGGCATTGGCCGCCCCAGCACCTACGCGCCAACAGTTGCCACGATTCAGGATCGGGAATACATCGAGAAGGATGATAAACGTCTCATCCCAACGGATACGGGTAAAACCGTCAATGACTTACTCGTCCAATTTTTCCCGGATGTGATGGATTTTCAGTTCACGGCGCGGATGGAAGACGAGTTAGATGAAATCGCCGAGGGCGAACTGGAATGGCGGCCCATGCTGCGCGATTTCTACAGCCCTTTTGAAAAGCAAATTGCAATTGCCCGCGAAACGATGCCGCGCGTGACTCAGGAAGAAACTGTGGGACGTGACTGCCCGGTTTCCGGCCATCCGCTGATTATCCGTTATGGTCGATTTGGCAAATTTATTGGGTGCGCGAATTACCCAGAATGCCGCTACACCGAACCCTGGCTGGAACGCACCGGAATTTCGTGCGCAGTGTGCGGCAAGACGGATCACGGCGAGATTATCATTCGGAAGTCAAAGAAGGGGCGCGTGTTCTACGGATGCTCGCGCTATCCTGAATGCGATTTTACCAGTTGGAGAAGACCTTTACCCCAACCATGCCCGAATTGCGGTAATCTATTGGTAGAGCAAAACAAAACTACGGCGCAATGCACGGTCTGCGAACATACTTATCATATGGACGAACTGCCCGTTGTTCAGGTTGAACCGGCATCGCCCTAGCCCAAACGTACCAGCATTGTTGCGTTAGCGGAATTTCCTGTACAATAAGCATGGTCGCAGAGGGAAGTTGAGCCGCAACTGAACACGAAAGGCAGCGAGTGATGATCGGCAAAATCCGCGATACTATTCTTGGTTTGTGGCCGGTACTGAAAACTTATGTCCCTACACGAGGACTGGTAATCGGTGTGGTGGTAGCGTTTATCGTTGGTCTCATCTGGGGATACGCGCTCGATCCGGTCAAGTTTTATGATGCCGACCCAACCACGCTAGGACAAGGGTGGCAGGACGAGTTTGTACGCCTGATTGCAGACCGCTATACACTGAATACACAAAATGCTGAACCCAGCGATGAGTTCAAGCAGGGCGTTATCAACGATTTAAAAGCAGTTGATAATCCTGTCGAAATCGTGCAGCGGCTTGGCTTGACGCAGATTACTGACCTTGCACAACAGGCACAAGTATTCGCACCTGCTGAAGCTCCTGGTGCGCCCAATATTATCGCCTCGATACGGCCTTTCATTGTCGGCGCAATTGTTGTGGCCGTCGGCCTTGTGATTGGATCACTGTTGTACGGCTTTTATTTCAGTCCCCTGGTGGTCGAACCCATCCGCAAACGAATACGCGGCGCGCAGGGTACGGACGCGGCGGGCGCTGGGAAAATCCATGATATTCAGGCAGCGCGGGTACTCCGCGACCAACTGGCTAAAGATGCGGCGGCGGCCCCAGTCAGCGATCTTGGCCCACCAGTTGTGCGCCATGTTTCGATCTACACCCCCGGACGCGCTTTTGACGATTCCTTCAGCATTGAGGATGCAACAAAAGACGATGAATTCCTGGGCGAGTGCGGCGCAACGATTTCGGAAACCATTGGCGTCGGCGATCCAGAAAAAGTGACAGCAGTCGAAATATGGTTGTTCGACAAAGAAGATTTTGTACGCACACTGACTTCGGTATTCGTATCCGAACATGCTTACAATGATCCAGCGATCCGTTCCAAACTTGAACCCAAAGGGGAACTGGTGATCGCCAAACCGGGGGCGATTATCACGCTAGAGACTAGCGCCCTGCGACTAACAGCCCGTATTGTCGATGTGGTTTATGGAACCGGCCCACTGCCACCCAATAGCTATTTCGATAAGATGACGATTGAAATCCAGGCATGGCGTAACAGCGGAGCCAGCATCCCGGTGGCGGCTCCAATGGCAGTACCCGCAGCGGCAGTGCCGACGTATACAGCACCGCCAACACCCGCTCCGCAGCCCTCATTTACACCGCCGCCAACTATGCCAACCTATACGCCACCTCCGGCTGTGGCTTCACCATTTGCATCACCGACGACGCCCTCAGCGCCGCCAAGCTTTGGTGGTGGGACACCGTTTAAACCGGCTACCCCACCCCCACCGGCAGCGCCAACGCGCCCTATTGCAGATGATGATCCATTTGGTGGAACCGGCGACTTTACTCCTGTAAATTGACTTCGCTGTTCACCCAAGCAAGAAATAAAACGCCCAGTCATAGACCGGGCGTTTTCTATTCAACCACTGAGGGGTGATTTATTTTATCCGCTTGATCTTGAAAATCACCTCACCCCCAGGGGTTTTAACGCGCACTTTATCGCCTTTCTTATGGCCCAAAAGCGCTCCGCCAATTGGGCTTTCGTGAGAGATTTTTCCTTCACGTGGATTGGCTTCAGCAGCGCCCACAATAATATAGGTCTCTTCGTCATCAGAGCCATCTTCGACGATCGTAATTTCCGAACCCAAGCGCACCATATCGGTTGAGCCATCATTGGCAATAACTTTGGCAGAACGCAGTATATTTTCGAGGTACTGGATACGACCTTCTAAGAATGCCTGCTGCTCTTTCGCGTCATGATAATCTGCGTTTTCTTTAAGATCGCCTTCAGCAACCGCATCTTTCAATTTGCGTGCCAATTCCGGGCGGCGCACATTGAGGAGTTCGTCGAGTTCGCGTTCCAGGTCGGCTTTACCTTCCGCAGTGAGATAGACTTGTTCTGCCATGTAATTAACTCTCCTAGATGAGGAAGCTTATATCTGATTATAAATCTGTTTGCAACCGTGAAGATTAAAGCTCTACGGGTTCTCGGCGCTGGCTGGCGAGCGCCAGGACATTTTGACGATGAAGCTGCTCAACCATGCCATTGAGCAAAATCCGGCTCTTACCGCAGCTTTCAATATCAATGGCCTCAAGAGCCTTGTCGGGCGAGCCACTCAATAGGGCATCTTCAACAGCCTTCTTCAGTTTTTGAAGATAATCGACGTCTGTCTGGATTTTTTCTTCTACTTCGCCACGCAAAATGACTTCGCCATGTCCTTGAATAACATTCTCAAAATTCCCGTTGCGTAAGCCATTCAAAGAGACAAGAAAATCGTCATAACTGCCATCCACAAAAAACGGAATAGGCATGAGAGTATCGGCAGCGAATAAAACGCGATCCTCTTTGACAAGGCAAACAATAGAATCCGGGCTATGACCGGGTGTCGCCCACAATTGAAGTGTTTTATTTCCGATATGCAAATTCAGCGGGCCGCCATCAAAAACAATATCCGGCAATACTAATTCAACATTACGCATTTCGGGCGAGGTTGACTTCACCCGTTCAAGACTTTCGCGTCCGCGTTTGTTCAGTAAATCGCGGCAGCGAGCGTGAGCAATGACATGTGCACCCTTAAAAAAACAGGTTCCAGTCGAGTGATCGGCGTGAAAATGGGTGTTGATGACATAACGGACGCTGGTTCCCAGGCGCATATCGACAAAGCGTTTGATTTGCTGAGTTTCTTCTGGATAGACCAACGTGTCGATTACAACCGCGCCTTCTGAGGTCACAATGACGCCTGCCGTCACCTGGGCGTAAAGGTCACTCGTAAAGACATAGATGTCGTCAGCGACACGTTCTCGTTGCATAATGCGTTATTATCCCACTTCGAACTCAAACGTGAAAATTATGAAGAGTCAGTATAGTCAGA
>JBDTNB010000223.1:0-9436 GCA_039933955.1 Chloroflexota bacterium
TTGCCATTGATGTTCAGTCTTTTTCTCTCCTATCGAATTCACATTAGACGTAATGGTATTTTCTCATCAGCAAAATTTGACTGGTATAAACCCTCTCCACAAATCATTTAGGAGTCCTATAGCTTCCGTCACAGCCTTCACAATTATCACAGGTTATGAAGACCCTCCCCAGTAAATTTCACAAAATTGCTACCCCTGTGCAAGATGGTTATCGAATCGGCAAATCGAGGGTGTGGAGGTTGTGAGCCTGTTAGGCATCATAGTTTCTGGCATGATCTTAGATCGCTCTACATGCCTTACTAGTCTGACAGTGAACGGTGAACTATAATTAAGAGCAGGTTGAACGATCAGGAACGAGCATTAATGACGCACAGATTAGCTGAAGCCGGAAACTGGATTGAAGGCCCATTCTGGGATGGTTCGGTGCAGGTTGTGAGTATTGCGCCGCAGGATAATCACGGTTACACTCTGCTGACTGTCTATGCGCCTTCCAGCAAACAGACGCAGATATATGTTTTAGAATGTCGCGCTCCTGCCGCAGCACCTCGTTCTCGTGCCGCAACCGTTTCACCTCAGCTTCCAACTCCACCACACTCGCCGGCCTGCCATTGGCTCTGGCCTGTTGCTGATGACTCCCATACAATCCTCGCCAGCGATACAGATTGTTGTCACTCACACCCAAATCACGGGCAACCTGGGCGACAGGTTTGCCGCTGGTTTCCATTAACTGTACTACTTCCCGTTTAAATTCTTCCGTGTAGCTTCTTCGATCTATTGCCATTGTTCTCTGCTCCTCGATTCAGTGTACCTGTCTCTTCTTTTTTCCTCTACTGAATCGGTTCAAGTTCACAAAGAAATGAGGGTACTGGAAAACCAACTCCGATGATATGGGTAGTAGTTTTCAGGTGTGGCGTGTCGGAGAATCAGCTTGCGTCGAAACATCCTACTCGGAGTACGTCGAATTATCCCTGGGTGCCAGGATGGCTGCACCGCACGACTCACGGACAATCAGCTCGCTGTAGACAATCGTCTTGACAGGGATCGTATCTTCGCCCTGAATTAGGCGATGGAGTTTTTGGAGTGCCAGCACACCCATCTCATATTTGGGAATGTTGACCGTTGTCAGAGGTGGGCGTGTGTAAGCGCTTTCCAGCGTGTTGTCGATACTCGCAATTGCAATATCATCAGGGATTTTCAGGCCAGCCTCACAGATGGCTTCCATTGCCCCGAAGGCCGTTTTGTCGCTGATCGCAATCACCGCTGTCGGACACTCGATCTGTTCAAGGATTTCCTTCATCTGGACGTACCCTTTGAGGGGGTGACCGGAGACGGGCATCGGCATCCATTCTGCTGGGATAAGCAAACTAGTTTCCGCCAGCGCAGCCATACAACCTCTAAACCGGTCTAACAAGCTGCTATACTTCGTCGGGCCCCTCAGCAGAGCGATCTTGCGATGGCCGAGATTGAGTACATGACGGGTGACCTGATATCCTGCCATGAAATTGTCTCCCATGACGCAGGGAAGCCGCTGCTCATTGATGTGGTTTTCGACCAGAACAATTGGGATGCTCAAGCTTTCCAGTTGGATGACCATTTCGGGCGTGATGTCTCCGTCGTTAGCGACGACAAACCCGGATACTTTCTGGGCAAGCCCTCGCTTGAGTACGTCGATATTCCCAGTCGCCCGGTCAAACATCGACAGTACGACATGATAACCCAGACGCTCGGCCTCGGTCTGGAAGCCCCTTATGATTTCACCATAGAAAACGTCGCTGATCACAGGCATCGAGTACTGCTCAATCAATAACCCAACCGGTTCGCTTTGACTGCCGTTGGCGGTCGGTTTTACCGTGTAACCAAGATCAACAATCGTGGCCCAAACACGTTGGGCGGTCTCCGGTGGAATGCCGGGTTTATTATGTATCACCATCCACACCGTCGTCGGTGAAACTTGGGCGACTTCGGCAACATTTCGCATGGTCGGTTTCATTTTAACCATCGTCACACACAGCTTTTGTTTACTAAACAAACTCCATTGTATCCATGTTCAGGTTGATTGACAAGTTGGCCCGAACGCCGTAAAATAATGTGTAAAGTATTATTTTGTGAATTATGTACGCTAGAAACAAATGTTATGAATTGACCATTTTTTGAAAATAGATTGGATTTGTTTAGTGAATACTCGTGTATTATGCACGGCAAAATTGTTATCTCTCATAATTACGGTCAGGAGAACCCCGAAGTGCATTTGATAGGGGTACTTTCTGGCTTTTATTATTTACTCCACTCGCTGGGTGCATATTTCCCATGAATACCATTAAAATCGATCTCGACCGTCGTTTAGGTTCTATCAACCACAATTTGTTTGGAGGATTCGCCGAACATCTGGGCCGCTGCATTTATGGCGGCATCTATGAGCCGGGGTCACCACTGGCCGACAAAGATGGTTTTCGCACCGACGTGCTGGAGGTGCTGCGCCGACTCAAGATGCCGGTCATTCGCTATCCGGGCGGCAATTTCGTCTCCGGCTACCGGTGGATGGACGGCATAGGTCCGATCGAGGCACGTCCGGCGCGCCCCGAACTAGCCTGGGAGACCGTCGAACCCAATCACTTCGGCACCAACGAATTTGTCCAATTCTGCCGCAAAATCGACACCGAGCCGTACCTCGCCGTCAACTGCGGCGACGGCGACATGCGCGAAGCGAGGGACTGGGTGGAATATTGCAACGGCGTGCAGAATACGGCCCTGGTAAATCTGCGCCGCAAGCACGGTTTCGACGCGCCTCACAACGTCAAGTACTGGGGCATTGGAAACGAAGTCGATGGCGAATGGCAGATTGGCTATAAGACCCCAGAAGAATATGCTCGCGCCTACAAGGAATTCGCCAAAGTCATGCGCTGGGTCGATCCATCGATTAAGTTGCTGGCTTCGGCCATCTCTAACTGGCGCGCCGAATTCGTCGAGCGCATCCAGTTGCTGCTGGACCAAGCACCGGATCTAATCGATTATCTCGCTATTCATTGGTATGTTGGCAACCCGGAGAACGACTTCGCTCAATACATGGCGATTTCGGAATTTTTTGAGGAGCGTATCGGTGTCGCCGAGGGTCTGATCCACGCCATGAAATTGCAGCGCAACATCCAGCGACCGATTGCGATCGCTGTGGACGAATGGAATGTGTGGTATCGGGCGCGGGGTTCGACGCTGGAAGAGCGCAACAACCTGGAGGAAAAATACAATCTGGAAGACGCGCTGGTGGTGGCGATGCATTTCAATGCCTTTATCCGCCATGCGCAGATGGTGAAAATGGCGAACATCGCCCAGATCGTCAACGTAATCGCCCCCATTTTCACCAACCCGGAAGGGCTGTTCCTCCAAACGATTTTCCACCCATTCGAGGTCTACAGCCGCACCTGTGGCAATATCGCGCTTGATGCATTCTGGGAGACCGATACCTTCTCCGGTGGTGACTATAGTGGGCTGCGGACATTGGATGTCTCCGCAACGTTGGACGAAGCGAAGAAATCGCTGTCAGTTTACGTCGTCAACCGCAGTGAGAAAGATGCGCTCGAAACCACCATTAAGCTCGATAGCGGCCAGTTCGCTGGCCCCGTTCAGGTGCAGGTAATCAACGGCCCGGATATCAAGGCTGAAAACTCATTCGAACACCCCGATAGAGTAGGTGTTTCCAGTACCGATATAAGAACAGAGAGTAAAGATTTCGTTTACACATTTGAGCCACACTCAGTCACGGTTCTTGTCACTGCTCTCAAGTGATGGTAGTGATCGTAAGGAGAAAGGAGATTATTCGGACATAAAAGAAATCGATGGATGAAACAGATTGCGCCTAACCTAAAATGTCCAGGCAACTCTATTAGCCATCGTATCTTGTTCACCCAGAATTTCATTTTGTTTATTTTGGAGGAAAAGAATGAAAAAGCATACATTATCGAGACGAGAATTCCTGAAGCAGGCCGCCGCAGTCAGCGCGGCAACCGCCCTTCCAGTTAACGCATTGGGATTTCTGCCAAGAGCCGCCCTGGCGGCACAGGGAGAAGAAGTTGCGCCGGGCGTGCCCAGGAATCAGTGCCTGATCCTGGAGAACCCATCAGGGACGGTGCAACCGGCAGATGACTTCAACCGCTGGCGGAGCGGCTACGGCGCCTTCTGGATATGCGGCCTCCAGCAACTGGCCATGGATGCGCTGTGGTACATCGACCCGGATGCAGGAGTCGACGGCGTATGGGATAATGCCCTGGCAGCCGAGCCGCCGATCTACAATGACGACTTCACCCAGATGACCGTCAAGCTGCGCGAGGGCATCTACTGGAGCGACGGCGTCGAGTTCACGGCGGATGACCTGTACTATACCGTCGATCTCATAAAGAACACACCTGGATTGGCGAGTCAAGGCCTGTTCGATGGCAGCATCGACCATATGGAACAGCCTGACAGAAATACCGTAATCTTCTACCTGAAAACCGCTAACTCGCGCTTTCACGCTACCTTCACTGTGCGCTGGGGTGCCTTATACATGATGCCCAAGCACATCTTCGAAAAGGAGGCGGACCCGGTGGCGTTCACTTTCAATCCTCCGGTCAGCCTGGGCGCCTACACGCTCAGAGATGCCGATCCGAACGGCAAATGGGTCCTGTGGGAGCGCCGCGAAGACTGGCAGCGGACCTCGGTCGCCCGTCTTGGCGAGGTGTCTGTTAAGTACGCCATGTACATTGATCCAGGCCCAAGCGATAAGCGTGTTATCGCCCAGACGGCGCATGAACTGGATGTGATCCACGACTGCACCCCTGAGGCCCGTATTACTCTCGCCAAGAACAGCCCAACCTCGGTCGGCTGGTTCCCGTCGTTCCCCTGGGCGCATCCGGATCCCACCCTACCGGCTGTCATTTACAACAACGAAAAACCCGGTCTAGACAAGAAGGAAGTCCGCTGGGCGCTGACACTGGCAATCGATATCGCCCAGGTCGCCCTGGCCTCCTACAAAGGCGCGGCCACCATTTCCGCCATTCACGTCCCGCCGACCGGGTTGTACCCCCATTACTATCACGAGCCGCTGGAACCCTGGTTGAATGACTTCACCATTAAAGTAGGTGGGGAGGACTATAAGCCTTATGATTCAACCGCCGCCCAACGGATTGCGGATTTAGCCCGCCAGAGCCTGGGCGACCTGGTGCCATCCGATCCCGACATTATCAAGAAGTATATTGGAGCCGGTTGGTGGAATTACGATCTGGCAGCGGCTGAACAGTTGATGCTTGATGCTGGTATGCAGAAGGTCAACGGCAAGTGGGCCTTACCTGACGGCTCACCCTTCAAAGTGCCGCTGATGAGCCTGAATGAATCCAACCCGACCATGAACCGGGCGGCTGCTATGGTTGTCGAGAACTGGACGACATTCGGCATCGATACCACCCTGGATGTGCAGGCTAACCCCTGGCCCATCATGGATGCTGGCGAATACACTGCCAACCTGGCCTGGACGATCGAGACCTGGGGTGGTCACCCCGACCTGTTCTTCTTCCTGAATTCCTGGCACTCAAAGTTCTACGTGCCGAGCGGCGAACCCGATATTGGTTCTAACGATATGCGCTGGAAGAATCCGGAGCTTGACAGAATCATTGAAGCCATCCAGCAGATTTCCTTCGACGACCCGAAGGGTGTCGAGCTGGGCCTGGAGTACTGCAAGCTGGCTGTTCAGGAGATGCCGATCACCCCGCTCATGGCGTATAATGTGTTCACCACTATGGACACCACCTACTTCACCGGGTATCCGTCGGTGGATGATCCCTATACGGATCCCGTGCCGAACTGGGGCAATACCAAGTATATGTTCGTCAAGATCAAACCCAAGGAGGCCTAACCTCGACACTGCAAAGATTGCGCTAACCCTTAGGTTGGTGCCAAGAAATTGAAATCGAGGCAAGCCAGCAGTATCAACGTTCTACCCCTCCACTGCGGTTGTCTTCACCGGCGGTCGCAGTGGAGGTTTTTTTCATATAGGAAATGATCCCTATGCGAAAATTTATCCTGCGGTATTTGATTCCGCGAATCATTCAGTTCCTGACGATCATCTTTGTCGGCATCACGGTCACGTTTATTATTCCACGGCTCGCTCCCACTGA
This sequence comes from Chloroflexota bacterium, assembly GCA_039933955.1. Taxonomy (GTDB): domain Bacteria; phylum Chloroflexota; class Anaerolineae; order Aggregatilineales; family Phototrophicaceae; genus CFX2. Next base: position 6,144 of record JBDTNB010000223.1, read on the forward strand.
CCCGGTGGAAGCGCAGATATCCATGATGACAGCGAGGGGGAACACCCTCGACCCGGCATCTATCGAAGACATGCGCGCCGCTCTGACAGAAATGTACGGGCTGTCAGGCAGTCCGGTCGAGCAGTATTTCGCGTTTTGGGGTCGCTTGCTCCGGGGCGATCTTGGCCCTTCGCTCGCTAATTTTCCGACCCCGGTGTCCAAGATGATCGGCCAGGCCTTGCCGTACACCCTCAGTCTGTTGATCCCCGCGCTGATTATTTCCTGGATAATGGGCAACATCTTCGGGGGACTGTCCAGCTACTACCCTGAAAACAAAGCATTGAGCGTGGTCGAAGTGCTGGGCCAGGTGGTTCGACCGATTCCATACTACATTGTGGCTCTCGTTCTGCTGGTGGTGTTTGGATATTTCGTCCCAATTTTCCCATTCAGCGGAGCCTACCCAATCGGGACTCGTCCCAATTTGTCCCTTGAGTTTATCTCGACATACATCCATCATGCCATGCTCCCGGCAGCCACCCTGGTGCTGGTTGGGTTTGGAGGATGGTTTATCGGCATGAAATCCCTCACCTCCAACATTATCTCTGAAGACTATGTGGTGTATGCCGAAACCGCCGGACTGAAGAAAAATAAAATTCTCTTCCAATACATTATGCGCACCGCCTTGCTGCCGCAACTCACCGGGCTGGCAATGTCGCTCGGAACGGTCTTCAGTGGCGCCCTCATTATGGAGGTCGTTTTTGGTTACCCTGGGATAGGCAGTCTAACTTTGGCAGCCGTCTTCAGAAATGATTATTCGATGATCATGGGCATCGCCATTTATTCGATCATCGGGGTTGCTGTCGCCGTTTTCTTCATCGATTTACTATACCCGGTGTTCGATCCGCGGGTGCGTTACCAATAGGGCAGAAACTATGCTTCGAGTTATACGCGATCTCTTCAAATATGATGGCCGCTTCCGTATTGCTTTTATTTTTCTGGCAGCCGTGGTGGTGATGGTTCTCCTGTCCTTCGTCTCCCCCTATGATCCAAACAAGTCCTTTGTGGTGGCGATGGACGCGCCGCCATCGCTGGACCACCTATTCGGCACCAACTCCAGGGGGCAAGACCTCTTCTGGTGGTTGACCTTTGCCGTGCGCAATTCACTTTTCCTGGGGGTAATGACCGCGATTATCTCGCGCGTGATTGCTATCCTGGTCGGTCTGACCGCCGGGTACCAGGGCGGATGGCTCGACAAGGTGCTGATGTCGATTAACGACAGCTTCGTGGTTTTGCCGCTGCTGCCCATCCTGATCTTGCTGGGTTTCTTGCTGCGCAATAGCATGAACCTGTTTTTCCTGGCGGTAATCCTGGGGCTTTTCGGTTGGCCGTTTGATGCCCGCCTGATTCGCTCCCAGGTGCTGAGTCTGAAGGAGCGCTCGTTCACACGCACCGCAGTATATTCTGGAACCAGCGCATATTGGATCACCATCCACGAGCATCTTCCTTTCGTGCTGCCAATCGTGTTTGCCACCACTATCAACAATATCCTGTGGTCAATTGGAATGGAAGTCACTTTGAGTATTCTTGGGCTATCAGACTTGACTACCCCATCCCTCGGCACAGCACTCTTTTGGGCTAACCAGCACGGGGCATTGGTGGCAGGGGTGTGGTGGTGGATTGCCGCACCAACTGTGGTGGCTATCATCCTGTTTCTCGGCCTGTACATGCTCTTCACGAGCATCAACGAGTACATCGATCCGCGGACGCGCCTCCGCTTGATTGGAGGCTAACCCATGACTCTATTAAGCGTTCAAAATCTCCGTGCGTATTACCAGACTGAGGTCTATGGAATCTCCCGGACCGTACACGCTGTTGACGGGGTCTCTTTTGACCTCCAGCCGAATGAGATTTATGGCGTGGCAGGCGAGTCTAGCTGCGGCAAAACCACCCTGATTAAAGTGATCTCGGGAAACATCAAACCGCCATTAAAGGCACTTGAAGGAAGCGTCAACTATAACTTTGATGACTATGAAGTTGATATGTTGCAGATCTCGCAGGACGAGCTTCGCCGGAACATACGGTGGAAGGAACTCTCATATGTGATGCAGGGTTCGATGAGCGTCCTCAATCCAGTTCGCCGAGTGATTGAGACCTTCAGGGACATTGTTGATACGCACGAACCCATCAAGGATAAGCAAAAATTCCTTGAAGAAACGCGCGTGCATGTCAACCGGCTAGGACTCCCCACCGATGTGCTCAACGCTTATCCACACCAGCTCTCTGGCGGTATGCGCCAGCGGGTGGCAATCGCCCTGGCGACCGTGTTCCAGCCCGCCCTGATTATTGCCGACGAGCCGACCACTGCTCTGGATGTCGTCGTGCAGCGCGGTGTCCTGCAAATGATGAAGGATATCCAGGCCGAGAGCGGCAATACGGTTCTTCTGGTAACTCATGATATGGCCGTACACGCCAACGTGGCTGATCGAGTGATGATCATGTACGCGGGTCGGATTGTCGAAGAAGCGCCAACAGAGAGTATCTTCAATGCGCCGCTTCACCCATACACCCAACACCTGGTTCATTCGCTACCGATGATCGGCGAAAGATCGACTAAAGCAAGCCTGAAGGGCACACCGCCAAACCTTGCCAACCCTCCAAGCGGTTGCCGATTCCACCCCCGCTGCCCGTTTGTGATGGATGTGTGCCGGACCGACATACCTGATTTGGTTACGGTGAAAGAACGTCATCGCGTAGCCTGCCACCTAGTCAAAGAGGATTCTCTATGAGCGCAAACGGAAAACTGCTGGATGTCCAGCACGTGACGGTAGAATTTCATATTGGTGGATTGGTGGGGGGCGCACTTCTCACGGCGGTTAATGATATTTCATTCTCCCTGGAGAATGATAAGCCAGAGATATTAACCCTCGCCGGGGAAAGCGGCAGCGGCAAAACAACGCTCTCTCGCGTGCTGCTTCGCGATCTTGAACCAACCAGGGGCAAAGTGCTGTTTGAAGGCCGCGATCTGTCAAGCATCCGTAAGCGATCCGAGTTCACTGAGTTTATGAAGAAAGTCCAACCCGTTTTCCAGAATCCGTTCGACACTTTCAGCCCATTGCGACGGGTGGACGCATATCTGTTCGATACGGCCATGAACTTTGGGATGGCATCAAACCGTCGGGATTCAGCCGAGGTTGTGGATGAAGCTCTCCACAATGTGGGGTTGTCGCTGGATGAAGTGAGGCAGCGCTATCCGCACGAGCTTTCCGGCGGTCAGATCCAGCGCGTGTCGGTAGCGCGGGCGTTGATCTCAAAGC
>JBDTNB010000224.1:0-9411 GCA_039933955.1 Chloroflexota bacterium
TCATGTTAGCACAGACCAATCAACCCGACTAACCCCAATTGGATGTATTGGCCTTATAAGGATGTGGAAAAATTAGCGAATAGTTACAACATTCAGTGTTAAATGGTCAGACCCATCCATCAGTAAAAGTCGCTGATTGGTTTGCCAATCGTAAACCACCATTTCCAGTTGATAATCGCCCGCAGGTACATTTGCAGGCAGTGTCAGATTGCGGAAATCAATGTAGATACGCTCTGGTTCAAGCTGGGAGGTATTTACCACTTCCTGCCCATAATGGTTGATTGGCCCGTCAGCTTGTGCGACCAGTGTACCGTTGGCGTCCAGCAGTTGCAGCCCAATTGAGTAATCCAGCGCGGGCGCATGATCGACTTTCCACCACAAGCGCGTTTGGATGGACTCGCGCGAAACATTGTCCACATCCGCGCCCCAGAAAGCCATATCCGCGCCAAAAACCTGTGGTGTTGTCCAGGGCGGCGCTTCCATCAACTGAATCAAATAGCACCACTGCGAATTACACTGCCCAAAACCCGTCTGTCGAGGATGGGTGGCCTCAATTTCCAGATAGCGCTTATGCACATCGTCATTTAGCCAGTTCGCCGTCACGTACCAGATGCGCCGCGCCGGAAGCACCGCATCCAGCTTGTCGGTGGTGTCAGTTCGCAGCCATTCTGGGACAACATGCAGTAACTGCCACTGCATCACCTTCGCTTCGGCGTAATTAGACTGATCCAGCAGCACTTTATCGCCCGGTTGGGCTTGCGCGGACATATCTCCGAATAATTGGCTGTAGGGGATAATATCGTCGGGTAGCTGCGTCGGCAGCGCCCATAAACTGATCCCAGCAAAAAGCATCAGCGCGCCCCAACGCCAGCGCCACGGCAAAAATGCCAAGCCCGCCCCTAATACCAATGCTAACCCGATGACAAAGTTGACCACATAGCGTGGCGCATACACGGCGACAAAAAAGTTCAGCCCGAATGCGATGACTGGCACGCCCAATGCCCAGGCCAGCGCCAGCCAAAAATTCCGTTTCCGCCAGCCATAAATCGCGCCGACCAAAAGCAACCCAGCGTACAACCCCACCTGCCCATTGGTGGCAAGCTGCACCAAACTCCAAATGGATTCAAACGAGGTGGGTTCTGTCGTCGCGCTGCTGCCCGCCGCGCCCCGTGCCGCACCCGATGCCAATTCCACCGCACGGATATGCTGAAATTGAGTCACAAAACTGGGAAACCAGGGCGACCACAACAAAAATGCCAGCAGCATCACGCCGAGTCCCTGTTGCAAAAGCTGGCGTGATGGTCGTTGTAGCAAAAAATAGACGACCTGTGCCAGAATAAACAGCAGCAAAAAATAGTGGATATACAGCAGCGCCGCCAGCGAAACTGCGTAGAAAATCGCTGCACGTCGCGTTCGCAAATTGAGCCAACGTTGGAACGCCAGCATCGACAAACTTGCTAACAGCATCGCCAGCGCATACGGGCGAATTTCCAGCGAGTACCACAAGAACAAACTGCTGACGCCTAATATCGCCACAGAAAACAGACCAAAACGCGCCGCACGAAACCAGCGTCGCCCCAGTTGATAAACCACACTCAGCGTTATCATGCTGAACAGGATCGCCTGCATCCGTCCGGCAAAATCGCTCTCGCCGACCAATCGCCGCCATACCCAGAAAAACGAGAACCAGAACGGTGGATGTACATCCCGGTTGGCGAGGTAATCAATCGTCTCAGCCAATGTGCCGCGTGTAAACCGATAGACGAGATATTCATCATCGATCATATAGGTCGTCTGGATATGGTGGACGTAAAAAATCACGATCACGAAAATCAGCGCGAGACCTAATATCCAGTAATGGCGGGCAATTTGCGGCATCCACTAACTCCTGGTCGCCTTATGACAGCGCCGAATCGTACTTGACGCGCTAGCGAAATTCAAATCTCAGGTTACAATCGTCGCCGGATCGTAGGGGAATTGCATACCTTGATTCCCCGTCATCACTGAAGGCCTTATCTGCATGAAGCCGCACGTTTTCGTCAGCCGTATCATCCCGGATGCCGGACTAGATCGCATCAAACAAGCCTGCGAGGCTGACATCTGGCCGGAGGATATGCCTCCACCTTATGAAACATTGTTGCAACGTGTCCAGGGCGTAGACGGCATTTTGTGTACCCTGACAGATCGGATTGACGAGCATTTGATGGACACTGCCGGAAAGCAGCTCAAAGTCATCAGTCAGATGGCTGTCGGCTATGACAATATTGACATCGGAGCTGCCCGCGAACGCGGCATTCACATCGGCAATACTCCCGGCGTCCTCACCGAATCAACGGCTGATCTGGCCTTCGCCCTGCTCCTGGCTTCCGCACGACGACTTATGGAAGGCGTCGATTATATCCGCGCCGGAAAATGGCGCACGTGGGAACCCAAAACGCTGCTCGGCGGTGATCTCAACGGTGCAACCCTCGGTATAATTGGTCTGGGGCGGATTGGTAAAGCCGTTGCCCGCCGCGCCTCTGGGTTTAACATGCACATTCTCGCCTACAGCCCGCACCTTACCGACGACGAAGCTGCAAGCGCCAACGCACAGCGAGTTGACCTGGAAACCCTGCTGCGCGAATCGGATTATGTCTCGCTTCACCTTCCCTTCAACGTCAACACGCGCCATCTCATCAATGCTGAAACACTTGCCAAAATGAAACGCACTGCCATTCTTATTAATACCGCGCGCGGCGGCATCGTCGATCAACAAGCGCTGTATCAGGCGCTCAAGGGTGGGATAATTGCGGGTGCAGCGCTCGACGTAACCGACCCCGAACCGATTTCACTCGATGACCCTATCCTGTCCCTGCCCAACGCGCTCGTCGTGCCGCATATTGGCAGCGCCAGCCATTGGACGCGCGATCAAATGGCGATCATGGCCGCGGAAAATCTAATCACTGGCGTCAACGGTCAACCACTTCCCAACGGTGTCATGTAACCATTTTATGCAAACTATTTTCGCCTGGATTCTGACCGCCGTTATCATCGCCGCCGGTTATCCCTGGTCGGCATGGCTGCTCTCGAAAAGCAAATCGCCACGCAGCCAATGGCTGACGTCCTTGCTCGCATTAGCGTTGAGCATCGGCCTCCTGACACTCCTGATGTTCTGGGAATCGCTTCTCGGAATCGCGCTTAATCTTTGGGCGATTACCATACCCTATTTTGTGCTGATGCTGCCCGGTCTCATGCTGTGGTGGCGGGGACGAAATACCAGCCCGCAACCAGAATCGGGACTGCCCAAAACGTCCGAACATCGCTTTGCGCGTTGGTTCGGGGGCGGAATTTTAATCGCCATCAGCGCAGCCATTTTTTTTAATGCTGCTTACTGGCCGTTTCACCGCGATGATACGCTGGGCATTTATCATCGCTATGGCAAATTGATGTATGAAAGCGGCACGCTCGTCCCTTTTGCTGGGCGCGATGATGCCTTTTATCAAGCCTATCCAATCCAGATTCCGCTGGCCTACACCTATAGTTATCTCGCGTCGGATTGGGTCAATGAATATCTCGCCAAAGCCGTCACCGCCTTGTTCAGCCTCGCTTGTCTGCCCGCCACTTACGTGTTAGGCCGGATGTTGGTTGGATCGCTGGCGGGTTGGTTGAGTGCGCTGCTGCTGGCCTTCGCGCCGACCTTCGCCCGTTGGGCATCCACCGGTTATGTCGATTTGCCGATGGCCTTCTTGTATACTCTATCGGCGATTTTTGCATGGCGCTTATGGGAAGATGAAAATTGGGCAGATGCACTTTTGGCTGGAGCCATGATGGGCTTGGCCGCCTGGACAAAAAACGCCGCCCTGATCGGGATCGCTTTTTTGATTCTCTGGCTGGGCTATGGCTGGCTCAAAAAGCGAATTTCATTCCGATTTATCGGGCTGGTGCTAGGAGTCTGTGCCATCGTCGCCGCGCCCTGGTATATCCGCAATTGGATTGAAGCTCGCCTCATCATGCCGCCCACCGCCTGGACGGATCAGGCTGAACACAGTTTACGAACGCTACTGTTGTTTATTTTCCAACCAGAAAATTTTGCACTCACCGGCTGGGTTATCCTCTTGTCGATTATCGCTGCGATAATTCAATTTTTGCGCCGCCGTGCAGCAGCGCCAACCCTGCTGCTCCTGATCTGGACGATTCCATTCTTCGGAGTCTGGTGGTTATTGGTCAGCTATGACCCGCGGTTTGTGCTGCTGTTTTTGCCGCTGTTATGTGTCCTGGGCGGGGGATGGTTAGCCCAAATCTGGCGGGCTTTGCCCCAGAAATGGCAGCCCGTTATTTTTCGAGCCGTCGCTGTGGTCGCGTTGGCCGGGATGCTTTATATCCTGTGGATCAGCGTCGAATTCAAACCGGAAATCCTGCATAATCCGCTGATGGGCGATGAGGCCAAACACACCATCGTTCTCAGTGGTGAATAAGCCTAATCAAACCATTTATGGAACGTGTAGTAAGCGTGGCTCGGCTCAAACCCCAGCCTCACCCATACTTTTTGCGACGCGACATTTGTCACCTGGGTTGAAATCAGCATTTTTGCAACATTCTGTGCCTCAAACCAACGCAGCGCGCCGCTTATCAAAGCCCGCCCAATCCCTTGCCCTTGAATCGACGGATCGACCCCATACAGCGGCACTTCGCCCTCGTCAGGATTACGGATTTTCAGCGTCGTAAAACCGACGATTTTTCCATCCAATTCCGCCACCAGCACACCATCAGCCACCGCCCGCGATTCACACGAACGCTGCGCCCAGGATTGATACACCGCATCGCAGTCGGCGCGGTCTAGGCGGCTGTCAGCGTGATAATGCCCACCGTAGTCTTGAAAGGCGCGGGCGGCCAGCCCACCTATCGACTTTGCCTCATCTTCACGCACTGGGCGCACGCTAATACCCTCGGCAGTTGACGGAATTGGAGCACTTGCGATTTTCCGCGCAAAGTAAACCAGCGTATCCATCAACAGAAAATCCTGGGTTTCCATCGCCTGAGCCGTAGACAATTCGGCTGCATCGCAGCGCGCGATCAGAAATTTGACCGTATTGAATCGACAAAACTCATCAACAGCAGGTAGTTGGTCGTGCGTGACCGACTCGACCCTGGCTGTCTGAATTCCAAACCGTTCTTCGTCAATCGCCGACAGCCGAATGTTAGACACGTCAGTCACGAGACAATTTCCTTTGCCGAAACCGATTCCAACTTTTCGCGGACGACACTGGAAGGTCGCCCCATGATGCGCACGTGCATCCGTGCTAAATACTCCCCAATGATACCAATCGCGAAAAGCTGCGCGCCCGAAAATATGGCGATGATTGAGGCGAGAAATGGGAATCCAGGGACGCTCGTTTCGATCAGCAGCCGTCCGACAACATAAATAAGGATGAGAATGCCGAATATGGTCAGCACAAACCCGATCAAGCTGGCGAGTTGCAGCGGCAGGGTGCTGAATCCGGTCATCATGTTCAGCGCATGGACAATGAGTTTGCGCAGCGTATAATTCGATATGCCATAAGGCCGCTCGATATGCTGGACAGGAATAGCCGCAAAACGGGTTGTCCCCCATGTCAGCAGCACATCAATATTAACCACCGGGCTTTCATAACCGTCAAATGCTTCCCGTAATTTCGTCCGGAAAATGCGAAACGCGCTAACACTGCGGGCAACAGCCACGCCCATCGCACTTTGCAAGGCCAACTTCGTAACCTGAGAAGCTAAATCACGCAGCAAACCGTGTTTTTCGCGCTGTGGAGTGCCATATACTACATCATAGCCCTCTCCCAATTTGTCCAGCAGCTTGCGGATTTCAGAAGGTGGATGCTGCAAATCGTCGTCCATCGTCACAATAATGTCGTAGTGTGCCTCACGGATGCCGCACAACAAGGCATTGTGCTGGCCGTAATTGCGCATATGCTTGAGCGCCATCACATTCGGGAATTCCGCTACAAGCTGCCGCAGTACCTCCCAGCTATTATCCTTGCCATCATCTTCGACAAAAATGATTTCATACTGGTCAGCCAGAGTCGGCAGTGTCTGGGTCAATTGGGCGGTCAATTCGCGCAGGCTTTGCGCACCGTTATACACGGGAATCACAATAGAAAGAGAAACCATCCGGCTTATACTCCCAACAATGGACAAAGTGACGTGAATACTACTGAGGATTAAGGGGTGATGTCAATACGGATCGGCAGGATGCCCGTATTCTCGCCGTCAGTTTCAGTGCCCGTCACGGGGAGCAGGAGGTCGGACGCATCCGATTGGTACAGCCTGATCCAGATTTGATAAGGGCCAGGTTGCAAATCGGCGGGCAAATGCAGCGCGCGATTATCCCAGATTGGCATGTTCGGCAGCCAATGACTGGTCGGCGCAAAACCCCATCCCGGTTGATAATCCGCGCCTTGCACCACACGACTACCATCGGCACTGACCGCAAACCAGGCTACCGTATAATCTTTTTCGGGCGTTTTATCCGCCTGCCAATAAAGCGAAATCGGCAGCACATCGCCCGGACGGTAGGCTGTTCCTTCGGGTAGCGTAAATCCCACTAACTGAATCGCTTGCCCATAGACCAGATCAGTTGGATGTTCAGCGCCACGAAAACCAAACGGATCGGGTGCGGCTAACGTGCTGAATTCGATTAAGCGGATACTGGGGTCAGACGGCGTGGTCGAAAGTTCCTGAATGGGGTAATAGTGTTCTGCCATCAGCCGTTCGACAGGACGCAAACGCCAGGGCATCCAGGGGCCAGACGACGATAACAACCACAGACGTGGGCGCGTCACCGCCAAATTCTGGATCAGCGGCGCGGTGATTTTGAGCAGCAGCGCATCCGGGTTGTCCGATGTGATTTTTGCGGGCTGTTCCGGGCTGGGGCGTTCCCCCGGCTGGTCGGAAAGCGCGATCACACGCGGATAATTGAACTTGGCATAATTCATGAAAAACAGGTCGTAATGATCGGCGTTGTCCAGCATCAGCACATCCCCTGGCTGACCACTCGACGCAATGGTTGGCAGGATAGCGTGCAGCGCATCCCGATCCCCCAGGTATAAAGGATCGCGATACATAGCCGTCAGGCCGAAACCTACCAGGACGATAAAAATAATTGGGGTGATGACGACCAAGTATGTTTTTTGCAATCGCGCAAAAACCTTCGCCCGCTTCTCGCCTCCAATAAAACTGTAAATCAGTAATGCACATAAAATCGCGAGGCCACCAAAAACAATCGGCCACCAGCCGACATTCAAGCGCACCCAGGCCAAATCTAAGGGCTGCTGCAACCAAAAGGGGGTCAAAATCACCCAGCGCAAATATTGAACGACATTCAGCCCACCTCCCCACTCACCTAATCCATGAGCTTCCGGCGGCAAAGCTGATCCATAGGCTTCCCAGGGCAGCAGCAGACCACCCAACTGCACCCATAAACTGTAGAGTACAAGGATCGCGACCAGCCCAACCAGCCAGCGTCGCGCAGAACGTGCCAGTATTTTTTCCACAACAGGCAGTGTGCCGATCATCACAATCGGAATCATGGGAATCAGAAAACGCGGCGGCCACGATAAACCACCAAACCAATACACCCCGCGCAGCACCGCGTATCCTGTCGCAAATGTCAAAATCAATACGACGATTGCCACGACATAGCGGTAATGACCGCGCCGGTACAGCATCCATAAGCCGGGGATTGCAAGCAGCACAACCGGTGATGTCGCCCAAAAACTACCACCGATACTCAAAAGATAACTATGCAGTGCAACATGGATAAATTGAACGTCCGACGGCGATTTATGGATTAGGTTTCCAATTTGCTGGTACAGCGCCCTCAGGCTATCTGCACCCGGCAGAATTGATACCCCCACGAGTATCATCAAACTGATAACAACCAGCGCCAGAAATCCAGTGACCAGATAGCGAAACCCAGGTTTGGGGCGTAAAGCTGGTGCAGCCAGAATCGCCAGCGCGGGGATGGCGAAAATCACCGCTTCTTTACTCAGCCATGCGCCCACCAACGCGAGTCCGGCGGCGACAAACAGAATAATCGAACGGTAGCCGGATGAGCGCCAGCGCTCAATGAACAAGGCCGCCAATAAGATGAGCAGCAGTGCCAACGGTTCGCGGAAAAATGTCTTGCTATACGGCCAGATAATCGTGCAAAAACCCAGAAGCAGCGATCCGATTACAGCCGTTGTCTCACTGTATCCGAGCGCAAGTGCATATAGAAAAAACACGCCACCCGCTAGTGCACAGATGAGAACATTAAATAACCAGACAGCGTGAGCGAGTCCGATATTGGGGAGGTGTTGGGCGATCCAGAATAACGGGGTGGCGAGGATGGGTTGCAGGGGTTCGGCAGCACTCGGCACAAGTGGATAAAAACCGCGCGCCGTTGGCAGCGGATAATTATACCAGGCCGAAATATCGAGATAGGTGTCGCCGTATTGGACTAAACTGCTGACAGTATCAAACAGGGCGCGGGTATCGCTGCTTTCGATGCGTCCGCTGTAGGTCAACATATAGACGCTGGCTAACAATGTAACCAGCGTCAACATAATTGCGATACGCCTGCGATTCAAAAAGGTGGATTGGATGGGCATTCACGAAAGCTTCAGCGCGGGCAAAAGACTATCCTTTTCCACCACCGACCAGCTTATTACGGATGCCGAGCAGTCCCTTGAGCACCTTCTGGCTGGCAGACAGTTGGTCGAGTTGTTCCAGACCCACTTCATAAGTAGCCGCGCCCATGAACACTTTGCCGTCGCGCACCTGTAAATCGCCCATCGCGATCAGGGTTTCGCCATACAGCTTCTTCTCGCCCTGCTCTTCAAACACATCGGCAGCCTGACGATAGCAGTTATAAGCCTGCTCTTTGTCACCCAGTGCCGCGTAAACACCGCCCATATTCCCCAACACTTTTGCCACCCGTACCGGATCGCCAAGTTCCTGGAAAATGGTCAGTGCGCCTTGCATGGTGTCAAGCGCCTGCTGATGTTCGCCGAGCGCACGGTGTACCAGGCCGATATTGGTCTGCATCTCAGCGACCATATCTTTCTTGCCATCGGCCTCGTAAGCATCCTGTGCCTCATGGAAAACACGCGCAGCCGCTTCATAATCTTTTTGTTGGAACAGTTTAACGCCTTGATCCTGTAGTTCCTGGGCAGTGCTCATAATCTTGTCTCCTAATCAACTGACTGCCTTACATGGTGATATTGAGGACACTCTCACCCACTTCGCGCAGTTTGTCGGTTGGCATCTCGGCCAATGCTTTTGCTATATGGATAAAGCCGATGTTAAGTGGATTCGCGGCAAACTGGCGCACTTCTTCTGGTAAGTCCGTAAAGTGCTTCCATTCCTCGCGGATCGCCAGCCATTCACCGACATGACCGCTGCTTT
>JBDTNB010000225.1:0-9381 GCA_039933955.1 Chloroflexota bacterium
CGGATGCCTCAATCGGATGACCATCGTCGTGGCCGCCCTCATGATGGCTGACCGTTGCCAGATTCATAAAGATCGCCGTCAGCAGACCAAACACGAGTGCCTGGATGACTGCTACGAAGAACTCCAGAATAAAGAACGGCCAGGGCAAGAACGGCAGCAAGAAGCTCATTACGAACAGCAAGATCGAACCGGCGAACACATTTCCGAGCAACCGGAAAGCGAACGACAGGATTTTCGCGAATTCGCCGATGAGTTCCAGCAAACCGACGGCCACATCAATACCGCCCAGCGGCGAATTGAACAGCGTGCCGAAGTTAAAGAACTTGGTCAGGTAATTCACACCCAGGGCACGGAAACCCATCACCTGGATCATGACCACCGCGATCAAGGCCAGCGCCGCCGTCATATTCAGGTCGGTGGAAGGCGCACGCCAGTAGCCGAGGACAACCCAGGGCACACTCGGATCGCCGGGTGCATAATGATGCTCAGCTTCTCCGGCGGCTTCAATGGGCGCAGCCGCTTCATTCGCTTCGCTCGTAGTGGCCGTTTCGCCAGCCGCCGCTGTTGCTTCAGCAGCTACAGTGGCTTCGGCAACCGGGGCAACCGTTGTCGCTTCGGCAGGAACGGCTTCGACAGCAGCACCTTCGTGTTCAACGACAGGTGCAGCGCCGATACCGCTGGTGCAGCCATTGGCAACGCGGGCACTGATTGCATCAGCCGTCAATGCAGCAGCGGCTTCCGGACTAACCCAGGGACATTTCGGATTCAGCGTGTAGGCGGGGCCAAACGATAAGACATCATAGCCACCGTTGAGCGGCGCACCAGTGGTCTTGTCCAGATGTGGCTCCAGAAAACCGATGCTGTCCGTCGTGGGCGTAATATCCATCCAGTTCGACAACAGGACGATGATGAAAATCGTCATGAAGATTTTGAAAATCTGGTTGAGATAAGGCCCACCAGCCACGCCCTCGATGAAACCATACAGGCCTTCAAAGAGCAGCTCAAAGAAGTTATAGAATCCGCCGCGCGGCACTTCATTAGCATCTTTGGGACGGGCGCGTGACACAAAGATAATCAACAAGCCAATGAGCACCCACACAATAATCGAACCGACTAAGGTGTTGGTGATTGGCAGCCCTAAAATTTCCCGCCCACCGGGATAAGCTTCACCCGGTAACTGGATGGCCGGAATGACCGGCTTAATATTGACTGTGACCAGGATGCCTGCGATGAGCAAAAGCAAGGCTATCCAACGTCTTTTTCCGCTCCAATTAATCGTCACTTATGCTGTCCTCCTTTTTTGGCGTTGGTGCTTGGAGACGCTTAATTTGATACATCGTATACTTGTAAATCGCCCATAAATTGAGCGGGATACTCGCAATCAGCAGTAGAAAGATGAACAGTGATTTGGTTCCGAGCAAGTGGTCGAGAAACAATCCCAGTAAAAGCGCGGCCCCTACAATAACAATCAGCAAAACCCCAACCTGTGCGGCGACTGCTGCTGCAAAAGCATAAGCCGACGCCGGGTTCTCATTGGATTTCATCTACCCGCAAACCAATTCGTGCATTTTATCACAATTATAAATCCATTGCAACATTTTTTCAAACGGCAGCCCCCTCATTATTTGTATTCAGTTTGCAGTCAAACCCGTAAAGTGCGTGCATCTTATCATAAAGAAATCGTATTTGCCAACGAAAAAATAACTATTTTCGATACTTAGTTTAAAGTAAAAAGTGGGAAGGGGAACGTAATGAAATCAGTGCCACTTTTTGATACAAAATGGAGGGGTATGATCGAGACCATGCACCCTCCAAATTTCAAGACAAATCTATCCAGGGAACAGCGAACCCGCACTGCGGAGTGCCCATTCGAATACCGGCTGCACGGCAACCGTACCGAGCAGGATCAGCGCAATGGCGGTGATCGCCAGCACCCATACATAGGGGCGCGACACCGGGATGGGCTTGTCTTCGTCTTCGCTGCGATTCACGTACATGACCTTGATGACCACAAGATAGTAGTAGAGCGCGACAATCGCGTTGAGCACGCCGATAATCGCCAGCCACGTCAGATTCGCGCCGACTGCCGCATTAAACAGGAAGAACTTGCCAACGAACCCGGCTGTCGGCGGGATACCCGCGAGTGACAACAGCGCGATGGTCATCAGCAGCGCTAACCAGGGGCTGCGGCGGCTGAGTCCGGCGAGGTCGGCGATGGTTTCGCTGCCAGTTGCCTCGCTGAAAATCACGACGACGGCGAAAGCCAACAAATTCGTAAACATATACATGAACATATAGAAGGCTACCGAGGCGACGGCCTGGGTTTGCCCGTTCAAGGTGGTTGATTGCAGCGCTGCCACACCGATGAGCGTATAACCGGCATGAGCGATGGACGAATAAGCCAGCAGACGTTTGATGTTTTTCTGCGCCAGCGCGACGACATTGCCGACGGTCATTGAAATGACTGCCGAGGCCGCCAACAACTGCACCCAGAAGTTTTGCATATCCTGGCCGCCAATGACAAGCGTACTCGGAAACACGGCGACAAAAAAGCGTATCAACAGCGCAAAACTGGCCGCTTTACTGGCAACGCTCAGGAATGCCGTGACAGGAGTCGGCGCGCCTTCGTAGACATCGGGTGTCCAGAAGTGGAAGGGAACCGCGCTGATTTTGAAGCCAAAACCCACGATCACCAATACCATTGCTGCCAGAACCGGGACAGGATTGCTGGCAAACATTCCACTGCCCAGATAACCTGCCAAATCGTACAAATTGGTGTGTCCAGTGAAGCCGTAGAGCAAGCTCAGGCCGTACAACATGATGGCCGAGGCGAACGAGCCGAACAGGAAATACTTCATACCGCTTTCGGACGAGCGGGTGTCTTCACGTTTGAAGCCCGCCAGAATGTAGAGCGGGATTGAGGTGGTTTCCAGCGCGAGAAAGACCATTATCAGGTCAGACGCGCCCGACATGAGCGTCATGCCCAGCGCCGAGACAACCAGCACCAGATAAAATTCAGGCTTGCGACCAATGCCCTTCACGCCATAGGACATCAATGACGTAATCGAGGCCGCAGCCAGGACGATCACCTTGAAAAGCTGCGCCAGTACGTCGTAACGGATCATGCCGCCCCAGAAAAACATCTGGTTCAAAGCCTGATCGCTAACCGTCGGGTCAGCCTGACGGATGATTTCTTTAATGACTTCCGGCGACAGCAGCAGCACCAATGCCGCCAGCAGCGCCAGCCATACCCCGCAGACGACTGCCGTCAACTGCTTGCGGCCTTCGCCCAGCGGACGCATGATGCCGGGAATGCCGACATCGAGGCCGAGTACAATCACTGCCAGTAATGCCAAGCCAATTTCCGGCGCGACAACCAGCAAACTTGCTCCAAGTGGAAATCCGGTAGCGCCCATGAACTAACTACCCCCTCCTAATAACGCCAAAATGGGTCGCATTCCGCTCTCGATCATGGGAGCCATGATGGTCGGATATACACCCAGGATAATCAGCGGCGCGCCTAATAAGATTAAAATGACCCGATCCGTGATCGCTATATCGCCGACTTCAGGGTATTTCTTGGCGTCAAATTCGCCGAAGAACACCTGCCCTGTTACACGCAGCACATAAGCCGCCGTGATGACAATCGCCAGCGCGGCGACAATCACAATGATGGAATAGTAATTGGTTAAGGTAAAGCCGCCTATATGCAGTGAGATATTCTGCGATGCCGCCCACATGCCCTGGAAAATCGGGAACTCGGCGACGAAGCCGCTCAATCCGGGCATACCCATACTCGCCAAACCGCCCAGCACGAAGGCCACCGCTACCCAGGGCATTTTCTTGACGAAGCCGCCCAAACTGGGAATATCGCGGGTGTGCGCTCGATCATAAACCATGCCAACGCAGCCGAAGAAGAGTGCTGTCATCGCGCCGTGACTGAACATTTGCAAACCCGCGCCGGTCATGCCGATGATGTTCATGGACGCGACGCCCATACTCACCAAACCCATATGCGACACGGACGAGAAACCAATGACATATTTGAAATCGCGCTGGCGGAAAGCGATGAACGCGCCATACACGACATTAATCAGCGTCAGGAAAACAATCCAGGGTAAGTGTACCTGCGCTCCTTGCGGCAAAAGCTGTACGCCAGCCCGCAGCGCGGCATATGCGCCTAACTTCATCAGCACGCCCGCATGGATCATCGACACCGCCGTCGGCGCGGCAACGTGACCGTCCGGCGACCAGTTGTGGAACGGGAACAAACCCGCCAATACTGCGAAACCGATAAAAATGAAGGGGAACCATAACTTAGCGAAGGTCATGCCGTCGATGCCCGCGTAGTTGACAACGTTATAGGCTCCGGCTTCGCCAGCGCGCATCAGATGCACCATGTCGAAACTGTAGGCTCCCTCGCCTGTCGGAAGCATCCCCGGATGGGCCGTGAAAAATTGTCCGGCGGTGACATACATCGCGATCACGCCGACCAGCGCGATCACCGAGCCGATCAAAATATACAGAGTCAGCTTCATCGCCGCATATTCGCGGAGCTTCACCCAGCCCCAGGTAGCGATGAGCAGATACATGGGAAAGATGGCTAACTCATAGAAGAAGAACAGCACGAACATATCAATGGCGAGGAATACGCCCAACACGCCTGCGACCAGCAGCATGAAAAACGCCATAAATTCGCGCGTGCGGTCATCGTTGCGCCACGAAATCAGCACGCCAGCCACTGTGACCAAACCAGTCAGCAGAAGCATCGGCGCGTTCAAGCCATCGACGCCCAGGTGATAGGTGATGCCCAACTGCGGCAGCCATTCGACCTTTTCTTCAAAAGCCAGTCCGTGTTCGAACATGGTCGTGGCAACCTGATCGCCGCCCGCACTGGTCAGCGTGGCCTGCTCTTTGGTCAAGTCGGCGACACGCGAGTTGTAGCCGAAGAACACGGCTGCGCCCAGCACCAGGATGATCGCTGCTGCCGTGATGGCGATACCGCGAATCAGGTCGCGCTTTTCCTTGTCGATGAACAGCATCACAACCGCTGCTACAATCGGCGTGAAAATAATCACACTTAAAATCGGAAACTGAAATGCTTCGGTCATAGTCTTTCCTTATTCTTCCCTCACCCTTGCGCAGCATCCCTCTTCCACAAGGGGCGAGGGACTTACCAAATCGTGTAATTTTACTCCCCTCTCCCCAACGTGGGAGAAGGGTCGGGGGTGAGGGTTATGAATTAGCCCCCCAACAACCGCATCACTGAGCTATTAATCATCGGCAAAATCCAATTCGGCAGGATACCCGTCACCAGGATGAGCACCAGGAGCGGGGCGATAGCAATCACCTCGCGGACGGTAATTTCCAGGTTGTAATCTTTCCAGTGCATATTGAACGGCCCATGCAGCACCGCGCGGATACCCTTGAGAATGTAACCGCCTGTGAACAACAGGCCGAGCATCGCCACAATCGTCAAACCGGTATAGATCGGCCATGCGCCGCGCACTACCAGGAATTCGCTGATAAAACCGTTCAATCCAGGCAAGCCGAGACTCGCCATACTGGTAAAGATGAAAATCGCCCCATAAATCGGCGCTTTCACCCAGAAACCGCCGTACTGCGTCATATCGCGGGTATGGGTTTTATGGTAAATCGCCCCAGCCAGCAAGAACATGGCCGCTGATGTGAGTCCGTGATTGAACATCTGCATGACCGCACCGTTCATGGCGAGGATCGCGCTTTGGGTATCACCGGGCTGACCGGTCTGGAAACTCTGTCCATAATAGAGCGCTGCAACTGCGATGCCCAATGCCACAAATCCCATGTGGTTGACCGAACTGTAGGCCACCAGTCGTTTGATGTCGGTTTGACCGAAAGCGGCGTATGCGCCCAGGACAATCCCCAGCACCGCCAGGAAGGCGAAAATGCCCGCCCAATTGGTTTGGATCGCGCCTAAGATACTGATCGGCGCTACCCACACATCGGGGAAGAACGGGATTACCAACCGCAGGAAACCATACGCGCCCAACTTGAGCATCACACCCGCCAACAGCATCGAACCGGCTGTCGGCGCTTCACCGTGTGCGTCCGGCAGCCAGGTATGGAAAGGCCAGACCGGGACTTTGATACAGAAGGCGACAAAGAAACCCAGGAAAGCCAGCGCCTTCACAGTCTCCACGCCAATGCCCAGGAACACACCGCCTGTTCCGTTGAAGTGCGGCCAGTTGGCGGCGATAGTCGCAATTTCAAAGGTTGGATGACCGACCACCGCCGACATCGACCAGCCGATCAACTGGGTTGCCAGCAGCATCCCCAGCGAACCGCCCATCGAGTAGATGAAAAATTTAGTCGAAGCGTACTTGCGATTGGGGCCGCCCCATTGGTTAATCAGGAAGTACATGGGGACGAGGCTGAGTTCGTAGAACAGGAAGAAGACCATCAAGTCCATCGCCACGAACACACCCAGGCAGCCGGTTTCAAAGAACAGCAGCAGCGCCATGTGCATGTTGACGCGCTCGTCAATTTCGAAGCTGATGAGGACGGCCAAAGGTGTCAGGATACCGGTCAGCAGCACCATTGCCGCGCTGATCCCATCAATGCCGACATGCCAGTTCGCGCCCAACAACTCGAACCAGGGGACATTCGAGACAAATTGATAGCCACCCTGCGCCTGATTGTAATTGGCGAACACGCTGATACATACCGCACCGATGATGACCGAGAGCGCCAGCGCCAAATAGCGGGTGATCTGTTTGCCGCCGGGGATCAGCAGCACAATCACCGCTGAAAGAGCGGGTGCGACCACCAGAAAAGACAGGACATCTATACCTAAAATACGCATAATGATTACCTAATCCCTGAACCGCTGCCGCCGGGGCGCGGTCAACCATGCCCCGACAAAATCACGGATAAAATCTCTATTTAGCCACCCGCAGCCGCTTGCACCAACACGCCCGACGACACGATGAAAATAATCACAATCAACAGCGTCGCCACGAGCACCAGCAGCAAATACTGCTGTATACGTCCAGTCTGGATACGGCGGAACCATGCACCAAACATGCCAATCAGTTCCGGGATGCCATCACCCACACCGTCGATCAGCCAAACGTTGAGCGCCTTAATGACATCGCCAACCCAGGTGAACACGCGCGCTGTACCGTGCAGGATGCCGTCGATAATCGTCCCATCCAGGAATTTGACCGCAACTTCACGGGCAAACCACTGTGACGGCGTTACAAAGACGCGGACATACAGTTCATCCACGTAGTATTTGTTTTTGAGGGTGGTGTGCAGTGGCACGCCCAGAATTTTGATGAGCGGGTCAGGTTCGCCCGCCAGCAGTGGTTTGCGCCAGTACATCAAGTAACCGACTCCAATACCACCTAATGCTACGACCAGCGAAGTCAACAGCGGTATCCAGTTGAAAGGCACGACAGGCGGCTCAGTCAGCAGCGTCGGCCCAATCCAATGATGGAACCAGCTATGCTCTGGCGAGAGGATCGGCCCCAGGATTGGGAACTGCGATGGCACGCCGACAAATCCGGCGAAAATCGCGAAGAAAGCCAGAATTATCAGCGGCAGTGTCATGGTCACGCTGACGAGGCCCTGCCCCAGGTTAGCATGTTTAGCTTCCTCGGTGCGGGCTTCACCCCAGAAAGTCAGGCCAATCTGACGCATGGTGTAGAAAGCAGTCAGGAAAGCCGCCAGCGCCAGCATGACAAATACCAATGCTGCCGCCCAGTGGCCTTCGGTTGTGCCGAACCAGGCATCCGCCAGAATTTCATCCTTCGACCAGAACCCGGCGGTCAACAGCGGGAAACCGGACAGCGACAAGCCGCCAATCAGGAAGGTTATGAAGGTAATGGGCATAGTCTTGCGCAGACCGCCCATGTTGAACATATCCTGCGGATCGAAATGAGTTTCATGGCTGTGGTCAAGACCCGGCTCGTGGGCATGAGCTTCCTCAGCCGGGGTAGAAAAGCTGTGCGTATCAATTACGTGTTCAGCCGATTCACTGTGTTCACCATAAACGGCCTGTTCGGCGGCGACATCATGGGTATGGGTGTCCTCATGCTTGGCATGATGACCGTGCGCGTGGACATGATGTTCACCGTGTTCCATGCCATGAATGACCGAGCCGGAAGCCATAAACAACAGCGCCTTAAAGAAGGCGTGGGTAATCAGGTGGAAAGCTGCCGCCACATACGCGCCAATACCCAGCGCGGCAACCATAAAACCAAGCTGCGAAATCGTGCTGTAGGCCAGAACCCTTTTCACATCATTCTGGGCGACGGCAATGGTCGCCGCAAAAATCGCCGTGAACGAGCCAACGACGGTCATCAAAACCAGCGGCGGCGTGAGCAGCCCCGCATGGGGATGCCCACCGGCTTCAAATAACGGATACATGCGGATGACCGCGTAAATACCAGCGGACACCATCGCGGCGGCATGGATCATTGCGCTGACGGGCGTTGGGCCTTCCATCGCGTCCGGCAGCCAGACATGCAGCGGGAACTGTGCCGATTTACCAATCGTACCGATGACCAGGAAAATACCGATCAAACTCGCCGCGCTGATACCACTAAACACAATCGCGGGCGTGCTTGCCAGCATATCCAGGACGGCTTGATTATGGAGAATGTCGCGGAAGCTGAGGGTTCCCGTCGCGGCGTACAAATAGGCAATGCCGAGGAGCATAATCACGTCGGCGACGCGGGTGGTGGTGAAGGCTTTGATGGCCGCTTTATAGGCGCTTTCCTTCTCGAACCAGAAACCGATGAGCAGGTAGGAACACAAGCCCATGATTTCCCAGCCGACGAACAGCAGGAGCAGGTTATCGGCTACTACGAGCGTCAGCATCGCGCCCGCGAACAGCGAAATCAGTGCGAAAAATCGCGCCTGCCGGGGATCATTAGCGGCATAACCGATGCTGTAGATAAAAATCATGGTACAGGCCAGCGGAACCATGATGAGCATAATCGTCGTCAGCGGGTCAACCAGCACGCCCATATTAAAGGAAGTGAGGCCGGTTGCCATCCAGGGGATGCTGCTGCCAAAAACCGTTTCGCCCAGATCAGTCGTCCCCAGCGCATGACCTACAACTGTGTAGGCTATGAACCATGCAGTCAGGATACCGATCAGGCCGACAACGATACTGGCAACCCGCCCCGGAAGGCTCGACACCGCTACGTCCAGGCCAGGGTAGCCCGGATGGTTATGGTCACTATATTCACTGCTGGTAGCCGGAACCATTTTTGATCGGTTCGTTATCAACGTGATAATGAAGAATGCCAGCAGCGGCCCCACTGGAATCAACCAGGGCAGCAAGTTCACATTGTTCAAGAAATCATTCAACATAAGTTCCATTCCCTACCC
>JBDTNB010000226.1:0-9360 GCA_039933955.1 Chloroflexota bacterium
CGTCGGTGATGACCGGCACAGCCAATTCCTGTGACCCCAGGTTGCTCGTCAAAATGACCACTGTTTCGCTGAACTGTGTCACATTGCCGCGCCCATCGGTCAAACGGCCTTCTTCAATCACTTGCAGCAAAATATCCATAATGCGCGGGTGGGCTTTTTCCACTTCGTCGAACAGTACAATCGTATACGGCTGCTGCTTGACACGCTCAGTCAGTTGACCGCCCGCTTCGCTGTCCACGTAACCGCTCGGCGACCCAATCAACCGGTTCAGGCTCGACTCGTCTTTGAATTCGCTCATATCCAGCGCCAGCATCGCATCTTCACTGCCGAACATGAATTCCGCCAGCGCCTTAGCCAATTCGGTTTTACCGACACCCGTCGGCCCCAGGAACAAAAATGCACCTATCGGGCGCTTGGCGTCTTTCAGGCCAACCCGCGCCGTCTTAATCGCACGGCTGACCGACAACACCGCCTCGTCCTGACCGATAATCCGTTCCTTCAAATACTCGACCATGCTGGCATAACGTAAACGCTCGTCCTCGCCCAGTTTGTTGACGGGTATTCCGGTCATCTGGCTGGCGGTCAACGTCACATCTTCGGCGTCCAGCGTATTATCTTTAGCGCGTTCATTATTGAAGGCCAACTGGGTATTCTGGCTCATGCTGACCATCGCCGCTGTGCGGTGAATCAACTGCTCGGCGCTGCGCGGCAAGGGCGTCCCGGTCATATAACGTTTGGCGAAACGCGCCACCAGCCCCAGCGAATCGTCGGTAATTTGCAGCTTATAATCCGCTTCCAGATGTGGCTTGAGGATTTTCAGAATTTCGATGGTTTCGTCCAGCGTCGCCTCTGGCACGCGGATGATTTGGCTGTGTTCGGAAATCGCACTGACTGTCGCCAAACGCTGGTTATATTCCTGCTCGGTGGTGGTGCCGATAATCACCGGGTCGTCCGCCAGAAAGGCTTTCTGGATGATCGGCGTCGCTTTGGTGAATTCTGCCTTGATCGGCCCGCCGAAGAAACGGTGCAAATGCGGGATGAACAAAATACCGCCTGCCGCTTGGCTCATCCCCGCGCGCACGGCTTTCTGGTCATTGTCCAACAGCGCCGTCTCATCGATTTGCACCAGATTTTTGAGTCCGGCAGGGCCTTTCCCTTCAGACATCAACAACGCGAGGCTGTAAGCCAATGTCCGCTTGCCGACACCATCTGGCCCCAGCAGAATAATATGCCTGCTCACCGCCTGCGACAAAATGTTGATGATGTCGCGCAGCAAACCCTCGCGGAAATAGACCGCACGCAGGTTGCCGGTCTTGGCTTCGGCGACCACATTTTGAGTCGTCCCGTCCGTCCGCCGCATGATCTGGCTGTTGTCGGAAATAATATCCTGGATCGCTTTCGGTGTGATGCCCTGCTGCCGCAGCAAACCGCTGGTGCTCATTGCGCCCTCGGCCATCACCGCCAGCAAATGATCGGTGTCGATCCGCACCTCATCCTGCGAATTGGCGAGGCTCAACGCATCGTCAATCAAAATAATCGACTGCTTCGACAATGGCACAGAGCGGTTGCCCTTCGCCACATAATCCAGGTTGCCGTTCTGGTCGCCGCGTCCCTCAACCGCCAGATGTACCTGCCGGTCAAGTTTCGTTATATCGACGGCACGGCTGTTCTTGAAAATATCCAGCAAACGCGCCGCCGCCGTGTCCGGGTGACGCAGCAGCGCCAGCAGGATCAATTCGGGTTGCAGCGTCGGCTTGCGATACTGATCTTTGAGCGCCACCGCGTCATTCATCACGGCGTCGAGGTCTTTTGAAAGTAAATCCGGGTTTAACGTTCCCATGTAGTTACAGTCCTGAGATGATTGGTGGTCACATTCATAAAGTTAACCTGAAATGGCCTCTGGAACAAGCCGCAATCGCGGCATAAATGAGGGGTCGTAAAGGAAACATCGACCTCTAAATTTATTATTTAACCCCTATCAGATTTGCAACCGCAATCGCGGCAGCTTGGCATTACGCGCACATTTACGCTTATACCGCCTTTAGTGCGCTTGTCTTTTACGGCAGCCAGATGGCCTTAGCCTCTGGCGACATGTGCGGACAAATGATTTGCGCGGCGAACAAACAACACAAGAGGACAACGCACACTCGTCCCCTGATTTTCAAAAAATCTTTTGTTGTGAGTTCTATTTTACATCAATTGTTGCAATTCGGATCCAGTTAAACCACTTTTCACGCCGAATTTTCGCGATTCCCTGCCTGCCGACGCTTCACGTATGTAATCAGATACCAGCACATGCTTTGACCGCAAACGATCTTGATATATTTGCGAGATTCCACGTGAATGGTTATGGATCCGCTCTACAGCCGCGTTCAGACCGCGCCCCTATCCGCGTCACGGTTAGCAGCAGTACAATAACAGTCGTGGGACTAGTCGTGAATAAATCGTGGGACGAATGATGAGTCTTATTGCACGCAATGATGTTAACGTTAACAATCGGTCACGATTTCGCAATCGCATATACGCAATGGTAACAATTTTGCTCGTAGCAATGGGGTTCGGGTTCACCAATGCCGTTCATTCCGCCCCAACCTGCACCGAACCTGCCGGAAAAGTCACTCGCAGCACTTACCGCAGCGCCATCGCCCAGACCGCCATGTACTATTCGGTGTATACGCCGCCCTGCTACGACCAGTTGCAGACGAAATATCCGGTGGTCTATCTGATGCATGGCTCCAACGAGGACGACGGCGAATGGACACGCCTCGGCCTGCCGCAAATTATCGACCAGGGTATCGCCGACGGCACACTGCCGCCCATGATTATCGTGATGCCTTTTGGGGAATGGATCGCCAACAAAAATCAATTTGAGGATGTGTCCTGGGAAAATGTTTTTCTAAAAGAATTGATGCCGCTGGTCGAATCGCAATATCGTATCGACGCCCGCCGCGAAACCCGTGCTATCGGCGGCATTTCACGCGGCGGATTCTGGGCGCTGGAAATCGCTTTCCGCCATCCCGATTTATTCAGCAGTGTCGGCGGACACAGCGCCTTCCTCGACCCCGGCAACGCGCCCGCCGCTTTCAACCCAATCGATCTCGCTGCCAGCGCCCCCGGCCTCGATTCCCTCCGCATTGCTTTGGATCGTGGCGGCCAGGATTACGCCGCCCCCGGCCTCGATTTGATTGACGAAAAACTCAAGGCGCGCGGCATTCCCTATAGCTACACAATCTATCCCGAAGGTCAGCATTACGTCACCTACTGGCAGGCGCATGTCGCCGAATACATCCAGTTTTACGCCGCGCCCTGGAAAGAATCCCTTTCTACCGCGCCAATCGCTATCGCCTTCGCCACCAACACGCCGAATGCCGTAACTCCTCTTGCCGAAAGTGACGCACAGCCTGCGGTTAAGTATTATCTTTTCGTCCCCGCCGTCACCTTCGACAGTCTGCAAACTTCCCTGCCCGATAGCCAGCTTGCGACGGTGCGTGCCGCTCAACCCGACTCAAAATTGGTCGTCAGCGAATCAACCGCCATTGATTTGATGCGTTACAGTCTGACCCTCGCGCCGGAAATTCGTATCGTGCCCGATGAGGCGCTCTACAACACCCTGTCGAGTGATCCCGCCTTGTATACGCTGCTGCCCTTCGACAAACTTACACCCCGTTACCGGATGCTGCACATCAATGACCAGAGCTTGCTCGATACCGATCTCACGGCCTATCCTTTCGCCTTCACCAGCGACCAACCCAATTATGATTCGTCTCATCTGACGCGCCTGCTCATGTCCGGCGTGACGGCGCTTGCCCGTAACACCCTCAAAGCGCTCGACAAAAATGGTGTCGCCTGGGCGGGCGAGGGCATCAAGGATTACGTCAGCCACGCCGATTTTTTCCACACCAGCAACGAGGTGTCTTTCGCGCCCGGTTGCCCTTTGTGGAACGCGAACGTGCTCGGCGTATTCTGCTCCAAAAAAGAGCATTTCGATTTGCTCACCGATGTTGGCGTGGACATCGTCGAGCTGACCGGCAACCATAACCTCGATTACAACACCCAACCGTATCTCGACACCCTTCAGTGGTATCGCGACCACAATATCCAGACCATTGGCGGAGGGATAAACCAGGAAGCTGCACGCCAACCCTTGATTCTCAAACACAATGGCAGCACCATCATCATGCTGGCCTGCAACGATGTCGGCCCTTACTATGCCCTTGCCGGCGAAAATTCTCCTGGTGCGGCGGCCTGTGACCGTGATTGGCTGCGCGCGACTCTGCCCGCCCTTGCCGCCCAGAGTGATTTATTGATTTTGACCGTCCAATATCTGGAAGTCGAAGACTATCGTCCGACGGGTCAACAGGAATTCGACTTCCGCAATTTCGCCGACCTCGGTGCGGATGTCGTCATCGGCACGCAGGCGCATAAGCCGCAAACTTTCGAGTTTTACAATTCCAAACGCGGTGAAGAAGCGTTTATCCATTACGGCCTCGGCAACCTGTTTTTCGACCAGCCCTTCTGGGGCAACATGCGCTTCTTCATGGACGAACTCTATATATATGAAGGCCGACTGCTCACTGTTGACCTCTTCACCGGCATCATTGATGACCTCGCCCGACCTCGCCCGATGACCCCCGACGAACGGCTCAACTTTCTGGCCTTCATGTTTCACACTCAGGCGGGGTCATAAGTCGCTCCATTTGCGGTTAATTTTCTATCCATATTCAAACCGAATGTTCGAACAAATGTTTCACCTTTTACATCCAACCTGTGGCATACTATTTTTATCGCTCGACATGGGGTATGGCATATCTGATCGCTACTAAATCAAAACGGCTTTTATGGCGACTATAGCGGCAGCAGACTCATATTACTGCCACTGCCGCCATAAGCGATATTCGCGACTTTTTCGCCTTTCGTAGCCGTGTCGCTGTGCGTAGCCATTCCCTCAAATGGGGGCGAAAGTGGCGAATCGTGACAGCAAATTCGTGGAACTCGTGGAAGATTTCCGGATTCTCGTTTCAACTTTCTCAACGATACACGGCGGAAACCGACCCATAAGAAATGACTTTTTCTCAATTCGCATTATCATCATTCTTATCAATTATCACGATACTTAGAAACCAGACCTGCTTTGTATTGACTCAGAACTCAGTACCCAGCACTCAGAACTATCCTTATTCTTTGTCTTTCAGCTAAAAGCTAACTGCTAAAAGCTCTTGAGGTTCTTGCAATGAACAACACCCAAACAGGCCGTAACGCCCTCCGCGATTGGGAAGCCAGCAAACCTAAAAATTTCTTCGCCGCCGATGCCAACCTGCAAAATGTCCTGCGCCGCTATTTAGGTGCTGATGGCTATGCGAACATCCAATCCAACCTGACCGCTCTCGGCGAGCAAGCCGCTACCACCATCGACGAGGCCGCTAAAATCGAGGATCACCTCGGAAACCATCCCGTCTTGCAACGCTGGTCAGGCGTCGGTGAGCGCACCGAAAATATCGAGTTTCATCCCAACCACGACCTGAACGGACGCATCATCTGGGCATCCGGCATCATGGTATTGCAGAGCCAACCCGGTCACACCGTTCATCAGATGGCGCTGTTTTATTTGCTGAATCACAACGGCGAGGCTGGTCATATGTGTTCGCTGGCCTGCACCTCTGGCCTGATCCGCGCTTTACAGCAAGCCGCTGACCCTACCGTGCGCGAAAAGTTTTTGCCGCCCCTGCTCAACCCCGATTATGCCCATATGCAGCAGGGGGCGCAGTTCCTCACCGAAGTCCAGGGTGGCAGTGATGTCGGCGCGAACGCGGTTATCGCCACCGCCCAAGCCGACGGCACATATCGCATCAACGGCGAAAAATGGTTCTGCTCGAATATCAACGCCGATCAATTTTTGCTGACTGCCCGCCCCGAAAATGCCCCCGATGGTACGCGCGGCCTGGGTTTATTTCTGGTTCCGCGCCGCCTTGATGATGGCTCGACCAACGGCTTTTACATCCGCCGCCTGAAAGACAAACTCGGCACGCGAACCCTCGCCAGCGCCGAACTCGATTTTCGCGATGCCGTTGCTTATCCGATTGGTGCGCTGGATCGCGGTTTTAAAAATGTGGTTGAACTGGTGCTGAATACCTCCCGGCTGATGAATGCTGTCGCCTGCGCCGGGATCATGCGCCGCGCTTACATTGAGGCCAGCAGCTATGCCTGCCATCGCCAAGCCTTCGGTACGGTCATCGCCAATTATCCGCTGGTGCAGGAAGCCATCGCCGACATTCTCGCCGCCGCCGCCGCCGCTGCAAGCTCCTCTTTCTACTTGGCGCATCTGCTTGACACCATTGAGACCGGCGACGACGCCGCCGACGACAAGGCAGTCTATCGCCTGTTTGTCAACGTCAACAAATACATCACCAGCATTCGTAGCTCGGAGATGGTACACCGCGCCATCGAAGTTTTTGGTGGCAACGGTGCAATCGAATCCTTTAGCATTCTGCCGCGCCTATATCGCGATATGGTCGTCCTGGAAAGTTGGGAAGGCACGCACAATGTCCTCTGCCTGCAAGTCCTGCGCGATATTGTCCGCTACGGCATCCACGAACCCTTTTTCCGCGCCATGACCAGCACATTGGATCAGGTGGCTCATCCGACATTATCTGACTATGCGCAGTTGACGCGCGAGGGTATAGAAGAATCCCGGCAAATTTTGCTGCGCCTTGCCGGATCAAGTGAGGAATATGCCCAGGCACACGCCCGCCGCCTTACCGATTCGCTGGCGCATGTCGGTCAAGCCGCGCTGCTCCTCGCCGAGGCACAGTGGGAACTCGACTCTGACCTCTCAACCTACAAGCCGGATGTGATCGCTCATTTCATCAACAAATACCTGAATCCCGACTATGACCCGCTCGACGACGCTGATTATCTCCCGCGTCTCAAACGTCTCATGGCGCTGTAACGGGCAGCCCAACCGTCAACCGTCCCTGTGCCGGAATCGCCCCAAACAAAATCCCGCACGCCGCCGGAACAGCCGGACGCGCTGGACTATACGTCACCATATACGCCGCGATTCCCGGAAACGTCGTGAGGTCATAGGGCGACCACAAGGCCACCACGAGGGTTTTTTCTGGCGGAAGTGCCTTCACCAACGATTGCTGATGCGTATTGTCGTCAGCATTCTGGGTGAACACCACAATAGTATCGGCCAGTTTTGCCGTCGTCATCGCCGCGCCAATTTCCTTTTCGGTTGGCGAGTCCGAAACGCCCGCCCAGCGGATGTCATTCCGGTACTGCCCGCATTCCGTCACGATCTGGTAGCGCGATGTGGGATAAACAATCCCCACTGAACGATCCGCCGCCAACGGAATCAGATGATTGGGATCAAGCGCTACGGTTATCCCTTTACGGAACAAATCGTCAATCAATTTTGCGTGTCCATCCAGGTCGATATTTTGGCTGACCGTCGCGGGTTCAACCGCCTTCCAATCCAGGATGCCATATTTTGCTTTCGCCGCTAAAATGCGCCGGACAGACTCGTCAATTCGGTCTTCCGAAATCGTCCCGGCATGAACGGCGTCCCTCACTGCCTGGATCGCCTCGACCTGCGTATTCAGGCCGATATGCGCCGAAATCACCATATCAACCCCGGCCTGGATCGCCTTGACGACCGCTTCGGGATAAGTGTAGGTCACATCAATCGCGTCCATGTCCAACGCATCGGTCATCACCAACCCATCGTAACCGAGTTCGCCGCGCAGCACACCCGTAATGATGTTAGACGATAACGACGCTGGCAAATTAACTTCCGGTTCCAGCGCCGGATACCAGATATGCGCCACCATCACCGCCGCGACATTGGATTGAATCGCCGCCCGGAACGGCGCGAGTTCGACACTTTCCAAACGGTCTTTGCTCAGGTCAATCACTGGCAGGCTGGTGTGCGAATCGCTGCTGCTGTCACCATGACCGGGGAAATGTTTAGCCGTCGCCAGGATACCCGCTGCCTGTGTGCCTTCCACGAACGCGCCGATCATTGGGCTGACCAGCACCGGATCATTCCCGAACGAACGCCGCGCAATAATCGGATTTTTGGGGTTGGTTTCCAGGTCAGCAATCGGCGAAAGCGTCATATTCACGCCCACCGCCCGCAGTTCATCGCCAATCGCCTGCCCCACCGCATAGGCCATCTGCGGATCGCCCGTCGCGGTAATCAAGGTCGGCGTCGGAAATTGAGTGAAGCCATCTTTCAAATGGGAGATCGGCCCCGGTTCCTCGTCCACCGCCACCAACAACGGCAGGCCGCCCGCGTCGGTGATCGCCTGCTGATAACTGTTGATTAATCGGGCTACCGCGTCCGGCGTGCCAGCGTTCTCGCCGATCAGCACCACCCCGCCCGGTTGCCATTGTTCCAGAAAGGCTTTTCCTGGCGCATTCAACTGGCTGCCGAACAGGTTGACGATCAGCATTTGCGCCACTTTTTGTTCCAGCGTCAATCCCGCCAGCGGATCATCCTGGGCATGAACAGGAGCAATTGAAAACACTACAGAGCACAAAAACAAAAAGACACATAGGGTTTGAATTTCCCCTCTGTGTCTTAGCACCTTTGAGTCTTTGTGTTGTGCTTTTAAACGACTCACTGACCTGTTTCGCTCAGGCGATAACCGATGCCGCGCACGTTCACAATCAGGTCGGCATCCTGCCCGGTCTGTTTCAACTTGCGCCGCAGGTTGCTCACATGCGGGCGAATGACTTCGCGTGCTTCGGCTTCATCCACCGCGTAACCGCGTACCTCCCGCACCAATTCGTGGCACGAAACCACCCGGCCCCGATGCGCCGCCAGATATAGGAGGAGGTCAAATTCAGTAGGAGTCAGGTCAATCGGCTGGTCGCCAACCGAAATTTGATAACGTCCGGGGTAAATCGTCAGCGGCCCCAACGTCATGTTGGAATTGACCGAGTCCATGCTGCTCATGCTCTCGATGCGCTGCTCAATCGGGGGTTGATCTTCATCTTCATACACGGCGGTCAGGGCTTCCACATCCGCGCGCGTCAATTCAAAAACATTGCTGCGGATCGCGTCCAGCAGCGCCCGACGGCGGCGCAGATTACGTGCCCGTTCGACCCCGCGTGAGACACTCTGGCGGATGTCCTGGCTGGAACTTGGTTTAATCAGATAATCGTGCGCGCCCAACCGCAAACTTTCTACGGCGGTTCCCAGGCTGGCATAACCGGTCATCAAAATGACAATTGCGTCCGGCGCAATATCTTTAATACGTTTGAGTAGATCAACGCCCGTCAATCCAGGCATTCGAATATCCGTCAGGATGACATCGTATTCGCGTTTACCCATCATTTCTAAGGCTTCTTCGCCGC
>JBDTNB010000227.1:0-9354 GCA_039933955.1 Chloroflexota bacterium
AAATCCTGGGCGACAAGTTGTGACAGCGCCGCGCTCGGCTTCTGCCGGTAACTGAGATATACACTCGCCATAACCCGTCCAATGGTGGATGCTGTTGATTATGGGGTGTGAGACCTTTTTGAGGTTGGTCTCTACGATAATGCCCCGATAATAGAGAGTATAAACGGCTTACCTTGCACTTGCCACACAATCTAACGATTTTCCGACCATAATTTCAGGCTGAATCAAAATCCATTTTGAATCTGACCTATTTACGGGAAAACATAAGGGCGTTCATGTGAACGCCCTGGTTTTAATCTTTTCCTCTGTTCTTCTTTTTAACTTTTCGGAACCAGATTCGCCTTGCCATCGGTTTCCGCCTCGACCCAACCACTCTGGCCTTCCGGCGACTGCACTTTCCACCAATTGGTGCTGTCAACCACTTCCGGCCCGTCGACGATGTCAATCAGGGTTTGGTTAGTCAGGTTGACCACCAGATTAAAAGTTTTACCCGCGCCATCCCGCAGCGCCAAACCGAAGTCGCCTGCCGAAACCTGGGCCGTGCCGCCCGTGTGCAGCGTAGGAACCGGGGTCATTGTCATAGTCGCTGTAGCGGTTATGGTGGGCGAAGCCGTCGGCGCAAGTGTTGGCGAAGGCTTTTTCGTTGGGCTGGCCGTCGGCGAAGGTGCGGGCGTATCTGTCGGCGCTGGCATCACTTCAATGTGATCCAGATTGCCAAAAATATTCACCAGTGTAGATGACGTGACA
Organism: Chloroflexota bacterium; assembly: GCA_039933955.1. Taxonomy (GTDB): domain Bacteria; phylum Chloroflexota; class Anaerolineae; order Aggregatilineales; family Phototrophicaceae; genus CFX2. Next base: position 748 of record JBDTNB010000227.1, read on the forward strand.
ATCCAGGCGCGTGTCCCGTCCGCGAGAATTACCTGATACCAACCGCCATCTTCGCTGACGCCGGTTACATCCAGTTTGCCATCAGCATCCAGCGTTGCGATAATCGGATAGTTGGTACTGGGGCCAAGTCGTGCCGCCACTTGGGTAAGCGCCTGAATAACCGGTGTGGCCGGCGTGGGCGAGGCTGTATCAGTCGGTGTCGGAGTTACTGAAGCGGTTGCCGTCACCGAAAGCACCAGCGCCGCTTGCGTAGCACTGTCAATCGTCAGTTGCAATTGCACCGCATTATTGGTCGCGTCGATAGCAACCTGGGTTTCCTGAAGGATGCTCTTCGCTTGTTGATTTTGTGCAACGAGGAGGGCCACGACAATCAGGGCAATGAGTGCGATCACTGCCGGTATTAACCAGCGCTGTATTGCATTTCGTCTGGGCTGTGGCGTGATAAAGATTTGCGCTTGATCCATCGGCGTTGAACCTGGATGAGGCATGAAAATGGGCGGTGGCGTAGGCAATCCGGGCTGCTGCACAAAAATCGACTGCCCTGTTGGTGTCATTTGATGCATATAACCGGGCGGCGCAGGTGGCGGAGTGGCCTGTTTCACTGGGATGGGCGCAGTCGGCGTTGGCGTCCCGGAGGGCAGCGTCGCCGATGGATTGGTGATCAGAAACTGCTCATCCAAAGGCGTTAGGGCATTATTGACAGATAATCCAGGCGGAGGTGTCCCATACTTCTGTCCCGATGAAGGGGTCTGTGGCGGATGTATGGGCATCGCTCCTTGAGGGTCAGGCGTCCCGCCCACCAGCGGTGATAGGATTCTCTGGGGTCGGTCAGGTAACTGTGATGTGAAAAATTCGGTGGACTTATTCTCAATCCCACTTTCCTGGACAGCCGTTTCAAAGGCGTCGGCGAAGGCTTTGGCCGACGGGAAGCGGTTGTTCGGCTTTTTCGCCATCGCCTGCTCAAGCACTTTTTTGAGCGCGTCCGGCACATCAGCGCGATAATTTTGCGGCGGTGGCGGCTGCTCGGTCAGATGTTTGTGCATCAGTGCATAGGGCGTGGGTGCGTCAAAAGGCAAGTGTCCCGTGACCATCGCGTAAGTCGTCACGCCCAGCGCATATTGGTCAGCCGCCGGGGTCACGCTTTCACCGCGCCACTGCTCTGGCGACATATACAGCGGTGTACCCATCGCCACGCCTGTACCGGTCAGCGAATTCGCAGAATGGGTCAGTTTGGCAATACCAAAATCGACCAGATACGGGCTGCCCTGGTCATCGAACATCACATTATTGGCTTTAATATCACGGTGGATCACGCCGCGTGAATGGGCGTAATCCAACGCGCTCGCCAGCGATTTGAGGATTCCCGCGATTTCATACAGCGAGGGGAGTTGTAAGCCATTTTGTTCGGCTTGTTCTGCCATCGTCAACCGTTCTGCCAGCGATCCCCCCGAAAGCAAACGCATCACGACAAAACTCAGGCCGCCGTAATTGCCGTAATCGTATACCGGGACGATGTGGGCATGTTCCAGCGCCGCCGCCGTGCGGGCTTCGAGTAAGAATCGCGCCAACGATGCGGGCTGCGAAGCGAACGAGGGGGGTAGTACCTTCAACGCCACATCGCGCATCAAACTTTCCTGATGTGCTCGGTACACTGCGCTCATACCGCCGATGCCCAGCAAATCGGTGATGTGATATTGGCCGAACTGCTGTCCGGTCAGCGCTTCGATGTTTACGCTCAAAATTGGCACTTGTCCGGTATCCGGCGGGGCGGGGGTTTGTTTGGCCCAGGCCGCCGTGTTCTCGATGATCCGTGCCAGGGCTTCCACTGCTTCTGGCACATACACATTTTTGATGTCAAAGATATAGACACCGTCGTATTCCAGCAGCGTTTTGATATAGGGCGTTGGCGATTCATCCAGCGGGAACGGTTCAAAACTCTCCTGAAATACCGGGATCATCGGTTTGCCGACTTCGTGCGCGTGCTGGATTTCGTTCTGTACCCATTCCGAGTCCAGTGTTTCGTCACCCAGCAGACAAACGAATACATCGGAGGCATCAATTGCCTGGAATAACCGCGTCGGAAATGCGCCCGCGTTTTCCATACGTTCGATGTCCAGATAGACCTCGATACCCTGTGCTTTCAGGTCTTTCGCAATAAGCTGCGCCAGGATTGCACTGGGTTTTCGTCGGTAACTGACAAATGCCGTTGCCATGTGGATTTAGTTTTTCACTTTTTGATAGGCGCGCCGCGCCAGGACAGGTTACAATGCGCGAGATCATAATTGCTATTCATGCACGAAACACGTAAATTTAGCGTATATTTTTCATTTGAGCCGCATATACAACGGGGAGTTTCATTAATGGCTGACGTAATTCGTTGGGGAATTTTGGGGACGGGCAATATCGCTCACAAATTCGCGACAGGTTTGCAAACTGCTTCCGGCGCACAGTTGGTCGCCGTCGGTTCACGAACGCAGGCCGCTGCCGATAAATTTGCAGAAGAGTTCAACGTCCCGCGCCGCTACGCCACTTACGAAGCTTTGGCACAAGACCCGGAAGTCGATGCAATTTATATTTCCACGCCTCATCCGTTCCATGTCTCCAACACCAAATTATGCTTGGAAAATGGCAAAGCAGTGCTGTGCGAGAAGCCTTTCACCATCAATGTCAAGGAAGCCGATGAAGTCATCGCCCTGGCGCGCCAGAAACATATTTTCCTGATGGAAGCCATGTGGACACGCTATCTGCCCGCGCTCATCCGCACCCGCGAGTTGATTGCCGAGGGCGCGATTGGCGAAGTGCGAATGCTGACGGCTGATTTCGGCTTCCGCACCAATTTCAATGAAGAAGGTCGCATGTTTGATCCGGCGTTGGGCGGCGGTGCGCTGCTCGACGTGGGAATCTATCCGATTTCGCTGGCCTATATGCTTTTTGGCTCACCGCAAACGATCACCACGCAGGCTGCGTTGGGCACAACCGGTGTTGATGAGCAGTCAGCTTATTTATTCGGCTACGACAAAGGGCAGATCGCGCTGCTGTCTTCCGCCAGCCGTACCGAGACGCCCCAGGAAGCGTTTATCATGGGCACGGAAGGTTCCATAAAATTACCATCGCCCTGGTGGAATGCCTCCCAACTGATCCTGAAACGCGCGAGCAAAGCCGAAGAAGTGATTGCGCCGCCGCGTGTCGGCAACGGTTACAACTATGAGGCCGAAGAAGTAGGCCGCTGCATCCGGGCCGGAAAACTCGAAAGCGAGACCATGACGCTCGATGAAACCCGCGCCATCATGGTGACAATGGATACCATTCGCGCCCAATGGAATTTGAAATATCCGAACGAATAGCATTAAAATCATGACTTACCCTGATTGCTAGTCGCCTATTGTTACCCCCTCACCCCAACCCCTCTCCCCCGAATTCAAGGGAGAGGGGCTAAAAACCGGACTACATTTGGTTCCCTCTCCGAATTCGGGGAGGGTTAGGGAGGGGTCAATAAAGGCAAAACTTCTGACTAGCAATCACGGTAACTTATGTATTGACGAGTTAAAAGGAAGTAGAGAAGTATGGCTTTCAACTTTTAACTCGTTACTTTTAACTGACTTGTTTTTGACTATCGACTAACGACTAAAAGCTAAAGACTAAAGTATTCATCGAGGTTTATATCATGCAATACGGTTCTATTCCAGGCATCGAAAAACCCGTCTCCCGGCTGGTTCAGGGAACATTGATGATTAATGATGCCAACGGCACACCCGGTTTTGCGTTATTGGATGGCGTGCTGGCGATGGGCTGCAATACCTTCGATACCGCCCGCGTGTATGGGGGTGGCAAAAATGAAGGAGTTGTCGGACAGTGGGTGCGCGAACGCGGCGTCCGCGATCAGGTCGTCATCATTGGCAAGGGTGCGCATCCGGAGGGCGAACAAAAGCGCGTGACGCCTGCCGACATCAATGCTGACGTGCAAACCTCGCTCCGTGAATTCAAGTTTGATTACATTGATTTTTATCTCCTTCACCGTGACGACGAATCGCAGCCCGTCGGCCCGATTATTGAAACCCTGAACGAGCATTTGAAGGCTGGGCGCATCAATGCTTTCGGCGGTTCCAACTGGACGCCGGAGCGCATCCAGGCCGCAAATGAATATGCTTTCGCCCATAACCTGACGCCGTTTGTCGCCAGCAGCCCCAATTTCAGCCTCGCCGAGCAGGTGAAAGAACCCTGGCCGGGATGTGTCAGCATCAGCGGGCCGCAAAATGAGGCGGCGCGCGCCTGGTATCAGGCCGAAAAGATGCCGCTGTTCACCTGGTCAAGCCTCGCCGGAGGTTTTTTCTCCGGGCGTTTCACCCGTGATAATCTTGAAAGCTTCGACAATTATTTTGATAAAGTCTGTGTCATGTCCTACTGCTACGAGGACAATTTCCGCCGTCTGGATCGTGCCCGCCAGCTTGCGGAAGAACGCGGCCTGAGCATTCCCCAGGTGGCGCTGGCCTATATCATGAGTGCGCCGCTGGAAGTTTATGCGCTGGTCGGCTGCAATACGCCCGACGAATTCCGCGCCAACATGGACGCGCTCGATATGAAACTGGACGCCAATACAATGGATTGGCTGGACTTGAGAGCTGACACGCGATAATCTAAATGTCAGGCTTAACGAAAAGATAGTGACAGATGTTGCGAAATGTCATTCTCTATACCGATGAAGATGGCGTTTGGATTGCTGAAGTACCGAGTTTGCCGGGATGCGGCAGTGATGGCAATACGAGAGAAGAAGCCATCGAACGAGTTAAAGAGGCAATTCAGGGTTATGTTGAGGCTTTAGAAGCTGATGGATTGCCTGTGCCTGATGAGTATCCGAATTTTGAGACGGCAAGGGTAGAAATTGTACCTGCATGACCAAATTGCCGCGTGTTTCCAGCCGACAATGTATCCGAGCATTATCCCAAGTCAGGCTTTTATTTTGTTCGCCAAACCGGTAGCCATATCACACTGCGCCGCGATCATCCTTTCGCCCAAACTACTGTTCCTGAGAAGCGAGAACTCGCCGCTGGTACACTCAGGCGTATTATCCGCGACGCTGGGCTGACCGTAGACGAATTTATCGAACTCCTGAATGCTTGATTTCTCGGTTTGGCTGGCGAACAAAAGTTCCACTTGTTATAATCGGCATTACTTTATCCGATCTCATAGTGACCGGAGTGATACCGATGAAAACACTCTCGCAGGATGCCGTGCGCGGTCTGATGATTGCCGCGCAGGGGCTGCAACAAACCCCACAAAAAACACCGACTAAAAAAGATGTGCGCGCCATCATCCGCCAGATGCACATTTTGCAAATCGACACCATCAACGTCATCGCCCGCAGCCCTTATCTGGTGCTGTGGAGCCGCCTCGGTGACTACGATCCGCGCTGGCTGGAAGATTTGCTGGCGGAAGGAGCGTTGTTTGAATTCTGGTCACACGCCGCTTGCTTCCTGCCGATTGAAGATTATCCACTGTATCGTCCCGGCCCCTGGATGGGCGGACGCGCCCGCAAATGGCTGGATGAACATGCCGCCATCGCCGACATGGTGCTGAATCACATCCGCACCAATGGCGAAACGCGCTCGTCGGATTTTGAGCGCAGCGACGGCCAGAAGGGCAGTTGGTGGAATTGGAAAGAAGAGAAAGTTGCCCTGGAATATCTCTTCTATGCGGGCGATTTGATGATCCGCAAGCGCCACAATTTCCAGCGGATTTATGATTTGCGCGAGCGGGTGCTGCCGGATCATGATAAGCTGCCCGACATAACCCTGGCCGAGGCGCACGACCAATTCATCCTCAATACTTTGCAGGCGCTCGGTGTCACCAAACCGGAATGGATCGCCGATTATTTTCGTTTGTCGAAGGCCGATACCACCGCTGCCCTCAAACGCCTGGAAAAACGCGACGCTGTGATGACCGTCGAAGTCGAAGGTTGGAAAACCCCCGGCTACATCCATCCTGATAACCTCAAGCAGGTCGAGGCTGCCGCGAAGGGTAAAATTCCGCGTTCCAAAACGACCTTCCTGTCACCGTTTGATCCGATTGTCTGGGATCGTAAACGGGCGCTCGACCTGTTCAACTTCGATTACAAAATCGAGGTGTATACCCCCGGCCCGAAGCGCAAATATGGCTATTTCACGCTGCCGATCCTGTATAACAATCAACTGATTGGCCGCCTCGATCCTAAGGCTCATCGCAAAGAAGGCGTTTTTGAAATCAAGGCTGTGCATTTTGAACCGGGCGTAGTCGTCGATGATGCGCTGGTCGCTGAGTTGAAAACCGCGCTGGGAGACTGCGCCGCATGGCACAAAACGCCGCAGGTCATCGTCCGCGACGCCGCCGCACCCGGCCTCGCCGAACGCCTGTCGGATTGATTGTCGTCGTCGTCGCCTGACAAACAGGTTTGCTGCCGCCATACTCGCCATCGTCAACTTTTCTCAAAAACCCGTCCAAAAAATTTGCCCTGAAAATGGGCACTTTCTTTGGATGTTTCGGCTGTTTTCCAAAACGGGTGGGGTTTTGGTGGTGGATGAGGGAAACATCCAAAAGAGTTATCAGTTGGCAGTTTCCAGTTGCCAGAAAATGATAAAAGGGCACTTGTCAGGATACTCCAAAATCGACTCTCGAAGCGAAACATTTGTTCGAACATTCGGTTCGAAATTTGAAACTTTATGACAGGCCATATTTAAGCACAACGTCAATACTTATAATTTAATTCCGCTTATTTGTCTGTTAAAAATCTTCAGACTATAATACATCTCAGTTAATTATCTTATTGATAGGTTTTCCATGCCGCGCATTTTTATCAGTTATAGTCATGTAGATCGTCCGTTTGTTGACGAATTAGTTGTTTTGCTACGTGAAGTTTATGAACTAGAAAATGTCTGGGTTGATGAGAATATATATGGTGGACAGCTATGGTGGGATGAAATTCTCCGACAAATCGCTAGCTGCGATCTTTTTATCTATCTTCTCTCGAACGAGTCATTGATATCTGAATACTGTTTAGCTGAATATCACGAAGCTCAACGTCTACAAAAACAGATTATACCTGTCCAGGTTCGTGGGCGAACAGCTATTCCTAATGAAATGAAGCAGATTCAGTATGTTGATATGTCATCGGGTATTCGGAATGGGATAAATAAATTACATGCTGCCATTACAAAATCAGCAGCCAAATTACAAACCATATCGCCACAGCCAATTACTCCCGTTCCTGTTTCTTTGCCACATGTACCAACTATCTTATCAAAGCCGAAATGGCGTGTAGCTCTAACTCCGCGCCGTGCGATTATCACAGGAATGATTATTGCTGCAATTGTAGGCGCAGCATTTATTAGCAACCGTGAATATCTACTCGGTGGCAAAGGCGACAATATAATTGATGCTCTACTGACACAAACTGCTACGTCAACCCAGAGTGTCGCGGACATACCAACTGCGACCCAAAAGTTGAGTATCACTATCTCACCAACGTCTACTTTTTTCTCCAAAGCAGTGGATACGCCTACCTCAATATCGACCCCTACTTTTACTCATATTGCATCGCTATTGGTCACTGTGAATAGCGATACAGCTAATTTGCGTTCTGGGCCAAGTACGCAATATCCGCCAATAGGTACTGCCGTAAAAGGGGACTCTTTTGAAATAATAGCAAAAGACGGAAATGAGCAATGGCTTCTTGTGTTGCATCCGACTTTGGGAGCAGTTTGGATTTCAACCCAAGTTTTAGTTCGAAGTTATAATGCGGCACAAATCCCAACGGTTGATCCCTCAATTATTCCGAGTATACCAACATTGGCTCCTACCAACGATGGAAAGTATGTCTGTGTATTAGCTCAAGTCACTCCTCTATCGACATCACCAGGTGGCAGTTTCATCGATTTCTTATATGCTGGTGTATGTGGTAACGTTATCAGTACGGGGAGCTTCGCTGGCGTTGGATTTTACAAAGTGCAGCTTGAAGATGGACAGATAGGATGGATTCAAAAAAGTGCGGTTGAAATTCAATGAAGTATATTTAAAGGCAGAGTGATTTTATAAGGTTTTCACTCTTGTATTTGTGCTATCCGCTACGCTATAATCCAACTCAACAACTGAGCGAACTTTGCCGCAGACAGCAGGTGCTTTTGCTTAATATCCTGCCGAGGTGAGTGCCCACTGTCGATCACAAGTTGTGACTCCAACAGCGGCCTCCCTATGTGCGGAGGCCGTTTTTTTGTTGCAGAGTTGCCCGTTTCCAGCTACCAGTAAAAACTGGAAACTGAGAACTGGTAACTGGAAACTTCTAAGGAAAGGAGGAAACACGCTTGGCAATCTCACGCGAACGCAAAGAAGAACTGGTCGGCATCTATGGTGATTTGCTGCGCAGCACCAATGGCATCGTCATCACCCAATACAACGGATTGTCGGTTGCCCAGGTGAGCACGATGCGCGACAAACTGCGCGAAATCGACGGCAAATTCGTCATCACCAAGAACACGCTGTTCAGCATCGCCTTGAAGGAAGCTGGTTGGCCTGTGCCAGAAGCCCTGCTGCAAGGCCCCAGTGGTGTCGCCGTTGGCAATGGCAACTTCCCAGCCGTCG
>JBDTNB010000228.1:0-9336 GCA_039933955.1 Chloroflexota bacterium
CCGTGATTGCTAATCAGAGATTTTGCCTTTATTGACCCCTCCCTAGCCCTCCCCGTGCGAAGCCCCGCGAAGCGGTATTCAGGGAGGGAACAAAACGCTGTGCGATTTTTAGCCCCTCTCCCTTGAATTCGGGGGAGAGGCTGCCGAAGGCGTGGGGTGAGGGGGTAACAATAAGCAACTAGCAATCAAGGTATGTTTTATCTCCCCTCCTTGAATTCGGGGAGGGGGTTAGGGGGTGGGGTCAATTAGCCAACAGCTTCGCGCAGCGCGATAACGGCTGTTCGTTCGGCCTCACCGACAGCTAGCACATGCACTCGTAGATTTTCCCGCAAGACTGTAGTTTCCGCCTCGTTGACCGGAAATGATTTGCGAATATCAGTCTGGATCGCGTCCAGTCGTTTGCTGATGTCAGCCCGTTCCGCCAGCGAGTCGCCGCCTTTGGTGATGAACAAATCATACTGGCGCTGCATCAGTTCACGGGTTTCCTTGAAGGCTGGAACATCATCCGGCAAAAGGGCGCGGTTCAATTCCGTCCACAGCTTGGCCGACTCGCGGTACAAACCCGCGACCTGATTTAAAGCGGGGGTGCTCAAAATCAGCGCCGCTTCGTCCAGAAAATCAGCATATTGATCGCGTGAACCATTCCCGCCGGTTCCCCACAAGTTGATGTAGCGGTAGGCTGTCAGCAATATGCCATACAATTTTGCGCCCGGATATGCTTTCGCCCAGCCATCTTTTTTAGTGCTGCCCAACAAATCCGCCCAGCGCTGGAACGCATCCAGGCCAAACTTACCTTTCATCGGTTTGAGCGGCGGTTCATCCAGCATGTAAGCCGTCGTCGTGCGAATACCCGCCTCGACGGCTCCCGGTAGTTTGTCCAGGTCGGGCGCGTCCAGGATCATCAATCGGTACTTATTTGTGCTCGTGCGGCCTCTGGCTTTTGCAAATATATCGGCGCTGACCGTCAGTGGAACGTTGGCGCGGTCTGCGATGTGTACCGTTTCGCTGTCATGCCCGTAAACCAAAACCGGGAACATCGCCCCGTTTTCGTCTCCGCCCTTGAGGTTGTTGTACGGCAAGCTGAACATATCCGCCCACACAAGAGCGGGTTTGCCTGCATCCAGGGCATCAGTCAGATTTTTCAATCCTTTTTCAGGGTTATCGGTTTGCTTCACCTGCGCCACTATGCCCAACCGGTCTCGCAGCGTAGGCATCGGATCGAGCGTATTGCGCGTCAGAAAGTGTAACCAGGGATCAAAACCTTTGTACTGGAACGCAAAATATCCGGCAATGACCCCGCCGCTAATCCCAAACAACAGCGCCTCGCTGAGGGGCTTGCCCGTGTGTGGCGCAGTGACGCCCTGGTAATCGAGCGCATTGCGCGCCGTTCCGGTTTCCCAATGGAGGCCGTCAAACTGATGATAATCTTTCAGGATTGGCATAGATTTTCCTGTTGAAAATCATCCCAGCCGAAAATCTCGCCGTAAAAGTGGCTGGCGGCTTCGCGGTCTGCGGCTGGAATTTCAACATGAACAATTGAACGTTGTGCCAAGATAGGTCTCCTTTAGACGGTTATGAGGTCGGATTGAGCGATATTGAACGAGGCCGGATAATACGATTCCATGCCAGGTTGTATGCGTTTGATGGCAGGCCGCCAATCGTCCCCATACTCGCTGATCGACTTCACCCAACTCATGAAGTTCAGCCAGCCGGTTTTCAGGCCGCCCGTATTCTGATCCGGCGCGAAACCGCTGTGTACGAGTGTCAGGCGCGTTTTCCCGCCCGACCCTTCTAATGTCCAGGTCAGCACGGTTTTGAGATCGCCATAGTCCCCTTCCAGGCTCAGTTTTTTGTCCGGTAGGAATTCCAGAATTTTTTCGGCTTGTCCCCAGCCGAGGTCATACTGGCCGCCTACCTGCGCTTCGACGGTGGCATGGCTGGCGATCCAGCGTTCCATTTGTTCGGGTTTAATCAACACATCGAATACGGTGCTCGGCGGAGCATCAATTTCAATCGTGTGCTGAATGTCACCCAGCATGGATTGGGAGAAATCGCAGCGCACCGGCGCTTTGCCGTCCAGGTGGCGGCGTAAATTTTCGAGGGATAGAAACCAGAAATCCTCGTCGGTGGAAAAACCGATGTCCTGGCTGGGATTGTTAGGGTTTCCCTGCTGGACGACCACTGTGTTTCCACCGTCACGCGCAATGATCTGGATGTCTACGATGCTCTCGAAGCTACGGGAACGCCATTCAAAATTGACATGTTTTCCGGCTTCGTAGGCCAGCAGGGGATGCTGGCCTTCTTCGCGGGTCGGCGTGCCAGGGGTAAAACGTCCCCAGAAATCATAACGTTTTTCGGCTGCGGACACATCAGCGTGTTCCGCGAACCAGTCAGCCAAATTATCGGTCAGAGCTTGGTAGATAGCTTCTGGTTCGGCTTTTAAGGCAATCTGGACATGCAAAAGCTCGGTCATATTGATCTCCTTCGTTTGCGCTAACGGTCAATAGGTCGAATTAATCCTTCGGGTAAACGGCCAGGATCAGCCGAAAGGCTTTGCCGATTAAATCAGCATCTATCTCGTCAGGCGGGATGCCGTATTTGGTGGCTAATGCCTGGAAAACTTCCTGCACATCAGCCAGGAATGCCGCGCGGCGTTCTCCATCCGGCAGGTAGATATGTGCGGAGAGTCCCAGCGACGGCACATTCGACCCGGCTTCGGACTGCTGGCCGAGCCGCCCAATGTCGTCGTGGATTTCTTCAGCGAGATTGAGCAGAAAACGCAGGCTGGTTTGATCCTGAGCGGCGCGCCCGCCGCCAATTTGCCCGACCAGATGCGGCGCAAGCCAGTAGGAACGTGCTTTGGCCTGATAGTAACCTTCGACAGCACCACGCACGCGGCGTTCTTCTACTTTTTCGATCAGGCCAGCTTTTTCCAGGGCTTTGACGTGATAGTAGATTTTCTGTGGCGTCGAATCGAACATCTCAGCCAATTCCGGGCAGGTGCGGGGCTGTTCCATGCGCTGGAGCAAATCCATCCGCAGCGGATGGAGCAGCGCAGCCGCCTGTTCGACGGCCTCAATGTACAGTACATCGTGCATCAAATAATCAATTCACTCTCATTGTAAAAGTTAATTTTATTGTAAAAATATTTTTGTTTGTTGTCAAGCACGAATGTTCTAGGATAGTTATGACGGATGAGTCAAAGCGAAAAAGTATAACAGCTATTTTCAGATTACAGGCATTTCATCACCTATTTTGCTGATTCCGATACATTTCTAATGGTGCGCTTATACGGTTCCTACACAGCGGGATTATCGTAATAGTTGTTCATTAAACACCTGAACGATAAATCGACTCTGAAGGAGTTACACAAATGACGACGATTGTTCGTTGGAACCCTATCCGTGAAATGGCCGCGATGCAAAGCGCGATGGATCGCCTGTTTGAAGAGACCTGGCGCGGCGCTCGTCCCGCAGTGGCTGGGAATGCCCTGGCGCTGGATGTCCACGAAACCGATCAGGCTTATACCGTTCACACCTCACTTCCTGGCGTCGAAGCTGACAAAATTAACATCAGCTTCCAGGACGATGTGCTGACCATCAGCGGGGAAGTCGAGCAGGTTAAGAGCAGCGAAGATCAGAATACCCGTGTGTTATTGTCGGAACGCAGCTACGGCAAATTCAGCCGCAGCATCCGCCTGGCGCAGGCGATTGACGCCGACAAAGTGGAAGCCAGCTATGAAAATGGTGTGTTGACCCTGACACTGCCCAAAGCGCCGATTGTGCAGCCGCGCCAAATCCCCGTGAAAACCAACGGTGTGAAGGCTTCCGCCAACTAAACAGCAGGCAAAACGGATTGGTAGGGACACGACAACATGTCGTGTCCCTTTTTTATTTGCAGATTTTAGGTATGCGGTATATCGACGGTGATGCTCGTACCTTCGCCGGGGGCGCTGGTGATGGCGAGTTTGCCGCCGAGACGTTCGACTCGTTCGCGCATGGATTGTAAACCGAGATGACCGGGGAAATCGCCGTTCGGGTCAAAGCCTTTGCCGTCATCGCAAATTTCCAGGTGAATATTTGCGGCCTCATGAATCATGCTCAACGTGACATGATTGGCGTTGGCATGTTTGACAATATTATGTAGGGCTTCACGGGCAATACGGTACAGAGCTTCTTTCACATCAAGCGTGAAAAGCGGTTCAGTGCCCATGTCAGTGGTCACTGCCACGCCGTGACGCGCTTGTACTGACGCCGCTTGCTTAGTGAGCGCGGCGACCAAACCTTCGTTTTCCAACGATTCGGGTCGCAGTTCAAAAATCAGTGCGCGCATTTCGGTCAGACCAGCCTCGGCCAGCGACATGACATAATCCAACGGTTCAGCCAACCGCGTCGGATCGCGATCCAACAAAATGCGGGCTGTGCGTGTACCCAGTGCGATACCATACAATGCCTGCGAAACCGAGTCGTGCAGTTCGCGTGCGAGACGGTTGCGCTCCTCAAAAGCCGCAATTTCCTGTGCCTGCTCATAGAGACGGGCATTTTCGACGGCGACAGCGATCAGGTCGGCTAAGGTGGACATGACCCGAATGTCGTCCTCAGCAAAGCGATTAACTTCGGCTGATTGGATGTCGAGCACGCCGATGAGTCGATCCGCGACGACCATCGGTACAGCCATTTCGGAGCGCGCTTCCGGCAAAATCGGCGTCAGCGAATAATCGGGCGTGTTGGTGATGTCATTGACGATGATGCCCTGGCGAATTTGCGCGGCGCGGGCGACCATCGAACGAGGGCTGTTTAAGGCAACACTGTGATTTTGTTTGGCGCTGGATTCAGCAGGGCGCATGGCCTGCACCAGATTTTCAGCCTTTTCATCGAGCAGATAAATCAAAATGTGATATTGGCTGAAGCTGACGCGCGTCAGGTAGGAAACCGTGTCCAACAGTTCATCTTTATTGAGCACGCTGGCGGCTACCGCGCTGACTTTGGCAACCGTTTCCAGCTCATGGGCGCGGGCTTCGTTTTCACGGCGCGCTTTTTCTTCGGCAGCATAGGCACGGCGGCTGGCGACGACGGCTCCGGCGGTCTGAATCAAAGCGCTGCACATGGTACGGTCATAATCGGTGAACACGCGCGGTTCTTTCCACGAGCAGCCGATAATCCCTTGCCAGCGTCCCCCGCTGTACAACGGAATCAACACCAGCGCTTGGTAATGCCATCGTGCCCAATAAGTAGCATCGGGATTTTCGAGGCGGGCATCGCCTCGAATATCACCCTGCATCAGAATTGAATTGGCATTGTCCATCCATAAAACTGTCGCCGGAAAATCGGCCAGCACAAACGACTGTTTGAGCACATCATCGCCGATAGACGGCACACCACATTCAATGACCGCCATCGGGGTCATCCGAATGGGCTGACCATCTTCGTCAATGTCAATGTAATTGAGCGAGAGAAAATCGGGCTTAAGTTCAGCAATATATTCGTTCACCGCCGCCAGGATACTCCACTCATCGGTAGCCTGAGAGAGTGCCGCGTTCACACTCGCCAGCGATTCAGCACGGCGGCGTCCGGTTTCTGTTTGTTCGCGCAGACGAATCCTCTCAAAAGCTGCCGTCACCAGATCGCCGATACCCGTCACAAGCCTTTTATCGAGCGGGCTGTAGGTCTTCGGGCGCGTCGAATGAAAAGCGAGATTGCCCATCCAATGGTTATTCAGCGTGAGCGGGACGCCGATGCGGGCATATGTATTATCTTGAAGCCAACTCGCAGCGCTGACCGCATCAACGCGCGGGTCTTTGGTCATATCTTCGATAACCCATAAGGCTTTGCGCGGCATTTTGTAGACCATCGGAAAATCGGCGATGGAATAACGTTTGCCCTTCCGCTGCGGGCTGTTGAACGCGGTTGCTAACACTTCAAAGTAGGTCGCCGTATCGAAGTCGTAATTTTCCCAGCGTGTCAGGGCGATACTATGTGTGCCACCGTCAATAAGGGCTACGGCCTGGGCGATTTCATCAAAAGAATTGGCGGCGTTGATAGCCTCGCTGGCACGATACAACAGTTCGCTTTCCTTGCGGGCTTCTTCGGCGGCAAGATAGGCGCGGCGGCTGGCGACCACCGATGTTGCCGGGGCCTGCACCGACATGAAAAGGCGGTGCATATCCTCATTGAAAACCTGCGCCGTATTCCAGATGAAGGTGAGCAAACCCTGCCACTGATCGCCTGCTTTGAGCGGGATTAAAATCACCGCGTTCCAATCCAGCGATTCTGAGAAATGGCGGGTATTGCCATCATCAGTACGCGGATCGGTGAGGGAATTTTCGATGAAGGTCGGCTGATCCGAATTGGCATACGCGACCTGCATAATCGGATAATCCTCAACCCGGAAGTAACTCACTGGCAAAAAATTGAGGGGTAGGGGGCTGCGACCATCGCTGGAACGCAGCGCCACAATATTGATGGCCTGCAAACTGCCTTCAGCATTGATGTCCAGATAAGCCAGCGTGGAAAGGGCAACGCCATAGCGTTCGGCCAGCAGCGAAACCGATGAGAGGATGCCCTGCTCATCTTTGGACTGTGACAGCGCGGCGTTCACCTGCGCCAGCAGTTCGGCGCGTATGCGGCTCGAATCAGTTTTTTCACGCAAGCGGATGCGCTCGACAGCAGCAGCCACCAGATCAGCGATACCAGCAGCGACCCGTTTTTCAAAGGGCGGGTAAATATGGGTTTCATAACTTTCAAACGACATGATCCCCATGCAGCGATCCGCCAGGAACAGCGGAACATCAATAATTGAGCGCACGCCATTGGCCTCTAAGGTCGCGGCGGTTACTTCGTCAAGCTCATCGCGATTCGCGGTATCTTCAACCACCAGAATTTCGCTCGGCGTCAAAGCCAGCGAAAGGGGCAGGGCGGCCATTGGAAAACGATTACCGTGACTCCAGCCGGGGCGATCTGTCGAAATGACATCTACATACGAAGCAAGTTCGGCACTGTAGTTTTCAAATATCAGCAATACGGGGTGCAGCCCTGGTGGGGCAAGTGGATGAATGGCATCCACAATCTCAGCAAATGTCATCGCCGAGTTGATGCCCTTGCTGGCACGGTACAGGAGTTCGCTTTCCCGGCGGGCTTCCTCTTCAGCAAGATATGCACGGCGGCGGGCAACCGTCGAGGACAGGGTTTGCAAAATCGCCGAGTAGACATACTGTTCTTCGTCGGAAAAAACATGCGGATTATTCCACATGAGCGTGATCCCACCCTGGTAACGCCCACCGCTGTAAAGCGGCATCACTGCCAGCGCCCGACTTTTCATATTCGCCAGCACATATTGGCGATTTTCAAGCGACAGACGGTTCTCGTCAGCAATGCTTTCAACAAACAATACATCGTTAGGGTGATAGCGGACGAGGTCGTTGATTCCAAATTCTTCTGTCCGGTAAAGCCGCATAATCGCCCGCTCATAGGCGTAAGATTTGCCTTCATTCCACAACGCGACTGTCTGCGAAATCGACGGATGCATCGGTGCATCCAATTCGGTATAGTCCAGATAATCCATCGAGATAGCAACAACATCCTGGGAACTGGCATACAGCGCCAGCGCCTCCAGAATATCGGTTTCACTATCCGCTTGTGACAGTGCTGTATTGATTTTCAACAAATGCTCGGCGCGGGCTGCCCGTTCGTGGTTATCTTCGAACAGGCGCATTGAATCGATGACGGGCGCGGCCTGCTGAATCATGGCCGTGAAAACCCGTTTGTCGCGTTCGTCGAAGTAACGCTGCTCACTCCAGGTGAACATCACAAAGCCAATCCAGCGTCCTTTGTTGTTCAAAGGCAGGACAACCGAACTTTGCATATTGTAATAGGCGTTCAGGTTGCGTGCTGACTCATCAATTTGCGGATCGGTGATAGCATCGGGGACAAAAATCGGGCGGGCAGGGGTTTGTGTCCACATCGCCACAAACCTGGGCATTTCAGCAAGATTAAAACGCGCACCAACATCGGCGGATTGACCGGGGCCAACTGTCCAATATGCCTCGACCTCGCACCACGCCGGGTTTTCGGTCTCATCAGTCTCGATATACAGCAAAACCCCGGTTGTCGCCCCTTGCTCACGCGCATAACCGCTGATCGCTTCTAACCACTCGGCAGGCGTAGAAGCCTGCGTCAGGCGGTTGGAGGCCGCATACAGGATATTGACTTCATCGGCTAGCGCATCAAAATGTGGCATTTCCTGACTCAATTTACGGCTTGCACTGGATTTCTTAACCCGTTCCCGCACCGACATAAAATTTACAGACTCGCGACCAACCCGATACGAACCGCGTATAAAGCGGCCTGGGTGCGGCTGGACACATTCAGTTTACCCAAAATGCTGCTGACGTGCGTCTTGACGGTCTTTTCACCAATGCTCAGGGCACGAGCCACTTCCTTATTAGACTGCCCCTGTGCCAGCAGGCGCAAAACCTCGGTTTCGCGTTCAGTTAAGGCTTCGGGACTTTCCGGTGCGCGTACCTCCCGCATCAGACGGGCAGCCGCCTGCGGCGAAAGCTGAACCTGTCCCTGAGCCGCCGCTTTAATCGAACGGATCAGTTCGTTGGCTTCGGTGTCTTTGAGCAAATAGCCAATTGCGCCCGCGCGGATCGCGCCGACAACTGAGCTGTCTTCCAGCACGCTGGTGAGCGCGATAACCTCAATATCCGGCATTTCTTTACGCAGGATTCCCGTCGCCTCGATGCCATCCATACCCGGCATCAGCAAATCCATCAGCACCACATCCGGCTGTAATTCACGGGCAAGTTTGAGGGCAGCGTTGCCATCGGCGGCTTCACCAACAATCTCAAAGTCCGGGTCAAGGCTGAGGAACATGCGCAAGCCCTGACGAACTACGGCATGATCGTCAACCAATAACAGGCGAATCGTCATCGGTTTTCCCTCATTTTTTACTGTATAAGTGGGAGCGAGTATAACATTTTGCAACATAATTACCGAGCCTCATCGTCTATGGTGATTTTCTGGGCGGGATTGCAAACCTGAGAAATTTCCCAGTTTGCAGTCCAAATTTCCGGCCTTTCCCCTCTGGTTAGCCTTATATTGACTGAAAAGGCAAATAGCAACCTCAGTATTTAGTCGGAGATTCTGTCCTTATTTGGGCGTATTGCACAGAAATTCCGGGATATATGGCATGTCAACTAGCAAATTGCTTGACAAACTCTGGGGTATTGTTGTAATCTCTAGCTAATTCTGGGAGCGCTCCCAGAAAATAGTTTGAGAAACAATGAATTGTTTTTGAGTAAAGACATTGAATGAAAGCCGTTTAAATCTGGAAGAC
>JBDTNB010000229.1:0-9329 GCA_039933955.1 Chloroflexota bacterium
ATGCTGTAGGATTGGAAACCGGCACTCGCGTACAATGCCCGCGCGGCGTCGTTGCCCACCGTCACCGCCAGCACCACATCTTCAAGACCTTCGAGCGAACGGGCGTATTCAAGTGCCGTGTCCAGCAGCGCCCGACCCAACTTTTGCTGACGCGCTTCGGGCGCAACATACATTGCGCCGATGGTTGCCCGGTGGCGCATTTTCAGGTGTGAGGCGCGGAAGAGTCCGATCAGCCCCACCAGTTCCTCATCGACAAACGCACCAAAAAGCGGATTGTTGGGCAGTGATTTCGCAAGCGACTGCGCCGTTTTTTCGAGGGGCGTATCGGCTTCTTCTTCCAGCGATGACCCAAAGGCTTCGGGATGTTCACGCAGCCCGCGCAAGCGCACGGCCTGATAAGCGGCTGCATCCTCGGTTCCCAGTATCCGTACCTGACTCATATGCTGCCCCTGTACCGTATCTTGATGAGTGGGGATTTTATCGGTTTCCAGGTGGCACGCAAGCTGCTGCATCCTGACGCGGTCTGAGGCATGAGCTTTGTAATTACATCTTGACTCTGATTCGCGCGAAATTTAGAATAGATACTCTCGTGAACCTTTATGAACCTTTGAGGTGCTGTGATGGCAGATTATGTGCTGATTGTTGGCTTGGACGAAGCGGAATCGAACGCGATCCGTGACCTGATTGACCAACCGGTAATCGCGCATATTTCGCTGCCGAAAATTTTGATTCAGGACGGACAGTTGTTCGCGGAGTCGGATCGCGGGCCGCGAATGCTGCCCGTCTCCAAAGTGATTTATCACGGCATCTACGAAGACGACATGGATTTTATTTCGGCGTTGGCGTTATGGGGCGGTTCGTGTTTTCCCAATCCACGCGCGATGATGGACTGCCGTTTGAAGCTGCCGTGTCTGGTGCGGGCGCTGCAATACACCCGTTTTGGCGATCCACGCGGTTATGCGTCACCGTATGCGCGATTCGAGAGCGACAGCGAACGTGTCGCGAAATGGGGCAACTGGCACTGCGGCGAAAATAAGGAACGCTTTACGGGTTCATGGACAGCAGAGCAGCCTAGTATTGTCGAGCCTTTTTTACAGGGGCAGGCGGTGCGGGGAGTCATCATCGGCGAACGCTACTGGCAAATCCGGCTGGACGGCGATGACTGGCTGAAGTCGATTCATCACGCGAAGGCGGCGATGATGGAGGTTGATGAAGAATTGATGTGCGATACCTGGCAGGTCAAGGATGGCTTCGGCCTGGAAATCATCGGCAACGATTACATCATCGCTGAGGACGGCTCGAAGCATCTGCTGGAAGTCAACCATATCCCGAATGTGACGCGCTTCCCGGAAATCTGGGAAGCCTATCGCGATTTTGCGGTCAATTGGGTTCAATCAAAAGCGTAAATCGAGGAAATGATACGGGGCGCACGAGGGATTGTGCGCCCCTACAAGTTTCGATCCGACGCGGCCTATTTTTGAGGGGGCGTTGCAGGTAGGCGATGCATCGAATCAGAGCGAGAAAGTAAGTTGAAAACTCAGGCGTAACCGGCTAGCCGTCCGCCATCAATTGGCAGTACGGCTCCGGTGATGAAGCCCGATTCATCCGAGCATAACCAGGCCACCGTCGCCGCGACTTCTTCGGCTTCACCCATGCGGCGCATCGGGACAGCGCTGCTGATGTGCTGGCGTGCCCCTTCCGGCAACTGTGCGGTGCGTTCCGTCACAATTGGCCCCGGCGCGACGACATTGATGCGGATATTCTGCTGGGCATAATCCAGAGCGGCGGATTTCGTCAGACCAATGATTGCATGTTTAGCCGCCGCATAACTCCCCATGCCCAGCACACCCTGTAGGCCCGCCGTTGACGACATATTCACGATCACGCCGCCACCACCCGCCAACATCGCCGGAATTTCGTATTTCATGGCGAGGAAGACGCCGCGCAGATTGACCGCCATGCTGTTATCGAAGGCTTCAACCGGCATATCGGCTAAAGGCGTTGGGCGACTGCCGCCGCCCGCGTTGTTGAAGGCAATCTCCAGCCGACCAAAATGATCGACAGTGGTTTTGATGAGATGTTCGACAGCCGCTGCGTCGCCCACATCGGTTGGTACGACTAACGCTTCACCACCTAAGGCGATGATCTGATTTGCAACCCCGTTGAGCGCTGCTTCGTCGCGGGCGGCCAGTACCACTTTTGCGCCCTCTCGCGCAAATCGCAGCGCCGTGACCGCGCCAATGCCTTTACTCGCGCCTGTGATGACCGCGATTTTCCCTTCCAGCCGCCGCGCAATAGCGGTGCTGGAAGGGGATGTGATGGGTGTGCTCGACATCATCATTATTCCTTAGACGTACAGCGTATTGCCGTCGCGTTTGGGTTTGTCGTCACCGTCGTCTTCGTTCTTGCGTTTGGGCTGCTCTTGATTCGAGTCCCAACCCCAGGGGCCATGTCCACCATGCCCGCCGTGTCGTCCGTGACCCCATTGGCTGCGCTCGCTGCGTTCGCCCTGTTCACCCGGTTCGCCATGATGCCCAAAGTGACCGCGTGGGCCAAACCCGTGCCGGTGGCCTTCGCCTCGTTCACCCGGCCAGCCGAAGCGATGATTTCGCATCCACTCGCGCTGTTGTTCTGTCCATTCGCCCCGTTCGCCGTTTGCATACATATGATGAATCATCACCTTACGCACGATCATAAAGGCTGCGCCCAGCAGGAGCAGCGGCCACAGGAACTTGAGCACCGTGAAGAACAGGACGCCCATCAGAATCATGGGGAGGATGAAAAAGCCGGGACGCGGCCCCCATCCACCACGATACCCGTATCCACGTTCTTGCCACGACATGTTTTGCATTTTTCTTATCCTTGTTTACTTGTCGATATACGCCATTACGCGGCTGGATAGGGCAGGTCGCGCGAATCAACGAAAGACTACCCAAAAGGGTAGGAAAGTTACCAGCTACCCAGTAGTCAGTTGCCAGTTTGAAGATAAAAAGAAGGTTCAGGGGAATCAGGATGTGATATTGATTGTTGAAAGTTAAATTCGGGAATAAGGGAATATATCATGTCCTGCAATTTCGGAGACTGTAGGGACGAAATATATTTCGTCCGTTTTATTCGTCCCTACAGAATTTATTAATTTGCGGGTTGGAGCGAAGGGGAAGGTTGGCTGTTGAGCGCGACTCCAGTGACCAGCCAGCCGATGCCGATCAGTAGGAACATGGCAAATGCACCCCAATCTGCACCCGTCGTTGCCTGCTTGTCGAACCAAAGTACGAGAATGGTCAACGGCAGCGCACTCCCGATGAGCATCGCATAATTCCATTTGGGCAGCAGGCGGGTCGTTGCGGCGAAACCGCCAAAAACACTGTGCCCTGCCAGATATACCAGCCAGCCGACGAGGAATATCCCCCATAGGTCGCTGCTTATGGTGATGGTGAGCAGCCAGCCCACCGTTGCGATAGCTGCGCCGATGAGCGTCGCCAGTAGCGCCAGCCTGCCAAATAGATTGATATGCGGGTTGTAGCGCAGGAAAATGCCCAACAGCCCTAATGTGATGAACACCAGTCCTGGTACGACGGCGGCAATCGACAGGGAATAGGTCTGCGAACCAGTTTGCAATTGGCTGAGGCTGCTGGCGGCGAAGAAAACCCCGCCGAAAATACACAACCAGCCGCTCCAGTGGATGAATTTGTCTTTTGACAAGGTGAAGCCTGCCTTTCTATGTTCACTGATGATGGTTTGCAAAAGGTCAAACAGTGCCGCCGCCCACCACTTTGCGAGTGCTTCCGCGCCGCCTTGACGATACCTATCGCGGCACACATCGCGGAAGACCTGCGCCATATGTTGTCCATAATCGCGGCGGAAATTGGCCGGATACAAAATCAGCAGGGCACGATAGACCCGTTCGGATAGGATGAGCAGATGGGATGCACGAGGATTGGTGTTCATGAACCGCTGCCTCCAATCAACTTTTTCATGGATGCGGCCTGCAAAAGTGTTGCGAGTCGTCGGCTTTCGGCTTTCGCGACCAATTCACCGAATGAGGTCAGGCGGTAATAACGGCGGCGTTCGTCATCCATTGCGGGATCAGGGCGTTCGTCGCTCTCGTCGATTAAGCCCATTTCCAGCATCCGTTTGATCGAGCCATAGAGCGTCCCTGGCCCCATTTTCATCTCGCCGTCCGTGATGACTGCGACTTCCTGCATGATGGCGTAGCCGTGTTTTTCCCCATCTGCCAGCGCTAGCAAAATGTGGAACACTGCCGGGGACAATGGCAACAAATCCTGTGGTGATCCTGCCGTTTTGGTCATGAGTGACTTTCTCTATATCGACTGCGGATATATCCATATGCGATATAGTGACAGGGTTTGAGAATTTTGTCAATCAGGGAAATTTGTGGAGCGGGGACAGAATCAAAAAGGGCACGATATGTCGTGCCCAAATTTCATTTCAATTGGGTCGCAGGTTAGTACCCGTAATACGGTTCGACCCAATAGCTGCCGTAACCTTCACCTTCGCCCGTCCAGCCGATCAGACCGTTGTAGTTCACGTACCACCACCAACGTCCATCTGTGCCGCAGGATGGCCCGCTGATGACCGAGAAGATGCCACCGGCTGGGATGTTGCCGATGATGGCGCTGTTTGATCCGGTAGACTGCGTGCCGGGGGCGCTGCGTACATAGTTGGGCAGGCCAGGGGTCACACGTCCGTAACCGCCCGCAACTAAACGACTCGGCAGGGCACAGGCGACAGGGATCGGCGGCGGGATCGGGCCGGGGTTGCCATTCCAGGGTTCCAGCCAATAAACACCGCTTTGACCCTCCGCCGTCCAGCCCGTGAGGCCGTTATAACTCACCTGCCACCACCAGCGATTATCACTGGCACACTGCGGGCCATTCACGACGCTGAATGTGCCGCCCGCCGGAATCTGCCCGATGCGTACCGTCCCGCCATACTGCCCCGCGCCGCTGCGGAGGCTATTGGGCAGTCCGGGTGTGACACGTCCATAACCGCCGATGGACAGACGAGCCGGGAGCGAGCAAGCCGGAGGTGGCGGTATATAAGCCAGCGGTTCCAGCCAGTAAACCGAGCCGCCATCGCCTTCCGCCGTCCAGCCGGTGACGCCGTTATAACTGACCTGCCACCAGTTGGTGTAGGAATTGCAATACGGCCCGCTGATGACGTTGAATCCGCCGCCTGCTGGGATATAACCGGTCACCGTAGCGTAAAATGATGCATCGCTTCGGATGCGATTGGGTTGATTCGGATACAGTGCGACACGCGCGTTTGTTCCAGGCGTCAGCCGCGCTGCCTGATAACAATAGCCTGCCGCTGTGCCGCTGGCCTGGGTCATGCCCGCCGCCGTGAAGGCCAAAATGAGTACCACAATAACGATGATTCCCTTGTGCCGCATGAATATTCACGCCTCCCCTTTTAAACCGAAGTGATGGAACACCACTGACTCTCAGTGTAGGACGGATGCCGCCCTGCTTCGTCGCCCGTTGGATGGGTTTGTTCTCCATCTTTGGGATGATCGACTTTAGTAAATTCATTTTAGGGGGAGGAAATGTTACAGCGCTCAACCGATGCTAGGCTGTTGGTCTACGCTGGGGTTTGATTCTGGTTTGTGCAGGTAGGGGAATCGTAGGGGCACGGCATTGCCGTGCCCTACATCAAATGTCGTGGTGTATGGCGAACCTAATCGACCTGGACTTTGACTTTGGTTTTGCCGGTGGTCGAAGGGGGTTCATCATCGCCGCCTTCGCCATCGCTGCCCTTGCCTTCGTTGGTCGCCTTTTCGATTTCGGTGATGGCGGCATCCACCAGGGCTTTGAAACCCTTGACGAATTCGCGGCTGGCCTCGCCGCCGTGTTCGCGGAAACCTTCTGGCAGCAGGGCTTCGAGCGCCTTGCCGGTTTCTTCCAACGCTTTACGCTGATGATAGATAAAGGTCTCGAAGGGATTCTTCGGGTCTTGTTCCTGCCCCGGTTCGGTTTCCGGAGTGTTATTTTCGTAATCCATGATCTGATTCCTCACTTTGACTCACAGTTTCTTGCTATTGTATACGCAAATGGCGCTGTGGAGTTTCAAGCCGGTTCATCCAGCAGGTATTCTTCCAGATAATTGGCGACCATTTTCCACCATTTAAGCTGGTTGACACGCCGGGTTGCACCGTGCCCTTCTTCTTCATCGACATAATAACGCACATCCTGGCCGCGCGCTTTCAGCCGTTCCACCATCTGGTCACTCTCACTTTTGACCACGCGCGGGTCTTTCGCGCCCTGGATGATAAGCATGGGCACGCGGACATCATCGACATAGGTGATCGGTGAGCGTTCGATGAGCATTTCGCGATCATCAGTCGGATCACCCACCCAATCGCGCATCATGCGCTGCCAGAAGGGCGGTACATTGTTGACAAAAGTAATCAAATTCGACGGCCCTACCACATCCACCCCGACTGCCCATAATTCCGGCAGACGGGTCACGGCACTCAGGGTGGCGAAACCGCCAAAACTGCCGCCAAAGACCGCGATGCGATTCGAGTCTACCCCAATCCAGGCTTTGCAGGTATTTCGCGGCCTGCTCGATGTCCTTGAGTTCCGCGCCACCCCAATCGCGGTGAATCAGCGTTTGATAGGTGATGCCGTAACCCGTCGAGCCGCGAATATTGGGCGCGAGGACGCCGAAGCCGTGATTGAGCAGATATTGGTACAGGCCATTGTAGATATATTCGGGACGCTCCTGCGACTCTGGCCCACCGTGAATCGACAGCACCACCGGAAATGGCCCATTCTGGTTTTGAGGACGATAGAGCCACGCCGGGATTTGGCGGCCATCGAAGGTTGGAAAGGTGATGAGTTCCGGCTCGACCATATCATCGGGATCAATGCCGCCCAGCATACTCTGACCGAGCGCGGTCACAATGCCGGTTTGCAAATCGACTTCATACAAATTAGAAGCTTCGCCGGGGCGCACAAAAATCATCGCCAGATGCCCGCCATCCGGCGCAATCGACATGCTGCCGATCACGCCCACCGGCAAATCAGGTAGATTCAAGTCCGTGCCCGCTTGTAAATCACGCCCGTAGAGTTTGGATGCGCCATCGACATTTTCTGACCAGATCAGCAGGCGTCCATCTTTGGAAAGGCCAATCTGTTCAATATCGTGGTCGGGTGCGGCGACCCAATCCCACTTCGCGGCGGCGATGTTGTAAAAAGCGAGGCCGTTGAATTCGCGCCCGGAGTTGGTGACGAAATAAAAACCGCTGTTATCCCGCGCCCAGGGGCCGGGTACGAAGATCACCTGATTGTCATGGGGAGTGGTGTTGACACTTTCGCCGCTTTCGACGTTGAGCAGCAAAATGTCCTGGTCGGTATTGCCCCTGAAATTAATGACAGTTAACCATTTTCCGTCTGGCGACCATGAGGCTGGAAAATAGAGGCCACCAGTCAGAAGACGGCGAATGTCTCCGCTTTCCATATCACGCGAAATCGTATCCATGTCGCCGGGGTTCACATCGTTGGCGGCGTAGACGATGGTTTTGCCATCCGGCGACCAGGCGCTGTCGGCGGGGTTGTGCTGCGAATCGAGTTTGTTGGTCAGCGCTTCCGGCCAACCGCCTTCCGCGCCCACGATATAAAGTTGATGCTGTTCGTCGCCATTTTGGTCAGCCTGGATCAAAATATGTTTGCCATCCGGCGACCAGGCGACGCCGCGAACGGTGTTGTCGGTGTAATTGGTCAGTTGGCGCGGATAGCCGCCGCCGCTGGGGATCGTCCACAGGTTATATTGTCCGGTGGTGTTGGTGACATGGGCAATCTGCTGACCATCCGGTGAATACGACACAATCGGATAAAACAGGCGGGTCGCCGCGAACTGCTCAAAACTATATTTCTTCATGTCTCACTCCTTTTAATAAAACGACATCGAATGCCACCGCCATAATTTCTAACGCTGGGCATGGCTGAATGGTTCAAAAGTGAGTGCTGCGGGTTTTCCAGGAGTCGGCTGGATACTTGGCGTCGAATTCCTCTTTGGTCATGCCATATCGCGTCCATTTGTGTTTCAGTTATCGAATTCAATTTGCGACGGTCAATATCCCCGTTTGCGGTCAATGCGGTTGAGGAGCGGACGCTTTTCCAGGTAGCGCTGCAAATTTTCGGCGAACAGGGCGGCGGCTTTTTCGTGATAACGGACGCTGTTACCCGCGATATGCGGCGTCAAAATCACGTTGTCGAGATTCCATAAGGGACTGGTGGTGGGCAGCGGTTCCTCCTGGAACACATCGAGCGCCGCGCCTGCGATTTTTTCCGCCGCTAATGCCGAAATCAAGGCAGCCTCGTCCACCACGCCGCCGCGCGCCACATTGATGAGAATCGCAGTCTTTTTCATGGCGTTCAGCACAGTCTCGTTGACCATGTTGGTGGTGGCAGGGGTGAGCGGCGCGGTGATGACCAGGAAATCGCATTCCGTGACCATCGACGCCAACGCTTCCGACGGATATAAACGCGCTGGGATGCTGCCTTGCGGATCGCCGGTTCCCGGTTCGGTATAGGTGTCGGTGTCCGCAGGATGTTTGACATCATTTTTGGTCGCCAGCACGGTCATGCCCAGGGCGTTGGCCTGCCGCGCCAATTCGCGCCCAATCGCCCCGTATCCGGCGATGCCCAGCGTTTGCCCGCGCAGTTCACGCGGCAAAAACATATGATGCGGTTTTTCCGGCCATTCGGCTTTAGTTTGTAGTTGCAGGAGTTTGGGCATTTGATAGGCGAAGGCCAGCATCATCAACAGGCTGTATTCGGCCATCTGCACCGCATGAATGCCGCTGCCGTTGGTGACATCGACATCTTCGGCCTGGACGATGCGCTGTTGCAAAGACCGTTCGACACCCGCGTTGTGCAGTTGAATCCAGCGTAACCGGGGCGCTTGTGCTGGTTCGGGGAAGCGGTGGATGGTATACAAGATTTCAGCGTCCGCCCAGGCGCTTTCCGGCACGTTGGGGTGGTGGCGTTCGAAGCGATAACGCGGCGACACGGCGCGGAGCTGTGCCATAATTTCGTCGGAAAAATCAAGCGCGACGATGACTTTAATCGGCTCATTCGACATATGGATGCGATTCCTTAGTGTGATGATGATTCGCCGATATTACGCGGTTTATTGGCAAGGTGCAACTGAATTGGATTCCGTAGCGCAGGTGAGGGCGGCGTGTTAAAGTTTTTAGTTTTCAGTTACCAGTCGTCAGTCACCAGTTTTAAATGCCTGTTGATTGATAACATACGTCTAATGTGAATTCGATAGGAGAGAAAAAGACTGAACATCAATGGCAA
>JBDTNB010000230.1:0-9183 GCA_039933955.1 Chloroflexota bacterium
TGGCAAATCGTATTACTCATATATCGACAGGTGGCGGCGCAAGCCTGGAAATGCTGGAAGGCAAAGCGCTCCCTGGTGTCGTGGCATTGAAGGACAAAGGTTAAAACCCAACATGCGACAACCTATCATTGCGGGCAACTGGAAAATGTTCAAGACGCTGGCAGAATCGGTGGATTTCGTCCGTGAACTTGCCCCGCGTTTAGCTGGAATCACAGGTGTCGAAAAAGTCGTCTGCCCGACGTATATCGCCCTGGCAAGCGTCGCTGATGCGCTCAAAGGCACGGACGTTCACGTCGGCGCGCAAAGCGTCCATTGGGAAGCACAAGGCGCATTCACCTCGCAAATCTCCCCGGCGATGCTGCAAGGCATTGCCGAAAACGTCATCATCGGCCATTCAGAATGCCGCGCATATCTGAACGAAACCGATGAAACCGTCAACAAAAAAGTGAAAGCGTCACTAGCCTATGGCTTGAAGCCGATTATCGCTGTCGGCGAAAGCCTCGCGCAGAATGAAGCAGGCGAAACCGAGTCATTTGTGAGCGGACAGGTACGCGCGGCATTAGACGGTGTTGACGCGGTAAATATGGCAAATATTGTCTTGGCCTACGAACCCATCTGGGCGATTGGCACAGGCAAAAGTGCCAGCGGCGCAATCGCCAATCAAATTATCGGCGGCACGATTCGCGGCACGTTGGTACAGCTTTACGGGAATGACATCGCGCAATCGGTACGAATCCAGTATGGCGGCAGCGTCAAACTGGATAACATGAGTGAGTATATGTCGCAGCCGGATATTGACGGCGCACTGGTAGGCGGCGCATCATTAAAGGTTAATGACTTTGCCCAATTGATCGAAGCAGCGGCGAAGGCGAAAGGCGTCTAAAGCTGGGTCTGGATTTACTTGCACCCTGGTTGGTTGCAGCCGGTTTGCTCTATGTTTTGCGAAGATTAGAGCGCTGGCTGCACCAACATATTTTCAAAGTGGGGTGGCTGGTCACGAAACAGTACCAGACCACCACTATTCTTTACTATGCCTTTTTCCTACCGGGTATTGTGCTTTATGAATTAGTTTTCTGGCTGATCGCTGGATTTCTGAATGTGCGGGCAGATCGTGCGATTTCATGGCCGGAAAAACAGGAAATCGGCGAACTCAACCTCGGTTTTATCAAGCTCTCCAAAAACGTCGGCCAATTTCCGTTAGCCATCATTAGCACCGCGCCGCTCATTACTGGATTGGCAGCGGTTGCTTTCATCGCCAACAACCGCCTCGATTTCCAGGGTTTTATCACCGCGATGGGCAGCGGTTTTCTGGATGATGTGGGCGCTGCGGTCAGCCGACTCGTATCCGCGCCGGATTTCTGGATATGGATTTATCTGGTCTTCACCATCAGCAATACGATGTGGCCGGATGTGAGCAAATTGCGGGGCTGGCGCGTCGTTTTGATTGCGCTGGCTATCGCTGGCGCTGTATTGATCGTCATTGGCGCGGGCAATCAGGTTATCGTGGATACGTTGAGCGGGCCAGTAACGAACGCATTGAATATTTTTTCAGGGACACTAGCGGTCATCATCGGAATTGACCTGTTTGTAGTCGCGGTTCTGGGAACCATTGAAGCCATTATCGAACGGGTCACTGGCGACAGCGCAACCTTCAAAAATGGCAAGATGATTACCATGCGGCGTGAAGAGCTGATTAAACAGCAGGCCGCCGAGCGCACTACCACCCGCCAACAAAAAGCCACACGCGCTCCTGCCCTTCCCGCAGGCCCACCGTCGATCTATAAGATGACACTGCCAATCCCCGGGGCGCCCGGTAAAGAAGCAGTTACACGCGATGAAGGCATTGTTATCTCAAAGCCGCCAACCCCAGCCATCGCGGCGACAACTACACCTACTGTAACCCGCTCGGAACCGGCGGTTATCCCCGGTTCAGTCGCGGATAGACCAACACCTACCGCCACACCAGCCTTCAACCCTGGAACATCCGGCGCAAGACCCGCGCTTCCTGGTTCGACTCAACCGACATCATCCACGCCCAGACCCGGAGCACCAACGACGCCTGCCTCAAGACCGGGAATTTCTGCTGCACAATCTACTTCGCCTACATCATCCACACCCAGACCCGGAGCACCTACCGCGACATCCTCACCGACGACGCCTACCTCAAGACCGGGAATTTCTCCCTCAACGCCCGCGCCGAAACCAGCATTCTCAACATCGTCGCCTTTAACATCATCCGCATCACCAACGGCGAAACCACCTGCCTCGTCAGGGCCGTCTATGCGTTCAGGATTATTGGACGATGATGACGAAGATGATTTCGAGGAAGACGAGGAAATTGACAACGATGACGACCTGACCTACGAGGATGCCGAAGACCCGGCCTGACGCGAGCGATTGAGAATCATGAAGCCGAGGGACACCAGCACCAGCATGACCCCTAGCGCCAGAAATTTGAATATCTGACTCTCGGTAATCAGGGTCAGCACGCCAAAAAAAGCGCAGAAAAAGTAATAATAAATCGCGATTTGCCGCTGACTGAATCCGAGGTCGAGCAGGCGAAAATGAACGTGCCCGCGATCCCCTTCAAACGGGCTTTTTCCCTGACGCAAACGGTTGACGATTTGCCAGATAACGTCAATCAGCGGCAAGCCCATGACGAGCAGAATCGTCGCCATTTTTGCGCCGCCGATGATGCTCAGAGTCGCTAGCAGGTATCCAAGATATTGCGCCCCGCCGCCCATAAAAATCCGCGCCGGATAAAAATTAAAGAGCACAAAACCCAATGAACAGCCCATCAACGCTAACGGCAGCAGGCTCACACTGGTTTGGGCAGGTGTCACGCGGAAAGCGCTGTTGATAAACAACATAGCTCCAGCGATGAAAGCGATTCCCCCAGCCAGTCCGTCAATACCATCGAGCCAGTTGACGGTGTTCATCATCAGCACGATCCAGAAAAAACTGAGCGTGACGGTGACGATGAACGGCCAGGGATCGGTTTGCTGCCCGCTGAAGGGGTTATTGAGCATTTCGATAAATATCTGGAAGGCAATCGCAATCGCTACCGCCAGAAATTGACCTAGAAATTGTGGGAAAGAGCTGAAATGAAAAATATCATCGAGGATGCCGACAATAAAAATGATCGTGCCGCCCAGCAATAATCCAGTCAGGCGTATCACTTCGTAGGGGTCTAATCGCGGCACAGGCAGGAATTGCGCCAGGAGAACGGTGATGGTGAATCCAATATACAGGCTGACCCCGCCCAACTTGGAAACACGATTGACATCGCCCTCGTTGATGCGGCGGCCTCCGGGGATCGAGACTATGCCCCAGCGCCGCCCCAAACGAGCCATGAGCGGATTCAGCAGCAGCGCGATCCCCAGCGAGAGAATAAAAACGATGAGGAACACGCCCCAATCAGTCAAATTCAATTTCCTGTCTAGGTTCCAAACTGGCGATCACCAGCATCGCCCAAACCGGGCACAATAAATCCAATTTCGTTCAGGCGTTCATCGATGGCCGCGATGTGGATCGGCACATCCGGGTGGGCGGTGCTCAGCCGTTCCACGCCTTCGGGAGCCGCAATCAAACCCAGATACTTGATGCGCGTGACGCCCCAACGCTTGAGAATGTCTATCGTCGCTACCGATGAGCCGCCCGTCGCCAACATGGGATCGAGCACCAGACACAGTTGGACAGTTGGTTCGGTGGGTAACCGGTTATAGTATTCCACCGGGCGCAGGGTCTTTTCGTCGCGATACAGGCCGATATGCCAGACCTGGACAGCGGGCAGCAACTCCATGACCCCTTCGACCAGGCCTAAACCTGCCCGTAACACCGGAACCAGACCTATGGATTCCTCGACTTTGTAACCCTGTGCCTGTCCCATTGGCGTTGTCACCGTTTTCGGGGAGAGACGCAAATCCTGGGTGGCTTCATAACACAGCAGCAGCGCTAACTCACGCACCAATTCACGGAATGACCGGTGATCGGTATTCACATCACGTAATGCGGCCAGTTTGTGCTGCACCAACGGATGTTGAGAAACATGCACTTGCGACATCGGTCAAACACTCCCTTCCTGTAAGCAAACGGCGCTAATTGTACGCAGGCCGTATGCACCTGTCAAAGCTACCGTTGCACCTTCACACTCGTCCCAGCTACAATAGAACAGTTATTCACTTAACGGAGCAGCCTTTATGACCGATGACGAGCGGCTTATCAGTGGCAGTCGTCGCCGCGATGACCGGGAAAACATTGCCCTCCGCCCCAAACTGCTGAAAGACATCATCGGCCAGGATTCGGTGCGCGAAAATCTAAAAATCATTATCGAGGCGGCAACAGCCCGCCAGGAGCCGATTGACCACGTACTCTTTTATGGCCCCCCCGGCCTCGGCAAAACGTCGTTCGCTCATGTTATCGCCAACGAGATGAACGTGAATATCCGCGTCACATCCGGCCCGTCGATTGAGCGGGCGGGCGATCTGGCGGCTATTCTGACACATTTGAAGCAAAATGACATCCTCTTCATCGACGAAGTTCACCGCCTGAGTAGTGCTATCGAGGAAGTGTTGTACCCGGCGATGGAAGACTTCGTGCTGGATATTGTGATTGGCAAAGGCCCCGCCGCGAAAAATGTGCGGCTGAATTTACCACGCTTCACGGTGATTGGAGCGACGACCCGGCTTGCGCTGCTGGCCGCCCCGCTGCGAGACCGTTTTGGAGCGCAGTTTCGGCTCGATTTTTACGATCAACCAGCAATGGAATATATCCTGAACCGGGCAGCAGGGATGCTGAAGGTCGAGATCAGGCAAGAAGGTACTTCAGAGATTGCTCGGCGCGCACGCGGTACGCCCCGTGTGGCGCTGCGTTTACTGCGGCGCGTTCGTGACTATGCGCAAGTGAGAGCCGAGGGTGTCATCACCGGGCCAGTTGCGGGTGAAGCCCTCGCCTTATTGAACATTGATCATCTGGGATTGGATGATGTGGATCGGCGCATCCTGGCGCTCATTATCGAAAAATATGGTGGTGGCCCAGTGGGTTTGGAAACGATTGCCGCCGCCATCAGCGAAGACAGCGCAACCATTATGGATGTGTGCGAACCCTACCTGCTGCAATTGGGCTTTCTCGCCCGTACCCCGCGTGGGCGCGTGGCTACCGCAGGCGCATATGAACACATGGGTATTCCCTATCCAGGCAATAACAATTCCGGTCAGCCACCCCTGTTTTGAGGCCGTGATTGTTAGTTCGTCAATAAAATAGCGGACATTTCTCGTATATTCCCCTCTCCATCGCAATTGAGAGGGGCTAGGGGGTGAGGTTTGAGAGGTGCATTCATGGACTTACAATCAATCGGACGGATATTACTGGTCGGGGGTATTGTAGCAGCCGTTATGGGCGGGCTACTGCTGCTGGCAGCGCGCATTCCATTTCTCCAAAACCTGGGAAATTTACCCGGCGATATTCGGATCGAAGGGCAGGGTTTTACCTGCTTGTTCCCCATCGCCACCATGATTATTTTGAGTGTTCTCTTAACTGTCGTGATTAATATTGTCATCCGCCTGATAAACCGCCCATGAATGTGGCTGATTTCGATTACGATCTACCCGAATCATTCATCGCTCAGGAACCTGCTAATCCGCGCGACTCATCCCGTTTGATGGTGATGAACCGACAAACGGGCGTCATCGAGCATCACGTATTTCGCGAGATTTTGGATTTTATTTACCCCGGCGATGTGCTGGTGATGAACACAACCCGCGTCATCCCGGCACGATTACACGCCCAAAAAGCAGAAACGGGCGGCGAAGTCGAAATTTTGCTGTTGCGCCAGCTAGACGATGTGCGCTGGCATGTGCTGGTCGGCGGCAAGAACGTCAAAGTGGGAATCCGCCTCACATTTGCAAACAGCAGCGTTACGGCACAAGTACAGGAAGTGTTGGAAAGCTCGGAACGCATCATCCAATTTAGCCAACCAGTCAATCAACTGCTGGTCGAACTCGGTGAAACACCCTTGCCCCCTTATATCCATACGCGACTGGATGATAGGGAGCGCTACCAAACGGTTTACAGCCGTCAGGAAGGGTCTGCCGCCGCGCCAACCGCCGGATTGCACTTTACGCCTGAGCTTTTGCTAGCGCTGAAAGACAAAGGCGTGCATCTTGCGTATTGCACCCTGCACATTGGTTTGGACACCTTTCAACCCGTGAAAGTTGAACAGGTCGAGTCACATCACATCCACAGTGAACAAGCGATTTTGACCGCAGAAGACGCGCACATCATCAACGAGGCAAAATTAGCGGGCGGACGAATAATCGCCGTCGGTACAACCAGCGCCCGCACTTTGGAGACGGCGGCGATCCTCAGTGGGGGAGGCGATCCGGCACAGGCGATGGAAGCACCGGATTTCTGTCCCTGGCGTCCGGTGATGGCATTTCACCAGGATACGCGCTTGTTCATTTATCCGGGTTATCGCTGGCGCGCAGTGGACGCCATGATAACCAATTTTCATCTGCCCAAGTCCACCTTATTGATGATGATGAGTTCATTCGCTGGCCGCGAACATATGCTGAACGCCTACGAAACCGCTAAACAGGAAGGTTATCGCTTCTTTTCATTCGGCGACGCGATGTTCATTACTTAAAAAAATGTAATTATTATCGTAATTTTACCTGTTCTTGCCTGTTTTTCAGGTGATTATCGAACGATTTTGCTCCAGCTATTCCCCGTTGACGCTGCTTGGCGACCTGCTATAATACCTTCCACTCCATAATTTTGTGGTGTTTGTCTACTTTTAACAACTTTCACAGCCAATTTTCCCCGCAGGATGTATCTGAATCATGAATGGTACAGCGGCGGTGGCAAGTGAAGATTGGAGACCCAAGCATGTACGCAATTTTTCGTACTGGTGGACACCAGTACCGCGCTGAAGTTGGCGCGCAGATTGATGTCGAAAAACTCCCCTACGAAGTCGATCACAGTTTCGATATTTCCGATGTCCTGTTGGTTGGCGATGACGACAACACCGTCATTGGTCAGCCGCTCGTCGAAGGCGCAACCGTAAAGGTTACGGTAGTCGAGCAGTTCCGGGGCGAAAAAATCCGCGTGTTCCATTATCGCCACCGTACCAATTACCGCCGTACCACTGGTCATCGGCAGTATCTCACCCGTTTGCGTATTGACGCCATTAACGTCTAAAAAATAAATCATCCAGGAGATTTTTCAACAATGGCACACAAAAAAGGTGGCGGCTCCACCAAGAACGGACGTGACAGTAACGCACAGCGCCTCGGCGTCAAGGCATTCGGCGGCGAATATGTGATCCCCGGCAACATCATTGTTCGCCAGCGTGGAACGCATTTCCATCCCGGCGAGAATGTTGGTCTGGGCAAAGACTACACTATTTTCGCCAAAATCGAAGGCGTGGTCATGTTTGAGCGGATGCATGGACGTGACGGGCAGAAGCGCATCAGCGTTTATCCCGAAAATATTGTCCCCGTCTCTCATGGCGGAACCCTTCAAGTTAACGGTGACGCTACCGTAGCGGAAGCCCCTGCTCCCAAAGCGAAGCGCGCTGCTCCCGCGAAAGTCGCAGAACCCGCGCCAGCCGCTGCACCCAAAGCACGCGCGACGAAAAAAGCGGCCAAAGCTGAAGGTGACAATTTGACGGTCATCGAAGGCATTGGCCCCAAGACACAGGCCGCTTTATATAACTCTAGCATCACGACCTATGCCCAGATTGCCAGCGCGTCGGCTGAAGATTTACATCGCATTGTGAAAATTGAAAACAATGTGCAGATTGTCGGCGATGCAGCTACATGGCCGAAACAGGCACAATTTCTAGTCGACGGCGACGCTGAAGGTCTCAAGGCCTATCAGGATCGTCTCGTTGGTGGCCGCGAACCCAGCGAATAAACAAGTCAAATCCTTTTCCATTGAGCGTGCGTTACGCTACCCGTTCTCCGGGCCGTGGCGCCATAAGGAACCTACCAAAATGAAAGAATCAATCCATCCAGCATGGTTTCCCGAAGCGACAGTTATTTGCGCTTGTGGGAATACCTGGAAAACCGGCGCAACCATCGCTGAAATCCGCACGGACATTTGCTCGGCCTGCCATCCATTTTTCACGGGCGAACAACGCATCGTGGATACCGAAGGCCAAGTTGACCGCTTCATGAAGCGTTTGCAGGTGCGCGATAATCGCCGCGCCGAAGCTGACGCCCGCGTCGCTGCACTCACCTCGCCAGACCTTCCATTAAGTGAACTCGATCTGGGCAAGCGTTATCTCGCCATCCTGTCTGAGAATGGAATCAACGTCGTTGGTGACTTCATCAGCAAATTGGAAGCAGGTGGCGATGAAGCCCTGTTAGAAATTCCAGGCGTGGGTCGTAAGGTGCTGGCCGACCTGAAAAAGGCGCTGCGCACACGCGGTTATACACTCCCACAGGCCGAAACCGCCGAGTAATATCCATCAACGCGATCTTGAAAAAGGCAGACATATCAACGGTATGTCTGCCTTTCTTATTTGATTTCCAGGGGAACTAGACATGATTCATCACTTTGGGCGCATCGAGGTGATTTGCGGCAGCATGTTCTGCGGCAAAACGGAGGAACTCATCCGGCGGGTGAGACGTGCCGCCATCGCCAAACAAGCTGTTCAAGTGTTCAAACCGAACATCGACAATCGTTACAGTATCGAGCATGTCACCAGCCATAATGGACAAAATATTGATGCACAGCCACTACAACATTCGCATGAAATTTTGAAAACCCTTTTGCCGACTACAACCGTTGTTGCGATTGATGAAGTCCAATTTTTTGATGTCGAAATTGTGGACGTTGTGGATCAGCTTGCCAGTCGGGGCATCCGGGTCATCGTTGCTGGACTGGACACCGATTTTCGAGCGGAACCATTCGGATTCATGCCACAGTTGATGTCTATCGCTGAAGAAGTCACCAAGCTCCATGCGATTTGCGTCGTATGTGGCGAAGAAGCGTGCCGTACACAGCGGTTGGTAAATGGACGACCCGCCCGCTATAACGACCCCATCATCCTGGTTGGGGCAAGCGAAGCCTATGAAGCACGCTGCCGGAAACACCACGAAATACCCAAATCTTAAAAAAAGTGTGGCATTCTCAAAAGTTTTCCGCTAAAATTACTTTGCAAGGCTAAATAACTTTCCT
>JBDTNB010000231.1:0-9097 GCA_039933955.1 Chloroflexota bacterium
TAACGACTATCAACTCGCTGCTTTTGATTAGAACACAGGGCGTGTAACCAAATGAGGCCATGTGTTACAGTATTGGACATAAAGTGGGCTTTATTTTCAGGAAGGGAAAGTTGATGGATATTCTGGTGATTAACAGCAAGCAGGTGCGCGAACTCCTGCCTATGAACGAGTGTATGGACGCGATGGAAGGGGCGTTGATGGCGCTGCGGCGCGGCGAAGCGATTAATCCCCTGCGGCTGGTGACAAGTTTGCCCGATCAGCATGGCTATCTCATCACCATGCCGTCGGTGGTGAGCGGGGCGATGGGTGTCAAAATCATCAGCGTGATGCCGCACAATCACGGCACACCTTATGACTCGCATATGGGCGCGGTCATGTTGTTCGAGGCTGAGCATGGTGTTCCGCTGGCGCTAATCGAAGCGGGCGCGATCACGGCGATTCGTACCGCAGCGGTGAGCGGTGTGGCGACCCGTTTGCTAGCGTGTAAAGATGCGGGCGACCTCGCGATTCTAGGCAGCGGTGTCCAAGCACGGAGCCACCTGGAAGCGATGGCGGTGGCGCGTCAACTGCGACGGATACGGATTTGGAGTCGCGATCCTGAACACGCACAAGCCTTCGCGGCACAGGAATCGGCGCGAGTCGGCATCCAAATTGAGCCGATGGAAACCGTGCAGGCAGCGGTGACAGGTGCGGACTTGATCTGCACGGCGACAGCTTCAGCCGAACCCGTGCTTCAGGGAAATTGGGTTGCCGATGGGGCACACCTCAATGTGGTTGGGGCGAGTCTGCCGACGGCGCGCGAGACCGATACCGCCTTGATGGTGAAAGCACGTTTGTTCGTTGACCGGCGCGAATCGACGATGAAAGAATCGGGCGACTTTTTGATCCCCAAACAGGAAGGCGCAATCGGCGACGACCATATCCAGGCCGAGTTAGGGGAGGTGCTGTTGGGGCAAAATCCGGGGCGGCGCAGCCCGGATGAAATTACGATTTTTAAGTCACTGGGTTTGGCGATTGAAGATTTGGCCTCGGCGCAGGTGATTTATGCGAAGGCGCAGGCACACGGCATCGGCACATCGGTTCCGTTTGAATAAGCGCCGATTCAGGCGGGGTATAAAAGTCAGGTTGCGGGATATGCATGGATGAATAGAATGAAAATAAAAAACCATGACCCCAACTGATCCCCAACCTGAACCGAAATCGCGTAAACCGAAGTCTAAATCTGCTGACAAGGCGATTCAGAATGTCGAAACCTCGGCTGCCGAGGGTGTAACACCGAAAAGCAGGCGCAAAACCCCAGCCGAAAAAGAAGCCGAGCGCATAGCGCGGATGAAAGCCGAAGCCGAGAAGCCACTTGACCCGAAAATCTGGTTTGCCCTCGGCGCGATCTTACTCATTGTTGCCGGGTTCATCTATATTGATCCGGTGACGTTCGCCGAGGCCGGGAATTCGGGCAATGACGGCATGTGGGTTCGCGATGTACTGGTGCTCATCGTGGGCATTCTGGGGCATGTCCCGACGGTGCTGGTTTTGGCCGTGATTGGACTCCTATCCATTGGGATGGGGGTGTGGGGCTGGATGGATGCGCGCAAGCCCAAACCGGAACAGAAATCGTAAATCAGGCGGACGCTGCCAGGAGTTTTCGACGCCGTCGGCCCATGATTGCGCCCTGAGCGGTTTTGAAAATCGCCAGGAGGAAATATATCCAGCCAGCGATCGCAATGCTACCGAGGGGAAGTGTCATCGCCAGCACAACGGAAAGTAGCGGCACAGTCATCGAGATGAGGTTGCCCAAAATACTGTTCACCGTGTCAAAGCTTTCCAGCGGCGAGAGTTCCAGTTCGGCACGCTGGCGATAGGCATGGGTGTATAAGAGTGTGAGGATAATATAAACAGCGGCATATCCCAGCCCATATATCACGAATAGCTGCGGAATCTGTTCTGGCCGGATGGGAACCTCACCGGACGCGCTGCTTGTAAACACGAGATTGTTAAAAAGGAATTTGAGCGGGTAGACAAACAATAAGATCACGAACAACAGCGCGGCGTTTAGAGCCAGAGTGATGTTATCCTGAAGGCCGTAGCGCCGGAAGAAAGTATAGTGGTTAAACCAGATCGAAATCAGGAAGGCGAAACAGATGCCGAAGGCCGCGTAGCCGCCCATTGTCTTTAGCATTTCGTCAAAAGTTTTGGGGACTTCGAGCGAGACGACCAGCAGTGTGAGCGCGAAGCCCAGCACACAATCACTGAAGCCCTCCACGCGCGAGACTTCCTTACCCCGGAAGCGGAATCCATCTTGGGCGAACCTGCCCTTTTCTGCCAATGCTTGTCGGATCATGTCTATACTCCTGGTTGTCCAGCCCAGCACTCAATGCTGACGCCGATGTCCGTATGTTCGCTATATGATAACTAAAGAAAGGCTGGAAAAATCAATACCGCGGAAGTGGGACGGCTTCGATCAATAAAAAGATAGGGATGCTCTGGTAAAAAGCAAACTCCTTTTCATATGTCTCTGGAAGCTGCTTGGGGCGATGCGGTGGTTCGTAGAAGCGTGTTACGACCAAATGATTGTGGCGCAGATGATCCATGTATTCGGTCAGGGTGCGGTGATAATGGTTGTGTCCACCAAAGGTCTGGACGCGCCAAACGGCAGGTTGGAGATAGCCGGTCAGCATCCGATACCATTCACCGCTGGTCTCATCCTGGCGCGATGGATAATTGAAGAAGCAGGGATGGGGTAAGGTGAAAATGAAGCGTCCGTGCGGCTTCAGGACGGCACGCACCGAGGCGATGAGCACGGTGATGTCGGGAATATCCATCAAAACCATGTTGGACACCACCCGGTCAAAAGTCCGTTCAGTGGGCGGCAGACCGCCCAGCAAATCGTGTAATGTGAAGTTAATATGCGGGTAAGTTGTTCGCGCCATCTCGATCAAAACGGGCGCACCGTCGACACCCCAGACCTTCGCTCCGGCTTCGTGTATCTGCTGGCTTAACCAACCATGTCCGCAGCCCAAATCGAGGACATCCAAACCCTGTAAATCCCCTAACGATTCCCAGAGCGCATCTTTGAATTGAGCGTAAGTCGAATCGGCGGCGGTTCCCGCTGTCTGGGCATAAACGGACGCGATGCGATCCCATTCTTGGCGGTCAGCAGATGAATCGGGGTTGTTCATTCGGCATACCTTTCACGCAACATTTTTATAATGGAGAGTATATCGGTTTTTGGACGCTTATCATCGAAAAATTCCTCGACTGCACTCAGGTGCTTCCCACAGTTTGCCACTTTTTATTAAATGATACGTATATGAGTGTACGGCGAGAACGTGTTCGCTATCCTGTATACTATGCAAGAATGAACAAAGAAGGTAGCAGCCATGCGTATTATCGTACACACCGGCAAGGGTGGCGTGGGCAAGACCAGTATTTCGGCAGCGACGGCGCTGCGCTGCGCGGAATTGGGGCTGAAGACGATTGTCATCAGCACCGATACGGCGCACAGCCTGGGCGATTCGCTCGACAAGGAAATCGGGCCGGAACCGATTGAGATTTACCCGAATTTGTGGGCGCAGGAAGTCGATGCCCGCTATTCGATGGACAAGTATTGGGGACAGTTCCAGAAGTATATGGTGGCGCTGTTCAGCCGTCAGGGCGTGGAAGATGTGGTCGCGGAAGAAGTGACGATCCTGCCCGGTCTGGAAGAAGGCGCACATCTATTATGGATCAACAAGTACGTCAACGAAGGTTTTTATGATGTGTTGATCGTCGATGCCGCGCCGACGGCGGAAACGCTGCGTTTGCTCAGTCTGCCGGATGTAACCCGCTGGTGGTTTGAGCGGATTCTGACCCTGACGCGCGGCATGAGCAAAATCATCCGCCCGTTCAGCAAGTTGATGCGGCGCGGGGATGCCGTGCCGGAAGCCGATGCCTTCGATCAGGTGCAAACGTTGTTCGATACACTGGATCGGGTGCGCAACCTGCTGACTGACCCGGAAATGAGCAGCATCCGCTTGGTGGTCAACCCGGAAAAAATGGTCATCAAGGAAACGCAGCGGACGTACACCTATCTGAATTTGTACGGCTACGCGACGGATGCGATTTTGTGCAACCGGATTATTCCGGCAGAAGTGACCGATCCCTATTTCGCGATGTGGAAAGCCAACCAGCAGGAGAACATCGCCTTCATCGGCGAGGCGTTCGGCGAACTGCCGTTGATGCGCGCGCCGCTGTTCGGTCAGGAAGTCGGCGGCCTGGAAACGCTGCGTAAACTGGCACAAGAACTCTACGGCGACAAGAATCCCGCCGAGAAAATGTTCGACGGCAAAACCCACCGCATCGAAACCGACGCCGAGGGCAATACGGTGCTGATTGTGCCGCTGCCATTCGCGACCAAAGAAGACCTCGATTTGTACCGTTCCCGCGATGAATTGACGCTACGCGTTGGGCCGTACCGCCGGAACATTGTCCTGCCTTACGCACTATGGGACTTAGAGATTGGCGATGCACGATTTGAAGAATCTTCCCTCCGAATCCATTTCGTCAAGGACGAACGGACACAAAAGCAACGGACACGGTAATCCCCACCCCCTGGCCCTCTCTCCCACAAATGGAGAGGGGGAGCAAGATGAGGATGTGTTCGCGGAAAACGGCACGGATTACAACGTCGAGCCGGGGTTTTTGCGGGCATTGACCTCACCCCCTACGCCTTCGGCAGCCCTCTCCGTTTACAGAGAGGGGGAAAAAGACGGGTTTGTCGGCGACAAACCCCTACAACGCGATCCTGAAATACAGGTTCAGGCGATGCCTGCGCGGGGGCGTTCGCTGCGGATGCAGTACCGCTTTGTGCGGACGCTGGCGTTCGCGGCCCGCTTGTTCGCCAGCATTTTGTGGTGGCAGTTTGTGATGACGCGCGTGATCGGGAAGGCGCGGGTTGAAGCCGGGAGCATGAAGCGCTATGTGATTTACAGCCGCCGCTTCCGGGCGTTCGCCATCGCGATGGGCGGGGTGATGATTAAGCTCGGCCAGTTTGTGTCCACGCGCGTGGATGCCCTGCCACCGGAAATCACCGACGAGTTGGCCGGTTTGCAAGACGAAGTTCCCAGCGTGCCGCAAAAAGAAATCAACGCGGCGATTGAGCGCGAACTCGGCTCGATTGCGGGACGCTTCCAATGGATGGCCGATAAACCGGTTGCGGCGGCCTCGTTGGGGCAGGTGTACCGAGCGCAGTTATTGACGGGCGAAAAAGTGGTCGTCAAGGTGCAGCGTCCCGGCATCCGCGAGATCGTGTATACCGATATGGCGGCGCTGCGGATCGTGGCCTGGGTCGCCAATAAATTTGCGTTCATCCGGCGGCGGGCGGATACGGCGGCGCTGGCTGATGAATTCGGGCGGGTGCTGCTGGAAGAAATTTCCTACAAGCATGAAGCGCAGAACGCGAAACGTTTTGCCGAAATGTTCAAAGACGATATGGGCATCTATATCCCAGCGATTTACAGCGAGCATTCTACCGACGCAGTCTTGACCATCGAGGATGTGACCACCATCAAAATCAGCGATTATGCTACGATGGACGCCGCCGGAATTGACCGCAAGGAAGTCGCCAAACGGCTGATGGATTGCTATCTCAAACAGGTGTTTGAGGAGCGCTTTTTCCACGCCGATCCCCATCCGGGAAATTTGTTCGTGTATCCGCTGCCTTATGAAAATGGCGCAAAACCGAAAAAAGGCGGGCGGCCTTTCTACCTGATTTTTGTCGATTTCGGCATGATCGGATCGTTGAGTCCGCAAATCGCCACCGGGTTGATCAACACACTGACGGCCATCGTCACGCGCGATGCCGAGAAACTCGTTAAGAGTTACAGCGAACTTGGTTTTCTGCTGCCGGACGCTGACACCGAACGCATCGAAGAGGCCACCAAAGCGGCTTTCGATCAGGTGTGGGGCTTGAGCATGACTGACATCAAGAATGTCAGCTACACCGATGCCCGCGAACTCGGCCACGAATTCAACGATTTGTTGTACGCGATGCCGTTTCAAGTGCCGCAGGATTTTATCTACCTGGGGCGGGCGATGGGCATCCTGAGCGGGATGGCGACCAGCCTCGACCCGGCCTTCAATCCCTGGAGCGAGTTGCAACCGTATGCGCAGAAGATGATCGCCCAAAGCCTAACAGGTGGGTCGGTGATGGGTGTGGAGGGTGGCGCGCTCGGCCTGCCGATAATGCAGAGTTTGTTCAACGGCAACGCGGGACAAACGATTCTGGAAATTGGGCGCATGGTCATCCAGAAGGCAGTCGCATTGCCGGGACGGGTCGACAGCGTATTGGGGCAGTTGGATCGCGGCGAGTTGACAGTAAAGGTCACGCCGACGGCCACCTATCGCAAGCAGTTGCAAAAAATCGAATCGCAGGGACGCCGGACGACCCGCGCGGTGATCTTCGCCGGTTTGCTGATGAGTTCGACGCTGCTCTATACGCATGGCGATATTGCGGTGGCTGTGACGGGGTATGTCTTGTCCGGAATTGCACTGCTAGGCGTGTGGTGGGCGGGAGAATAAGGCGAGTTAAAAGGTAAAAGTAAAAGCGAAGAAGTTACTAGACGCTGGTCTCTCGTCGCTAGAAAAGATCGGCAAAATTAGCCTACTTTCAAAGTGTTGGTGAGCAATTCCTGAATGTCCCAGGTGGCGGTTGCGTAGCGTCCCATTGTGATGAGCGAACGGCTGTCATCGCTGAAGGAGAGTTCAATCCCATAGAAGTTCATACGGGCGATACGATCCCCGGTTTGGGCATCATATAGTGCTGTATATTCGCTGCTGTCGGTGATGGCGTAATATTTCTTGTCCGGGCTGAGGGCAAAAATAATCGGCTGCGTTGGGTAGACACCATGTACGGGTATGCCACAGGAATCGCTTTTGGGCAGTACAAAATCAATCTCGCCAGTCGTTTTATTGCGGACATCGCGTAACGCACCTTTATTACACATAAGTTCGTGGGTTGTAGTCAACGGGTCGGAAAATCCACCGCCACGATTCTTTATTTTTAGAAATGTGCGCTCGTAATCCAGCGATTTGGGTATGGGCAGCACCGAGTTAGGTTTACCGGGCGGCAAATTTGCGAGATTTACCTGTACTGGCAGAAAGCCCACACAGGTAGCATGTGAGCCGCAATTGGCGATTTCGCGCGAGTACCCTGTCGCAGGATTGAAGATATTCACTTGGCCGATGGTACTCGTACAGTCTGCATAGCACCACTCATAGCCGACGAACAGCCACTTGCCCGACGAATCCCATTGACCGCCGACGGGAATATCAATTGCGGCGCTGCTGTTGGATGGCACGGAAATGGCTCTATCCGCTGTGATGTCTTGCCATCTCACGAATTGAGTATTCATGTAGTTCCTAAAAGCGTTGGAGCTAGTTACGGCACTCTGGGGTTGCGCGTCGTATTGGTCTTTTGTGATGGGCGTCATAGTGACTGTACTGTCATACGACATCGTTACCAGAAAATATTGGTTATCAATACCGTTTGTCGAGGTTAATTCGTAAAACTGGATTTCATGCTTATCAGAGAGCCAGTATATAGTGGGCGCTGACGAGTCTCCTGACTTACGCAGTGAATTGATGCTAAAAGATGCCAACCGCCTTTGGGAATTTGCGTCTACCAGCCAATAAGTGGCAATCGGATAACCATCGAGAGGACAAAAAGGGTCTTTGTTTAATGATCCATAGACCAAAAGAATATTTTCTGTCGGATGCCAAAGCATCGAATTTACGCAGGGAAAATTGTTTAAAAAATCCAGAGTCGTTTGACCATCCGTGCTGGTTATATATCCTTTACCTGGTTCATTAAATCCACTAACAAGCGGTGTTAGATTTTGCCACGCAAACCAAGTGCCATCCGCTGACCAACCTGGGCCATAGGTAAAGGTCAC
The DNA here is from genome assembly GCA_039933955.1 of Chloroflexota bacterium. Taxonomy (GTDB): domain Bacteria; phylum Chloroflexota; class Anaerolineae; order Aggregatilineales; family Phototrophicaceae; genus CFX2. The sequence continues at coordinate 7,929 of JBDTNB010000231.1, forward strand.
ATCTTCGTCCACCAAGCCCTGACCAATAATGCGGCTGTCGGTTCCGTCGGCTCGTTCGATGACGATGCCGTTCAATGCCTCGGAATAATAGTAAATGTAGGGCGCGGGGTCGTCATTGGATGGGGAAACCGTCGCCGTTTGGGACGTGATAGGCACGATGAGCAAAAGAATCAGGTTGAGTAGGGCGGCGAGCTTCATAAGCTATTTTTCCTCGTAAGCCAACCGGAAATAATCACTTTTACAACCGCTTCTAAATTTTCTCCTGTTCCATCCTGTTTTTCAGGAAAATGGCTCAATTTGAGGTTGAGCGCAGGGAGAGAATCATCCACTCCACGTTATAGCAGCGGTTACTATTCTTCAATACCTTCAAACTGATTAATCAAAAGGCGAATTTCTTCGGGGCTAATGTCCACCTGGTCAGTTTTCGAATAAACGACCAGTAATATAACGCGGCCCGCTTTTTTGATGTAATACACCACACGATATCCGCCGCTCTTGCCTTTTTGGGCATCAGGGTTTGGCAGCCGAACCTTATAAGCGGTATAGCCCACACCTTGTATCTGATCGCCGGGTGTTTCGCCCTGCTCAAGTGTTTGAATCAACTCCCGTATAAGATTTGAAATTTTAGGGAAGCGTTTCCGAAGCCGCTTAACAATCTTCTCAAAATGCGTGGGTACAATGACCTCAATCGGCGGTTTACTCATCGCTATCCAGTGAAGTGAGAAAATCAGCGGCGGACATGGTTTGACCTATTTTGACTTCATAAAGACTTTGCTTTAAATCAGCCAATATCTGGGCCTTTGTTGGCTCTTCCTGCTGCATATCGACCAGTGCCAATAGATATTCGCCCACCGTCTCATAGCCGTGTTGCCGAGCCAACACCTCAATTTCAAGCCGCTTTTCATGCGTCACCTGAATGACCAAATCTTCAATCTCTGTCATGAGATCACCTCATCATCGGGGGATTCTATATTCACATTATAGCAGGAATGGCGCTTACTATAGGTTATTCACGCCTTATCACCATAGGTTTGATCGCTTCCGCTAGCGTAACTGGAGAATCATCCACTCCACATCGTAATAACGGTTATTGGTGAAAACCAGACGCGGGTCAATGCTGTAGGATTGGAAACCGGCACTCGCGTACAATGCCCGCGCGGCGTCGTTGC
>JBDTNB010000232.1:0-8910 GCA_039933955.1 Chloroflexota bacterium
TTTGATCTTGACGGGGATGTTGATAGTTGCGCTGCCCAGGGGATAGCTCACGCTGAAATAACGCCCGATACGGTGGTTATCCGGGTAGGGGTCGCCGAGTACCACACAAGTTGGGCCAAGGATTTCATATATACAAGAACTGTCAGATAACCACCAATTATTGTTACCTGCACTGGCAATTACCAATTTCCCGGCGAGGGTTGCTGTGTTGATGCCTGTGTAGGCCACCGCTGATGGGCTGCCGGTTCCAATCCCATCCCCCGGCCCCTGATCAACCCCCAGGTCTTCCGTGATGAGAATAACTGAAATCGAGTTAGAACCGCCCAGCGGCATGATTTGATCAATTGCAGTTTTTATACCAGCAGCATCAAGTGCTCGATAGAGTCTGACTTTTGCTTTGGGCGCAACATCGCACAGAATTTGTAGTACCTGTGCGCCATGTTTGCTGTCGTTAGGGAGGCTTGCACTTGGATTCGCGGTGAGGGTATTCCAGCAGCCATATTCTCCGCCAGCACTCACGCCGACGAATCCGGTATCAATGAGCGCAATATTCTGTCCAGCCCCTGCCACCTCCGTAGCGGCGCTCAACCAATCGTTGGCGGCAATGATGTCAAAGCCTTCACCAACGACTGTCCCTCCTGGAGTAACACTGCCAGTCGGTGCGCCCGGTAATCCGGTTGATGTTGCAAGGCTGGCTAGCTTGATGGCATTGATTTGTGGCGCGTTCAACAGTGCGACAAAGCCTGCCAGTGGTACACGTGCATGAACATTGTCGTCATACACGTAATCAGCTACACCGCCGATGGTCTGGACAATAGCTGATAGGGATGCGCCGGTTTCACCTGTGTTCGCCCAGATAACCACCTGGATCAGACCTTGCTCGTCCATCGGTATGAAGTTGTCTTTTGCCAGCGCTTGTGCGCCCGCAGTGTCGCCGCTGACAAACATTGTCACCACATCAACCAGCCCTGCCGGGAGTTTTGCCAGGGCTTCTTCGCTCAGTCCCATGGGTTCAGGCGTGGCACTCATCGCCAGTGCGCCGCTGAAATCTGTGACGACAATGTCATCCACCAATACGCTTGAGGCAGCATTGGCGACAAACGCGATTTGACCGCTTGCCAACGGATCATTTTCGGTAACGTTAATTTCGGCAGTGTCATCAATCGTGACGACCAGTGCGCCACCTTTTGCATCCAGGTTCAGGCTGTGCCAGGTATTGAGGGCATGTGCCGTTGGGCTGGTTGCCAGGGGTAATAATCCTTCGCCATCATTGCGGTAAAGAACGGTTTGTCCAGCTTCCACGCTCAAAACGTAGGTTTTGCCATCCTGAGTACGGAAGGGAATGCTGATTCCGCTGGACGTGCCGTCTTGTGCATCGCTGGCAATGTTCAAGCGCATATCGAGAGTGAAATCTGCCAGATAAATTGGTTCACTAGGCAGGAAATTGGCAGTGGGAGCCAGCAGCAGCGCGTGATTAGCGTCACCTTCTGCGACGATACTCGCGCCTTCGGTAAGCGCTGACCAACCCTGGAGTTCACCTTCAAAATCGGCATTTAAAATAACCTGACCTGCCGCTTCAGGCGTGGTCTCAGGTGTAGATTCTTCGGTAGGTTCTAATGTGGGAGTTGCTTCGGGAGTTAATTCCGGCGTAGTTTCTTCAGTGGGAACCGCCGTTGGGGTTTCTGTCACAGCAACGGGTTCAACGGCGTTAATCACCACATCGTCGATTGCGACCATACCCGTGTTGGCGGCATCGGTGCTGAGAATAATCGCGCCAGCCGGTAGCGGGTTCGGGTCAACAAAAGTTGATCCAACCGGCAGCCCATCAACATTTACTGAAATGGTATTGCCGTCGGCGGTAATGGTCACGGTATGCCATACGGATGGGATTTGTCCGTTTTCGTCGGCAGCAGCCGGGATCAAGGTAATTTCGCCCAGTGAATCGCTGTTTTTCAGCACTGTGGCAGTATTGGTGTTCATATCGAGCGTCAAAGCATAAGTTTCGGCTCCAGAACGGAACGCGAGGGTCGCCTTGTTGCCCGTTGCAATTTGTACGCGCGCCGTAAATACAAAATCGGCTGGGGCTACAGCCGTAATCGCAGCCGCTTCACTTGGAGTTCCAGTGCTGAGGAACAAATTATCGCCATCCGTGACAATCTGCCAACCTGGGGTAAGGCTCCAGCCGTCCAAGCTGCCATCCTGGAAATCATCCTGGAAGAGCAGGGTTGAAACGGGTGTCTCGGTGGGTGTCATGGTTGGTTCTTCAGTGACATCAGAGGTGCTGGTTGGTTCAACCGTCGCTTCGGTAGCTGCTTCAGTTGGTACGGCGGTAGCTTCGTCCGTGACGACTGTTGTGACTTCGGGAGTGACTTCTTGTGCCGGAGCAGGCGTATCTGTCGCTGGCGCGGGGGTCTCGGTAGGTGCATCCGTTGCGACAACCGGGGTATCAGTTGGGGTTTCGGATGGAACACTCACATCTTGAGTGGCATCTTGCGCGTTGACGATATTAGTCAGCGCAACCGTGGGGACGATCATTGTCACGATCATAGAGAGGATGATGATGCCATGAATAATGGACATTAACCATCGTTTGCGGTTGGGATTCATTCCAGCCTCCGAAGTTGAACATACGGATGAAACAATCGAATGATTGTGGTGATAAACATGCCTTATCTGATCTTCAAACGAGCTTATGTTCCTGCTCTTATCTTCAGTATAAAGGAACATAAGGAAACATTGGCTACAGATAATCTAGCTTAATTACCGCTCAAGCATGGTGAAGGTTATGGGTCAATTGTATGGTTTTTGTGAAAATAGGGTTTGTGTCTGGGATTAGACCGAAGAATCAAGATGTAAACGCAGGCGATGAATGCTCAAGTAAGCATCTTGTAAACCCATAGCCGTCATCAGTTCGTCCGGGCGCATGTTGCCTTCAGCGCCGACCACTAGATGGACGATGAGTTCTTTCTCATTTTCCATCTTTATCGCGTGGATTAGTGGACGCACATTGACGGTGACCGTTTTGCCTTTTCGTTCGCGCTGCTGGTCAAACGACTCGGATGCGATCAAGGCCTCAATGCGTTCCCGCACCATTGTGAGGTCAATATGGTCGTCGAGCCGGATGCGGTATTCACTGCTGCGGACGAGTGTTGGTAGGGAAGGGCTTCTGACCGGTACTGCTATAATTTTGTAAATGCGCAGTCCCGGTGGGCTGGCTTTCGCCAAGCGCTCGATCATCCCGTCCAGGGGGACAGCTTCACGCAGGGATACATCCAGTATTTCGCATTCGCTGGAAAAACCCAGCGGCAGCGCTGTCGCCAGTGCAATGCGCGGACGTTGGTTGAAACCTGCCGAATATAAAATGGGCAGATCGGCGCGCCGTAGAACCCGTTCGCATAATTTGGCGATGTCCAGGTTGCTGGTATAGACGAGCGCATCAAACTTGCCGAAGGTAATATACAATCGCTGTTTGATTGGAATGTTATCGTTAATCATATACGGTCATTGTAGCATACGTTCTGGCATTCTTTTATCGGGCGATACACTGAGGTACAATCTTGTACGCCAATTCTGAGTATGGGAGCACGCATGGTCGCACCGCCTGATAGTGGACAGATAAACTCCAAAGCCAATCATAATTTCGAAACGGTTCGGTGGATTGTCCTCCCGATGATCGGTGTTGCCGCGCTGGTTTTGATTGGGACGATTATCGTTCTGCTTTTGCCGGAACGCTTACAGGTTTCCACGATTTCGGATTGGTTGTTGTCGGTATTGTTCCTATGTCCGATGGTGGTGTGTCTGTTTCCAATATGTCTGCTCCTGATATTGGCGATTGTTGGCATAAATAGGGCGCATCAGGCGGTTTCCAAACCACTCCAGCGTGTGGAAACCCTATCTGCCACCATACGGGATCGTACCGTTCAAACCGCTGATATGGTAAATCGTCAGACCGTTAATGCCAGTGTGAAGTTTGCTTTTATTGATCGTTTGCTGGCGGTTTTTGATCCTCCTGTAGCGCCGCCAGATGACTTAACAAAAGAGGAATGAGCATGTCAGAAATAATTCATAAAGAAAATCAACCTTCCTGGAAATCGCAGGCGTATATAACGGGCGCGGCGGCGGGTGCATTGTTTGGTCTGGTTGCAGCCTATATGTATTCCCGCGCGGCAGAAGAAGATGCGCAACGCAATGGCGGCGCGCCGGATACGGTGAGCACCGGCGAGGTCATCGGATTAGGATTGGCGGCGCTGGCGATGGTGCGCCAAATTGCCGAAATGGGCAAGGGGCCAGCCAAAAAGCGTTAGATTGTGCGTAGCACATCGGTTCTAATTATGGTATCATGGTTATGGATTAGATTACCGAATGGGGAAGTCGCCATGTGTGGACGCTTTGTATTGACCGTAAATCCTGAAATGGTTCAGACCGCTTTTGATTTGACCAGCGTGCCGGCCTCGATGTCACCCCGTTATAATATTGCGCCGACTCAGCCTGTCGCCTTGATAACCAACGAGAATCCCCGTGAATTGACTTTCTATAAATGGGGGTTAATTCCGTCATGGTCAAAAGACCCATCTGTCGCCAGCAAAATGATTAACGCGCGTTCGGAAGGGGCTGCCGAAAAACCCTCGTTTCGGGCAGCTTTCAAACGCCGTCGCTGTATTATTCCAACCGATGGTTTTTATGAGTGGCAGCAGCACGGTGGCGAAAAAACCCCCATGTTCATTCACTTCAAAGACCGGGAATTATTTGGTTTCGCGGGATTGTGGGAAGTTTGGAACAGCCCTGACGGAAGCGAAGTCCGTACCTGCACGATTCTGACCACCGAAGCCAATGATTTCATGAAGACTATCCATAACCGGATGCCGGTCATTCTGCACAAGGAAGATTATCCGTTGTGGTTGTCGTCCGAAGAAGAACCAACGCCCGTTTTGCAGGCTTTGATGAAACCCTATTCTGGCGATGAATTGACCGCCTATCCGGTGTCCAAAATGGTGAATCGTCCCGGTAACGATGTGCCGGAACTGATTCAACCCGTCGCTATGTAAATTTAGTGTAACGCCTGCATCACCAGCAAAGTAACGACTACCGCTAAAACAGCAACTAGTGCCGCAATCACATAGACATATTTTGTCTGGGGTGGTGTAGGTACTGGTTGTTTTGTTTCCATGTCTGACTGGCTGAGACGCGCCACATAACTGGCAGCAGCAGTTGGAGTAATAGTTGATACGTCGGCCAGTTCGTCGGCAATTGTGTGATCGCGTTGATGTCCGATGCCGGTTAAGACGGGAATTGTTGAACGGCAGACGGCTTCTGCAATTCCCATGTCATTGAAAGTGAGAAGTTCGGAAGCTCTTCCGCCGCCTCGAATGATTGCAATAATATCCACTCGTTTTTCATGATTCAGTCGTGTAATTGCATCTGCGATTTCCCGCGCAGCTTGCTCACCCTGTAGACGCACGTCAGCCAACTTAACGGATGCTGTTCCATTCTCGCTCCGATACGTATCTTCAAAATCATGTAGGGCGTCGCTCTGCTTGCTGGTGACTAGTCCGATAGTCTTGATATGCTTTGGAAGAGGGCGTTTTGGTTTCGGCCACAAGCCTTTTTGGGCAAGCTGCTCCTGAACTGTGGCATCAATGACGAAAGGTGGGCGTTCAATCAGACGTGCCTTTTCAATCTCAATCTGAATCTGCGCCTTTTTTTCAAAAACGCGAACCGTGCCATAAACTTCAATTTCAATCTCGTTGCTGATGATGAAATCGAGTGTTCCGCGTATTTTCTCGCGCAGCATACAGCTAATCGCGCAGCCATCATCTATCAGGTCGAAATAGATGTGACCGAAGTCCGAGAGGTAGTAGTGGGTGACAATCCCTCCAACCCAGAAAGGATGATCCAGCATTTCCTGCTCAACTAGCGACCGTATCAGCGCATTGGTTTGAGGAATGGTTCGCCGTTGATCTGCTTTATCAGTTGCCAAAATAAATTCACTTTCATTTTTAAATTAACCGTTTTCAAACGGCCCTTCCCTCAAAAGCGAAACAAAAATTCGAACAAATGTTTCGCTCTTAGGGAGTAACGTGTGGCATACTGATAACATCGGATCACACATTGTATCTTGATAATACTTGACTGTGCGCAAATGTCTGTGATGGCTGCCGCAGCAGCAGCAACAAGGTTGTGGATGAGCATCGTAACAATAATGAAGACAACCGGCTTTTGTCAGTCCTTAGTCCCGTTTTTACTCGGAACTGTTTTTATGGCAGGTATGGCGGCAGCAGAGCCACGATTCTGCCACTGCCAATGCCGAAGTAGACGAATTTTCGCCGTTTCGCTTTTGTTGCCAATCTCGCCTTTAACTTTTACTGGAAACTCAAAACTGGTAACTGGCAACTATCTTTTGTCTTTTACTTTGTGCTCTGTACTTGCTTTATTTTCCCTTAGACCGTTGATCCAGCATGGCTTTGAAGGGGTCTTGGCCGGGTTTGATGAGCACTTTTCGACTGCGCCCGCCCGTATCTGGTTCGCCAACGATGCCAAGTTCATGGAGCAAATCGACGATACGCGCCGCGCGCGGATAACCCAGGCCAAGCCGCCGCTGGATGAGCGAGGCTGATGCTTCACCTTCCGCGATCACCAACTCGATTGCCTGTTCCAGCATCGGGTCAGTTTCCGACAGCAGTTCGCGTCGGGTGAGACCGCGTTCCCAGGGGCCAACCGTTGTGCGCGATAGTTTTCCTTTTTCGATCTGTTCCTCTGTCCATTTTTTCCAGTAGGCCGTGAGCGCCCGCACTTCATCGTCCGAAATGTAACACCCCTGGACACGGCGCGGCCCCGCAGCATCCGATGCAAAATACAGCATATCGCCTTTCCCCAGCAAGTTTTCTGCCCCCACACTGTCCAGGATGACACGCGAGTCGATGCCCGAAGCCACAGCGAACGAAATACGGGATGGGAAGTTGGCCTTAATCAAACCGGTGATGACATCGACGCTGGGGCGTTGGGTGGCAATTACCAGATGCATACCGGCAGCACGCGCTTTTTGCGCGAGACGTGTGACCAATTTTTCGGTTTCTTCCGGGCGCGCCATCATGAGATCGCCGATTTCATCGACCAGGATCACAATATACGGTAGGAATTCGTCACGTTGCCGCCGCCCTAGTCGCGAGTTAAAGGTATCAATATTGCGCGCCGCATATTCTTCCAGCAGTTTATAACGCCTGTCCATTTCGCGTGTACACCACCGCAGCACTTCGATAATGCGTTCTTGGTCGGTTTCAACCGGCCCAATCAGGTGGGGCAGCCCATTGAAGCGGCTCAATTCCACCATTTTAGGGTCGAGCAGCACTAACTTTACATTATCGGGAGTATTGTTCAACACCAATGCCGAGACAATCGACGCGATGCATACCGATTTGCCGGAGCCGGTTGTGCCAGCGATGAGCAGATGGGGCATCTGTGCCAGGTCGATGCCTAAGGGCGCTCCCGACACATCACGACCCAGTGGAATGAACAGCGGCGATTTTGCTTTCGCCAACTGGTCTTGCATGATTTTGCTCTCGTAAACCGAGCGCAATGCCACGACGCTGGGATTTCGGTTCGGTACTTCAATACCGACGTAACTGTGTCCAGGAACCGGTGCTTCCAGGCGCAGACGTTTCGCCGAAAGCGCCAGCGCCAGATCGCTGGAAAGCGAGGCGATTTTGCTGACGCGCGTGCGCTGTACTACTGTCTCGCCGCCTTCACCTGCACTGGTTTCCTTGAAGGGTTGCACGGCGAACTGCGTGACGGTTGGCCCAATCTTGACATCCACGACATCGACATCAATTTCGAATTCCAGAAGTGTGTTTTCAATCAGCACAACGTTGGTGTTGATTTCCTGCTCATCCGGCATATTGAGTTCGATGTCCCGCATCAATTCGAGCGGCGGAAGATTTGGATCGCGTTTGCCGACCTTTTTGACTTCCTTCATATCCGAGACAGTGTAATAGCGTTTCAATCGACCATCCGGGCGCTCGACTTGTACCGGCGCACCCTTTATTTTCTTGCCTTTTATGGTTCCGATAGCGTTGAAGTTTGCCGATAAATTATCTCGTGTGAGCAGCGAGGGTTCGCTCAGTTCCAGGTCTCTGTCTGGTTCTCGCTTGGCGATAATTGGCATTGCACCAGGGCGATGTGATGGAGGAACATTGTCCAGATCGGGGCGGATGCGCATAATCTGCGCTGTCGCCCGTTTCCCTTGAGAGGCACTGTTGGGGACTGAGGCGCTCATCCCTGCATTGACCGGGACGGAGCCGGTATTTGGAGACGTTGAAACTGGCGCAGCAGCGATTAGCGCAGATTTTGGTTCGGGTTCTGGTGGACGGGCATATTTTTCTCCAAACGTCTGTAGACGCTGGCTGTTGTTTCCGAGCCAGTTTTTGACATGAGATTGCTTTACTCCAATGACGATGCTGATGCTGGCGATCAGAATTGCCGTGTAAAGTATAATCGCCACCAACGTCCCAAAAATCATACTCACAGCCGCGCTCAAAGCCCAACCGATGTACCCGCCACCCTGCCCCGCGCGTGCCAGCGCAAGTAATTCACTGTCACCGGCTGCCAGATGCAGGATTGCCAACAGCGACAAAAACGCAATTTCCAATGCCAGGATTCGGCGTGTTGGAAAAGTAATCACGATCCCAAGTTTAGGTAGGAGGATGACCACCCCCAAACCAAGTATGCCTGCGGAGACGATGACACTTCCATATCCAAATAATGTCCGCAGCGCATTTGACCAGGCCGTCGAGATCGTCGCATCGGAGGAGACATTCAGCAGGGATAAGAACGATACAATGCCAAATACAATGAGCACAATTGCCGCGATTTCGTCACCCCAGGGTGGAATACTATCCAACAAGGAGTCCCAGAATT
>JBDTNB010000233.1:0-8878 GCA_039933955.1 Chloroflexota bacterium
AATTGAGCGTCTTGCTTTCGACCAGCCGCAATTTGTTCATGGCCGTCCCTTCCGCGAAGAACCGTCTTCCTCTGCCCATGATGAATGGTTCGACCAGGAAGCGATACTCGTCAATCAGGCCTGTACCCTGAAGCGATTGGACCAGGGTCGCGCTGCCGTCGATAATGATGTCTTTGCCCGGCTGCTGTTTCAGTTTGGCAATTTCTTCCACCACATTTTCTCGGATGATGGTCGATTCTTTCCAGGGAGCCGTCGAGAGCGTAGTCGAGACCACATATTTGTGCAGCCGGTTGAGGATCGGCCCAGGGCCATCGCCAGTCGTCTGTTGTGACCAGCCCGGCCAGAGCATCTCATAGGTGGTGCGTCCCATCATATAAATATCGCCCTGGGAATACTGCTCCGTGATGTACTCCATTCTTTCAGGGTTATTCGTATTTTGCCACCAGTAATCCATCGTATCGGCATCAAAAACACCATCAAAGGTGATCCACGCTTTCACCCAAAGTTTTCTCATGTGAGTGCTCCTCAATGACAACTCAATATCACTTGCATTTCGCAAGTAAAATAAGTTTATCAATTAGCTGCTCGAAAGTCAAGAACATCCTTTCTATGCTGTATACGGTAGTGGTTGCAAAGTAAGTGATGGGTGTGAATTTGGAACGCGGACGAGATATATCTCGTCCCTACGTGTGTGCTCCTGCAACTGTTTGAGTTAAATAGCATCACTTACCAAATGACTATTACCAACTCACCTTACGCACTAAGAGAATTTTAGTGCTTTTGCTCCCTGAAGAGAAAATATGAGAATCACGCGGTTGTTTGAAAGTCCTTCGCCCTGAGGGAGAAGGATTTAGGATGAGGGTTAAGTGCGTAAGGTGAGTTACCAAGCACACTGTGATGGTTTAGCCCGCTAGTTGATCGACTACATCCTGGACGGCATCCGCTGCCGTGCGTTCACCAGAAATTACCGCCACCAGCGCATTTTGCAGCGCCCGCGCGGTAGAATCGCTTTCGGTGTTGTCGAGCGGCAGGACGGCATTCGCCAGCAAATCACCCGCAAAATCGCCATAGGAGATGGTTCCCCAACCGCGCATCGCCGCTTTTGTCGAAGGCAGCATAGCAATCGCATGGGTATATGCGCCCTGCCGTCCGGGGTCAAAAACCCATTCCAGAAAGCGCCGTGCGGCATCCTGGCGGCTGGCATCTTTGGCGGTCATAATCCACATCCAACCATCAACAAGTGTTGAGGGTGTGTCGGATGATGTGGGAATCGGCGCGATTTCCAGTTTTTTCCCGGCAGTCAGCAAATCCAGATACATGCTGGAGGTCACCACTGCGGCTGTGATGCGCCCATCCACCAGCCCTGCCTGATAATCCTGGGGCGTGGGGTAATTCAGCACACCGGGATCGATCACCCCAGCATCAATGGCCTGCTCATAAAAATTCAACACTGTCCGCAGCGCTTCAACGTTGAGCGCCCCCAGATGATTACCCACCACCGAGCCGCCAGCCGCCAGATATTGCACCAGGAACACATCGCTGATGCCAGTGGCCTGCCCAACCGGGACGACCAACGGGCGTCCCCCGCTTAAAACACTGTCAAAATGGGCATAATCAGCGCTGGGTGACTGATAGGCAACATGCTCAATTTCCAACGCATACGCCAGCCCGTACAAGCGGCCATTAATCTGCCCCAATTGCACGGCTGCCGAATAAAAATCAGCCATCACCGCAGATGACAATCGCCCTTCCAACGGCTGCGCCAAACCTGCCTGCACCGCCGTCCGCAAATCCTCGCGGTGGATCAACGTCAAATCCGGGAGTGCGCCCAGCGCCACATCACTGGCGCTCAACAGGGTTGCCATCAGCCCGCCTGTACCCGATTCTTTTTTCAGGCGCAGGCTAACGGTCAAGCCGGATTCAGATGCTTGAAAATTATCCACCTGCGAGGCCAGCACCAGCTTCGCCGCCTGATTATTGGTCGGCGCAATCGACTCCGGCAGCCAGACCGACAAGGTCAGTGCTGGCTCGATTGTCGCCTCGGATGCAGGCAGCACAGCCGTTTCTGTGGGAACCATTGTCACCGTCGGTGTCACTAAGGACTCCGCCGTCACCATCTGCAAGGACGCCGGATTATCCGCGCAGGCTGGCAGCAGCAGCAGCATTAAAAAGCATAGGGAGCGAAACCGCATCATCGTTGAAAACCTGTATGCCTGGTTCATCATCTCGCGGGATTATACATCATTGCGGAAAACGATTTTTTTCAAAGGTTTAAGGGCACGACATGTCGTGTCCCTACCAACCCGGATTCTCGACTATTCGATCAAAAGTGTCGCTATATAAGCGCATACAAAACAAGGGGTTCAACTCCCGGCCTGATCGGTTGGCTGCGGCACGGGCTTGGGTACATGTTTGATGAAGCGTACCTTCGCCACCCGCATCCCATCCATTTCGTCCACACGCAGGTCATATTCGCCGAACGGGATTTTGTCGCGCACCACCGGGATACGGTTGAGTTTTTCCGCCACGTAGCCACCCAGAGTCGTGGATTCAGGTTCGCCGCCGGGGTCGCCGAAGCGTTCAATCGCCTCATTCAAACTAACGAGGCCATCGACCACGAACACATCGCCATCCGAGAGAATCGGGTTGGTTTCCTCGTCGTCAAATTCGTCACGCACCTCGCCCACCAACTGCTCGATAATGTCTTCCATCGTCGCCACGCCTGCCATGCCGCCGTACTCGTCAATCACAATCGCCAGATGGGTTTTCGATGACTGCATCCGTTCCAGCAGCTTATCCACGCCCAACGTACCGGGGATGAACAATGGTGTCCGCAAAATCGGTTTGAGGTCAAAAGGCTCCTCTTTTTTGGTCAGCAAATCCGGCTGGCGGATCAGCATATCCAGCAAATCTTTGGTCAGCAAAATACCGATGACGTTATCAATCGAATCCTGGTAAATTGGATAGCGCGAATGATGGTTGTCGGCGATATGCTCCAACACATCCGCCAGCAGCGCGTCAATGGCAAGGGCGTTCACTTCCACGCGCGGCTGCATGATTTCTTCTACGCGGATTTCGCTGAAGTCGAACACCCGCCGCAGGAGCTGCTCTTCGCTCTCCTGGATTAATCCGGCTTCTTTACTGGAATGCACCAGCATTTCCAGCTCTTCCGCCGAATGCACGGATGAATGGCTGCTCGTCTGTGCAAAACCCAGCGCATGGACAATCGTGTTGCCGATACCGTTCATCAGCCAGATAATCGGGCGGAACAGGCGCAAAAACCAGGTCACAGGCCGTGCCACCAGAATCGCGGTGGCTTCGGGGCGCTGCAACGCAATCGACTTGGGGACGAGTTCGCCCATTACAATATGCAAAATAGTCACCAACGAAAACGCGATCACGACAGAAACGGTGTGGCTGACGGTCACGACGGCTTCTTCCGATAGGAACAAATGCAGCAGCGGCTCAAATAAATGGGCGACAGCCGGTTCGCCGACCCAACCCAGCGCCAGACTCGCCAGCGTAATGCCCAACTGCGTCGCGGCGATATAGCTGTCGAGGTGTTCCATCGCCTGCTGTGTGACTTTTGCGCCGACGCTGCCTTCGTCTGCCAACTGCGCGATGCGCGTCCGCCGCGCCCCCACTAAGGAAAATTCTGCTGCGACAAAAAAACCATTCATTGCGACCAAAGCCACAACGGCCAATAAGCCCAAAACCGTGTCCATCTCGCTCCCTGAAACCCAGTAAAATACACAACATTCGCCCGCTCATTTTCTGGACGGGAGAATGGTTAACTATAGCACAAAATATTTAAGAATCGTGTTGGCGGATTCGCGCTGTCTTCGAATCGCGCCTGATGTGCCATTGGGCAAGCGTATCCCCTGCATCCAGAAGTGCACCCGCGACTCCTGCGCCATGCAATTTATCGGCGAAGAGGTCACTTCTTGATTGAGTTTCAACAAAAAAAGGACGACACGCACGCTGTGTCGTCCCTATATTTGTATTTTAGCTTCCGAACGAGATGAGGCGCTAATGACTATCGACTAACGACTTAGAATCCCATCGGGAATGGCAGTTCCTTGCCTTCGATATAGGCTTTCGTATTTTGCAGCATCATGCCGAAGCCGAAAGCATCCTGCTCCATGTGGTTCCAACGGGTATCATCGGACTCTGGCTCATAGCCGGTGAGTGTCACGATCAGCCGGGTTCCCTGATTTTCCTCAATCAGTGTATAAGCCTTCGTTTTGACAACCGTATCCGGCGGTTCTGGAACCGTTCGCGTGACGAGTTGGTTATAGGGATTCAGCACGTCGATAATCTCGACATACATTTCGCCGTTATCTTCGGCGTTGTGGACAAAAAATCGTCCACCAATTTCAAGCGCAGACAACTGCCAGACGGTATTGGGCGAAAACCATGACTGGATTTGCTTGGGATTGGTAATCGCGCGCCAGACTCGCTCACGCGGTGCATCAATCCAGATACTGCGTTCAATCGCCAATTTCTGATTGGGTTCGCGCCAGTAACCAAATAACGGGCCGACAGGGGCTTGCGGGAAAGGCAGCGCCGCGCCATCGACAAAGGCTTTCAGATTTTGAAGCGCTTTGTCCCAACCGGCCCCAACCAACTCCAGCCGATCCTTACGAGTATTATCCGCCAGCGACTCAAAGCCGCTGACGCTGACCGTAACCTGCGTGCCACCGGATTGCTCAACCAGCTTAAAGGTGACATCGAGTGATTGATCGGGCAGGCTGTGGCTGGTCACTTGACGGGGTGCGTCGCTCATATCGAGGATGACAAAATCAACCGCCATCGGCCCCATATGGATGGTGACTTTGCCCTTATCGTCACGCTTCAGCTCCGCGCCCGGTAGATTCGGCACAAACCACTGTGCCATCTTGTCGGGATTGGTAAGTGCATCCCATACCTGTTCGCACGGGGCGTTAATCAAAATGCTGCGTTCAATAACCAATTTGTCCATAGTGCCTCCTGATATGCAACCTAATAGTTGCACATAGAATACTTGAACACTTGTTCTTTGTCAACATCCTGCGCCAAAATTTAAAGATGCGGCTGGGGATGACTCCTAAAACCAGCTATTTTATCTGCCATTCACCCAGAACTCAGCATCCCCTCACCGCGATTCCATCCCGGTTTCATATGCGGGGCGCATCCTAAAAAACGTACAGCGCTGCACAGGTTTTCTTGGAAACGATTTCGTAGTAGACAAGGGAGTCTTGTGATGTACCGGAAAATAGGAGTCTCATTGTTAGTCGTGGTTATGGCCTTGAGTGTCGCCGTCGCAGCGGCCAGCCCAGGGAGCGCTGTCAAAGTCACCACCCCCGACGGTCAAACCATCCCCGAAATTGCGGACGGACGCCTCAATGGTTTTGATATTGCCGCGCCCGTCGTCGTCTATTACACTTATCCCGAAGGCCAGCCCGCCGTGGGTGAAACGCCGACGGGTGTCGAACTGCTGGCGGTCAACCAACAGTCCAACAATGGCTATCTGGTGTTGAATGCCACCAACAGCGACATTCAAAAACTCATCGACGGGAAATCAACCGCCGTCGCCAACAATGGTTACAGCCTGAACTATGACCGTAAAAACGGCTGGTTCTGGATCAGCACCCCAGGCAATCAGTACAACTTCTCCTGGGACAATACTGTCTTTGGGACGGCGGCGACTCCGCAGTAATCGGATCGTCTAACAATCGGGGCATGGGACAGACGGCTGAACGAAGGTAACGCAGTTCATGCAGACCGCCTGCCCCTTTTTTATTCTACCCGCGTAGGTCAATCACGAGGCGGACGCGGTTCCCCACAACTCGATAGCATCATCGGCATTCGAAAAAGCCAATAATTTCCCATCAGGGCTGAAGGCGACATTGGAAAAGCCGATGAGCGATGGCAAGGTCGCCAGCACTTCCCCAGTAGCCACATTCCACAAGCGGACATCGCGGCTGGCCGAGGCAATGACACTGCCGTCCGGGCTGAAAGCCACGCTGCTCACCGGGTTTACATTACCCTCCAGGTCTTGCAGAATGTGATGGGTCTCCACATCCCACAAATCGACCAGTTTATCGTCCGCGCCGGACGCCAGAATTTTGCCATCTGGACTGAAGGCAACGGCTACAACGCTGGCAACGTGACCATTGAGACTCGCGACCAGACTGCCGCTGGCGACATCCCATAACTGCACAATATGATCCCCGCCTGCCGTCGCCAATAAGGTTCCGTCCGGGCTAAAGGCTGAAAAATTGACTCCGACATCACCGCCCGTCGCCTGAATCGTCGTGATTTCATTGCCGGTTGCGACATCCCACATCCGCAGCGGGCCGAAATTGGATTGGGCGATGGTTTTACCGTCGGGGCTGAAAATCACTCTGGAACGGGGATAACCGCTATCTACCGCAATATTTTTGAGCGACTCACCCGTCGCCACATCCCAAATCCGCACAGTCTGATCCTGGCTTCCAGACACCAGCATAGTCCCGTCCGGGCTGTAAGCAACGCTCAGGATACTATCGGCATGGCCTTCGAGAGTGGTCAGCACCGTATTCGTCGCCACATCGATTAACTTGATGACCTTGCCAACGCCTACCGCCAGTGTCTTGCCATCGGGGCTGAAGGCTATAGCGCCAACAAGGTCTTCTGTGCCCGCGTTGAGCATGGTGATATTGGCGACCTGGGCCGCGTTAGCGACAGTGATGGGCTGGACACTGCTCAGGTCAACCGGCGCAGCATTCGCCTGCGCGCTGGGGTCGCCTGCTACGACATTGGCTCCAGAGCCTTCAACTGTTGAAGCCGCGATTGCCATCAAATCTGCGTCCATCGCGCTGACACCTTGCGGGTCAACAACAGCTCCCATCACCACCAGCTTGTTCCCGTTGTCAAAGGTCACAATATACTCAATAGCTGTCGCACCTTTATCCAATTCGAGCCGGGTTGCATCCTTGCCGTTGATTTGAACGGTTGAAATTACCGCCCCGTCGGTGCTGGGTGCAAAAGCCATACTCGATGTGTTGAAAATCGAATTGGCTGGCCCATAGCTCACGACAGATAAGATGTTACCGCCGCTGGGTGAAAGCAAAACGATTGTAACACCGTCTTGAGGTATTCCCTGCGCCGTCCAACCATCGGGATATTGGAACGAAAGCGAACCATCGTCAGCCGTGAAGGTCTGTGTCAGCGCGTCCTGCGCCAGCACCAACGATGCCCCGGCAATCAGGGCAAATACGGCCAGCATAACAATAAAAAAACGTCTCATTGCATGACACCTCTGTAATAAATAACCCTACAGCCGAGTATACAACTGAACAACTCGCGCACAAATTGGCGCTGGCATCCACCCAAAATTGAAGGGTTTCACGCGCTCATATAGCCTTATTTAGGGTATCTAAAGTTAATTGGTTTTTTCAGATTGAATAACGCTTTGGAGTAACATCGAAATTTCGCTCAGGTCATTTGGGGCTTTTTCAACAATCCAACGGGTGAGTGCCAAGCCATATTTTACTTTGTCATATTCAACACGAGATTCAGACAATTCATTGAATATATTCTTTAGCAACTTTGCACCGTCAACGAGCTTCAGCCATGTTTCATCAGACATGTCTAACTCTGCAACCTTCGGATGAAAATACTGCTGTTGCCAACGATTTTGCTCAAGCCAGATTTCAATTTCCCCTGCTGTTACTGATGTATCACGGAAACCTTCAATGCTTGTCATCAATTCAGCAATAGCGCTCGGATTTAACAGATAGTTTTCATACATCTTCCTCAGCAGAAAATGCACAGTTTCCCCACTTAGTTTATCGAGATCGGACATATTTTGTTCGGTGCGATTTTCACGATCAAAAATGAAGCCGATAGCAGGCGGCAGCAATCCATTTCCAGCACTCAATCGTTTATAGATTTCAATCACTCGATCTGCTAGCTTACTTTCAAAATCACCCGTATTCACGAGACCCAAAATTACAGTTCCGTATAAAGGCTGCTGAACGATTTTAGATATAATTAGAGGAAAGCACTCCTCTTCAGTAGCGCCTTCTACCCACAGAATATTGTCTGCCCCAAATACGTCGGATAACCTCGCCCCTACCTCAGCCAAAAAGAGCCTAAGGCTTTGTGCTTCGTGGATATTGATTTGTTCGATATGACTTTCAGTCTCTTCTTTACAAACCAAAAAAAGTGACTGAGGATTAGCGGCTGTTACGGCTGTAGGAGAGTGAGTGGTGATAATGTATTGATGTTGAGGGTATTCTCTAAAAATCTCGAAAAGTTTCCGAATTGCGCCAGGGTGTAAAAAACTTTGAGGCTCATCAATGATGATTGGACGCGGGAAATCTGATGTCAATACGACGTAAAGCATCGCTAACACCTGTCCTATACCTGTACCGCATTCAGATAAAGGCAATGCCAAATCTTCTCTCTCTGTTTTGGGGTCTATGTTCCAAACTAAAATGCGGGCATTAGGGCCATTATTTGGAGGTGCAACGATTTGTTTGATATGCGGAAAAACGCGATTCACCAAACGATTAAAACTATTAAAACGAACAATATTGGAACTACTAAGATAATGGAGAACCTGAGGCAGATTCGCGGCATTGGGCTGGAGTTCACGATTAGCAGCAATTTGATATTCGCTAATATTTAGTCTCTCGGCATTAAAGAAGTAAGTGCGTTGAGTTAAAGCACTAGCCAATTTATAATTGAACTGATGAGATGTACTTACTTCCACTCCTACTTGCGAATACTCCAATTCGAATTGCTTACTAGTATCTTCTCGTCTGAAATGTGCGGATCGATTCAAATTATTTTCTTCACGTCTAATGTGAATTCGATAGGAGAGAAAAAGACTGAACATCAATGGCAAAAA
>JBDTNB010000234.1:0-8828 GCA_039933955.1 Chloroflexota bacterium
TAGGGGTATCTTCTTTTGTTACATGCATTCGTTTAATAAGTTCTTTTTCTTCGGGTTTTCCGCCCCAGTCAGTTGGGTCTAACGCCACTCGCTCATCAATCCGCCGAAGCAATAGGTCAAGATCGTCGACCTCAAGAACGAAAACCCCATCAAGCAAATCAATAAAGCGGGAGAAATTTCTAGAGCCACCGCAGAGAAAAGAGATTGTGGTGCTGTGATCGGCGATCACGGATTTGATTTTGTCAATATCCCAAAGCCAGTGCTTTTGCCCCCATTCGGGATTGTTGATTGCTCTTTCGTAGTCAATCTTACTCAGCGGTTCGCCAGTTTCGGGATAGCCTCGATAAGCCAATTCATCGTCACCGTTGATGACGTGGTAACCGCGCCGCTGTAGTTCTTTAGCCACTGTGGTTTTGCCTGTGCCGGAAACGCCTTCGATCAAATAGTTTCTTACGCCCATTTTTCAGCTCAAGTTAGAAAAAGCGTAGTATATAATAATGCCCTCTTAGTTGCTACAGCATTGTTTATGCTTTACAGCGTCATCAGCCAAACTGGAAACTGCATGATAGTCGCTTGATTCTGTCGGGGCGGTAGGTTGAGGATAAAGTGAAAATCGAAAAAGTAGATTTCAAGAGGCGGCTTGTACCGGGAAGGGGATGTCCGTGCGGAAGGTTGTCCCCTGACCGGGACGGCTGGTGACCAAGATTTCATAGCCGTGCATATCCATAACCTTTTTGACAATCGCCAAGCCCAGGCCAGTGCCGCCGTGTTCCAGGGCGCGGGCTTCCGGCGAGCGATAAAAGCGGTCAAAAATGTGGGGTAGGTCTTCATCGCGGATGCCAATGCCGGTGTCGGTAATTTCGACAGCTACGTGGTTGCCATCGGTGAAGGTGCGAATATCCACTTTCCCCTCGTTAGGGGTGTAATTCAAACCGTTGTCGAGCAGGTTGGCGAACGCCCGGAGGAGCTGCTCGGAATCGCCGGACACCACAGGAATATTAGTGTCAAGCTCAAGATGGACAGTGATAACCTTCATTTCGGCACGCGCGCGCAGTTGGCGGGCAATATCAGTCAGCATGGCGTTCAAATCGAAGGGCTGCATATTGAGTCCGGGTAGATGGTCGAGGCGCGTGACCGTCAAAATATCCTGGATAAATTTTTCAACCAGGGCGGTTTGCTCTTTAATCTGATTGATTTTGTCGCGCTGCTTGATCGGGTCTTGCAGGCGTTCGATCAGATACAAATTGGTGTTGATGACCGACAGCGGCGTTTTCAGATCATGCGAAACGGTGCTCAGGAACTCTGACAGAAATTGATTTTTCTCTTTGGTGAGCAGCAGTTCACGTTGCCGTATTTCTACTAATTTTTGCTCGGTCACATCGCGCGCGACAGCATACAGGAAATCGCCGACAGGGGAGGTCGCCCAGGAAATGGAACGATAGCTGCCGTCTTTGCAGCGATAACGATTTTCAAAAACCGGCTGGTGCTGGCCGGTGCGCAGATTCTCAATTTCACGCAGGGTTGCTTCTGCATCTTCGGGGTGAACGAACTCGACAAAAGGCCGCGCCATGAGTTCTTCAGGCGTGTAACCCAAAATGCGCTCAAAGGCTGGATTCAGGCGTTTGAAATAACCGTCTACACCAGCAATCGCCATCATGTCGATGGATAATTCAAACAACCGATCTCGTTCGGCTTCGGCCTGCTGGCGTTCGGCAATCTGGCTTTCTAATTGGCGGTTGCGCTGTGCCAACTGGTCTTCGCTGTAGCGTAGATTTTTGTATGCAGCCCGGATGCTGCGCCCGGTGACGTAGACCAGCGTTCCGGCAGTCGCAAACAGGATGATATAGGCGACCACCAAGGAATTTATCGGAGCAGCCTTTGGCGTTGGAACCGTCGAATTCGCCAAATTGGACACGGCAGCCAGCAGGATCACAGATAAAATGCTGAAAATCGAGATGAGGACTGCGCCGCGCTCGCGCAGCAGGATGGCCGACAGCATAATCAAGAGTGTGTATGCGCCAACGACGGGGGAATAGATTCCTCGATTGGTGTAGGCATTCAGGGTTACGACAGCCCACATTGCGCCGATAAAGATGGCGCTTGCCAATCGAAGGCGACCCTGGTGGAGGATGTAGAGGGTGATGAAACCCAGGAGAATCAAGCTGGGCAGCGTAAGGGTCAGGTCGTAGCCGATGAACAGTACGGAAATTTGAGCGACTAACTCGGTGATGGTGAGGACAACCACACACCAATGGAGCAATTTTCCAGCATAAGTCTGCGCATCATCATCAAAAACTGGCGGTACAGTGAACTGCTTAATCACAGCGATCATTACAACTCTGCGCACACTTGTTTACTGAATCTGCTGGCAGTCAATGATGATTAACGATGAGGCCATTATTTCCAATATTAACACGATTCCCCTTCTATTAAAGTAATCGAATTTCCTTAACGCTTTGGATTGCGCTAACCGAAGCCTCTGCTGCCACCGCTGGTATTGCCCGTTTTCTGCTGATCGGCGGCGACACTGTGTAAATCCAGGATGTCTTGCAGGGCCAGTTCACGGTTTTGCGCGTGCTGGAAAGCGGTTTCCTGGCCGACGCTGAACATATAATGCGACCCGGCGACAACGCGGACATGCCCCGCCGGAACTTCCATCATGCTCAACATATCCATCATGGGCGTGAGGCCGACCAGCGGATCCTTGTGTCCCAGCATCATGCGGAAGGTGTCCCACTTACGCGGGATTTCCCAATCCTGGAGCAAACCCATTGCCCGGAAAGTGGCGGCGGTTGTACCGCGTGGGGTTTCATCGTACTGTTTGGTGTGAATCTGTTTGACGAAATTACTGGAGCCTTCGCACAACGCCTGCACCATATTGGGCTTAATCAGGTTTTCCACTGGCTCAAAAATCCGCAGTTTATCGACAATTCCGATGCCAATGCCCATCGCGTTGTAAAAAGCCTTATGCACATTGTCGTTGAGCAGGAGTGCCGGGGCGATTGCATAACGGCTTTCCTCGCCGTAATCCCATTTGAGTGGATTGAGATAAAACAGCGCCGCACCGCCCATGCTGTGTCCAACAAAATTAATGACCTTGCGGTTCGGGTCGCCCGGTTGGCGGCGGAGTTTGAGGGCATTCACGAAGCGTTCCATCGTCGCCATTGCCGAGGGCGGGCAGCAGGTGTTCAAGGGAGGGTTTTCGTTCACGAAACGCGAGCTGCCGAAGCCATTATGATCGACAGAAATCGCGATCAGGCGGCGGTTGCCTTTGACGACCATACCAGGAAGTTCTTCCCAGATAGTGTGGTTGCCTGTCCAGCCGTGAATGAAAATCACGTAACCATCGGCATCATAGAGCCGCTGTTCCAGTTCTTCGTCGGGATTATCATAGTCTTCAGTCCAGGTGACTTGCCAGACCATATCGAGCAAGCCGGAGTCGTGCAGGACGCCGCGTCCGATGTTGGAATCGAGCAGCCCTTTCGCCAGCACATCGCTCATCTGGTAAAAGGCTGTCTGGGTATTCTGGACGATACCGGGGCCACGCTGGCTGTACCCGCGCGCCCAGGTCAGGGGAGATTTCCCGGTGAGCATAATGAAGCCTCCGTAGGGTGAAACGATGGATATAATTTCTCATTATAGCATCAGGGTGCGATTTCACCCCGACAGGACGATTTACGGAACGGTGAAACGCAGAATCAGGGCAGCATTATCAGGCGCAGGAGCATTATTAATGGTGGCAGCCATCCGATCCCCGCTATCTTGCCGATAGAAGCCTGTGTAAAGTTCATACTCCCCAGTTGGTAATGAATCCGGCAGTTGGATCGGCCAACGATCAACGATATATTCGCCTAACGACCATCCCCAGGTCGGATATTGACCGCCACGCGGCACACTATCGGTTAAGGCTGTCGCGCCATCTGGCCCTTGAAGATACATAAACTGTGACCAACTGATCGGCGTGCTGCCGGTGACATGCCAGAGAAAATCCGCCGACAGCTTTGCACCGGGGCGCAAATCGCCGTTCAAACTGAAACCGGCAATATCGGCGAAACTGGGAAAGCGAACGGTGGAAGGAGCAGGCGTATAGGCCAGGAGCGGACGCATATCGCGCGCCGGGGTGACGACCTGGGTAATAATCGGATAATCAATTGGCTGCCCGTCCGGCGTGGTGGCTTGCCAATCAACGCGCTGGGTTTGGGCGTCGAGCATCACCAACAAGATGTCGTAGACCTGCGCGGGTTCGGGCTGCGGCTCGGTAGTCAAATCCGGGTCGTCCATGCGAATATCGACGGTGTCGCAAAAAATAGCACCGGCTGTCCACAAGCTGCTGTTGTAGCGTCCCATCCCATGAACCGAAGTGCGGTCAGCTATGATCACACCATCATGAATAATTTTGAGCGAGAAAGCCGCTGGTTTAGATGTGGTTTTCAAAACTTCCCAGCACAATTTGATGTCATAAATTGGATCGCTAAAAACGTGGTTGGGCTGCTCATATCCGAGCAAGCGGATGGTGTGATTGAAGTCAATCGGCGTGCCTTGCAGGGGCGGTAATTGATCGCGAGTGAGGGGCGGGGGCGGCATTAGACCGATGTAAATGATGATGGGCGAAATAATCAGGCTGGAGACAGCCAGGATACCAATGGTATAGCGCTGTATGGGTAGTTGGAGGCGCGGCCAAGTGCGCGCCAGGAGATAGAATCCACCGGCAATCGCAAGGCTGATAGGCACATGCGCCGCGTACATCAGCCGCCCGGTCACGAAATAAATTTGACGCAGCCAACTGTAGAAGCCCGCAAACACTGTCAGGATGATGACCAGCAGCACCGCCGCCTGCTGCGCCGGTGGATTTTTCCAGAAATCCCGAATCCAGGAAAGAGTCAGGTGGCGCAAATAAGCTGCGACATATCCGATTAGCGACAACAGGAGAATGAATCCAATGGCGGTGTAGGTCATCGGATGGAGATACATTTTGGAGAAGCCCAATTTCCCGATATAGGTTAAATACATTTCGGGCATCATAGGCAGAGTTTGCGCTAATGTCAGCGGCGGATTGTAGTTAAATTTGGGCTGCATGTGGGTGCGGAAACCAACCGGGTCTTGAAATGTGATCAGGCCGTAAAGTAGCCAGGGGCCAAATATCAACGCAATCGGCAGCCCCAGCAGAAAGCCATTCACGATAAGCTGTTTAAAGGGCAAACGTTGCTGACGCCAATCAATAAATAGCGCCAGTGCAGCAGCGGGCAGGAGCAGCATCACGTTGACTTTTGACAGCCCGCCTAAGCCGAAGAGGATTCCCAGTAACAACAGCCGCCGGTGTGAAGCGCCCAGTCGCAATAATCGCAGCAAGCACCACACAATCAAACTGGCAAAAGCAATCGCGGTGATGTCGTTTGTCCAGTACGAGGCGATATGCATCATCATCGGCATGAAAGCAAAAATTGCAGCCGTCAGCAGCGCCCAGGAGCGGCGTCCGAATATTTCGTAGCCACTCCCGTAAGCCGCGATCACGGCGAGAATGCCGAAGGGCAGTGAGATGAAACGGAGCAGAGCAATCGACTCGTTGATAGTCGCCTGCGGATAATCCTGGACATTTTGAACCCGCATGAAAGCGCCGGCGTTATCGACACGATTCCAGGCATCCATCGGGTTGACCCAGGGATTATGGATGAACGCAAAATAATGCAGCGCGCCCAGACAATCGACGGGCGGAACATTCAACATATTCAGCCATAATGCGCCAAGTGCATAGGTGAGGGGTGGTTGGCCGCTTTCCTGAAGGGTGCAGTTGCTGGCGTGGGCGGCGCGATCCGGCAGGCGATTCTGATTCCGCAGCGATTCCACGTAGGTGAAATGCAAAATTTCGTCGGAACCCTCGGCGGGCGGTAAGACTACCATCTGGGCAACAGCACCGAGGACAAAAAGAACTAGAAGCAATAAGAGGCGTTTATGCGTCCGAAGTGTTTGCATAGAATCTAAGCCTTTAGGGTATTCGGAATCGCGACTGTAACGGATTTTCTCATGGATCGGGGCAAATTTTTTTCTAAACGCTCTCAGGTGAAACTTCTCCTATGATGCCCGCGTATAGGATTATAAGCGCAAACACCGAATTACTGGGGGTATGCTCTGATTCTTCCGGCAGGAATAAGCTGCCTGGTGGTACAATACGTTTTGAAATGAAACGGTATTGGTGTAGAGGAGTACCCTGGCGATGACATGGTGGGGGTCACGGAGCAACGTTTCCCCGCGTTTGCGGCTAGAGGTCGAAGCGATGCGGGCAACTTTTGGCGACACATTTAAGCTGGTTGTGCCGCAGTTTGGTCTGTTGTACTGGGAAGGCGATGTCGAACTCAATCTGGCAACGCTGGATTCCCCGTATCATAAAGTCAAAATACTGTATCCGAACGAGTATCCGAACCGTCCGGCAGAAGCCTATGTACTGAGGCCGCGCATTTACAGCGAAAAACACCAGTACGAAGACGGTCAATTGTGTCTGTTTAACCCGAAGGACGGCACACAGTACGGCTGGAATCCGGGTAAATCGACGGCGGTCACTGTCGGCGCGTGGGCGGTTCAATGGCTGTATGCTTACTATACATGGCGGTCAACCGGTCAGTGGCCGGGGATCGAAGAACGGGTTGATCCGAATACGCCGCTGCCGCCGAGACGGAGATAAAAACCTCATCCCCTCCCCCTAGCCCCCTCCCCACTTCGTAGAGAGGGGGAAAAGAGAGGCTTTAGAGTGAGGTCAAAAGGTTTTGCAGAATGGCAAATGCTATGAACAACCTACTCAATAAAATTGGTCGCGGTGTGCCGAATCTGGTGATTGCCCAGCGCGTGCTGGACAAGATGGCTGCCGCCGCAGGCCGTTATCTGGCGGATGAAACCGGCGAGGCGATGGTCGGCCTGATTGTGCCCGGATCGCACACCAACGGCATCCCAACGATTTATGTGCTTGATACGATTCCGCCGCTGGATGACAATGTTGTGCGCGAATGGGGCACATTCCAGCAAGGCGAGGAACTCCAGGAAGAACAATTCTGGTGGCTGGTCGATAACTGGCAGGTCGCGCGCAAAAAGAAGCGGATGTTGGATGGCAAAGCACTGCCTGCAAAATGGGATGTGCCGCTGATTCATGTCGGCGACTGGCACAAACAGCCGGGATTTATGATTCAACCGAGCCAGGGTGATTTATTTACGGCACGGCATATGGTCGCGGAAGGCGAGGGCGGGCTGGAATTCCTGGTCGCGCCGATTGTCACGCTGGGGCATCCGTCCACGACAGATGTCACGCCCCACGCCAACTTTTTGACGATTCCCCAGGGTGACACCTGTATGCGCGTCGATTTCTGGTATCTGGACAGACATAACCGCGATTTTCACGCCATTAGTCCGGCAGTCTATCCCTCGGATCAACTCCCGGCGCTGCCCGGTTATCCCTGGCATATTGTGGATGAAGCCCGTTATAAGGCCGAATACTCACTTTTCGAACAGGGCGGATTGCTGGCGTCGGCTCCGGTATTGTGGGATGTGCATGAAAACACGCCGCTGGATATTTGTTTCGTGGTGGTACGCCCCGGCTGGAAACACATTTTGCTGCTGATTACCCCGGCGGATTATCCGAAAAGCCCACCGTCGGCGCGGCTCGCGCCGTATGTCGAGATTGGCGCGGACGACAACATTGTCGAAATTTTTGAGGATGCCTGGGCAGACTCCGAGCCGGTGAGTGATCCATCAGATTGGAAATGGGCGGAAGGCCGCCATCTGATCGATTATGTTTTCGCGCTGGAAGACTCATTGGGTGAAAAATTGAACCCCCTCCCCCCAGCAGCCCCCTTCCCGTATACGGAGAGGGGGAGTAAAGCGGAAACTACTTCAGGTACTGAGGTGAGCGCGCCGGAGGAGACACCATGACCTGGGATCGTGTGGAACGGCTGATTGGCACGGATAATTTAGGCCGTTTGAAACAGAAAAAAGTCGGCATCGTCGGCCTGGGATCGGGCGGCGGATTCGTCGCGTTGAGCCTTGCCATGAGCGGTGTCGGTAAATTTGTGCTGGTCGATGACGATCTGCTGGAAGCGACGAATATTGTCCGGCATGTCGCCGATGGACGGTATGTGGGGCGTCCGAAAGTCGAAGCCGTCGCCGACCTGATTCGGCTGCGCAATCCAGACGCTGAAATTGAGACACGTTTCGGACGCATTGAACAAAATATGGATGTGCTGGACGGCCTGGATATTCTGGTGTCGGGCGTGGACGGCGAAGGGCCTAAATATACGCTCAACGAAGCCTGTTTGAAGCGTAATCTGACCGCCGTTTATGCGGGTGTTTATGAGCGCGGTGAAGGCGGTGATGTCGTGATTATTCATCCCTATAATGGCCCGTGTTATGCATGTTGGGCGGCAGAACTGCGCGAAGGTTTGGCGGTATCGGACAAAGACAGCAACCAGGAATTGGACTATGGTATGATTGGGCCAGAGGGAACGCTGGAAGCTGAACCGGGTTTATGGCTGCACGTCGCGCGGATTGCATCCGCCCAGGCCGATCAGGTTTTGAATGAACTGTTGGTCGGGACGAATGTGTATAAAACAATGCCCGCCAACACCGTCATTATGGCGAATACAACGTTGGAAATACTCGCCGGAGAAATCAGTCAGCCGTATACCGCTGTGTGGGTGAATATCGAACGTGACCCGCATTGTCTGGTATGTGGTGACGCGCTGCGCAGTACACTCAGTGATGAATCGGCGGTGGATTATTCGCTGGCTGATCTGATGGATGCAACCGGCCTCGCCCTTGAAGAGGATCAAAACAATGAATGAAATGGA
>JBDTNB010000235.1:0-8700 GCA_039933955.1 Chloroflexota bacterium
ACCGCGAAACCGCGACCATGTGCCCCGGCGCGCGCCGCCTCAATCGAGGCATTCAACGCCAGCAAATTGGATTGGGTAGCAATTTCGCTGACCGACGCGATAATGTCGTCAATTCGCTGTGTGTACTGCGCCAGCGCCAGAATCGTATTGGCAATCACTGTCACCTGTTCGCGGATTTTTGAAATGCCATCAATTGCCTGATGGATAGCGCTCTGACCACTTTCCGATGTCTCCGAGGCTTGTTTGGCGACGCCTGTCAAAGCCCGCGCCTGTTCCTGGACACGTTCTGATAATTCCAGAAAATCCGATAAGAGTGTATTGGTTCGCGTGATGAGATCAGCCTGTTCGCTTGCCCCGATAGACTGCTGTGTCGTCACATCATTGATCGCTTTGACCGCATGTGCCAGACTGTCGGCGGTGACGCTCAACTGCTCGACCATCTGCTCGACATCAAACGGCATCACCGAACTACGGCCTCCCATAGCTGGTGCTTTTACAGTGCCCGGTGCAGACCACCGCAGCACAACCCAGATTTGTACGACTCCCGCCAGACCAATCGCAATCAGCGTGGCGATCATCGGCGCGGCAAACAGCGCCAGAATGAAACCCAGGGCCGTGAACGCGAACGCAATGAGTGAAGCGAACGAGAGCCAATCGCGCCCTCGGTAATGATCCATATACAGCTTGAGGCGTTGCATCACGACTTTCCAGCCCTTTCATGCCCTGACAATGCGGACTTCCATCAGCGGTCTGGCAATTTTTGAACGTATTGATACCCTATTAGCTATTATAGGCGTATTACGTCTCCCGCAAATCGAAAGGATTCCCAATGCCCGTCACCGTTGCGCCCATTGCCGACGATCAATTTGATACTGTACTCCAGGCGTTTAACGAGGGCTACGAAGGTTATGTCGTTCCCTTTCATCTGGAAGCGCCCCAGTTACAGGGGCATATTACGAGCGGGAATATCGACCTGAGTGCCTCCCGCATGGCGTTTGATGAGGGTCGCTCCATCGGCATTGTGTTGATCGGTATTCGCGGTCAGCGCGGTTGGGTCGGCGGTGTCGGCGTCAACAAGGCATGGCGCGGCAAAGGCATCGGACGCCAGTTGATGCAATCGCTGATTGCTTCCGCCCGTGAACGTGGCTTAAGCGCCTTACAATTGGAAGTGATTGAAGGCAATACTGCCGCTCACAATCTTTATCTCAGCTTGGGATTTCAGAACACACGCCATCTGCTGATTCTGGATCGCCTCTTCATGTCCCCCGACGAAAGCACCTCACCAACCGATACCGGACTAAAAATCGCGTCCATACCGCCCGCCGACGCCCTGCCGTACACTACCGCCTTCCATGCCCGTCCCAATCCCTGGCAGCGTGAGCCAGAGTCGCTGAGTCCCCAGACCGCGCGATTTTCAGCGTGGACTGCCCTGCGTGACGGGAAAATAGTGGCCTGCACCATCGCCAATGCCGGAGAAAAAAACATTCAATGGGTGGACATTGGCTGTAAAACAGGCGAAGAAAATGCATTACAAGCCCTCATCGCATTTGTCCACGCCCAGTATCCCCAGGCCATTGGCCGCATGGTCAACCTGCCCGACGATGATCCCGTCTGGCCGGTACTATCGGCACTGGGCTATACCGAATCGCTGGCGCAGTACGAAATGCACCTGACTTTATAACCCAATTCTAACCAGCCTTCGCTCAAAAGCGAAACAAATATTCGAACATTTGTTTCGCTTTTCGATTCGAATCTATGGCATACTGATTTCATCGACTAATGCACATCGCTTCGAAGGGATAGCTATGCCATGCGCGCCCTGTCCGACTGACACAAACCTGTGCGACCACAACTTTCTTTTGTCTTTTACTCTGTACTTTGCACTTTTTATGGCAACTATAGCGGCAGCAGACCCATTTCCTGCCACTGCCCAAACTGCAATTTTGAGCCTGTGCAATTGCTGCGATTGAAGTGAATGCAGAATTCGTTTACGCGCAGATTCTGCATATATATCTGGTTTATTGAAATTTGCGCGAAAAATTCGTCATTCGTTTTCGTCGCTTTCGCTGCCGTTCCGCCCACCTTTCGCCGAAGTGGGCGAAAATTCGCCCACTTTGACAATTATTTTCGCTCCCTACACCCATTTTCGTTATCAATTTTGTTCTGTCTATAGTCTCGCCGCCGCCGCCGCCGCCAATGTAACACATCGTAATATTTATCTTGTGCCCATCCGAATCAAAAACGGAGCGCTTTCGCACCCCGTCTTTTCTGTCTCTATCTTGTATTCTGCACTCTGCACTTTGCACTCTGAACTGTTCTTTAACTCGGTACTCAGAACTCAGTACCCAGCACTTCTTCGTCTTTTACTCATCACTTTGCACTCTGAACTGTTCTTTAACTCGGTACTCAGAACTCAGTACCCAGCACTTCTTCGGCTTTTACTCTGCACTCATTACTCGTAACTTGTATCTCCGTTGGAGGCCGTATCATCTCAAACAAATCGGTGACACGGGTGTAACTCGCCCCAGCCAAACGGCCAATCGGCTGGTACGCAGCCACATCAAGATGATTGCCTGCGCGGTAAATCGAGTCCGCAATATGGATATGCACCACCGTCCCAATCACCAGACTCCCGCCGCCGGGAGCATCGCTGATCGTGACAATCTGGTTCAGGCGGCATTCAAAATGAATCGGGCTTTCAGCCACGCGCGGCACATTCACGGCCTGTCCGCCTTCCATCGTCAACCCTGCCCGCTCAAACTCGTTGACTGTGGCGGGCGCTTCGACTGAGGTGAGGTTCATTTTTTCGGCCAGCGCCTCAGTCACGAAATT
Organism: Chloroflexota bacterium; assembly: GCA_039933955.1. Lineage (GTDB taxonomy): Bacteria > Chloroflexota > Anaerolineae > Aggregatilineales > Phototrophicaceae > CFX2. The sequence continues at coordinate 2,833 of JBDTNB010000235.1, forward strand.
GACGATAAACACGCCCGTCTCGCGGATGTTGTGCAGCGTATCTTTTGGCGCTGCATCGGCATCGCGGATCATCGGGCAGAAAACAATCGTCGGCGGCTCGGCACACACCGCCGTGAAAAAACTGAAAGGTGCTAGGTTAGGCCGCCCTGTGCTGTCAGTGCTGCTCACCCACGCAATCGCGCGCGGCACAATCGCGCCGATCATCAGCTTATAAATCTCGCGCTGCGGCCATTCGCCGGGGACAATATCCATGAAATATACTTAACTTTCGATGGTTGGCAGGGTGAATATAAAGCGTGCGCCCCGGCGTCCACGCTTGCGCGGATCTGCCCAGATTTTGCCCCGGTGCAGTTCGATAATGCTGCGTGAAACCGTCAAACCCAGACCGCTGCCCTCGACAAAACCCACGCGGGCATCTTTGGTGCGGTAGAACGGCATAAACACCTGCTCAGCATCTTCCTGCGATAAACCTGGCCCCTCGTCCGAAACCGTCACCATGATCGCCGGGATAACCACATCCGGCGGCGTGCCATTTGGGAGCTGCGTCGGCGAACTGATGGTATCCATACGGATGCGGATGCGTGTGTCGGGCGGCGTATAATTGATCGCGTTATTCACCAGATTGGTGAGCACCTGCGCGATTCGATTCTCATCAACCAGGACAGGCGGTGCATCGTCGTCCAATTCCATAACGATGCTCTGTCCACGTTCCTTGTAGGACAATTCCAGCAGCGCCACCACGTTGATAATCAAATCCGGCAAATGTGTTGAGGTCAGGTGCAGGTTCATTTCGCCCGTGTCGGCGCGCGTAATTTCGATCACTTCGCTGAATAAAGCATTCAGGTGGCGCGCACTGTTTAAAATAATTTCAGTGTATTCGCGGGCAAGGTCGGGTAATTCGTCACCCAGTTCTTCCAGCATAAATTCCGCGAACCCTCGGATCGAGGTGAGCGGCGTCCGCAGTTCGTGGGATACCCGTGAAACAAAATTGGCGCGCAGATTCGCCGCCGTCCGCGAGGCTGATGCATCGTGGAAAATATACATCCGCCCCATCACCCGGTTATCGTGGTGGACGGGCGCACTGTACCATTCAATTGACGCTGGAAAGCCATCCGGGTGAACCATATTGAATTCACCGCGCTGAACCAGCGGATCACGCAAGGGGATGCTCGACCATTGGGCATATAAATCGTGGCGCACATCCTGTGGAATTTGCATCAATTCCATGATCTGTGGGACGGATAAACCCTGTGCTTTCGCCTGATTCATCTTGAACATCCGCGTGAATCCCAGGTTGACTGTCAGCACATGAGAAGAATCACTGCTGTGAGCAATTACCTCGTTGGGCAGCACCATCATTACGCCATCCGTCACGGCGTCCAACAGGGCGGCACGCCCCCGCTGCACGAAATCATGCTGCTGTTGCAAAATATGCGCCATCGTGCTCATGGACACAAATTCGCTCACCATCTGGTAACCGCGAATCTCGCGTGACAAAAATTGATAAGGCACATCAGTAGCGAAGAAAATCGAACCCATCCGCCGTTGTCCGGCATGGAGGGCGATCGACATGGTCGTATGGATGTTCTGAACACGCAGGAACGCCCGGATGAGTGGATCATATTGATTCATCATCCCCTCGTGTACTTGTGTGATAATAACCTTTTGCTCGTCAAGCTGTGATACAAAATCCGGGTAAGCGTCCAGGTAAATTTTCATGCCCAGACCATTCGCATTGCCCGCAAACCTAGACCACGATCCACGCACTTCCAGGTAATCAAACGGCCCATTCGGGCGATCTTCCCGCACTGGCCCATAAAACATCACCACACAGGTACAGATATGCGGCCCACACATATACTCTTGGAGGATCTCAACCAGGTCTTGGGGATCAGGATGCTCGCCGATACGCTGTGCAACATGCTGGATAGCTTGGGCAATTACCTGGTCTTCGCGCATCCGGCGATTCTCAAGCATACTTTCGACTAAAGGCAGCCAAGACCGAAGCTGTTTGCACTCAGGCTCATCATATGTGCCCGCGCGCTCACTAAAAACCCCCATTATGCCAACCAGATCACCGGCCAGCATCAAGGGGAAAGCGATTCCGCATTCAAAGTGTGTTTTTTGAAGATTTTCTTTTGTCAAACACAGATGATCGCTTGTGAGAAGCGGAATCGAGAGGGCAAGCATTTCTTCAATGATGCGTTCGTTCTCAGATTGGGAGTCCAGACTGGGATACGCTTCGACCAATTCTAACTGACCCAGGTCACTGCTATATGCATAAACACAGGCCAGATCAGTGGGAACATCCGCAACAATCTTTTGCAAAAGATGCGAAAGTGCCACCGCCGTATGATCCCTCCGGGTGTCAAACGGGGGTTGATTTTCAGGGATAGCCATCAGTTTTGGTCACAGCCTGGACGATCTATTGGATCGCCTTTGAGCATAACAATATGCCAAATATTACACTTACGCAAGATTACCGTTGTCACAGGCCATAGGGTACGCACCTGATTTTTCAATCGATATCGTGCGACCTCATATGCGCTTATTCTTCGTCATCATCGCCCAACGGGTCATCATCAACATCATCATTTTCCGGTGGACGAATGGTGAACATATAACCAACACCGCGTTCAGTGCGGATGTAGTGGGGATGATGCGAATCAGCTTCCAGTTTGCGCCGCAGCCGGTGCATGTGAACCCGCAGCGTGTCTTCGTACACATCTTCCGACGGCCACACGCGCGCAATCAGCATCCGGTTTTCGACAACGCGCCCTGCATTCCGCAGCAGAACATGCAGCAGTATAGATTCAGTCGGCGTCAGGTTGAAGCCGCGCTCGCCAACCGTCAAACGGTTATGTGCAAAATCGACCTGCAAATGATCGTCAATATTCACAACCGGTTCGCTGGCATAATCCAGGCTGGGCATCCGCGCCAGAACGGCCTGAACCCGCGCTTCTAATTCCCGCAGATTAAAGGGCTTCACGATAAAATCTTCAGCGTAGCGCCGTAATCCCTGGACGATGGTATCGGTATCGTTGGCCGCCGTAACAAAGATGATGGGCACATCTGCCATTGATTTTAATTTACTGCTCAGTTCAAAACCATGCATAGTGGGGAGATTTAAATCAATCATCGCGATATGTGGAAGACCACGCATCTTGACATATTCCAGGGCATCAGGGCCGTCAACAACCGAGGTAACGTCATAGCCATGCGTGGTCATATAATCGCTGATGAGTTTGCAAATATGGGCATCATCTTCAACAACCAGCAGTTTTGTCTTATTATTCATTTTTGACTATGCCTCCAACATAACGAATTGTCATGATTTGTAATGAATATACACTGACTGTAACATTAATGCCAGTGGAAATACATAAAGAAATCATAGAAAATTGTTACACAGTACGCAAGTCAGGCCAGTGCGCTTTGGAGACGAAGCGTTAGCTTGAAGTTAATCAAACCGCTAGAATGAATACGCATAGTATGGGACGAAAAACAAAAATTCGTCCTATGGAGTGGTTGAGGATTTATCGGTATGGCATCGGTAGCCCAAATTATCCGCAAACGCAGAAACCGCAAATCACGTCGGCGCGTTCAGCAGGCCAATAATCGGCGCTGGCTGATTTTATCTGCCGTCATCGTCATATTACTGGTCGTCATTCCCGCCGGCGTGACGCTGGGCGGCGCGGCCTGGCTGTACGCTGATGCGGTTCATAATCTGCCCAGCCCGGAACAAAGTGTCGCCGCTGGCTTAGCCAGCGGTCAGACCGAGCTTTATGACAGTTCTGGTAACACGCTGCTCTTTACAGCTCAAAATAACACTGATGGGCAATCCTGGCTTAAGCTGGATACCCTGCCGTCCTACGTGTTGCAGGCCACCTTAGTGATGGAAGACCCGACTTTTCTCCAGGCCACAACCTTCGACCCTTTATCCACCTTCAGCAAAATGTGGCGCAATATCCTGATCGGCCCGCTTTCACAAGACGCAACCTTGACCGGCAGGCTGGTGCGTAATGTGATTGCGCCGCTGCCCGATAACCCCAGCATCGACGACATTGGCCGCGAAATCGCGCTGGTCGCTGAAATCGAACGGCGCTACACGCCAGAACAAATCCTGGAATGGCATCTCAACACCAATTATTACGGCAGTGAGGCTTATGGCATCGAAAGCGCTGCCGAGATTTATTTTGGCAAACACGCCAAAGACCTGACTTTAGATGAAACCGCGATGCTGGCGGCTATCCCCCTCGCGCCGCAGTACAATCCATTCGATAACGAGTTAGCGGCACGCGGGCGGCAAAAAGATGTGCTGCGTGCGCTGCGAACCGCCAACAACATTACAGCCGACCAATTCGATCAGGCCTCAGCGACGGTCACGCCACTGCAAACGGCGACGGACAGCACCCAGCAAATCGCGCCGGAATTTACGGTTTACGCCCGCCGTCAAGCCGAAGATATTCTCCAGACGCAAGGCCGCGACGGTGCGCGGTTGGTCACGCGCGGCGGCCTGAAAATCGTCACCACGCTCGATCTCGATCTGTACTATCAATCTGAATGCGCCATGCGGATTTATCTGGCGCGCATTGCCGGGAATGCCGTACCACAAACCACCCTGGACGGCCAACCCTGTCAGGCAGCGCTGTATCTACCGCCCAATACCACCGCGCTGACGGATGCTGCGCCCGACAACGGCCAACTGGTTTTGATAGACGCAGCAACCGGCGAAATCAAAAGTATGGTCGGCGCGACCACTACCGTAGACAAGCAGCCGGGGCCAACGTTATTCCCTTTCGTTTACTTCACCGGATTTATTCGCAGCTCGGACAGCGCCGCCAAAATGGTACTGGACATCCCCAGCACCTTCCCCGGCGCAGCCGAAGGACTGATTTATACACCCAACAATCCTGACGGGAAATTCCGGGGGCCGATTAATCTACGCGACGCGATGGCTGCTGGGCTGCTCCCGCCCGCTGTGCAAATCGCTCGCGAACAGGGTCTCGATAACGTCCTGCGCATCGCTCATCGCATCGGCCTCAACAGCCTGGGCGAAGATGGCCGTTATGATTTATCACTCCTGGAACGTGGTGGCGCGGTGTCCGTCATGGACATGACTTACGCCTACTCCGTTTTTGCCAGCCTGGGCGATATGCATGGCCTACGGTCTACACCCATCGGGCAGGGTTATCGGCAGGTGAACCCGGTTGCCATAGCGCGTATCGAAGATGCCGACGGCAATGTGTTATGGAATTACGATGCCGATCAGGTACAGCTCAATCAAGTGCTGATTTTCCCGCATGGCGTCGGCTACATCGTCGATAACATCCTGGCCGACCAGGAAACCCGCCGCAACATTCTGGGCGACACCAGCATCCTCGAACTGCCACGCACCAGCGCCGTCGTCAACGGTTTGGCGGGCGATGCGACAGGCAGTTGGACAGTCGGCTTTACGCCGCAGTTGGTCGCGGGCGTGCATCTGGATCGTCAGGATGGCGCAAAAATGGCGCTCGATTCATTGGGCTTACAAGGTGCTGCCCCGGTCTGGCGGGCTGTCATGCAGTATGCCCATGACCGTGACAATCTGCCGCCTACTGATTGGGATCGCCCCGACGATGTGGTACAGATGGGCGTGTGCGATAAATCCGGTTTGCTGCCCAATTCAGTTTGCCCCGTGCGCAACGATTGGTTTGTCGCCGGACGTGCCCCTACCCAGACCGACACCTTCTGGCAAAGTGTGGAAATCAACAGCCAGACACGCCAGCTTGCTACCGCCAACACACCGCGCGAACTCAAGACTTCAACCCTGTATTTTATCCCGCCGCCCGAAGCCCAGGAATGGTGGCAGGCCAACAATCTGCCGCT
>JBDTNB010000236.1:0-8599 GCA_039933955.1 Chloroflexota bacterium
ACGCCAGCGCCCAATGCAACCGAAATGGCGATCAACCACCACCAGTTCATCAGGAGCCTCAACACAACCCGTAAGGGCGAGGTTGCAGATTTCACGGCACGCTACCTCTCTGATTAATAAGCCTCGTGCTACCGTATTGTACAAGCTAGTGTCTGGAACTAACAACCGCCTAAACCTGTTAGGCGTTTTGTTAGGTAATAAGTCCTGTTGGAGAACGTGGGGGCAATTTTCGAGGTGTCATCCTAAGCGGTTTCAATACACCGGATGTCACTCTCGGATCGATATACAGCGGATATGGATAGTCGTTGCCAATAGACTTCAAGCGGCTTCACCATCAGTGTAATCGGGAAAGTCGCTTGGTGAGTCTGCACTTCAATTAAAAGTCATCTTCTTCTTCGTAGGCCATATCGTCGTCTTCATCGTCATCTTCGAAGAAGTCGTCATCTTCGTCGTAGAGATAATCGTCGTCTTCAAATTCGGAGATGTCGTAACCGTCATCGTCCACGAATTCTTCGTCGTCCAGTTCTTCAACCAAGTCTTCTTCTTCGAAGTCGATTTCTTCGAGGTCTTCTTCCTCGAATTCCAGGTTTTCATCTTCTTCGATAACGCTGTCCTCTTCGTCGGCATCAATTTCATCTAAAATGAGTTCGTCGTCGTACATAGTCTTCGCACCCCACGGTGTACGTAAAAGTTAGGCTGTGATCGATTTGCGGGCGATATTTTAGCAGGTTATTTGCAATTGTGAACGGCAGATTTTCCCCTCGGCAGCCCGCATTAGAGCAGTGACCACCTACAGATTACCACAATTTTCTCTTTGTGTTGATCCAAAAAGTCTTAAGCATGGTATACACGATGCTACGCTGGTTTTCAATTGTCTAATTCATCAATTAATTTTCGCGCGGCTTCGGTAAATGCGTCGGCGCAGCGATATTCATTCGCACGCGCGTCAGCCTCGCGATACTTCGCGTCCATCGCAATTAAGGATTGCCATAACGCTTTTGCTTCATCGGTTTGACCCACTGCATACTGGCTCAATGCGATTCCCGCGATGGCATATTTGTGTTCTGGCTTGAGTTCCAGTGATTTTTGAAAATCCACTAGGGCCTCGGCATAACGCCCCATCAGGAAATAGACATCACCGCGTGTTCCATAGGCGTTGGCTAAATCCGGTTTGAGCGCGATGGCTTGGTTGCTATCGGCAAGTGCTTGATCGAGCAACCCTAACATGATATAGGTATAGCCTCGATTGTTGTACGCCGAGGCGTAGTCTGGTTTCAAGCGAATGGCTTCGGTGTAATCGGCTATCGCGGCGTCAACATCAGATTTTTTCGCCTGGGTAATCCCTCGGAAATAATAGGTCTCTGATGATTGTGGGCTATGTTCGATAGCATGATTATAGTCGGCGATTGCTGCGTCAAAATTACCCTGTTCTGAATATGCAAAACCGCGATTCCGGTAAGCTGTATCCATATTGTCGGGCTTTAATTCCAGTACATGCGTGTAATCCGCGATTGCCCCTTCAAGATCACCCTGTTTACGCCGTGCTGTTCCACGATTGGTATAGGCTTGATAGGCCTTGGGGTTGATTTCGAGCGCCTTTTTGCAATCTGCAAGCGCCTCCTCCAATCGATTTTGATTGATATAAACGGCTGCGCGATTAATATAGCTTGGCTCAAATTGCGGATTAAGTTCGATGGCCTTCGCATAGCTGACTAATGCATCTTCTGACGAACCTTTTTTACTCCAAACATTACCTTGAGCCAAATAGCCATCTGGCGATGTTGGCTCGATGGTAATCACTTGCTTGCAATCCGCGAGAGCCTTGTCAAACTCCCCACTTTCAATATAAGCATTGGCTCTGGCGAGATAAACTTTATAGACATCAGGTGGATTAAGCGCGATTCCATGCGTAAATTCAAGAATTGCGTCTTTGAGATGGCCTTGCTTTTTCTTAATTCTCCCTAAGTTGTAGTAAATGTAACCAGCATAGTTAGATTGGTTATGACTGGCGGCAGCTTTATCGAAGTCAATTTTCGCCTTTTCAAGCTCGCCCTGCTGCAAAAATATATTGCCTCGATTGTTGTAAGCCTTCCAGAGATTGGGATTCAGTTGAATAGCCTGATCGTAATCGCGGAGGGCTTCGTTGTAGGCGTTCTTTTGAGCATATGCCTGACCTCTGCCTTCATATGGTTCTGCAAAATCCGGTTCAAGCCGGATGCTTTCGTCAAAGTCAGCGATTGCAAGATCAAAGTTATCCAGGCTGTTATACACCAATCCTCGGTTGAAATATACCCGTCCCAAAGGGGACAACTTTAATTCGATAATGGTCGTGAAATCTTCTAATGCTCCCTGTAGATCACCTTTTTTTAGGCGGACGTTCCCTCTGGTATTATAGGTTTTCGCTGCTGAAGGATTCTTTGTCAGCACTTTTCTACAGTCGGCCAGCGCATTGTCAAATTGACCGAGTTCATAATAAACCCAGGCGCGATCTTCATAGACTGCCATGAGTTGTGGATTGATTTGCAGGGCTTGATTGAAATCTTCTAATGCGGGTTTCCATTCTTGTTTCAGGAAGTAACCTAATCCGCGATGAGCATAGGCGGCATCCGAGCGGGGATTGCGCCACAGACATTCTGTATAATCTGAAATGGCTTTGTCGAAATTGTCTTGCCGCATCCAGCACCCAGCACGTTGGTAGTACACAGTTTCAGTCGGGTTGAGCTTCACGCATTGATCGAAATCCTGCCGCGCTCGGTCAAAATCCTTTTTGGCAGCGAAATAGATCCCGCGATTGAAGTAATGAACGTGCGCTTTATAGTCAGGTGGTTTCAGTTCAAGGGCGCGGGTCAGCTCGGCGATAGCACCATCCAAATCACCCTTTTGCCCCAATATTACGCCTCGATAACCGTGCGCATCTGGGAATAAAGGCTTTTCCTGGAGTGCCTTGTCAAAGTGTTCGAGCGCACTGTCCAGGTTATGTGCTCGGAGCGCTTGTTCGCCCAGTTTCAAATATTCATAATAAAGAGTAGAGGGTTCATAACCGGAGCGATTTGAATACCAGTAGGCAGCGACCATGACAACGATCACGATAATCGCCAATATGATTAAGTTATCGAGCATTTTTCAAATCTGACCCCGATTGAATTGCTTTAATTTATTATCAGCTTGAAAATGGGCCTGTCAAACCCTCAATCTCACGTTTTCTCACCCAAATTCGCCCCGATTCAAACCGAATTCGAATTGACGAATAAGAATATTTGTTCTATGATAAGCTTGCTCAAAAATCTTTGTAGCGTGAATCAGATTCCGATTCTGCAAAATTAAGCATATCGGAATCGGCGGAATGTGCAGCATGTTCGGCAGTTTCAATACATGGGCGAGGTATTAAAGTGAGGATTTATCATAGCCACAATCGAAATGAGAATCTTTCTCAATTCTCATTCTTGTTTTTATCATCAACCTTCTCATAAAATTGGGCTGCTGAATTGGATTTTTTGTAGTCTCGCCGCAGCGGCAGTTCGCTCCCGTGTTCCCGCCCTTCAGGTGTCAATTCGGTGGCGCTTCTCGTACTTCCCGCCGCGCATTCTCGCACACTCAGCGGCTCTCCCCGGCCTTCCCGCCCCACACCTCGGCGGCAATTTTCGCCATGCTGTCAAGCAACTTTGAATTGTCTTTTGCTTTTGACTAGAGACCAGTAGCTAACGACTAACGACTTGTTTTACGGCTGAATTTCCACGACCACGCCTTCTTCCGCCCAGTTGTAGAGCGTCTCGGCGTTTTCGTTGCTCAGGAGGATACAGCCATACGTCACCTTTGTACCCAGGCTGTTCGTCCACAAGAGCTGCCAGCCACCGCGTGTCGGGAAACCATGAAAGCCATTTGTGAAGTCCGAGCCAGGAATCGGCTGATACACACCCATAAAATGCGGCATATATAAATCCCAATTGCCCGCGTAGGCGTTCGGCTCGTGGGAAATAATCTGGTAAATCCCCGGCCAGGTTGGGCTGTCGCTGATGCCCGTGCTGGTCGGCCAATCCCATTTCAGCGTGCCGTTTTCGAAGACCGTCGTCCGCTGCTGGCTGATGCTCACCACGATGCGCTTGTCGGGCACAACCGGATAGGGCATAAAATTATCCGGTGATGGAATGGTGATGGTTTGCCCTGGAGTCACATTGGTGATCCCACTGTTGGCTTGCTCGATAAACAGGTAGGGCACACCCACATCCCAGGCGATGCTGATGATCGTTTCGCCCGATTGGACAACGTGCTGCCCGTCATGGTGATACACGCGGACATACGGCGTTGTCTGACCGTTTTCGATGGTCTGTTGGACGTTGGTGATGGCCTCATCGAGTTTGAGGTAACGGCTGTTGTCCAGGCCGCTGGCTGTTTTGGTGTTCAGAAAATTGCGGATGTCCTGGTCATTTGCCGTCAAATTTAATCCGGTAGACTGGCTCGAATCGGGCGCGGCTGTCAGCCAGTTGCCCCATTCTTTCGGCATGGCTGACCAGTAAACCGAGTCGCCCGTCACCGGGTCATAGACGCGGATGTCGAGCGGGCTGCTCAACAATTGGGTGGCTTTTTGGAGCATAGGCGTCGCGTCCATCACGCTGGGCTGCACCGGCTGCATCACCAATTCCAGCAGTCCGTCCGCCAGCGCCGTGCCCGCATTATTTTGAAGCTGCACGAGCGTCGCGCTCACATCCAACACACGCCCATTGACGGGCTGCGTGGTTTCAACTTTTCCATTGGTCACGCGGACACCTGCATTGAGCGGGGCTTGCTCAACCTGCGCCGTCAATTGTTGCAGTCCCGTTTGGGCGGCTGCCAGATCAACATTCACCACAGGCGGAACATCGACATGTGCCAGGACACCTGGAATCAGCGCGCCCAGGTTGCTGCGTCCGGCGTTATAGGCGGCATTCGCCGATGCATTGGCGTCTAATGTGATCCCCAATGTCGCCGGGTTGATTTTCCAGGCGCGCTGCCCATCATGGATAGTGATGGTTTGCCAATTTTGACTCAGTTTTTCAGCCGCTTGCGCCTGGGATAAGCTGCCCAATGCCACCCCGCCGGAACGGACACCCGGTAAAACACCGCCCGCGTAAATCATGCCAACGCCCAACGTCAGCGCCGCACATGACATCAACACCAATGTGATGATTCCTGCGCCCAGCCACATCAAGGGACGCCCTGTTTTTTGCGCAGGTAAGGCGCGTTGGGGCAAATTGGCCGGAGGATAAAAATTCTGCCTCGGCGCAGACGGTAATGCAGCCTGTCGCTGAACCGGCACAGCCGAATAAGTTGGGTTGGGCTTATGTGGAGCGCGGGCAGGCTGGCCTTGAGCCGTTGGATATGTTGGCGCTGGCGCAGATCGTCTCGGCGCGGGAATCGGCACGATAGGCTGCTGCTCCGGCATCGGGCGCACGCGGATGGGTTGTGTGACCTGAGCGTTTGTCAAAACACGTTTGCGCTGCATGATAATCCATCAAAAATGAGATCGCTTGTTCGTTTATTATAGAGGAAATTACGTGTTTGAGTATTACCCATTATGAAATGCGTGGGGAAATCGGAGGCTGAATATCAGATCAGCGGCTTAGATGCCTATGATCGAAGTTGTTTTCTGGGAGGAGAAGTGATTATCCTCCCAGAAAGCATGACTTATCAACTCAATACTGTCAGATTCAGGGCTGGATGTTTTGGTTGACGTGGAATAAGTTGGTTGGGTCGTACTTGCGCTTGACCTCGACCAGCCGTTGGTAATTATCGCGGTAGGCTGCCTGGACGCGATCCTGTCCCTCGTCCATCATCATGTTGACGTATGCCCCACCCGCTGAGTAGGGATGGAGTGCTTCCCAGTATTCTTTCGCCCAGGCAATGGTTTTTTCATTGTTGGCTGGGTCGGGGTCGACGCCGACAATGACCTCGCCCCAATTGGCATCGCGGTAGCTGAAGGCCGTATCGTTTTTACCGACGTGATGGGGAGCGCCGCTGATCGGGTACAGATGCATGGTCGAATGCATACTCGGCAGCAGCGCGCCATATTTGACATGCACAGCAATCGCTTCGTCACTGATTTCTTTCACCCAGTCGGCGCGCCAGTACCACTGCAACCCTGGCGGGTAAATCGGGTCAAACATGCCCTGCAAGGCTGGATGGGGGATTGGCCCGACAAAATCCAGGGCAGGCCCGCCGAATTTGCTGCGGATGGGCTTGAAGACTTCTTCAGCCTTGTCCAGCGGCCCAGTGTAGCACCACACAACCCCGCACATTTTATTCAGGTGCAGGTTTTCCGGGAAGGGCGCTCCTGGCGGCACGGTCAGAAACGCAAACCAACCGTTCATTTCTTCCGGCGCGTTCACGATGTAATCCCGATACCAGCGCAGAACTTCTGCCGCTTTATCCATATGCCACAACATCGGCCCGCCGTAAACGGTGCTGATGGGGTGCAGTTTGAACACGAAGGATGTGACCACGCCGAAGTTCCCGCCGCCACCACGCACGGCCCAGAACAGGTCAGCATTTTCTTTAGCATTGGCCGTCACGAAGCGCCCATCCGCCAATACCATATCGACCTCCAGCAGGTTGTCCAGGCTGAGACCGCAAGTACGTGCCAGATGGCCGATACCGCCACCCAACGTGAGGCCGCCAACACCGGTTGTGGAAATGATACCGCTGGGTGTGGCGAGGCCAAACGCATTGGTGGCGTGGTCAACATCACTCCAGGTGCAGCCGCCGCCGACCCTTGCCGTGCGCGCCGCCGGGTCAACCCGAACCCCATCAATGCCTGACAAATCAATCACCAGACCATCATCGCATATGCCCAACCCTGGCCCATTGTGCCCGCCGCCGCGAACGGCCAGCGTGACATTGTTTTCCCGCGCGAAGTTGACACACTGGATGACATCACCGGCATCCACGCAATAGGCGATGGCAGCAGGACGGCGGTCAATCATCGCGTTGTAGATTTTGCGGGCATCATCATAGCCTGCATCATCCGGGGTGACGATTTTGCCCCGCAGTGCGGTCTGTAAGACCTTATAAGGATTCTCAATGAGCGTAACCATTCAATTCTCCTCCAACTAATGACGAGAGCGATTATGGATTTAAACCTTAAAATCCATATTGCTGGCTACACCATATAGTTTTAATGGAGGGGTTGTCACCACTCTTTCGAGGGGTAATGTGAGGGACTTTGGCTTGACTATTGTTTGCAAAGTCAAGTATTGTCGCAAATCGTGCTCAGGCAGTTTCGGATATGCAAGCGCTGGGTTTGTTAGGCGAAGCTCCTATCGGTGCTTCGGAATCGACTTCGGAAACCATCATTCATCCCAATCTCCCTGCTCAAGTAACCTCATTCGTCGGGCGGCAGTGTGAGGTTACAGAAGTCCGCAACATGTTGCGCGCCTTGTCAAATTTCTGCATAGTTTGTGGATCGTCCATGATATGGTATCCGGCAGGCATCTAACTTTTCAAGCGTGCTGTAGATGTGATGCAGGAAGTTGGGACGGCTGAGGCGCAAGCAGCCTGGGGTTGGCTGCTTGTCGCCCAGGGACTCTATAACGTGGCGGGGGGTATCTATCGGGTGACGGGGGGAACAAGGAAAGGTTTTACCCAGGCTCAGGAAGGTATCCAACGGGTAGAACGTCTCAACGGCTACGAACCGATGACGATTATCCCCTTAATCAGTTTGTTTATTACTGCCAACCAGGTGAATGAGTTGGATGTAGCATTGGGCGCTGCCCAGGATTGCCTCGAAGTGGCGACTCGTATCGGCGACCATTGGGCAATCGCTAAAGCCAAACAAATCCTCAGCATCACAGCCATTGATGCGGCGGACTACAACACGGCTGATCGTATGGCGTGGGAGGCGTTGGCTGCCTTCGAAGACAGTGGCGATAAATGGTCGGAAAGTGTGCTTTGCGTGGAGGTATTGGGCTTACTCGCGATTACCCTGCGCGATTTTGATCTGGCAAAAGACTGGATTCAACGCGGTCTGAAAGCCGCCCAGGAGATCGAGTTCCAATATGGGCAGCAGATGGCCTACTGGCAGCTTGGTTATATCGCGGCTTTACAGGAAAATTATGCCGAGGCGGGTGAAAATTGGGCCAGAGCCGTCGAGATGGGTGAGACTATCCTCGGCGGTGGAACGATTATCGGCTTTGGTGGAACCGGCAATAGTGGCGAATGGGGTGGCAGAGTCTTGATAAAAGAGTGATTTGTCGCTGCGGCCAATTGGGAGGCGCAGGGAGTTCTTGATGACACATAAACTGAGAGAAAGGATGTTTAAAATGCCGCTGTATCTGGATATTCACCATAAAGTTGAAGGCATGACGGCTCAGGGGATCGAAGAAGCCCATAAACAGGATTTGGAAACGCAGGAAAAGTACGGCGTCCGCTATTTGAAATACTGGTATGACCTCAGCACAGGCCGGGCTTTTTGTTTGATTGAGGCTCCTAATAAAGAAGCCGCTATCGCTGTGCATCGTGAAGCACACGGCCTCCTCGCCGATGAAATCGTTGAGGTCACTGAAGGGCATTAGGCTAATAACCAATGGTGCGAGTCATAAAGAGAACTCGGCAATACTGAGTTGATAAG
>JBDTNB010000237.1:0-8594 GCA_039933955.1 Chloroflexota bacterium
ATTTTGACGAGCAACCTGGGGTCACAGGAATTGGCTGTGCCGGTCATCACCGACGAAATCCGCGAGGAAGCGATGGGCGAAGTGAAGACGTGGTTCCGCCCGGAATTCCTGAACCGCCTGGACGAAGTGATTATGTTCAACGCGCTGTCGGGTGATAGTCTGGCGGCAATCCTGAAGCTGAACTTGAAATCCGAGACCAAAATGGCCGAAGATCGCGGCCTGAAATTGGAATTCACCGATGCGGCGCAGACCTGGATGCTGGCGCAGGACGATGAGCCGGAATATGGCGCGCGCCCGCTCAAGCGCATTATCCGGCGCTTCGTGCGCGAGCCGCTGGCGGACTTTTTGCTGAAAGTCAATCCACCCGCCGGGACGCTGGTCAGAGTCGATGCGCCCGACAATACTGCGCTCAAGTTTGTCGCGCTGATGGACGGCAAAGAGGTCACGGTGGAGAACTAAGGCTTACAAAGTAGGGCATGACATATCATGCCCCATGCGTACCAACTTAAGACCGGTTTTGCCGCCAGAGGTTCAAAACCTCTGGCTACAAAAAGGATTTTAAACCTCTGAAGAGGTTAGGAAGTCGTGCTTCAACCTCTTCAGAGGTTTACCGTTTTCCCGTAGCTTGGGGTTTTGAACCCCAAGCGGATAGCCGACGAAAAATCGGTTTAGGAAGCTCCATTCCTTAAGTTGGTGCATATGGGGCATGACATATCATGCCCCTACAAATTTGCTTTGCGCACCGTTAATAAAACCGGCAAAGGAATCTCTCGGATATGATTCAGGTTGTGCTGACGATTTACGGAGCATTGGCGGCGGTGGCAGGCTTTTTGATGGCGCTGCCAGACCGCATCGAAGCTCTGCGTCCGGTACAGATCGGCGTGAACGAATTATCGTTGTTTTCGATGCTGCTGGGTGTGGTGGCGATGGTCGGTGGATTTGTGAGCAGGCCGGTGGCGTGGCTGGCGATCTTGCTGGGAGGTGCAGGCACAGCGTTGTCGATCCGTCCCTTTCTGGTGTATCCGGTGGTGGCACACGATATGAAGAGCGCCATGAAAGCGGGATTGGGCAAAGATTATGAAGCACAAATCCCGGAAGCAGTTTTGAGCCGCTTTCCCTATTCATCGTGGACGCTGGAAAATTCGTTAGGCAAACGCGAACGTACTGCACATGGGAAACTCACCAAGCGCGTGCCATATGCCGAGGTCAATGGACGGCAGTTGGCGCTGGATACTTATCAACCGACAGCGGAACCGATTTTGGGCAACCAGTATCCGGCGCTGATCGTGATTCACGGCGGTGGTTGGCGCAACGGCGAACCGGGCGGCTGGTTCACACCGCACAATCATTATTTCGCCAGCCAGGGTTATGTGGTGTTCGATATTGAATATCGCTTATCGGGCGAGGCGAAATGGCCGGCACAATTCGAGGATGTCGAGCGTGCGATCCAATGGGTGAAAGATCACGCCGATGAGTACCGGGTTGATCCGGCGCGGATTGCACTTCTAGGACGATCTGCTGGGGCACATCTGGCATTGATGGCGGGCTACTGCGTCGAAGGCATCCGCGCGATTGTGTCGCTGTATGGGCCAGCCGAAATGCGCTGGCCGGGACTGGAAGCGGGGTCGGCGATTATTGATTTGATGGGCGGGACATTTGAGCAGTTGCCAGAGGCTTACGAACAGGCCACACCGCTCAACTTTGTACGCGATAATTTGCCGCCGACTTTGATTATCGAAGGCGGATTGGACACGATTGTACCCTATCATCACGGGGATCGTTTGTCCGGTTTGCTGGCGTTCACCAATACGCCTTTCGCGCTGCTGCGTGTCCCCTGGTCACGGCACGGCTTTGATGCTCTGCTGGCTGGAACCGGGGCGCAGCTTGTCTATTATCATCTGGATCGTTTTCTTGCCTGGAACTTTTATCGAGAGATGTGAAAAATGTCTGAAACGATTGCTTCTCGCCCACTGCCCAAACGCCCCCAAAACGGTTTACTCGCCTGGGAAGCCACCATCGGTTATATTAGCACCCAATACAGCCTGGATGCGATGCTTACGATCCATGCGTACCCTTTCGATAACGGGGAGATCGGCTGGGGAGCCGCCGCCACCTGGGGACAGAACGGCGAAGAAGTGCGCGATCTGCCGACGTTGGGCAACGCACTGCAAGATTTATGGCGGCAGGTTGACCAGCATCATGTGATTTTTGAGCACCGTGAGGCGGTCATCAAGCGCCCGTCGAATTATGCCGACAATGAATGGCTGGATACCGATACGAAATCTATTCTGGAACGCATTCTTCAGGTGACGGGGGCGGTGTACAGTGTGGATTGGCTGCTGGTGTTGCTGTACCAGCCCGTCGAAAGCGCGGACACCCGCTTTCAAGCACGGCTGATCGCGCAGGGTGAGACGGTCAAGATTGGGGGGCAGGGCGCGTCGCTGCGCGACTCGTGCCGTGATTTATACCGGAATGCAGCGCACCAGTTCGCGGCGCAGTCCGGCAAAAATCTGGATGAGATTTTGTGAAATCAGTTAAAAGTTAAAAGGCGAAAGTTAAAAGGTGGGAATCTCGCTTTTACTTTTAACTTCAAACTTTCTACTTTTAACGATGCCTTTAAGGAGATTATTATGACACAGGTTGATGCCTCGATTTTTCGCAAATATGATATTCGCGGTACGGTAGAGGGCGATAAGCCGCAGTTGAATCCGGACTTGGCGCGGCTGGTGGGCAAGGCGCTGGGCACTTATTTACCCAAAGCATTCCAGACCGAGCGGGTGTTCGTGGGCTGCGACAACCGGACGACCTCGCCGGGGTTAAAAGCCGGACTGATCGAAGGAATCGCGTCTACAGGCTTAAATGTGACCGACATCGGCGCGGTGCTGACGCCAACCGTGTATTTCGCCTCGGCCAGCTACGGCAAAAAAGGCGCAGGCGTGATGATTACCGGGAGCCATCTGGACACCCGCTACAATGGTATCAAGATGGCCTATGGCGCGCTGGCGATGGCCGACCAGCAAATCCTGGATTTGCTGAAAATTATTCAGGATGATGGGTTCGCAACAGGCAAGGGCGAAGTCGTAAGCGATCTGGATATGATCCACAAACATATGGATACGATTGGCAGCAAGGTAAAAATGGCGCGCCCCATGACAGTGGTGATGGACGCCGGAAACGGCCTGAGCGGAACCTATGTGCCGCCGGTTTTGGAAAAATTGGGTATCACGGTTCATTGTTTGTTCTGCGAATCGGACGGAACCTATCCCAACCATCTGCCGAACCCCGAAGACCCCGAAATGACCAAAGACCTGGAAGCGAAAGTCAAAGAACTGCATCCTGATCTGGGGTTGGCCTTCGACGGCGACTCGGATCGCTGTGGATTTATCGACAATCATGGGCATCACATCGCGGCGGATCGTTTGTTGGCGCTGCTGGCGCGGGATGTGCTCAAACGACATCCGGGCGCACCAATTGTGTATGATGTGAAAGCGTCGCAAGCGCTACCGGACGAAATCAAGAAATATGGCGGCGTGCCGGTGATGTGGAAGACCGGTCACAGCCTGATGAAACTCAAGATGAGCGAAATCGGCTCACCGTTGGGCGGGGAAGTCAGCGGGCATTTATTCTATGGTGATGATTATTTCGGCTTCGACGATGCGCCACTGATCGCGCTCAAGACTCTGGAAATTGTAGCGGCATCGGGCAAAACGATTTCGGAATTGTTCGCCGACATCCCGGAGTTGCCTGCTACGCCAGAAATTATTCTATCCGCGCCGGATAATGTGAAGTTCAAAATCATCCAGAGCATGACCGATGAACTGGCGAAAAAATACGAAGTGTTTACGTTGGACGGCGTGCGGGCGACCTTCGAGCACGGCTGGGGCTTGGTGCGCGCCAGCAATACGCAGCCCGCGATCACGCTGCGGTTTGAAGCCTACACCAAAGAACAACTTGTCGAGAACATGAAGATTTTCAAGGCGCTGCTGGACAAGCACCCGGAAGTCGATCAGGGCAAGTTTGTGGAGCAAATCCAGGCGTTCGGCGGGTAGATTTCTTCGGTATAATGATGCGAGAGCATGGCTAACGGTCATGCTCTTTTTATTGTGTTTAGCTGCCAGTTACGAGTTTCCAGTCGCCAGTCAAAAATCAAATGCGATTATCCCATTAGGATAAGGTGATTTATTACATGAAAAATATGAGCGCAAAATTCTTTGTGATGTTGAGTTTGTTAGCGTTGTTGACATTCATGTTAGTGTCTGGTCTCACTGTCGCGCAAGAAGCTACTGAAACTGCGCCGGATAATTTTTGGGTGAAACAATATTATGCGCCGTACATGGATATGGGGCGCTATCCGACAATCAAGCTGGTGAGTATGGCGCAGGAAACGGACGTGCGTTATTTCACGCTGGCGTTCGTCCTCGCCGGTTATAAAAATTGCAAACCAGCGTGGTATGGCGTGAGCAATCTGAACAATCCGAATTTCCTGGATGATCTGGCACAACTGCGGGCGTTGGGCGGGGATGTGATTGTGTCGTTTGGCGGGGCGGGCGGAACCGAGTTGGCGATCAACTGCGCCGATGCCGAAACGCTGGCGGCGGCCTATCAAACGGTGGTGGATACCTTAGGTGTGACGCATCTGGACTTCGACATTGAAGGTGGCACGCTGGCGAATACCGAGGCAACTGAACGCCGTTCGCAGGCGTTGGCGCTGCTGCAAGCCAATGCCGAAAAAGCAGGCCAGCCGATCCACATTTCGTTCACATTATCGGTTTTGACGACAGGTTTACTGGATGACAGTCTGGCGCTGCTGCAATCAGCGAAGGACGCGGGCGTGAACGTCGATACCGTCAACATCATGACGATGAATTTTGAGGACAGTGCCCCAGTCGACAAAATGGGCGAGAACACCATTCAGGCGGCGACCAGTGTGTTCGGGCAGTTGAAAATTTTATATCCTGACAAAACCGATGCCGAGTTGTGGGGGATGATCGGCATCACACCCATGATCGGCGTGAATGACCGTTCGCAGCAAATTTTTACGCTGGATGATGCGGGGGCGGTCACAAAATTTGCGCAGGAAAAAGGGCTGCAACGGATTGCCATCTGGTCGCTGGATCGCGACCAGCCGTGCGAGTTTGAGCAGAGCGTGGTCTCCAACAAATGCAGCAGTGTAGACCAAAAGCTATACGATTTTTCGGCGGCATTTAATATGCTGACTGATTCGGTTCAATGATCTTTCGCTTTATACGTAGCGCTTCAGTGCCGCTGATTCTGGCGGTGCTGGTATTGTTATTTATGCTGCCGTTCCTGCGCCCGCCAACCGGCAATGAAGTCCTGGACGGACATGATCTGGTCAACCAGCAGTACCCGCTGTACTCGTTCATCTTTGACTCGGTGCGAAACGGCGAGGGCTTGCCGTTATGGAATCCGTATCAATTCGCTGGTCAGAGCATAGCCAGCAACCCGCAATCGACGATTTTTTATCCTCCTGCGTGGATCATGCTGCCGCTGGGCGTGCCGCGCGGTGTAGGTTGGTTGTTCATTTTCCATCTATGGTGGGGCGGTTGGGGGATGGCGCAGTTCGTGCGGCGGTTGGGCGCAACCCAGGCCGGATCGCTGGCGGGCGGGATCATCTACATGTTTTCGGGCGTGATTGCGGCACATCTGAACGCCGGACACCTGAATTATCTGATGTGCAGTGCGTGGCTGCCCTGGCTGGCGGTGGCTTATTTGTGGGGCGTCGGACGGAAAAAGTGGGTTTTTGCGGCGCTGCCAGGAGCGGCGGCCTTTGGCTTATGCATCCTGACCGGACACCCGCCGATGTTGTATTTCGGCGTGTTGTGGTTGGCGGTGATGGGGATTTATGTTATTTGGACAGGGCAAGCCCAGTCCCTACGAGCGATTCGATTTTTGATGGTTATTTTGATCGGCGGGGGAATATTGGGCGCAGCGCTGCTGCTGCCCGTTGCGGATTTTACAGTACGTTCGACGCGGGCTTCGGAAGCGAGTTTGGGCTTTAGCAACAGCTACTCGATTCCGGCGGGGCAGGTGTTGACACTGGCCTTCCCGAATCTGTTTGGCGAACCGAATAATGGCTACTGGGGCGTGCCATTTTACGAAGAACTCACGGCCTATATCGGTCTCCTACCGCTGATAGCATTGTTTGCTGTCCGCCGCCGCCCCGCGACGATATTATTAACCGTCTTTGTGGTTGTGGGGTTGATCGTAAGCCTGGGGATCGAAGGCGGGCTGTTTTCGATTTTGTATGCTGTGCTGCCGGGATACAGTCTGTTTCGCGTGCCATCGCGGGCGTTGTATTTTGTGACGGTGGGCGGGGCGGGGTTGGCGGCATTGTACATCACGGATTTGCAAACCTCCAGCCGCGAAGAACGGGTAATTTCTTTGCGGCGTATTTTATGGATATTGCCCGCGCTTGCGATTTTGTGCGCGGCGTTGGCATTCGTGGTCACGTCGATGTTCAATGCAGGCAGCGCAGACGCTAACCCGCCCTGGCGCGTGTATCATACGGCCAATATTGCGGCCTTGACGGCGCTGACGTTGGGCGGTATCTGGCTGGCGCTGCGGTTGTGGACGGCGGAATGGTTGAATGTGCGTTGGGCGTTGGTGCTGACGATTTTTATTGTGCTGGTGGATGTATGGCGGATCGCCCAGCCATTGGTGACGGTGAGCACGGTGGATGTGCCGCCGTTATGGCAGGCGATGGCACAGGCTGCACCCGCCAGCCCGGATTTCCGCGTGATGACCGTCCCGAACGACATTACCTGGCAGGCTGGGGCGACTTATTCACGGCATTTGAATGCCAACGGTTATGATCCGCTGGTGAGTGATGACTATCAACGACTGCTGGACGCCAGCGGCTACAAGCCGACATCGCCAATTGCGCGGCTGCTGGGCGTGCGCTATGTCATCAGCGACAAACCGTATGAATCGTCGGGATTAGCCAGCACGGAAAATTTGTCGGAGTTGTTTCCTCAGAACGGCGATTGGCATGTTTACATGGTCGCCAATTCCCTGCCGCGTGTTTTTTCGGTGCAATATGTTCAAGTTTTGGATGATGAATCAGGTCGCGAGGCTTTGTCATCAGGCACGATTGATGCATTGCGGACGGTGATTTTGAATCAGGCGGCGGATTGCGGAACCCCTCCCCCTGACCCCCTCCCCGTGTACGGAGAGGGGGAGAAAAAGAATGCACATATCACTCAATATGCGCCGAACGTGATTGATGTCACAACAACGAGTGACCAACCGGGCATTTTAGTGCTGACGGACAGCTACGATCCCAATTGGATGGTGACGGTTGACGGCACACCCGCGACTCTGCTGCGAGTCGATACGGCGCTGCGGGGTGTATGCGTATCCGCCGGGGAACATCAGGTACACTTTGCGTATCAACCCCGCGCGTTTTATGTCGGCGTGGCGATCTCTGTGGCGGGTTGGCTGGTCTGGGGTATCATGGGGGGAGTTGTGTTGGTGAAATCACGGCGACGAGGAACGGAAATTGGCACAGATTAAGATTTACGGGTTGCGGGCGCATTTGGATGGCGTAAAAGCGCAGATGTCAGATGTGATTCATGCCTGCGTGATGGACGCGCTGGAATATCCAGTCGATAAACGGGCGCATCGCTTTTTCCCGCTGGATAGGGCAGACTTTTATTATCCGGTGGGACGCTCGGAGCGTTATACAATTATCGAAATTTCGATGTTTGAAGGACGCTCGGATGCTGCAAAGCGAAAACTCATCCGCCTGATTTTTGAAAAATTCAGCGCGGAACTGGGTATGTCCACGCAGGATGTGGAGATCACGATTTTTGAAACGCCGCGCCAGAATTGGGGCATTCGCGGTGTGGTGGCTGATGAACTGAGCCTGAATTACAAAGTTGAAGTATAACTATGACAGATCATTTTCAAGAGATTTATGCGAAACACGCCGATAAATACGAGGCATTGGTCAAGCGCGAAGATTATCAGGGCAATATCCTGAAGGCGCTGCGGGAAATCCATCCCCTGACCGGAATCGATGCAGTTGAGTTTGGGGCCGGGACAGGCCGTCTGACGTTGATGCTCGCGCCGCTGGTGAAAAGCCTGTATGTTTTTGATGGCTATCAGCATATGCTGGATGTGACCATCGACAAATTGAATCAGATGGACTTGACGAACTGGCAGGCTGAGGTGGCCGATAACCGAAAAATCCCGGTTGACGATGCATCGGCGGACTTGTCGATCCAGGGTTGGAGTTTCGGCCATTTCTGCGGCTGGTATCCGGACACATGGCGGGAAGAAATCGGCAAGGCAGTTACTGAAATGAAGCGCGTCTTGCGCCCTGGCGGAACTGCTATTATTCTGGAAACATTGGGGACGGGTCGCGAGACGCCCCAAGCGCCCACTGTGGGACTAGCCGCGTATTATGCATGGCTGGAAAGCGATCAGGGTTTCCGAAGTACCTGGATACGCACGGATTACCAGTTTGAATCGCTGGATGAGGCAAAAACGCTGACGACATTTTTCTTTGGTGACGAATTGGCAAGTGAAGTTGTGAAGCACAATTGGGTCATTTTGCCGGAATGTACCGGCGT
>JBDTNB010000238.1:0-8534 GCA_039933955.1 Chloroflexota bacterium
CCAACACCCGTTCCCAGCGATCCGGCTGGTCGGTGACATCTTCAAAACCGACTTCCAACAACACAACCTTGACTTCGTCCGTAGACAATGGGCGAAAGACTACCTGCCGTTTGATGGCACTGTAATCCGCACCGTCGCCTTTGATGATGAATAAATTCTGCGTAGCGATAACCGGCGGGCCTTCATCCCAATCCCAAATATCGAAGGTGACAAACTCGCTCCCATCGTCCTCATCATGAATGAAACCCGGCAAAAAGCGCGGGCGATCTTCCATAAAAGGGCCGAAATCGCGCATCCCGATGACCAGTGTTCCGCCGGGACGGAGCAGTTCGTAAAAAGTAAGGACAGCCGTTTCAATTTCCTCGTCGGTGAGCAAATGAGGCAGCGCGTTGCCTTTGCTGACAACGGCATCAAATGGCCCCTGAACCAATTCATGCAAGCGCAAAAAATCGGCTTGCACAAACTGAATTTTGTCGGCAACCTTGTAGGCTTGAGCCGTCTCACGAGCTTTGCGAAGCATCCCAGCACTAGGATCGGCAGCGACCATCTCAAAACCAAGCTGGGCGAGGGGAACGGCCTGCGTACCTACCCCACAGGATGCATCCAGCACACGCTCGATACCCCGGTTGCGGAAAATCGAACGCAGGCCAAGCCCTTCACGTTCAAGCTGCGTCTGCCAATCGCGGTAAAACAGCGGATAGTCGTCGGCAATCGCATCGTAAAACTGGTTGGTGTTGTTCTGACTCACCGTGCGCACTCCAATAAAAAACCCCTTCATCCTTGCAAACTGCATACAAGGACGAAAGGGTAACTTTCGCGGTACCACCTTGCTTCCCCACTGCTTACGCGGTGGAGCGCTCAACTGCTATTACGGGCAAACCCGGCCAAACTTACTGGTACTTCAGTCCGGCGACTCCTGGGCGACTTTCGGCAAACGTTTGCGAGTAGGCTTCCAGCCAATGACCTACACTCTCTGACGCAAGGGGAGTTTGGGTACTTTTCCCAATCCAAGTCGTTCACATTCAATTGTGAGGGGAGTATAACATGCTTCAATTTTGGGCGTCAATCCCCATGCCAGGGTAGAAAATGTCGTAGGGTCACTAACAGCTTAACTTGCACCGCCTACCTATTCATGCTAGACTTTTCAAAACATTAGACACAATTACGAAAATAGAACCTAAATATGTCTGATAAAATCCTGATTGTGGATGACGACATCGACAGCCTGAAGCTCATCGGCCTCATGTTGCAGCGGCATGGTTATGAAGTGGTCGCTGCTAACGCGGGAAACCAAGCGCTTGCTAAAGCCACTGCTGAACACCCCAACCTGATTATCCTGGATGTGATGATGCCGGATATGGATGGGTATGAAGTGTGCCGACGGCTGCGCGCCAACCCGGAGACCAAAGGCATCCCGATTATTATGTTCACAGCGAAAACGCTGGTGGACGATAAGGTGGCGGGGTTTGAAGCTGGGGCAGACGATTATCTCACCAAGCCAACCCATCCGGCTGAACTGGCGTCACGGGTGAAGACGATTCTCGCACGGAATGCCTCACAAAAGCGCCCGGAGACCAACAAAGGTGTGGCGATTGGCGTGGTCGGAGCCAAAGGCGGTGTAGGTGCAACCACCATCGCCCTCAACCTGGCCGCAGCCTACACACTTTCCGGTGAAAACCCCATCCTCGGCGATTTCCGGCTGGGGTCGGGCAGCATGGGTCTGATGATCGGTCAGGGCAATTCCAACAGCATGGCAAATGTCCTGACGAAGCCCAATAACGAAATTCGCCCAGCCTATATTGAGGGCGAACTGGCAATCCATCAATCCGGTTTACGGGCACTGCTGGCCTCGCCGCGCACCAAAGAGGCCCAATTAACCTATAACATTGAGTCTGCGGTGGCTGTAGTACGCAGCTTGCGGGCGATGGGACGCCCTGCTATTTTTGATCTGGGCAACACGCTTACAGCCAATATCAACCGCTTACAGCGCGAGATGGATCAGATTGTGCTGGTTGTCGAGCCAAATCCCGTCGCACTGGCGATGGCGCGTGAGGCATTGCAAGACCTGGAACCCGGAAGTGGGGTTTCAGGGCGTGTCCATGTGGTGGTCGTCAACCGGGCGCAGTCGAATGTGCAAACGCCCTGGCACGAAGTTGAACATATGCTTGGTCAGGAACTACGGGCGATTATTTCCGCTGCACACGACCAACTTTTCCAGGCATCAAAGGCCGCTGTGCCCATGGTCTTGTACCAGCCCAATGCAGTCGTCTCTGGGCAACTGGTCAAGCTGGCCGAAGACTTGAGTTCCCGTGTACGGACAACGGCGGGCGGCGAAATCACCACCTAATCATTTATCGGCTTATCGCAACATGACATTCAGTGAACAAATTAATGATGCCGTAGAACTCCTCCAACAAGCCAGATATACCGTCGCATTCACGGGCGCAGGCATCAGCACCCCATCTGGTATACCGGACTTCCGCAGCCATAATTCCGGCTTATGGGAAAATGTTGATCCGTTGGTGGTAGCCAGTCTTTATGGCTTCCGGCAAAATCCGCAGGCATTTTACAACTGGATTTACCCCCTGGTACGGCTCACAATGAACGCCAAACCGAATCCGGCCCACATCGCGTTGGCAACCCTGGAAGCACAAGGGCGACTTCAGGCCATCATCACCCAAAATATCGATATATTGCACACGCGCGCAGGCAATACCTGTGTGTACGAGTTGCATGGTCATATGCGCGAGGCGACCTGCGTACACTGCTTCACGGTTTATCCGGCTGAACCGATCATCCGCCAATTCCTGGAAGACCGGCAAGTCCCGCACTGCCCGAAATGCGGCGGCGTGATTAAACCGAACGTGATTTTATTTGGCGAACAACTGCCCATCCGGGAATTGCAGGCGGCGAAAGAAGCTGCCCGCAATGCCGATCTGATGCTGGTCATAGGCTCATCACTAGAGGTTGCTCCGGCAGGTGATTTGCCTTCCCTAGCGGTCAAAAATGGCGCAAAATTGATTGTCGTTAATATTGAACCGACTCTTATGGACAGTCAGGCTCAGGTGGTGATCCATGCTGATGCCGCTGAAGTCCTTCCCGCTATTATGGAACGCCTGGAGGCGAGAATACATGAATCCTGAGAATTACCGGGAAGCGTCGATGATTGAACGGTATGAGCGGTTGATCGCCATCAGCCAGCAGTTGAATTCGACACTCGACCTGGGAAGCCTGCTGAAGAAAATCATCTCGGCGGCCAAAGAACTGACCGATACCGAAGCTGCCTCGATCATGTTGATTGACCCTAGCACAGGCGATTTACGCTTTGAAATCGCCTCGAATATCGCGCCGCAGGATATGGAAGACATCATCATCCCAAAAGGCAGCGGTATCGCCGGATGGGTGGCGATGCACGGCGAACCGCGCGTGATTGACGATGTTTCGCAGGAACCCACCTGGAGCAACCGCGTGGATGACACGATTGAATTCCAGACGCGGAGTATCCTGGCTGTGCCGCTGCGAACCCATACCAAAATCATCGGTGTGCTGGAAGCGATCAACAAAATCGGCGGCGAAAAATGGAGCGAGAACGACATCAATACGCTGACGACACTCGCCAGCCAAGCCGCAATTGCGATTGAAAATGCGCGCTTATTCCAGCAAAGCGACTTCATCGCCGAGATGGTACATGAACTGCGTACTCCCCTGGCGGCGCTAAAAGCCAGCACGGTTTTGCTGCTGCGGCCTGAACTGCCGGAAGGCAAACGGGTGGACATCATCAACACCATGCAGAGCGAAACCGAACGGCTGACGCGGCTGACCAGTGAATTCCTCGATCTGGCGCGCTTGGAATCCGGGCGGGCGCGGTTGGAAACCTCGCGCTTTGACCTGTATAAGCTGCTGGAAGAGAGCGTCGAGGTCGTGCTGCCACAGGCTAACGACAAAAATGTAAGTGTGACGATTGACGATGAGCGCTTTACGGCGAACGCTGACCGGGGCAAGGTCAAACAAGTGCTCCTCAACCTGCTGACTAACGCGATCAAATACAACCGTGAAGGCGGCGAAATCCATATCCAGACACAGGCCGCGCAAGCGGGCGAACAAGCGATGGTGCAGGTGGCGGTGAAAGACACCGGTTACGGCATCTCCAAAGAACACCAGAAGCATATGTTCGAAAAGTTCTACCGCGTATCGGACACGGCAGGTTTCACACAGGGAACCGGGCTGGGGCTGGCGATTGCCAAGCACATCATCGAGGCGCACGGCGGCTCGATCCACCTGGAAAGTGAACAAGGCGTCGGCTCGACGTTTGCGATCACGATTCCGGTGGCAACGCGGTAAAAGAAGTTCCGAGTTCTGAGTACCGAGTTAAAAGACAAACCTTCTAGCCATCACAGCCGTTTTGTGGCGGCGTTGGCGGAAAAATGTCATGCCAGCGCCATTATCGGGCAAAAGTTCCGCGTAAAAGTTGTGGTTGGCGGCGGCGGCGGCGAGACTACACGCCGTTTTTCGCAACTTCGCCCAGCAATTTGCAGCGGCGGCGGCGGCGGCCATCACCTGATATTTTTGTATAGTCGTGACTGAATCGTTGAAAAAGTTGAAAATGGGAATCGGGAATGATTCCCGATTTCAACGCAAACACGGTTCTTCTCCGCCTCAATTGCACCTTTTATGATATAAATGATGATAAAGATGAACATGCGAATCGAGAATTTTTCTCAAATTTCGCAATTTTCATCATAGGGATTCGCCGATTTGAGCGGGTGGCTTCGCACAGCGACGAAAACGAATGGCGAAAAAGTTTTTCGCGTCGAGAAAAACAGAAAGTCAGTAACAAGATTTTGGGCGTAGATTTTCCCAGGTTCATTATAGAACAAAAGTTCTCAATCTGTCAATTTGAAAATGGTTAGCGTTGGGTGGGATTGCAGGTAGAATTCTGAAAAATTATCAGCGAAGTCTAATGCGGATATTGATTGTCATGGCGATTGCGGGCTGGGGCATTTGCGCGCTGCTGTGTCTGGTTATGGCATTCGGCATACGGATGCATCCGATTCCGGCGTTCATTAGCGGCCTCGACCTATGCGAGGGGATGCCGTGTTATCTGAATATTTTACCGGGCAAGACGAGTTGGGAAGATGGACAACGTATCGTGGCAAGCTTCCCAGAGGTTCAAAGATTCGGCGCTAGCAATTATGCTAATTTGCCGGACTTTTATGGAACGCTGATGCTGATTCCCAATCAAGACAATCTCACTCAGGAAATTACTTTATCGCCGCCTGATAACGCGACTTCAATTGGCAGCGCAATCTTACAACTCGGTGCGCCATGCGCGGCGATACGGTTGGGACGGGATGACATCGGAGTCATTTATCCGGGCATATCCATCATCACTCACATGAGCAAAGTGGGTAACTACTTCCTCTTAAAGCCAACTTCGCCGGTCACACATGCCATCCTTTCCGGCCAGGTCAAGGCGTGCAGTGATATTGCTTTGGACACTACACAGGCGGATTTTCGCTGGCATGGGTTTGTACGCTATGCGGAAAATGGTGGCTAGACAGGGATTGAACTTAACGAGTCTCATTTATGTTACACTGATCGAGGAACGATCATTTTGAGGACAAATAAGAATGTTAACTATACCGCCAACTGTATCCATCCCGCTCAGTGCAGATGACGATGGTGTTATCCGGGTAGGCAAAACGCGCGTGATCCTCGATCTGGTGATTTATGCAATCCGTCAGGGCGCAACCCCTGAAACGATTGTTGAGATGTATCCTTCGTTATCGCTGCCTGACGTATATTTTGTGACTGGCTATTATTTACAAGGTCGCCATGAAATTGACACTTATATTGCCGAGCGCGAGGCAAAGTCAGTAGTGTTGCGTCAGGAAATCGAGAAACGCTTTCCGCAAGAAGGTATTCGTGAACGACTGCTAGCAAGACTGGAAAACCAAAAGAAGTAAACAACTACCGACTAAAGTCGGTAGCTTTAGTTGCGACTGAAAGTCGCCTAAAGACCGGTCAATCACCGATACTGAAATTGCCATCGTCTGCTGGCGGAAAGTTCTCACCTTGTGCTTCGATGTACTGGCGGATAATCTCATCAGTCACATTGCCCGAACTAGCGGCAAAATAGCCTCTCGCCCACAGATGTCCGCCCCAGTATTGCCGTTTCAACTCGCCAAACTCGTCCAACAATATCCGACTGCTGCGGCCTTTCAGCCGTTGCACCAATTCACTCACCGCCAAGTTGGGCGGCATCGACACCAGCAAATGCACATGATCCGCAGCGATATGGCCGCTTTCTATGTATACGTCCAATGTCGCACACGTTTGGCGGATCAGTTCGCGCAACCGCGTTCCTACCTCGCCTCGCAGGATCGGCTTGCGGTATTTGCTGATCCACACGATATGGCATTTCAAACTATAGATCGAGTGCGCCGTTTTTCGATAGCTATTCATGTCCCAATTTTATATCAGCCCGGTTAAAACGGCCTGCCTAAAGGCAGGGGTTTTTACCCTATCTACAGACAATAAACATGCTACGGTTTGCTGCCGACGAAAATTTCAACAATGATATTTTGCGCGGACTGAGGCGTCTTTATCCTGAGATTGAAATCATTCGCGTACAGGACACCGATTTGTATGAGGCTGATGATCCCGCCGTACTCGAATGGGCAGTTGGACAAGGACTCATTCTTCTCACCCACGATGTGAATACCATGACCAAATATGCCTATGAAAGAGTAGTAATAGACCTGCCCATACCAGGAATATTCATCACCGCCACGCACGCACCTGTAGGGCAAATCATTGATGAACTTGCGATCATCATGGGTGCGAGCGATACAAGCGAGTGGCAAGGCAAAATAACATTCATTCCGCTGCGATAAGCTTGTAACACCATCTCAAATTTCCAAGCGCTTTTATCATATCGGGCCGGGCTTATAGATAAACGGCGCGCCAGGGAGCAAAGGTGTCCATCCGGCTGCTAGGGCTGCGCGAATGTGAGTCGCGATGTCGGCGGGTTTCAAAATTATGCTCTTTCCCGTAATCGCATCGGGGCGCGTAAACGGCATTTCAACTATCAAAATAGAGGTTACGTTTTCGGCCAGACGTTCAACTGCGAAAACCAGATCGCCGTTAATCGGAAATATTTCCTGCATATAGGTGGGTTTATGGCGGACGTACCAGCGATACTCAACACTATCCACAGCAATTTTGCGCGAACCTTTTTTCGGAATTGCCATCTTAACCCGAAATTATCTGTTTTATAACCGTTTTTGAATATTTCCTGTTCCGTCCTGTTTTTCAGGAAATAGGGAGGGCTTCTGCGTGGAATGGCTAAAAATCGAGCAGGACTTTCATCATGCCGGGTTGGGCGGCGTGGTTGAAGGCGTCGAGGGCGTGGTCAAAGGGGTAACGGGCGTCAATGAGGGATTCGACATCGACGAGTTCATTTTCGAGCAAACGGAGGGCAGCCGGGAATGGGCCACAGCGCGAACCGACCACCCGAATCTCGCGGACGGCGACCTGGGTCAAATCGGCCTGGGGCAAGCCATTGTAGGTGCTTTTGAGCAAAATTGTGCCGCGCGATTCTACGAGATCAAGGGCGATGGCGAAACCTTCGGCAGTGCCGGTGCAATCGACAACGATTTGGGCGCGCTGGGGTTGCAAGTCGGCGCGTTCAGCGTGAGCGATGCCCCAATTTTCGAGCAGTTTGGCCTGTTTTTCGCGGCGGACGAGGCCAATCACTTCCGCGCCCGTCAGCTTCAAAACCTGGGCGACAAGCGCACCCAATTTGCCAACGCCAACGACAATCACGCAGTCATGGGGCGACACATGAATACTTTCGAGGGTTTGCAACGCCGCCGCAAGCGGTTCGGTGAAAACAGCGGCATCATCGGAAACTGAATCGGGGACGGCATGAAGATTTGTAGAAATCAACGCCAATTGGTCGGCAAATGCGCCGGGGTGTCCGTGAATGCCGATGGCCTGACGATTCCGGCATTGGCTGGCGATGCCCTTCTGGCAAAAGTCGCACTGGCCGCAGCCGATATTGATTTCGCCGCAGACGCGCCGCCCAATCCATTCGGGCGCGCCTGCGATAACTTCGGCGACGAACTCATGGCCAAGCGTACCGGAAAAACCGTACATCCCAGCGATGAGTTCGAGATCGGTGTTGCAAATCCCCGCGCGGCGGATTTTCAGCAGGCTTTGGTCGGCCTGTCGTTCCGGCGCGGGGACAGTTGCGTCCAGATGAAGCGTTCCATCATAGACCAGCGCGCGCACGAATTAGGCCTCGGCCTCGATCAGTTGATCGCGCTTGCCAAATATAAACGGGAATTCATGATGTTCCCAGGACACCAGCAGCGGCACAGCGATGAAAATGGACGAATACGAGCCAGTGAGCAAACCGCAGAACAGGATGAACACGAACTGCTTGATGCTCTCACCGCCGAACAGCAAAATGGCGATCATGACGAAGAACACGCTGATTTGCGTGGTCAGCGAACGATGGATGGTCTCCA
>JBDTNB010000239.1:0-8514 GCA_039933955.1 Chloroflexota bacterium
CCTGGCTGACCGCCAATTGCAGTGCGACGGGATCGCCGGATTCGCACCATGCATACGCAGCCGTCAGTCCAAATGTCGAAATCGTCTGCGGCACGTACTGCCAACCCGCGTTTTCATAACTCGCGCCATAATCCGTAACCAGCGTATTGTCTTCGTCCAGCCGAAAATTCTGTGCTTCCAGAAATGCCTGATAATTGCCGTCAAACAACAGCGCATGAACCGGGTTACAGATGCGTTTATAGTGGTCAGGCTGAACCTGGACTGCGATAACAGCCTGTGTGGAAACCGGGTTGGGCTGCGCTGGTTCCACATCTTGCGCGGCCAGGATGCCGGCTGACATGACCAGCGTGAACGCGCACCAGCCCAGACCGGAAACAATTTTCGGCCAGAATGCAGATTTCAAATTTTTGCCTCGTTTAATTCGACAGCCCGCCCATCAGGATCGGTGACGACGACCCGCCGCCCCCAGGCCGAGTCTTTCGGTGGGTTCGCAGGCCAGAATCCCAGGTCAGACAACGCCTTGAGTGTTTCATCCAGCACCTGGATGCTGAATCCGATCATGGTCGCGCCGCCGCTTTTGCGTTCCGGCGCTGCCCCCGGCTCACCTGGATAAATTTCCATCACCGTCCCGCCAATTGCGCACGAGTAATGCACCGGCCCCGATCCATGCTGCTCCTGGGTAAATGTCAGCCCAATCGCCCGATAAAACGCCAGTGATTTTTCGAGATCAGACGCCCGTAAAACCAATAATCCGAGTGTAATTTCCGCCATGTCGTTTTCTGCTTAATTTAACGGCGTGATCGCCTCATCAAAGCCCATGCCGCCGCAAGCGATCCAATCAAATATATGACAAACATAGCAGCGATAGCAAAGAGGGCAACTTTTCCCCGTTGAAATTCTGTCCAACTCTCGTCAAAACTAAGAGCCAATTGCAGCGCTGTGCCTGTACCACCATCTGCAAAACTGAACCAATTGTACTCAGCAAAACGGAACATGAAGTCAGTCGATGGTCCGAGATAGTCAGGAACGAACGAGAAAATAAATACCGGTACGAAGCGCAGCGCAATTGCTGCGATCAGTCCAAATCTGTTTCCTAAACCGATAGCACAAACCATTCCTAACGCCGTGCAACACATTGTTTCCAGGATGGGAATAGCGATCACTGAAGCAGCGATAGGTAGCAATCGCGCTGGCGATGAGATGTCTGTTTGCGACAATTCTCCAATGGTATAGATGCAGGAGGGGCCTATACAGTCCATCACATAGCCAAAGTGCATCATCGTGCCAAGTGCCGCTGAAAAAACGATGCCCACCTGGACAATCCCTAATGCCAGCATCCATCCACGTACTTGATGCATAGCACCCCACCACCGCGCGATCAGCAGTTGTCGGTTGCTCAGCGACGTTAAGGTCAATTC
Source organism: Chloroflexota bacterium (assembly GCA_039933955.1). Classification (GTDB taxonomy): domain Bacteria; phylum Chloroflexota; class Anaerolineae; order Aggregatilineales; family Phototrophicaceae; genus CFX2. The sequence goes on from JBDTNB010000239.1 coordinate 1,419, forward strand.
ATCAGACTTAAGGATAGAGCGACTCCATGCCGTAGACCGTGCTCCCGCAGTGATCAGTCGCAAAGCAACAGCGGCATGAAATATCCACGCCAAAATTTGGATGCCATCATGATATTGTGTCCAGTGTGGCGACGGGTATAAATGGTGGACAAAGTAATAAAACATCGCCGCTGCAAATCCAATGCCAGCGGCGACAATACCCGCCGTTTCAATAAATGCTATGGAATGCCCTGTCGTCCGTTGTTGATAAAGCAGATCACGTTCAACAAGGGGATTGCGAGGGATCAGTGCATGTAATTCGCTATTCCAGATCATTTAGCTTCCAGACAGAGATTGTAACTTCAATCATTCGCTGATTTATCTTTCAGCTAATCGCTATCTACAGCGGATAAATATTGATCCCCAGCGCGCCCGCGCCGACCACTAGCAGCGGCGCGATAATCAACGCAGGCAAAAAGTTCGCCATGCGCGGCTGCTTGATCCCCAGCAGAATCAGCGACAGGCCGATCAGCATCAGCCCGCCGACAGATGTCATCTCGTTAATCATCGGCGTGGACATGAAATTGCCCAGGACGCTTCCCGCCAATGCCAAACCGCCTTGCAGCATCAGCACTGTTATGATGCTGAAGGCCACGCCGACGCCAAAACTGGCCGCGAACGCCATTGATGCAAACCCGTCCAAAACGCTTTTGATCGCTAACTGCTGAAAACCAATCGCCAACCCCATGCCATCCTGCATTGACCCCACAAATGTCAGCGGGCCGATGCAAAACACCAGACTCGCCGTCACAAACCCTGTGACGAAGCGCGTCCGCGAGTCCAGCACAATGGCCGATTCTGATTCCCCTCGCCCTGAGGGAGAGGGCTGCCGAAGGCGTGGAGTGAGGGGGTTTTTCTCCCCCTCTGTATTTTGTGGAGAGGGGGCCGGAGGGTGAGGTTGATTTGCAAACCGCCTTTGCAGCCAGCCACCAAACCGTTCCAGCGCGCCGTGAATATCCAGCAGTTCGCCAATAATCACACCCGTCGCGATACTCAGCAGCGGGATGATGATATTGCCGCTTTTCCCGGCGTTGCTGATGCCCACGTAAAACGTGACCAGCCCCAACCCGGTCACGACTGATTCCTGGATTTTGGCCGACAGCCGGTTGCCGATCAGCAAACCCAGCAGGCTGCCAATCGCCACCGTAATCATATTGAGAATTGTTCCGCCCATGTTGATGCCTAAAGCACTATCCTTTTCGGTTGGTGATGCTATTTTTCGTGCCGTATTTTTCAAAAATCTATTGAATACCGTGATTGCTAGTCAGAAGTTTTGCCTTTATTGACCCCTCCCTAGCCCTCCCCGAATTCGGAGAGGGAACCAAATGTAGTCCGGTTTTTAGCCCCTCTCCCTTGAATTCGGGGGAGAGGGGTTGGGGTGAGGGGGTAACAATGGGCGACTAGCAATCAGGGTATTGAATCTATTTGGACATGATCTCGATTACGGGAATGCAGGGCATTCGCTTCGCTCGTTGAATGCCCCTACGAGAACTTGCTAACAGCTAACTCTGTGTCAGATAATCTTTCCGCAGCAGGGCGAACAGCACCAGATCATTAAAGCTGCTGTCTTCATAAAATTGCTCACGTTGCAACCCCTCCTGGCGGAAGCCCACCTTCGCCAGCACCCGCGCCGATGCCGGGTTGCGCGCGTCGGCGTCAGCCTCAATCCGGTTCAACCCCATATTGTGGAAGCCAAAAGCGACGATAGCCGCAACCGCCTCGGTCATAACGCCCTGTCCCCAGTAAGCGCGTTCCAGATCGTAGCCTACCGAGCCGCGCGCATCACGCCGAATCCAATAATTGTAGCCACACATGCCGATGACCGTGTTGTCCGGCTTGAGCGCGATACCCCAGCGGATTTCTTTTTCTTCGCGGTAGGCTTGAGCCATTGCGGCGATCAAATCCTCAGCCTGGTCGAACCGGTCATAGGCCGTCCCGATGTTGTATTTAGTGACTTCGTAGTCGCCTCGAATGCGGAAAAGCGCCTCGGCATCTGTTGGGATAATTTCTCGTAACATGAGACGCTTGGTTTCAAGTGTTGGAAAAACGGTGAAATCAAATAAGCTGTTTATGGTCAAGTTGTCCTTGTCGTGTGCCCTAACGCGCCTGCTCCATCGGCAACCCGCGCTATTTTATCACAGCCTAAAGCCCGCGCCGCACCACCGCATATGTATTTCAAACAAATTAAATATGCATATTTTCTTTACAAATTTGAATTGGCTTTGTACTATCTTCACGGACAACATCCAGTTCTGAATTACAATGTATATTATCGGACAAAGAATGAGTATAGTGGTTCCTTGTACCGGGAAGCTTGTATGCAATGCAAAGTCGCTGGCGACCATTACTTTTTTTGAGTCTTGCTGATCGGAATTCTCGCATTATTTTTACCCTCCTTCTTTTTGTCCTCTACAGCCTGGGATATAAACTGTTCGTCCCAATTTATGAAGACACCCTGGGTACATTCTTCTTCGCCGCGCTCCTCGCCATCCCGGTTTTAACGGCAGCCTTGCTGCTCGGAACCAAAGCGGGGCTTTTGGCCTGGTGTGCCAGCATCCCCCTCGAAATCGCATTGGTGCTATGGTGCGGCGACAAACCGCTGGACATGCTGGTTGAAAATGGCGGTCTGATCGGCTTCGGACTGCTGCTGTTTTCAACCATTCCCGCTGGCAAGCTGCATGACCTCAAGCAGCAGATCAATCAGGAATTGAGCGGACGCCACAATGCCGAAAATGCCCTGCATGAAAGCCAGCATTTTGTGAAACAGGTCATGGAGCATATCCCGGACATCGTTTATATCCATGATCTGGATACCAACAGCACGGTCTATGTCAACCACGCTGTCTCCTCGGTGTTGGGTTACACGCCGGAGGCCGTGCGCGCGATGGGGGATCGGGTCGATGAAATAATCATCCACCCTGACGATCTGGTATCGACTGCGCCGGAAGTTCGCCGCAAGCTGGACGCAGCCAAAAATGGTGAAGTGGTGGTTTCGGAGTATCGCGCCAAACATGCCCAGGGGGATTGGCGCTATTTTTTTACCCAGGAAGTAGTGTTTTTGCGCGGCGACAAGGGCACGGCCAAACAACTGCTCGGCATTGCCCAGGACATCACCGAACGTAAAAAATCAACTGAATCGCTGCTCGAAAATGAACTTCTCCAGTTGACCCTGGAAAAAGAGCGTGAGCTTTCCTATCTCAAGAATCGCCTGATGACCACTCTGTCGCATGAATTTCGCACACCGCTGTCGATAATTTTGGCGTCGAATGAACTGCTCGAACGCTATTTTGACCGTCTGACGCCTGTCCGCCGCGAAGAATGCCTGATAACTATCAAAACCCAGATCATGCACCTGCGTGAAATGCTGGATGATATTTCGACACTGGTTAGCGAAGGCGATATGACACCGCACTTTAAGCCCAATGCCCTCGATCTGGCAGAAACCGTCGCGCGCATCGTGGAGAATTTTCAGGCGTCGATGGGCGCTTCCTACATCATTCACTTCCAGGCGAACGGCGACTTGAATCCGATTTCAGCCGATGCCGATTTGCTGCGGGTCATCCTCAAGAATCTGCTGTCCAATGCGGTCAAATATTCCTCTGTGGGACAACCGATTTACTGCGGTCTGTCGCGCCAGGGAGATGATGCCCTGCTCACCGTGCGCGACGAGGGCATCGGCATCCCGGCAAATGAACAGAGTCTTATCTTCGACACGTTTCACCGCGCCAGCAACGCGCTCAATACCGGCGGCCTCGGTTTGGGGCTGCGTATCGTCCGCGATTATGTCAAACTGCATCAGGGCACGGTGACTATCGAAAGCGAAGTGGGCAAAGGCACAACCGTCACTGTCTGCCTACCTGTCGATGCTAAATCTGCCGCGAAATCTTAACCATCCGACCAGGGCGGAACACTGTTGAACAACTCCTCCACCAGCACGCCTAATTTATTGGCGGCTTCCTCGATAAACATCACATATTCCGTTTGAAATGGGGTCAGCGGGCCGGTGATACCCATCAGCAGCAATTCGGCGAAGCCGCGCACGGCTGTGATGGGTGTGCGCATTTCAAGACTCACGTTCAGAATTTCAGGGCTGCCGCTTTCGAGGAAGTCCGTCATCTCTGTCACTAGGCTTCCAAAACGTTCAGCCGCCTCAATAATTTTTTCAACCGTGTTTTGCTGGTGTTCATTGAGGGCGTCTGCCACTTCCAGTAGTGCTAGGCCAGTCTGCTGTACCGCCCACGCTTCCTGCAAAAGTTCGCCGACGATGCCTAACATTCCTCGTGTTCTCCCATCATGGTGTTTACAAGCCCTACCAATTTTTTGCCGCTGTCATTAACCTGTGTCACAAAGTCCTGCTGCTTTTCCGATAACGAGTCGCTCATATTCATGAGGAGCATTTCCGCAAAGCCGCGAATCACAACGATGGGCGTGCGTAGTTCGTGGCTGCCGATTTCGAGAAAGTTGGTAATTTCAATCACGAGGCTCGAAAAATTCCGCGTATTGTTGGCAATTATTTCAACATAATCGGGCTGATTGTCATTCAGAGGTTCCGCTAATTCCAGCAGTGCCGCACAAAGCCGTTGTATCTCAACCACTACTCGCAGGAGTTCAGCAACCCTACCGGACACGCCTATCACTCCCCATGTTCGCCTATCAGGCGGACTATCAAATCGCCTACTTTTTGCGTCTTTTCAAGGATAGGAACCAGATAGCCCTGCTGGGCTTCTGATAGGGGGTCGTACAAATAACGCATCAATACATATTCCTGGGTCATCATTTCGGTAATTGGCGTTCGCAATTCATGACTCATCATATGAATTTGACTGCTTCCACTTTCGAGGAAGTCCGTCTTTTCAGTTATGAGGCTCGAAAATTGTGCTAAATGGCTAACAATTTTTTCGATACGATTGCGTTGCTTCTCAGTCGTGGTTTCCGGCGAATCGAGTAGCGAAGTGCAAATTTGCATAATCTCAGCCGATATTTGCAGGAGTTCAGTGACTTTGCTCGGCTTCTCTACCATTCCTGGTGTTCGCCGGTCATCTCATCAATCGCGGAACGCAGTTCGACAATTTTGTCTTGCAGCCCCTTCACGGCGGTTTTGTCGAGGCTGCTGGGCGAGTAATCGGCTTCATCGAGCAGCAGCGTGACCGCGCTCAACATCGACGCGCTGGGGCTGCGCAGATCATGCAGCCAATGTTCGCGGTCTCCATTGGGTGTTGTGCCGCTCATGGCGAGCATCCGATCCGTCGCCTCATGGATAATTTGTAAGGTCTGAAGTTGGATTGTGCTCCAGGTTGTGTCCGCTGTTGCTATCAAATCGCGGCTGAGTCGTTTGATTTCGCTGTTTAGGGCTTGCACGTCGTCCATGCGCGTCTCATTGTCCATCCACCCCATTTGTTTAGAAGGGTATTTTAACGGGCTTGTTTAGCATTTGCCTGTCACCATCTCTTGCAAATGCTATTACGTTTTTGATTATTAGCAATTATATGTCAAATACCCCGTTTAAAGGATGAAGATTTCTATAATCGCCGTTTGCCACTGCTGCCCAATTTCTCGCGCGCGGTCTGCGCGGTGAAGGTTTTTTCGTTTGTGACCGCTTCGTAAAAGGCCTGATCGTAATCCCGCGTCTTGACGACCACCGGCATTGGCACGGCGTGTCCCATGATGATGGCCTGCTGTTTGGTGTCCAGCCGCGCCAGCACTTCGCGCAAACTCTGTGCGCCATTGATCCCGGTCAGTACGGCGTTGATGTCGCGCTCATTATCCAACAGGGCGGTCACGCGCGTCCCAATCTGGCTCATGACTTCTTCGTCAATCCCGCTGGGACGTTGATCCACAACCAGCAGCGTCACATTATATTTACGCAGTTCGCGCGCAATCGTGCCGAAAATCGTCTGTCCGGCGATCCCCGGCTGCAAAAATTTATGCGCTTCCTCGATGGTGATAACCAACTGCGGCGGTTTGTGCGCGTCATCGCCCAACGAGCGTTCGACCATATCCACGTACAAATCGCGGATGCGGCGTGTCAGATAATTCGCGACCAGAATATAAGCTTCGAGTTCGTTGCCATAACGTCCGAATTCCAGCACCACATTTTTCTTCTGCTCCACCAGCAGCTTGATAATTTGCTGCACACTGTCGCCCGTCGATTCTTCGACCAGAAAATGCCAGCGTTCGAAGCGCTGCAAGCGCCGCTGCAAACCGAGCAGCGTGCCTTCGGCGATATTGGTGTTCATGGTGATGTCGTCGAAGTCCATTTCGTTGGCGTTCAGCAGTCGCTTGATCCAGCCTTCTTTCCAACGCTTTTTGAGCGTATAAGCCGCATCGATCATCGCATCGGTCAGGTTCATCGAGCCGCGCAGTGCCGCGATGTCTTCCGGGTCGATTTCGTCATAACCCAGTTTGACTTCAAAGTCGAATTTCGCGTCGCGCCGCCGTGTCGATTCCACATCCAGCGTGATGATTGCGACCTGGCTGTTGAACAACTGCTTGAGACCCTTCGCCTGTGTGCCGCGTTCGTCGGTAGCCGCCCAACCATAATCGTTGTGCATGTCAAAGATCAGATTGACCGCTTTGCCCCACTTGATAACGCCCGCCAGCAGCATCCGCGTCAAAAAGCTTTTGCCCGTGCCGCTCTTGCCGAACACCCCGACAGACCGCTCCACCAAGCGCTTCAAATCCAGGTTGATTTGTGTGGTTTCCAGTTCTAACGGCGCGCCGACGTAAAAATGCTGCTCATCTTCCGCGCCAAACACGGCGTTCACATCTTCCACTGTCGCGTTGTACACCGGCATAAAATGGCCGGGGATGGTCTTGACCGGTTTGGGAACTTCCTCGTCAATCGACAGCATCGGCGTGACGCTGATCGTGCCGTAAGCCGCCGTGCCGATATAAATCGCTTTCAAAAACGGATCGTCCATCAATTCCGGCGGATGGCTCTGGATGCTAGGGTTGGTGTTGTTGAGCACGATGTCCGTCAGCATACAAAAAAAGCGCATCTTAGTCACTTCGGGTTTGTCTTCGTGCGGCACGCGCACCACCACGTAACGTCCGACGG
>JBDTNB010000240.1:0-8338 GCA_039933955.1 Chloroflexota bacterium
TGCTTATTCTGCCCTATTTTTCCTGCCTGTCATGTGCAAAGTCCAGCTTAGAACCCATCCGTAAATCCCTATTTCTGGTTGGTTCGCCAGGGGTGAGGTAATCACCCCTCGCGGCGATCCATCTGATCGGCGAGTTCAAAGGCGCGGGCGACCTGTTCCAGAAACACTTCTGATACACGCCCGCCCTTGACCGACAGCCCTTCAACTTCCATCTTCTGGCTGATCTGGCGCGCCAGCATGTCGGCCACGCTGCTCACGTCGGACATGGCTTTGCGGCGGCGCAGGAAATCGACGACGCGGCGGCGGTCTTCCTGGGTCAGGCGATCCACCTGGATTTGGTAGGGAAGCGGCTCAATCGTCTTGATATAGTGGTATTCGATGCGCATGTCCTCTTTGATGGTCTGCAACGTGACCTCGCGTTGTTCGCGGATGACCACCGTGCGCGCCGCCAAATCGCCTAAGCGCTGCGTCCGTTTGGTGGCGAATAACATAATCAGCCCGACGCCGTAGCCCGCCGGTAGAAAATCAAACAGGCGCACGATGTTGCGGATCAAAATGGCGCTGACCGTCACCGGCAGCCCGTTGGCCTGGATCACGCGGATTCCGGCGCGGCGTTTGCCGGGGGTCTGCCCGTTCCAGACCAGTTCAAAAATCAGATGGTAACTCCAGGTGATGAGGAAAATCGCGACATAATACACTGGCGAAACGGACGACCCCTGGAAGGCCGTATTACGGTTGGGCGGTTGCGCCAGTGAGAATAAAACCGTGATGACGAACAGCAGGGCGAAAATAATGGTGTAGTCGATCAAGGCCGCCACGAAGCGCGAGCCAAATCCGGCAATTTCCGCGTCGAGCAGAATATTTTCCGGGGTATCAATCGAGAGTTTATCGGAGTAACTTTCCAATGTAGGTTCCTTCATTCAAAACAGGTGTCATCCACAAGTTGACAATCATATTTGGTAGCAAGGCAAGATGGGCGTCATAAAATATAGTTCGGTATGGAAATGGCGGACGAGACATGTCTCGTCCCTACAAAAAAGCCCAGCCTTGTTCTGGAAGATTTACCGAATTCAATTTTCGACGTTCAATAAGCTTGTATCGCTTTAATCTATGATATTCTAAAATGGGCAAACGCATCGCAAACAGTTACGAAAATAGGATGAATAATCCAGGACTATGACCACAGTCAACGACTTCATCAAACAACGCGAGGCCGATTGGAAACGCCTGGAAACGCTGGTGAACAGCCGCCAGGGGCGCAGGCCGCTCACCACCGCCCAGGTTCATGAATTGGGTACATTATACCGCGCCGTCACGTCCGACTTGGCCTTAGCGCGGCGCGATTTTCCCGATCACCGCGTGACGATTTTCCTGAATCAACTGCTGACGCGCGTGCATGGCTATATTTATCAGCAGGATTCCAGCAACTTAAAAGAATTCACGCGGACTTTTACGCATCAGATTCCCAGGAGTTTTCGTCAGGCGGGGCGCTTCACACTGGTCGCGTTTTTGCTGTTTTTGATTCCGGCGCTGGTGGGCTACCGGCTGGCGTATGTCAACCCGGACATCGCCGATGCGCTCGGATTGGGCGAACAGCGCCAAATCCTCGCGGGGCACGATACCTGGACGGACATCCCCGAATCCGAACGTCCGGCGGCGTCCAGCATCATTATGACCAACAATATTCGCGTCTCGCTGCTGGCGTTCGCGGGCGGCATTTCATTCGGGTTGTTCAGCGTGTATATGATGGCGGCCAACGGTCTGTCGATTGGCGCGGTCATGGGTTTGGCGGCACATTATGGCATGGGCGATGCCTTGCTGGGTTTCGTGGCAGGGCACGGTGTCATCGAACTCAGCGTCATTTTTATGGCGGGCGGCGCGGGTTTGCAGCTTGGATGGGCGCTGCTCAACCCCGGCCCGTATTCTCGCCGCGATGCGCTGGCACAGACCGCGCGCCGGGTCGTGATTCTGGCCGTCGCGGCGGTTCCGCTGCTGATCGTCGCCGGAATCATCGAGGGTTTATTTTCGCCTACCGATGCGCCGCTCGCCGTTCACATCGCCGTTGGCCTCCTCACGGGCACGATCATGTATGCTTATCTACTGCTGGCGGGCCGCACCAACGAACGCGCGGACATTCCACTTGCGGATCAGGAGTCGGCGGAATTCGCCTACGAAGCCTGAGGCCGATTCAGTTTAGACATCGCAGCATTTCTTATATCGTTTTTACGCAGCGCTGCTACTCTATGCGTACTAGAGAGTGTGTGGGAATATTCTCGGTACAAAAAGCCCGTCGCAACCGGGCTTTTTGTTTGCCGCCCGCCCGAATTTCTTTCTCAAAAACGTGGACGAATATTTTACAAAAAGGATGCAAGATTCTTATGCAAATTCGCGTAGTATCAGGATGTCTAAGTAATCTTCAGTTAGAGAGGTAATTTTCTTATGTTATGGACGATCATTGGAATACTTTTGGTGCTCTGGGTATTAGGTCTCGTGGCACACATTGGTGGTGCATTAATTCATATTCTATTGGTAGTGGCAGTGGTGGCCTTTATTTATAATCTTGTGACCCGCCGCAGTGGCAGTGTATAAGGAAGTCAATGGAAGCATCAGCCATAAAGCTGCTGTTTTGGGTGCGATGTTCAGATAGATGAACAGAAACAACCCTAAGATTTCCTCCGAAGTGTAAAAAGCCCTATCCTACGACAGGGCTTTTTGTTTGCCCGGAATTATCGCCTAGTATATGGTCATTGTCTGACATGCTATACTCCACTCAAAACCTTTTTATGCAGATTGATGAACCGCATGATGAACAACTCCGGTCTGCTTGTCATCGACATTGGCAATACCAACATCCACTTCGGCGTGTGGCGCGGCGAGTCCTGGCAGTTGTCGTGGCGCGCCCGCACGGTGGCCGAAAAAATGCCGGACGAATATGCCGTTCTGCTGCGCAATTTCCTCAGCAGCGCAGACCTGACATTTCAGGACATCAGCGGCGTGATTATTGGCTCGGTTGTGCCGCCGCTCACCGGAGCCTTTGTCGAACTCGTCCAACGCTACATTGGCCTCGAACCGATTGTCGTGACCAACAAGACCAAAACCGGCGTCAAAATTGCCATCGACCAACCGGAGCAAGCCGGTGCGGATCGCATTATCAACGCGGCGGCGGTAGTGGCACTGTATGGCGGCCCGGCCATCGTGATCGACTTTGGCACAGCGACAACCTTCGATGTGGTTTCCGCCGATGGAGCCTATTGCGGCGGTGCGATTGCGCCGGGAATCGTCGTCGCCCATGATGCCCTGGTCAGCCGCGCGGCACGCCTCCACAAAGTTGACCTCACACCTCCGCCCAACCCCATCGGCCAGAATACGATTCACGCCATGCAGTCCGGTATTTTCTGGGGGTATGTGTCACTGGTGGAAGGACTGGTCGCACGCATCAAAAAATCCATGAACGCCGAGAATATCAAGGTGATTGCTACGGGCGGACTCGCGCCGCTTTTCAACCAGCACACCGACGTGATTGACACCATCGCCCCCGAACTGACGCTCGACGGCCTGCGGATTATTTACGAGATGAATCAGGGGTAATCGACCATTTTGTCAGCCGGCACCCATACAAGTAATTGCGGGCTGGGCTTTCGCATACACTCGTCTTGGGCGAAAACCCATCCATTGATATACATTGCCTTCACTTGACAAGTGGGAGGGAAACGATTGAATGGAAAAACTCACTTCGCTGAAAGGCATATCCCAATCAGGCCTGCTTGCGACACTTATATAATCACGAAAAGCGTAATCAAAGATGCCTACACAGCTATAAATGAATACCTGCGGAGTACCGAGCATTTGAATTAAATCACCAATGGTAACATTACACCCTCTCATAGTGATGCCGTAGACCGTTTCGGTATCGGCAGAAATTGAGATTTTACAATTTGCACCCAGATCAGCTATCACTTGATTGAGTTTCTCGCTTTGAATTTGCCTCCACGCGGCAAGCGTTGTTACGCCTGGTGTGATACCGTACCAACATGGCTGTGGCTTACCCTCACATGCTTCCACAAATCCTTGCAGAACAGGGTTCAATGGCTGCAACTCAGCCACCATCTCAACAATACCCAAGCATATGGAGAGGATAACCACAGATATGAGAATAATCTTTATGTAGAGGCGTATCATGGGAAGTATGCCGTTTCGAGTTCAAGCAGCTAAGTACCAACTCTCGCCCAGGCAGCATCAAACCAATCCGCAATGATAAATTCGGCGTAACCGATACGCCGCAAATAGTCGATGCAATCTTCGCGTGATGCACCGTTTTTCGCCCAGAACGGCACGCGCTTGACCATCGTTTCGACTCGTTCGCGCGGGGTGATGATCCAGGTGTCGTGGGGGATGGTCGCGAAGGTCAAAAATTCCATATCGGGGGTTAAGGCTGCGGCGCTCTTGCGATAGGGTGCGATGATGACCGTATCCAGCGCCCCATATTCCGGCGAACACAACAGGCTGTGGACAAAGCGCGCCGTCCCGCCCAGGTCGATCAAATCCTCGACAATGCCGACAGTATGACCTTTCACAGAAATCGACAATGGCTGCACAATACGGGGATGCTCCAACGGTTGACCGGGGCCGTAATAACACTTCACGCCGAACGTGCCAAATTCGATCTTCGGCATATCGGGCGTGGCACAGTAGGCAATATAATCTTGCAGCAATACACCCGGCAGCAGCGCCCCCATTGTAATCATAATCATTTTGGTGATCTGCTGTGTCCCCTCGTGTTCCTGCTGGTACTCGAACACCCGCTTCGCCAGCCACGAGGCCATCATATGCTCGGCTTCGTCGGTGACGTATAAAAATTTGAGCGGGTCGCCCGGTATATCCACGCCAACCGGATTTTTCCAGTATTCGAGTAGTTGGGCAGGTGTATTATTGACCATTGAGGTGCTTCTCCAGGGGAGGGTGATAAATGTGCACGCATTTCTCATTATCATCCCGTTGGCGGGAAAATGTATGATGAGATTGCCCACAAATAAAAAACGCCCCGCAGGGCGAGGCATTGATGCTCCACAGCCTGGATTCGAACCAGGGACCCATCGGTTAACAGCCGATTGCTCTGCCGCTGAGCTACTGTGGAAGATGCCGCACATCTTAGCAAAGCGCCCGCCCGCTGTCAAGATGAAACTCGTCAATTTCACAGAGCCTTTAGCAGCTAGCATTTAGCAATTAGTCAAGACGAAAAGCAAATGCCTTGCTGGTGATTCTATATCTTACCGTAATTGCTAGTTGTTTCTCGATACCCCCTCCCCCCAACCCCCTTACAGGGGTAGGTTTTTCAGAACGGGCTTGTGCGGTTGCGTCACCGGGGGCTGAAGCACCCCGGCTAGACTACCAGACAAGCCCACTGAAGGGGCTGGAAAGGCCAGAGCAGGCCATTTCATACACCTTGTAGACTTTGGAATGTCGCATTTTGTTGAACATTAAAAACCTACCTTTGTAAGCCCCAACCCCTCTCCCCCGAATTCAAGGGAGAGGGGCTAAAAATTACACTGTCTTTGGTTCCCTCCCCGAATACCGCTTCGCGGGGCTACGCACGGGGAGGGTTAGGGAGGGGTCAATGAAGGTAAAACCTCCGACTAGCAATCACGGTTATCTTATCTTTTCTGAATTATTTGCGCGGCATAGAAAAGGCGGTAACATTATCGAGGTTTTGTCCATGAAAAAGGTAAACGCTCATGTCCATCGAAGTACGCAAAGTCGAAAACACTGAGGATTTCCAGGCATTTTTCAACTTCCCCTGGACGCTCTACAAAAATGATCCTAATTGGGTTCCGCCGCTGCTCTCGATGCGCCGTGACCTGCTAGATAAAAAGAAAAATCCCAGTTGGGAATATATGGAAGGTGATTATTTTGCTGCATGGCGCGGCAAAGAAATCGTCGGCACGATCACCGCGCTCGTCAACCACCGCCACAACGAATTCCATGAAGAAAATGTCGGTTGGTTCGGCACATTCGATGTTTTTGATGACCAGGAAGCCGCCACCGCCCTGCTGGACACCGCCGCTGATTGGGTGAAAACCCGCAAGTATGATGCCATTCGCGGCCCACAGAGTTTCACCACCCACGAAGAAACCGGCCTACTCGTCGATGGATTTGACCGTCCCGTGCTGCTCATGCCCTACAACCCCCGCTACTATCAAAAACTGGTCGAGGGCGCGGGCTTCGTCAAGGCGATGGACATCTACAGCTTTCATTTGAGCCGCCAGGGCGCGATAGAACACGCGACGGCAGACCGCCTCGAACGCCTGACCAAAGCCGTGATGAAGCGCAACAAAATCACGGTGCGCCCGATTGACAGCAAAAAGCTAAAAGCTGAATTTCAGTTATTCAAGGACATCTATAATGCCGCCTGGGACAAAAACTGGGGTTTCGTCCCGATGACTCCCAAAGAACTCGACGCGATGGTGAAAAGCCTGGGCGATTTCTTTGATCCCAGCATGGCGTTCTTCGCCGAAGTTGATGGCGTTCCAGCCGGTTTCGTCATGGGCGTGCCGGATTTTAATGAAGTGCTGCAAAAGGCGTATGCCCAGCCCGGTACACCGGAAATTGTCACCCTGCTCAAGGCGCTGTGGTACTGGAAAATCCGCCCGGTCATTGATACCGCGCGTATTCCACTCATGGGTGTCAAGGAAGGCTACCGCAACAAGGGTGTGGACGCGGTGCTGTATTACTATGTCCTGAATGCGCTCATCGACAATCCCAGAATTCAACATTCCGATGCGGGCTGGATTTTGGAAGCCAATAAAGATATGGTGAGCATCGCCAAGAGTTTCGGCTCGGAAATTTACAAAACCCACCGCTTCTACGAAAAGAAGCTGACCTAATCGCAGTGAAATTGTTAGGCGCAGGGAAGGTTGATGCCCCACAATCCTAACTAAAATCTAATGATAAACAAATTTTGACCCTCTCGTTTGTGCAACCGAGGTCAATTCGTCAACATTATAAGTGTGTACTTTCGTCCCGCTGCGAAAATCGGGCTATTCCTGTACGCTTATACTTGAGATTATTAAGTATGTAAATGGCTATCTTCATGGTATATTTATTATAACCTGAGCAGAAACTCGAAGGGAGCAGATCACCAACATGGCAAAAATCCTCATCGTGGATGATGAACATCTCACGATTGAAATGCTCAGCACGTTCCTGAACCTGATCGGACATCAGCCGATAGGCGCGCTGTCGGGCAGGCAAACCTGGGACAAGCTGGCATACGAAGAACCTGATGCGATCCTGCTCGACATCATGTTACCGGACGATAACGGCCTGGACATCTGCCGCAAGCTGCGCGGCACGGCGTCCACCAAGAATACGCCGGTGATTATGATTTCCGCCCACTTCCCGCCCATGACCAAAGAAGCGACGGAAGCCGGGGCGAATGGTTATCTCGCCAAACCGATTAAGTTGGACGCGCTCAAAAATGCGCTGGCCGGTGTCGGAATCAAATGAGGCGTCCCCCAACGCCTCAATTCCCCACCTTTGAACCTCATTTAGTAGGATTAGCCGCCTAACTCTAAATTTCTAACACTGCGATTTCTGGTTTCAAATCTCTTTCCCCGGTCATCAGAATGTATAAACGGTTGTCAGACGCTCTGTCATACCATGCTTTTGTGGCAAAGCCAAAAACTGTAACAATCTCATTGAATAGCGCTTGGTTATTAAAAGCAAAATCATTTACATTATAATATATTATTATATGTGTAATTATTTCATCGTTGTGATAATATGAAATTCCTCTTAAGTAATCTAAGAATACATCAAAGTTATCAATGCAGGCTTCGGGTTCAGGTGCTTCTATCGTTTCACAAAACTTTAGAAGAAATTGATTAGTATCCACGATGCCCGTTCCATTGAAGTAAAATAGATAATAGTTTTCATCAATGTCTTTAACGCTTTGGCTGTATGTCTTTGGTTCAGTTTTGCTCCAATACACCCCTGAATTATGTTGATGTTTTAGAAGCGCCGCAATTTCATTATTCATAATTCTTTTATTATCCTCGGATTGAATAATGGGCAGCAGAATAATACAGCGTCCGGTTTATTTTTTCACGTAAGGCCATCCTCTAGCAACTCGTCAAAAAGGGAATAGGATTCATTTTTCTCTTCCAAAATGAGATGTCTCTACCCTTCCCCCAAATGGAAAATAAAAAACCTGCGATTTCACAGGCTTTTCCGTTTGCCATGTTGGTTAGGAAGCGACAGGCTGATAGATAAGGGCCAGGGTTCCGAAATTGAGCGTCTTGCTTTCGACCAGCCGCAATTTGTTCATGGCCGTCCCTTCCGC
>JBDTNB010000241.1:0-8338 GCA_039933955.1 Chloroflexota bacterium
TCGGCTGCCTTTGCCATATCGAGCAGGCGACGGCGGTGATTGTTGGCATCCCCTGCCAGTTCGCCAATGTCGCTGCCGGGAATGACATCCATGCTTTCGGCGGATTCATCGTTCATCAGGTCAAGCACGGTGCGCCGTCCGATGTCGTCCACATCGGTTTCATTGTCAGCCTCAGTGGTTGCGGCACGGCTCCGAAGCGTCGCAGCAGCAGCGGCAGGGCTGGATGCCAGTGAACGCAGGAGTGCCAGCGCCGACCACCAGCGCACCCGCTGGCGATAACCTTCACCAGGTTGTAAGACGGTTTCGCGGGCATAGTTCAAAACGCGGTCAAACAGGCGTTTATAAGCATCCGTGAGTTTGTAAGTCTCTTCGGCGGTATCGCGTTCGGGGAAGGGCGTGATCGCATCCATGTAGGCGCGAATGTCGCCGCGCCGCCGCTGCACAAAATAACGCGCCAGTTCGCGGCGCAAGGATTCATTTTCCGCACCCGCCAGATCGTCGGGCAGATCGGCAAAGTTGGGATTCAGCATCGCCAGCAGTGAACGGAAGGCTTCTTCTTTGCCGCTGTGCGGTGTCGCTGTAACCAGCACCAGATGGCGATTCGGGTCATCAGCCAGCGCCGTCACCAGTTCATAGCGCTGATGTTTGCCCCCGCGCTTGTCGGTGGTATGGGCAACAGTATGGGCTTCATCAACGATGACAAAATGCGGTGCAGTACGTAAAAACTCATTACGCCGCCGCTCCGACTTGATGAAGTCCGTCGAAACGACCACAAACGGGTGGCGTTCAAAGAGCGACTCGCCCATCCGCAGGTGGCGTTCCAGGCGGGTGGCGGTACTTGAGAGTACCAGCTCGGCTTCAATATAGAACTTCTCGCGCAGTTCGGTTTGCCACTGCTCAGCTAATTGGGGTGGGCACAAGATCGCCAGCCGCTCAATTTCGCCTCGATCCAGCAGTTCACGCGCCACCAACAGCGCCTCAACCGTTTTACCAATCCCAACATCATCGGCAATTAACAAGCGTACCGGGTCTTGCTTGAGCGCCATCAGCAGCGGCACAAGCTGATAGGGGCGTGGTTCAACATTGATACGGGCAAATGAACGAAATGGACCCGCGCTGGCACGGAAACCTAAACGGACTGCCGCTCGCAGCAGCCGTGCCGAACGATAATCGCCAATCTGTGCTGGATCAGGCAGGGCAAATTGAGCCGGCTCGATGGATTCCAACAGCGTGAAAATACCCGTGACTTCATCATCTGTTCCGCCTAAGGGACGCACCCGCACCAGTTCATCCGTCGATTCGGGCAGCACGACCCATTCACGTCCGCGCACTCTGACCAGCGATCCGACTGTATAACTCACGCCCCACCTCCAAAAATATGTTTATTTTTCTGCAAAATATCGCCCCAATTATCGCGGTAGCCGAAACGAATAACCCGATAACCGTAATCCTCCATACAGTCGGTCTGCTGCTGGTCACGTCCCTGGCGCTGCGGATAGTCGTGATGCGAACCATCCACATAGATGGCCGCATACACGCCACCCGTGTTGTAGATGAAATCGGGGCGGGTCTGGCAGTCCTCCATATAAACCTGGGATGAATCAGGCAGGCGCAATCCATGCTCGTGCAGGCTCAACACCCACTCCCGTTCCAGATCAGACTCGCACAGGCTGAGCAATGTTTCCAGATGAGCGTCCCGTGTCGCACTGCCTGGGCTGATCTGTACCTCTGCCCCTGCCAGCATCCCCAGCACTTCACGGATGACCTGACGATCCAGGATGGGATGCTCACGCTGGTTGCCATAACTCAGCAGGCAGTCATAACAGGCAGCCTCACAATCTTCGCGTGCGCGTGGGGCATGGCGTAAATCCTCGCCCGTATCGGGGTCGAAATGACAGATTCGCAGCGCTTCGCGGGCGACGAGCGCGAATGTTGAAAGGTCATCCACCAACTGACGCAGTACCCCGGCACCGCCTTCTGCTGCCTCATAGAGCAACAGTATCTGCCGGTTGTCCCGATCTGGCAGCGGTTCAGCCGCCAGTTCGTTGTCTTCAAGCTGGAATACCGTCTCAATGGCCCGTTTGAGTGCCGCCTGTAAGGACGCCATCTCCTCAACTTCCAACCCGATGAGCGGCTCAAAGAGCAGGCAGTTGCGGTTATCTTCGACAAAGGGGATGACCCGCCGCGTGCGTTCTGACATGGGATCATCGGGGTCATCCTCATTTTGTTCGTTGCGTCCCCAGTAACCGCGCTCAATGTCCAACACAAAGCCATACTGTTTCTGGTTTTTGCGCCGCGCCCAACCGAGGTTAATGCGCCATAGCGTAGCCGTCTGGGCATAAGTGAGCCGGACCAGCTCATGGTCGCCCTGGCGAACTAAGGCGGTGCGAATATCGGGCACACCATCACGCTCGCTGAAACGCACACCAGTACGAATCTCGTAACCTAACCGCAGCCGATCTTCTTCATCGGCGTTGATGCGGTCCCGGCGGCGGGTGACGACATTTTGCAGGCGCAGCAGTGCTTGCAGTGGCGGGTCAAGCGGCATCCCGCAGCGCTGGCACAAATCGTAGTCCATACCAGTTCTCACCGGATGGACATAACCACAGTTGCCACACTGCTTGATCTGGGTTGTGAGCGGACCATCCTCATCGTCGGTCACAGGCATGATGACCTGATTGATGAGATAGCGTGACCCCTCATGATAGATGATGGCGCGGGGTCCAAACTCCGAAATCGCCAGGAAACGTGGACGGGACAGGAAATTATCCCGTTGATTGGCCCGACGCGCCGGAATAAACGCTGACAGCGGCAAGCGTGGGAAGCTGTAACCCGGCAGAAATCCCTCGGTGGCAAAGTAGCGATAGCTGTAGAAATCCGACTGTGCCAGACTGCTCACCTCCGTCAGCAGATCAATCTGCGAGAGCGCCTCGCGCCGCAAGCGTTCCGCCTGACGCTTGTCTGCCTGCTGGCGGGTCGGGTCACGGCGGATATCTTCCTGGACCTTGACCTGTTTAAGCGCCGACCAGTACAGACCCCGCCAGCGGTCACAGGCGGCATCAAAGGCACGGACGATGTTCTGCATCGTGACTTCCAACAGTCCATCAGGATCAGCGACATCCGGGATGGTCTTCAGCACCCGTTCTGCTCGCTGGCGGGCAGCCTGCCGCGCCGTGACCGATTCGGCCTGCTGGCGAATCTCAGGCAGGAGTGCCAGTGCCGGGGGATCGCCATTCATATCCAGAATTTCTTTGAGGGTGTCTTTGAGGTCAATGCCCGTTTCGGACAGCCAGATGGCATGAATATGCGCTCGCAGCAGTTCTTCGTTGCTCAAGTCCAGACGCGGGGGCGTGACGGCTCCCGCCACCATACGCTCCGGGCGTTTGAAAAAATACTGATCATGCGGGCTGCCCCCGGAACAGTACGTAAAGACTAGTGCGGGTTGTCCGCTGCGTCCGGCACGGCCACTGCGCTGAGCATAATTGGCGGGTGTCGGCGGCACATTCCGCATATTCACGACATTGAGTTCAGCAATATCCACCCCCAGTTCCATCGTGGGTGAGCAGTACAAAATGGGTAGTTCACCCGTGCGGAACTGCTGTTCGCGTTTTTCGCGCTCCTCATAGGGGACTTGTGCCGTGTGTTCATGTGCTTCCAGCCCGACTAACGCTTGGGCGATGCTTTGATAGAAATCCACGAAGAAGGCATTGGGTCGCCCGCCTTCCTGCGATTCATTTGGGACACGAATCGGGTCATGAAAGGCACGTTCACCCATCCCGGCATACCAGCGCATCGCCGATGCCACCAGTTGATAACCGGGCACATCGTCCGCGTCTTTCGGTGCGCGGGTGATTTCAACCAGCCCGGCGACACGCAGCCCTTCCAGCAGTTGGCGGATGATGCTGCCGGTTTCATCCAGTCCAAGTTTTCCATAAGTCCGGGCATCATAGTCGGCCAGCGTTCCCGGACGGCGCAGATAGATACCAAAGCCGCCGCGTGCCGACACATAGGTGTAATTGCCGCGTCCATCATCCCCGCCGGATGAGCGCGGGATCAGGGTTGAGGCATATTCCATGCGCTCATCTTCGTCGATTGCCCAGGGATCCTGCAATCGTTGGCTGCTCAACTGCTGGATGCGTTCCTGATAGCCGCTGTCGAGATAATCGACCTTGATCGCCAGTTCACGCCGCATGTAATCCAGCAGGGTTTTGGCGATGTTCATGCGTGTGAGCGAGGATGCCGTCACCAGCGCTGGGTGCCCCTCCGCCCAGACATCCTCTGCCGCGCAGACGGCATCCAGATCGGCGTAACCAATCTCCAGCAGACCACACTGTTCCAGATTGGGCAGTGCGATACGCCAGCCACGGCGCAGATCACGGTAAATGCGATAACCCAGTACCTGCCGCAGCGCCTTTTGGGTATCCTGTAACGCCTGAAAGCGCACACCCGAATCGCTGGCATACAGTTCGAGGGGTAGATTGAGTGCCTCAAAGACTTTTTCGGCGATCATCTCATGGGTTAGCCCGGTTGTGCCTGCCGCTTCGACAGCCCGATAAATCGCCCCGCGCAGCAGGCTGACTTCGATAAAATCATTGAAGTGTCCAGCTTGCAGGGAAGCATCCTGCCGATTGTCCGTGAAACTCAACAACTTTTGCGCCTGTTGGGGCAGGTCGCTCGTTTTCAGGGAACGGATCGCCGACAGACTGAGCAGTGTCGTTGCGCTGCTGCGCCCCTCGGAACTCAGTGTCGCCAGCTTGCCGAAGTCGCTCTGACGGGCGGCATACGACACGCCGCAGTTCAGGCAGAACATGAAGGGCGACGAAAGGTAGACACATTCCTGCCCTTGAACATCCTCTTCCCCTGATGGGAAAACACGCACACGTTTCGGTAGTTTTTCTTTACGGTGCGAACGAATGCGCCGCACGCCGTTGCGCTCTTCGAGCCAGTCATCTGGGAGACGCTCACTGTCAATGAGGTCATCGTTATCCGGCCATCCCTTCTTCGGGTCGGATGTTAAGTACAGATAACCCGCTTCACTGCCGTCGTCCGGCAGCCGATCACTGAATTCACGCGGCATCACCTGCCGCCCACTATCCTCATTTGTCGTCATCCGCACCGTGTAATACTCCTGCCCACATTCGCGGCAGAAACACAGTGGGAATAACACCTTATCGCGTTCACCGGGGACGAAACGCTGCCCATGCAGCGTGATGTAGCGCACGGCTTCCGGTTCAATGGTGGTGTAGACAGTATCCCCAGGGCTGATGAACTGGTGCAGGCGGAAAGCGAAGGGCGCAAAGCCGGTGTCCGGGTTGGGTTCGCACTGGTAGCCTGCCAACAGCCACTTTTGGATTGCTGCAACACACAACGCTTCGTCCACCCCTGTGAGATCGGCGAGTTCATGAGCGGCATCCCATATACTGCGGGGTTCCTGCCGTGCTAACCGCCCCTCTTTTTCCCGCAAGCCGAAGGTACTTTCAATCCACGCCGAGAGCGAATGGGCGACGAATTCGTCATAGCCTGTGGGTGAGACCAGACCTTCAGCCTGTGCCACCGCCTGCCGGAGTGCCTGCAGATCGGTTTCGCCCGGTGTGGCGCGGCGCAGGGTCTCGCTGATTACATGCTCAGGTTGGACAGGTGCGCCGAAAATCTGGGTGCCGACCTCCGCCACCTCCACCTGTTGTTCGCTATAACTGCCTTCGCCCGCCAACGTCGCCGATGTACCCACCACCAGTAGACTTTGTTCAGGCGTTGCCAGCCGATCTCGCACGCGCCGCACCAGCAGCGCCACGTCCGCGCCCTGCCGTCCACGATAAGTATGCAGTTCATCCAGCACCAGAAAGCGCAGTCCCTTCGCCCGTTCAATGAGCTGCCTTTCACGGGGACGGGTCATGATGAGTTCGAGCATGACATAGTTGGTTAGCAGGATGTCCGGCGGGTGCGTCATGATCTGGCGGCGTTCATCCTCGCTTTCCTGTCCGGTGTAGCGGGCAAAGGTCACGGGAGTCTGCCCTTGCGGGTAGCCTTCGTTGAGGAATTTATGCAGTTCGCCTGCCTGGCTGTTTGCCAGCGCATTCATCGGGTAAACAATAATCGCCTGAATGCCCTTGCCACTGCCGCGCCTCAGCACATGATCCACAATGGGCACGATGTAGGCTAGGCTTTTGCCCGAACCGGTACCCGTCGTCAGGATATAATTGTGTCCCTGGCGGGCGATCTCAATCGCCTCGCGCTGGTGGCGGTGAAGACGTAGTGTTTGCCCACCTGCCTGTTTGTTCTTCAGGAAGATACGATTACATTCAGAGTGCAGCATACCCTCTGCTACCAACTCCTGCACGGTGCTGCCGCTGGCAAAACTGGGGTTAAGCTGAATTAAAGGGTTGGGCCAGAAGACACCCGCATTGAGGCTTTGGCGCACATCATCATAAATACGCTGATCGCGGATTTGAATAAAACTGCTGGCATAAGTGGCATAATCTTCAGTTAAGCGATCCCGCAGCGCAAATACATCCATAACCGATATCCTTCAATAAGTGCTGTCGCGCCCGAAAATGGTTGTATGGTTTGGACGCAGTGTTTTTGAGTTAGGAACAATATTATTGTGACACAGTTCCCTTATATTGTCCCGTAACATCACAGCTTTGATCTGTTTCGTGAAAGCAGAGGGCGTTGAATTGAATGAGTGATGGTGCGTCATTTATTCTGATAATCCTATTGTAAGGATTGTCGCCGTTTCAACCACCGTACCAGACACAATGTTTCCCATCCAACTGTCAATTTTGACGGCTCAAAACTGCAATTTTACAGCCTTTGCTCGACCCCAATTTGCGATAATGAGAGAAGAGTTCGCCTATCGGGAGACAACGCATGTCAAAGAAATCGGTGCAGCGCAGCATCACCATGACGCAGGAAATGCGGGATCGCCTGGCTCTGTTGGTAAGCAAACAACCCCGCGATACCACTGAAGCCGACCTCATCCGCGAAGCAATCCGCCTGTATCTGGACAATCAGGAAGACATCATAGGCAGCCGCAAGCACTTCCAGAAATCGCTGCAAGATCGGCTGGATAAGCTTGAATCAGCCTTCGCCTTTCATTTGAATGTTCTGATTTACCTGCTGGCAGCGCTTGAGCCAGAGGGCAGCCCGGAACGCATCGCGGATGCCATCATTGCCGCCCGGCGCGACGGTGAAACGCTGCTGGCGCAGATGCAAGCCGTCCGTGAGATGAAGGCTGGCAAACGTTGAGTAAAGCCATTATCGTCGTGGACTTCGCCTACAAGGGCACACAGCGCAAAGGACATGGCACGGGTCGCAAAGGGCTGAGTTCCACGCTCAAATACCTCCAATACAGAGATAAGGTACAGAACCGACTTGCCGCAAATCGGGATTACGAGCGCTGGCAGGATCACGGGATGGGGTTGCACTGGCGCGACATTATGAAGAATAGCGATAATCTGCAAAGCAAGCATGTGCTGTCATGGACATGGGTGATTTCGCCTGCTCCTGACCTGATGGCACTCATCCCGGAGGCAGAACGGCGCGACGTGGTATGTGACCTGACCGAGCGCATCGTCGAGGATTACTATCTGGAGCGCGGCTTTGGTGTGCCTGAGTACAGCTATATTCTGCATGACCGCGAGGCGAAGATGGAAGACGAAGAGGAAACGATGCAGCAGCTTCACACGCACGTTGTCTTACCCGGAACCGCACCGCTGGACGGGGTAGACCGGGCAGCGGTGTACAACAACAAAGAGCGCGGGCATGATGTGTTATTCCGCGAGATTGCGAGCCGTCACTTCAGCGCGGCGCTGGATCGGATTGTCGGTCCAGAATGGCAGCTTTTGCGGGAAGAACCGGAACTTGAACCGGAACAGCCAGCGCCGAATGATTTGGACGCCTGGTTTCCGCGAAGCCGAACCTGATGCACCTTCAGTCCGCTGGTAGAAACTTGCTATGATGAGGGCAATCCCTGACCGGATTTCAGGAGAACACGATGGATTATTCAGAAGATGACAGCACCGATGAATTGATCGACACCTTTTGTGTGGGCTGTGATCTGCCGTTGCCCGTAAATGACCTGGGCTTGTGTGAAACCTGTTTTGCCAAGCTGGAACGTGACCTGATCCGCTCACGGGATTGGGACTATTCTGTCACCGCCTTCGGGGTCGCACCGGATCAACTGGAAGCGCTGCGCGAGCGTGTCATTCGTGACTATGGCGCTGCCTACGAACTGATTGAGTCCCCAAAAAAGCCGAAGAACAAACGCTCGCACTCGCGCAACACCCAGCGCAAGCGTGAAATCGCAGCACAGGCTATCCGGGACTACAGCACGGATGAT
>JBDTNB010000242.1:0-8302 GCA_039933955.1 Chloroflexota bacterium
TGCTACTTTTCAGCTTTTGGCGCGCGCTTCTCCTTAACTTGATGCCTATGGGGCGACCTGCTGGGCCGCCCTCTTTAAAACGCCGTACATGAGACCTTACCCGGCCTGTTCGATCCCCTTCGGGAAACGATCCAGAATGAGGTTCAGGTGGATGTTGTGCTCCAGGAGCGCCTTGAGTCCAGCCAGCACCAGCGTGAATCCGCCGGTTGAATCCATCCCATACTGGGCAACCTTCGCTTGATCGCCGCTGAAACCGCTTTCAGTGATGCTCACAAAGGTGCTGTCAGCGCCGAGCGACGTAAAAATCCACTCGACAGTCGTGGGCGAGTCGTAACCCGACCATTGAATCACGAGGCGCTTATTGGGTTCAATCGTTTTCACATCCACCTGGGTTGAGGCATTATACATTTCCCAATCCCATTGGATGTGTTTGCCCACCTCTAATCTGCCGCTGCTTTTGGTAAACCAGAATTGAGTGGTGATGACCGGGTTGATAAAGGCCTCAAAAACCTCTGCAACCGGTTTGCGAATGAGCATCCCCGTTTTCGATTCGATGACGTTTTGATTCATGTAATCCTCGTTGGTCGCTTAACGATCAGTGACTTGAATCTGAAATATAGCTCACCTGTTCTGATGCGTCAATGACCGGCTGCTAGGGTAGCACCGCACTAAACGGTGGGTGGTGAATTTTGGCTGATTCGTTTCAAAGATTTAGGCCACAAAGGTTCAGAAGCGGCGTTTTAAGCCCCCTCCCCACTGCGTAGAGAGGGGGTTTGGGGGAGGAGATAGCCTTAAAACCCGTGCCCACCACTTAATGTAGTCCTACCGCCGCTGGACGATTGAAAATAAATTTACGGGGAACTCACTTCACATTTCGCTCAAACTGAACTATAATGAGATTATGCAAATCACAGGTGGACATACTTTCCCCCTCCAAAACTGCGTATCCGCTTCGGTACGTGATGCTGTGTTTGCCTTTGCCGCTTTCCTGAACGCCGCCGCCCGCGCCTAGCGCGGCATTTCATTACATACTCCCAACCCCATTTTGATTTTCACCGTTTGGCTTTTGATTCGCGGTGTGAGGTCGATTCACGCCGATTGCACAGGAGTATGGACATGATAAACGCGCAGCAGTTGCGCCAACGTTATTTGGATTTTTTCGCGCATGAACACGGTCACACCGTGATTCGCAGCGCATCGCTCATCCCCGAACACGACCCCAGTGTGTTGTTCACCACCGCCGGGATGCATCCGCTCGTCCCCTATTTGCTGGGCGAAAAACACCCCGGAGGCACACGCCTCGTCGATGTGCAAAAATGTGTGCGCACCGGCGACATCGAAGAAGTTGGCGACAACACCCATCTGACCTTTTTTGAAATGCTCGGCAACTGGTCGCTCAACGATTATTGGAAACCCGAATCGCTGCGGATGAGTTATCAATTTCTGGTCGAACGCCTCGGTCTCGACCCAGATCGGTTGTATGTGACCTGTTTCGCGGGCGATGACGATGCCCCGCGTGACCTGGAATCCGCCGACATATGGCGTTCGCTCGGTATCCCGTCGGAGCGCATCCTGTTTTTGCCCAAAGTCGATAATTGGTGGGGGCCAGCCGGTACAGTCGGCCCCTGCGGCCCGGACAGCGAAATTTTCTACGATATGCAGCCCGACGGCGCGGCAAGCGAGACTCCCGCAACCGACAGCCAACGCTTCCCCGAAGTCTGGAACAATGTCTTCATGCAGTACGAAAAGCGCGCTGACGGGTCATTTGCGCCGATGAGCCACTGCAATGTCGATACCGGTATGGGTTTAGAGCGCACCTTAGCCGTGTTACAGGGGCAGCCGTCGGTATATGGCACGGAACTTTTTCAGCCGATTCTCGAACACATCCGTTCCCTTGCCGACCATGAGAATAAGTTCGCGATGCGCGTCATCGCCGACCACACCCGCGCGGCAGTCTTCATTCTGGCGGAAGGCATTGAACCGGGGAATGTCGATCAACCCTACATCGCGCGCCGCTTGATTCGCCGTGCCGTGCGCTACGGCAAAGAAATTGGCATCCAGACCGCATTTTTGGCCGAACTCGCCCAGACGGTCATCGGCACACTGGATACTGTTTATGGCGAATTGGACGCACATCGCGATGCGATTCTGGCAGCGCTGGACAAAGAAGAATCGCGTTTTAGCCGCACGCTGGAAAAGGGTAAACAGGTCTTTTTAACCGCGCTCGACTCGCAGCCGGAAAAATCACTGTCGGGAGAAGTGGTGTTTCACCTCTACGACACCTACGGTTTCCCACCCGAATTGACTCAGGAATTGGCACAAGAACAGGGTTTCGTGGTCGATATGGAGGGTTATCGGGCGGCTTTCGCGGCTCATCAGGAACGGTCACGCCAGGGTTCGGAGGCGCGTTTCAAAGGTGGCTTATCGGAACGCTCGCCGGAGACGACCCGTCTGCACACCGCGACTCATTTACTCCACGCGGCGCTGCGGCAGGTTTTAGGGAATCAAATCGAGCAGCGTGGCAGCAACATTACCATCGAACGCCTGCGCTTCGATTTCAACTTTCCGCGCAAAATCACGCCCGATGAGTTAAAGGAAGTCGAATCCATCGTCAACGCGCAGATTGACCATAATCTGCCGGTATCGTGGCAGGAAATGAGCGTGGACGCAGCCAAGCAGGGCGGCGCAATCGGCCTATTCGGAGATCGTTATGGCGAGCGCGTCAAAGTCTACCAGATGGGCGATTTCAGCAAAGAAATTTGCGGCGGCCCGCACGCTGAATCAACTGGCGAATTGGGACATTTCAAAATCATGAAAGAAGAGGCCGTCGCGTCCGGCGTGCGCCGCATCCGCGCAGTTTTGAGCGAGTCGTAGTTTCGCCTTATAGGAGGGCGAATCATCCCGGTTCGCCCTATCTAAGTGCGCTTTCTGTTATAATCAAAATATTGCCGAGTGAGATGGAGTACAAGCAAAATGGCAATTGCGCGACTGGTAGGCTACGATGAATTTGTCGATTTCATCACGTCAAATCCCACCACTAAAGCTGTAAGCGAATTTCGACTTTCGGAGGCTACTGAGGCATATATTGACAGCTTACTGGATGAAAATCGTGAGGGTACGATTACACCTGAAGCATTAGCAGAGTTGGACGAGTATATCCGGCTGGAACACCTGATGCGTTCGGCAAAAATCCGGGCATTCGAAAAACTTGCCGGGAAATTATGACCCGCGTTCCTGATGCCTTGCGCCGCACGGTATACGGGCGCGCAGAAGGGAAATGCGAATACTGCCTTCTACATGAGCGTTATACAGTGAAACGTCATCATATCGACCACATTACTGCTGAAAAGCATGGTGGAGCTACAGATATAACCAATTTGTGTTTGAGTTGTGCAGCCTGTAACCATTATAAAGGTTCTGATCTTACTTCCATTGATCCTGTTACAGGCAAAGTGATTCAACTGTTTCACCCTAGAAAAGATCGTTGGCATCAACATTTTCGGTTTGAAGGGGCACTCATTCAAGGTATAACCGCTAGGGGACGGGTTACAGTTCGTCTGCTACATCTGAACGATGAAGACAGCGTAAATGAACGCACTCGCCTAATGGAACTCGGCGCTTATCCATAAAATGATTGTCATGTGAATAAGAAGATAAGAAAGAGCAACCATCATGGCGCTCAAAATTCGTGCAGAATATCGCGATGGACAAATCAAACTGCTTGATCCTGTGGATTTAGAAGAAGGTCAGCAGCTAACCATCAGCGTCGAAGCTGTAACTGACCGCGAAAAACTCAAAGCCATATTGGGTGATATGGTGATCTGGTCTGATCCTAGCGACGACAGTGATGCATGGGTGGAAGATATGGCCGAAGAAATCGACAACGCATTTCAGGGTGATCCACCGCTGTCGCAATATATTATTGAGGATCGAGGCGAATTTTGAGTGTCTACCGTCCCGTGTATGCCGCGAGGATAAGATCCATTTCGGCATTGACCGCATCGTCGATTCGGCGGCGGGTTTCGTCGGCATCGAACCATGCCAGTGTCCGGCGGATGCCCTCGCGAAACGGGATTGTCGCCTGGAATCCCGGCACAAACGCCTTGATTTTGCTGTTGTCGAAAATCGCGCTCCAGGTTTTATCGCCGATCAGGCCTGCGCCCAAATCCGGCGCAACCCCCGCAATAAAATCTGACGCAATATGCACGATATTGGCTTCCACGCCCAGCGCATCTGCAATCGTTATGTAAATCTGATCCCAGGTCAGCACTTCATCCGAGGTGATATGGAAAGCATGACCGATGGTTTGCGGATTGCCAAATAATCCCACGAAACCGCGTCCAAAATCTTCGGCATGAGTTACCACCCACAACGACGAACCATCGCCATGCACGATAATCGGTTGGCCTTTTTTTAGGCGGTCTGCCAGTGTGTAGCACCCCCAGCCGCCGATGGCAATCGGGAAATTTGAATCATACGTCAGCGATGGGCGGACAATCGTGACCGGAAAATTTTCCTCACGATAGGCCTGCAACAGCCGCTCTTCGCAGGCAATTTTATCGCGCGAATACTGCCAGTGTGGATTATGCAGCGGCGTCGATTCGGTGATGATCGGCGTGGCGGGCGGCTTCTGATAAGCCGAAGCCGAGCTAATAAAGATAAACTGCTTCACTTTTCCCCGAAAAAGCGCCAGATCACGCTCAATATCTTCGGGTGTGAAGGCGATCCAATCCACCACGACATCAAACTGCAAACCCTGTAAAGCCGCCCGCATACTTTCCGGCTGATGGATGTCCGCGACCAGATTGTGAACACCGGGCAGGGGGTCTTTCCGCAGCCCACGATTCAGGTGATAGAGTTCGATCCCTTTGGCGACAGCCAACCCGCTGACCGCCGTGCTGATGAAACCTGTCCCGCCAATAAATAAAACTTTCATAGCAACCCGCCCTATTCAAACTGCTAGCGTTTCAATGGAAAGGAAATGTGTTTATAGGGGCAAGGCGCTGCCTTGCCCTACTCAAATTGAGCAATCGTTGTTTGAAACGCCCGCCGATTAAGTTCATCCAACGGCAGCGCGGTCAGTTCCCGCGAAATAACTTCAACCGCCCAGGGGCCGCTGTAGCCCATGTTATCCACACAGGCGATAAACCCTTTGATGTCGAATTCACCTTCGCCGCAAAATCGTCGCGCTCTGGACGGATCATAGAGAGGGCTTCCCGGTAATGCTCCATCGTTGAGTTCGACGTTAATCAGATATTGCAGCGGCAGTTGGCTGATTTCCTCGTAGCTGATACCGATATTCACCACATGCACAATGTCGATGATGAGTCCGCCATTTTTCGCGCCCGCGCTTTCGACCAGCGTTCGCGCGTCCTTCCAATTGTCGATCATCGCCGATGCCATGAACTCGAAACCAATCACCGCGCCGTACTCCTCGGCCTCTGTGCATAAGTCCGCGAATGACTCGATGATGCGCGGCATCGGACAGGGCGTGTTGTAAAAATCGCCAATTTTGACGTGTTTTGCACCCAGCGCCGCCGATGCTTCAAAAAGCCTGCGTTTACGGCTGTCCGATTCGGCTTTGCGCCCGCCATCGAGAAACCAATCGGTGAGGAATTCCAATTCCAGGTATTTGATGTCGTTGTCATCCAGGATGGTTTTCATGTCGCGCAGCGAATAGCGCGTGAGGGTGCTTTCCAGGTCAGTATGCCAGATGCCCACGCCTTTGAATCCCGCCCTGGACGCAGCCTCGACCCGATCCCTGAAATCGTGGGGGCTGATTTCACCCTCGCCAGGGAAAACCCCGGCACTCGACCAATATAAATTCATCAAATCAGGCTTATTTTTCATCATCAAATCATTTCATTATTTCCGTCCCAGAATTCGGGAAGGGTAGGAATTTTTAGGGCATGACATTGTCGTGCCCCTACGCGAAAATACTGTCCACTCTTGCTAAGTATCATCCTCTGAAGAGGGCAGACCGCAGGGTGAGGTTTCTAGAAATATCCCCTGCGTCTTTGCAACTTAGCGCCTTTGCGTTGAGTCTTTTATTCTTTCGTGATGCGATCCGCGCCGCCCATATACGGACGCAGCACCTCAGGAATAATCACGCTGCCGTCGGCCTGTTGATAATTTTCCAGGATGGCGATAATCACCCGCGTATCCGCCAGACCGCTGCCGTTGAGCGTATGCACGAACTGCGATTTTTTGCCTTCCGTCGGACGATATTTCACATTCGCCCGCCGTGCCTGGAAGGTCTCGGTGTTGCTGCATGAGCTAACTTCCAGCCATTCGTTGCAGCCCGGTGAAAATACCTCGATGTCGTACTTCTTGCTGGCGCTGAAGCCCAGGTCGCCCGTCACGATTTCCAGGCGGCGGAAAGGCAGTTTGAGCGCGCGGCAAATGTCCGATGCGGCCTCCACTAGCGACTCCAGTTCGGCGTAGCTGGTTTCCGGCGTAGTGAACTTATACATCTCGACTTTTTCAAATTGATGCACGCGCTTGATCCCGCGCACATCGCGCCCCGCGCTCATTTTTTCGCGGCGGAAGCAGGGTGTGTGCGCCACGTAATACAACGGAAGCTGTGCTTCATCCAGGATTTCGTCGCGGTGCAGATTGGTGATGGCGACTTCCGCCGTCGGCAGCATATACACTTCGGCGTCCGCGTCGAAATACACCACGTCCTTGAACTTCGGGAATTGGCCTGCACCGTACATCATTTCTTCGCGCACGAAATACGGCACATTGACTTGAAGGAAGCCTTTTTCACGCGCCATATCCAGATACAGGCTGATGAGCGCCCGCTGCAATCGTGCGCCCCAGCCTTTGAGCACATATGCCCGTGTTCCGGCCAATTTCACGCCGCGCTCGAAGTCGATGATGTCCAGGTCGAGTCCCAAATCCCAATGCGGCTTCGGCTCGAAATCAAACTTGAAGAGTTCCCCTTGCACCGCGCCAGGGATATTGTGTTCCTCGCTGTCGAACACCGGCACACTTTCGTGCGGCAGATTCGGAATCCACAGCATGTTTTCTTCGAGTTCGGCCTCGACCTTCGCAATATCTTTGTTGATGTCTTCGACGCGGTCTCCCATACCTTTGAGCGCGCTCATCAGGTCTTCCATTGCCGCGTCGAGATCCGTCCCGGCAGCATCGGCGGTGGCTGTGCCTTCCATGATCTGCACGGCGCGGTCATAATCGTTTTTTTCCAGGGCATCGGTGACGCCAGCCGCCAGTGCTGCACGCGCCGCAGGTTCCGATTTTTTATCGCCGCGCAGCCGCCCGATGCCTTTGTTCAGCTTATTGCGCGCCGCCTGGATTTGTTCACTCTCGGTCAACAGCGTCCGCCGCTGCTTGTCGAGTTCCAGGATTTTGTCGATCCGCGCCAGCGCCGGAGCGTCATTCAGCTTGCCGATTTGTTCCTTCACCCATTCCGGTTTCTCCCGGATCAGGTTAATGTCTAACATTTTTGCATCTCCTCAGAGTTGTGGAGAGTTCAAAGTTAAAAGTGGAAAGTTTTCCCAGTCTTTTAACTTTTAACTTTCACCTTTTAACTTGGTTTGTTCGGCTGCGTATCGTCGTCAGGATTAAAGGTTTCCCACTTGATTTCCGGCGGCAGCGGACGAGTCAAATCCGCCCGCAAGCGGAAGAACGCCGCGATCAATCCAATGATGATGACGACAATAACCAGCAAGTCGAATATTTCACGGGTCATAAACGTTAACGGAAACATATCTGTTCCTCGCATGGGTTTATCGGCAACGGGCTTATCACCAATAAGCCCCTACAGCATTACCCGTTTTCAATCTTTTACTGGCAACTGAAAACTGGTAACTGACAACTTATAAATAAAAAACGCCCCGCCTGACCAGACCAGACGAGGCGCATACGTGAAACGTAACCTCAACAGGCGGCGGGCGTGGATACCTATGAACTGCTCGAACTAGAACTGGAGGGAGTGGCGCTGTCATCACGCCACATCGGCAGCTTAAAGCTGAAAGTTGTGCCGACGCTTTCTTCGCTCTGGAACCAGATTTTGCCGTTCATAGCTTCTACCTCGTGCTTGCACAAATACAAGCTCAACCCGTACCCAAATTCGCCGATGATTTGCGGCTGGCGTGCCCGCTGGAACTGGGCAAAAACCCGCTCAAATTCCTTCGCGCGGATGCCGTAGCCTTCATCAATCACATCAATTTGCACACTCTGCGTTTGTGGCGAAGCCTGCGCCATGATGATGATCGGTGTCGCCTTCATGCTGTACATAATAGCATTCCGTAACAGGTCATGCAAGATAGAGGTCAGGTGC
>JBDTNB010000243.1:0-8287 GCA_039933955.1 Chloroflexota bacterium
AGCCTGGACGACCTGATTACCGAACTCATCATCGAAAATTTCCATGCGCTGGCGGTGGCGATGGCCGAAGGCGCAAACAGTGCGCCGGAAACTGACTATGTGGGACGCCTGATGGGGATGCTGATGGCCTACCGCCAGTGGGCGCTGGATAATCGGATTGATTTCCAACTGATTTACGGAAACCCGATTCCCGGTTATGTCGCCCCGGCTGAACGCACGATGCCAGCCGCGCGGCGTGGGTTTGATGTGGTGGTGGAAATCCTGTCTGGGGCGCTGGCAGCGGGCGCTATTGTGCCACCACCCGAATATCAAGCGCTGCCGGGAGCGATTGCCACTCAACTTTCTGCTGTGATCGACCACGAAGGATATGATGCGCCGCTGGTGGTGCTGTATCTGGCGACGGTGGGTTGGACACGCATTCACGGGATCGTTATGCTGGAATTGTTTGACGATATTCAACCTATCGTCGGCGACACCGAAGCATTTTACCGCTTTGAGATGTATATGCTGCTGAAGCAGTTGGGCTACCAGAAACTCAACAGCTCTTAGCGATTATTAGCGGCACGACCTGTCGTGCCCAAAATGTAGAAACCGTAAATTCCAAAATTTGAAAATCAGCGATCTGTTGATCCAACCTTGTTTAGATAACGGTAGGCGTATTCAATGCGTCCTGTGCGCGTATGCACAAAGGAGAAAATCATGAAAATCCATGCAATATCGACGGGCAGTGTCGCCATCAAAGCCAATCAGCGTGTCGGCAAAGGTAAAGGCAGCGGCGCGCGTTTAGTGAACGTTTTGCTCGACCCCAATTGGACAGATTTCTTGCCGATCAATGTCTGGGTGATTGAACATCCTGAAGGTTTAATCGTGGTGGACAGCGGCGAAACCTGGCGGACAAGCCAACCGGGTTATTTCCCACGCTGGCATCCATTTTTTCAACTCTGCAACCAGATGAATGTGAAGCCAGAAGATGAAATCGGGCCGCAGATGAAAAAAATGGGATTATCACCCGATGATGTGCGCTGGGTGGTGATGACCCATCTGCACACCGATCATGCGGGCGGTCTGGCGCACTTCCCGAAGGCTGAAATTCTGGTCTCGCGGGGGGAATATGCGGCGACATCCGGTTTCATGGGGCGAGTGAATGGTTATCTGCGCAACCGTTGGCCGTCGTGGTTCGCGCCCAAGCTGGTCGATTTTGGCACAGAAAAATTAGGCGAATTCCCGGCACAAACCCTCACTAAAGCCGGTGATGTTTCCATCATTGCGACGCACGGGCATTCGCCGGGACATATGTCGGTGATTGTCCAGGAAGACGACAAATCCATTTTCCTGGCGGGCGATACCTCTTACACCGAATCGACGATGCTCGCCCAAGCCGTTGATGGTGTTTCGCCGGATGAGTCGATTGCCCGGACAACGCTGGGACGCATCCTGCGCTATACGCAAAACACGCCGACAGTATATCTCCCCAGCCATGATCCTGACTCGGCGACACGGCTGGAAGCAGGGCAAATCGTGGCACAGGCATAAACGCATAAATCAACTTTTCCAACAACCGATTAACAGGAATCAACCTGAAATCATTTCTTTCAGTAAATAAGCAGGGTGTGTTGAACACGCCCACAACAGGGGACATAACATGAGCAATCCGAACGAGTTACACGTCATTTTTGGGGCTGGCCCAGTAGGGTTATCCGTCATGAACGAATTGGTCAAACAGGGCAAACCGGTACGCATCGTCAACCGGGGCGGCAATGTAACTGTCCCCGCCGGAGTCGAAGTCGTCAAAGGCGATGCATCCGACCCGGCCAGCACCCGTGAAATCAGCAAAGGCGCGACAGTAGTCTACAACTGCACCAATCCGCCCTATACCCGATGGCCGGAATTATTCCCACCGATGCAAGCGGCTGTCATCGAAGGGGCAGCCTCTGCCGGGGCGAAATTGGTGGTGATGGAAAATCTGTATATGTACGGGCCGACGGGCGGCAAAACACTGACCGAAGACCTGCCCTTTCATCCCACGCCGCGCAAAGGCGCAACCCGCGCAAAGATGGCGCAGGATTTAATGGCGGCGCACAAGAGCGGTAAGGTGCGGGTCGCAGCAGGCCGTGCTGCCGATTTTTACGGCGCGGGTGTGCTGCAATCAGCCGCTGGAGACCGGTTATTTTATCCGGCAGTAGAAGGCAAAACGGCGCAGTTCATCGGCAACCTGGATATGCCCCACACCTACACTTATATGCCGGACATCGGCAAGGCGCTGGTGATCCTGGGCGAACGCGATGAGGCGTTGGGGCAAGCGTGGCATATCCCCAGCCCAGAGACTCTCACGACTCGCCAATTTTTCACACTGGCCTATGAAGCCGCCGGACAAACGCCCAAATACAGTGTGATGCCCAAGTTGATGGTGAAGGGGTTGGCGTTGTTTGTGCCGATCCTGCGGGAGGTCAACGAGATGGCCTACGAATTTGAAGAACCGTTCATAATGGATTCCAGCCGCTTCGAACGCGCCTTCGGCATGAAAGCCACGCCATTGAAAGAATCGATTCAGACGACTGTCGAATGGTTCAAAGCGCATCCGAAAACCTAGCCCATTAACTATATAATCTGAAAACCCATCCGCCAAAATCGAGTCGAAAAGGTCGATTTTTGGCGGATGTTTCGGTTGTTTTCCAAAACCTGACCCCTTGTGGTGGTGGATGAGGAAAACATCCACCAGTGCAGTAAAGATGGCTATTTACTGCGGAAATTGGAGCGCGGAAGGGGTTGTGCTGCAAAGATACGTGTATATTGCGCTGACGACAATTGTGCCTGATTGCCGTTGGGGAGGGTGGCCGACGACGACAAATAAGGGACATTTCCGTCGCACAATTTAGACCCCTGCTGCTTTGTGCGACGCCATCGCTGCATATATTTTCCCCCACTACTGATTTTGGGATGCTCAGTTTAGAACAAAAATTCTAAACTGTCAATTGGAATGCGGTTTGAAAACTGCGCAGGATGAATCGTGGCAAAGTTTGGGTCAAAACCTTAGACAAACAATCTGACAATTCTGATTTTTATCAGGATAGGATATTAGGCCATACTACGTCGCTCTCACCGCGTTTCCCACCCCGGTAAGCCGTTTCGTTACTCAGGATAGATTTAACACTGCTGGCGTACCATGCTGTGCCTTTTGGTGGTTTGATACCCCGTTCGGTCAGATGGGCAGCGATGGCCCGCAGCGATAAACCCATATGGTGTAAAGCGAAAATGTCGCGCACAACGTCGGCACTAAAATCATCAATCGCTACCGTATCCTCTGAACGCACATAGCCATAATGGATACGTCCGCCTTTTTCGCCATCCAGCTTGCCGCGCAGGTCGCGACCCGCCGTTGTTCGCTCGACAATCGTATCCCGTTCAAGCTGCGCCAATCCGGCGAGGATCGTCAACACGAATTGCCCCATCGGTGTAGAGGTATTCAAATTTTCCTTTACCGAGATGAGCGCAACACCTGCACTGGTTATGCGCTCGACGAGACTGAGTACCAGCGTGGTCTTGCGACCTATTCTGTCGACTGATGATACGATTACGCTGTCGATTTCGTTGGCTTCGACGGCAGCCAGTAAAGCTGCCAACCCAGGGCGCTTGGTTTCATCCTTCGTTCCCGACTTGCCCTTATCTTCGTAGATGGCTGTAACCGTCAGACCATTGGCAACGGCGTGCGCCATACAGCTTTCACGCTGGACATCCAGGCCATAACGTTCGTTCGCCTGATGTTTTGTGGATACTCTCAGGTATAAAGTCGCGCGATTCAAGTCTGGTGTCATCTGGCTCACTCCCGTTTGTACACTGACTCACTCACGATAGTCACACTATAATTACGGAGGTGCAAACGACCTGTACACTAAGTCATCTGCTGGGTTAGTGTACAGATATTTCGGTGATGATTATTGGATTTTGTGAGGGGAATTCTCCCTAAGCCGAAAATCTTTCACAGTAATACGGCTGAAACCATCATTTGCCCAGGGGATATAGGTTGAAATAGTGCTGGGATATCCATAAAAGGCATCGTATTCTACAGCGCATAACATTGAATAATTCGAGCTTTGTAAATCTGCTTTGCATGTTTGTGCCATATCGAACATCGCATCTGTATTTGGAAAATCTTGAAACACATGGATGTTAAAAGTATCACAGCGACTCAAGGCTACTTTGGTTCTGCTAAGACATGAATCTGCATCACTGAAGAGTTCCTCAACCGTACTAACTCCGACTCCAGAATAATACTGGCTGATCGTTTTGCAATCTCTTGCTGGATATGCCTCGGAAGGGTTATCGCAGGCCATGATGCTATGCTGTGTGACTTTTCCATCTCGAATAGTCAATGTCTGCGCCACAATCACCATAGGCGGTGCTAGCACTTCTACTGTCATTTCATAATTTTGCCCTCCTCTTGTATTCCACAAGTCGTGATATGTGGGAGGAACTGGCCTCTCAATAAACTGAGATGATAATCTTGTTACAACAATCAGCAAAAAGAGGACAAAAGATATGAATGTCAGGAATACGCTAAGTTTGAACATGCGTATGATTCGCATCTTTTATGCCGCCAATTCTGCCGCGATGCGGACGGTTTGGGTGTGGATCGCCACGATGTCGGCGACGTTGTGGGCATAACCGCCAGCCATCGTCACGACTACGGGCAAGCCTTCAGCGCGACATAAATCGAGTACGAAACGATCTCGCGCCGCCAACCCTTCCATGCTTAATTTGAGCCGTCCCAAACGATCTCCCATATATGGATCAGCGCCCGCCAGATAAATCGCGAGGTCAGCATTGGCTAAAGCCAGCGCGCGGCTGACACCTTCTTCCAGCATATCGAGATAAAGCTCGTCGCCTGTGCCATCAGGCAGTTCGATGTCCATATCACTGACTTCTTTGTGATAAGGGAAATTTTTCGCACCGTGAATCGAGAAGGTGAAGATGCTGGTATCGCCCCCCAGGATCGAAGCTGTGCCGTTGCCCTGATGCACATCGCAATCCAGGATCACCACACGACGGGCGCGGACTTCGGCTTGCATCGCGCGGGCGGCGATGGCACTGTCATTGAAGACACAGTAACCCTCGCCGTGATCGCGGAAAGCGTGATGGGTTCCGCCAGCTAAATTGACTCCAATACCATCGCTAAAGGCGGCACGGCAGGCTGCAATCGTCGCGCCGGAGGAACGCCGCGAACGCTCAACCATCTCTGGCGACCAGGGGAAACCGATACGCCGGATTTCTTTGGCGGTTAGGGTTCCAGTTTTAACCTTCTCCACATAATCGGCGTCATGCGCCCGTAAAATCTGCTCATCGGTGGCGGCATCCGGTATACATAAATTTTCCGGCGGTAAAATGTGCTCGGCGAGCACTCGCTCCCGTAAAAGACGGTACTTCGTCATCGGGAAACGATGCTCGGCTGGCAGCGGCAAAACAAATTGATCGCTATAGAATGCTTTCATAAAATTTAGTCTTGTCAGGATAGGCCATAAGTCTTAAAGAGAGTTTGTACAAGATAGCTAACACATTTTAACCGAAAACTAATACAATAGACTGTATACTGACAAGAACAACACAAGTGCATCGCTGGTTCGTCCTAACTTAACAATAAAATGTTTCAACAGGACAAACCTTATTCGACAAATTTCATCAAAAATGAGTCAAAAAGGGACGGCGAACATGTTACAGCAGCGATTTGACAGCACCAGCATCGAAGACATCATCACCTACCGCCACTGGCACGCTGAATCGGAACATTACACCGGGGGGGATAGTCTGGCGACTGCGCTTTATCTGGGGTGGGTTATTGATGGCGCGGTGCGTTTGGAAGAATTCTGGTATGCCGGAACACGGCGTGTTGCACTTTATTATTTTGACTTGATTCGTGACGAAGAAAAAATGACCATGCCAGTGATCGGCAACCCGTATATCGATCAACTGATTGCTAAAGAAAAACACGAGTTGGTGAGCGTCGGTAAATACCGCCGCGATAAGCATGAAATTGAGATGGAAGCGCGCGTCTGATTGGTGAAACACGCTCTACAAACCGCCATTTCATAGGGGCATGTTGCCGTTAGCAAATATGCCCCTATTCGTCTGTAGCAAATGTATCGTTATTTCCACAGCCAGCGCAAAATGGTACTGCCATCAGTGAACCCCAGCGGCAGAAACGCCCCCAGCGTGAAAAAAAACAAGTTGTCGAGTGTCAACAGCGGCAGTACCCACAACAGCAGCGAATAGCCCGGAAATCGGTTGATGACGATTGTCAGGATGAACAAAATAAACGTGAGCAGGATACTGGCTCCTGGCCCGCCTAATGCCCGTTTGATGTGGGTTGATCCCGGCAGTTCCGGCTCATTGTTGGGGTAAATAGATGTAGCCAGTATCCACCAATAGCGCACACCAATCATCGGATACCCGACGCGCCGTGCTGCCCAGGCATGACCGAGTTGATGCCAGAGTTCCGATAAGTAATGCAGCAGTGTCAGGATGAAACCGCCGATGATCGCTTCCCCAAATGGCACATCCAGCAGAAAAATCACGCCTATAACGACCACGATCCAGAGTACCCCGAAACCGTAAAACACATTGCGATTCGCCGTGATGAGCAGACCCACAACTTTGCCTAGCCGCATCGGTTTCATAATGCCTCTGGGTTGAAATAAGTATAGGACACGAAGTTCTCGTGTCCCTACATTTCGGATTGACTGTATAGGGTTAGGCGTTGACTTCGCCGAATTCAGGGATGGCGACGGTTTGCGGCATGTCCAAACCCATCTTAACGACTGCGCCTGCCCATGACAACCCGGAGCCGAACGCCACCATCCCCACTGTATCACCCGGTTTGAGGCGGCCTTCCTGGATGGCTTCGACCAACGCCAGCGGAATCGACGCCGCCGAGGTATTGCCGTATTTATGCAGGTTGACGAAGAATTTGTCCATCGGCACTTCCAGCCTATTGGCAGCATATTCGATAATGCGCAAATTGGCCTGATGCGGGATGATGAGATCGAGGTCTGCCAGAGTCAACCCGGCCTGCTCTGTGATATTCTGAATGCACGAGGTGAATTTTCGCGTGGCAAACTTGAACACTTCCTGCCCGTTCATATGGATAAAGTTTTCGCGGTTGTCCAGCACACTTTGCGACAGCGGATTGGATGTGCCGCCGCCGGGAACCCACAGCATTTTGGCTTTGCTGCCATCTGAACCTAATTCATAGGCCAGAATGCCACTGCCGTCTTCCGAGGATTCCAACGCCACCGCTGCCGCCGCATCACCGAACAGGATGCAGGTCGAGCGCTCGGTGTAATCCAACGCAAACGAAATCAATTCGACGCCGATGACCAGTATTTTTTTATATGCGCCAGTTTCAATGAATTGGTTAGCGGTAATCAGGCTGTAAACCCAGCCCGAACAGCCCGCGCTGATAGTGAAGGCTGGACAGGTCGCGCCCAGTTCGTGCTGAACCAGATTGGCGGAACCAGGCAATAAATAATCGGGCGAGGAATTGGCGACCACAATCAGATCAATGTCGCCCGCTTCCCATCCCGCAATTGCCATCGCATCGCGGGCAGCGGCACAGGCCATGCTGGTGGTGGTGTCGTTTTCGCCGCGAATATGACGTTCTTTGATACCTGTGCGCTGTGTAATCCATTCATCGTTGGTATCGACCATTTTGGAGAGGTCGTCATTGGTCAGGATTTTTTCCGGGACGTATTTACCCCAGCCTTTAATTTGTCCCCGGCGCTTACTCATCAAATACTCCTTAAAAAATGCAATCAAGTAACAGTTTTCAGTCTAAAGACAAAAATGCATTCACACAATAAAGATAAAAATTACCAGCCCCAACCATCCGTGAAAAAGACGGGCGGCTGGGAACTGGTAACTTAAATTTTTCGGACAGAAAAGAAAATCGCTTACTGCAATACCGGTGATTCCTGCTGTTCCTGGCGCACATCATCCATCATACGGCGGCGCGACAGCAGCATAAACCCGGCCACCAGTGCGATCCCGGCGGCGATTTGCACACGCGGCGGCAGATAACGGATACGCGCGACAACATTGCGTTCCGTTGTACCCATCAGGTCGGTTTTCAGGCGGTGGACAAAGCGGCGGGACGGCTGCGCACCCACGAGCGTGAAATGCAGGCGGTGAATCACCCCAATCAGGCTGTCAACCTCGGTGCGCGGGACGGCGTAGCGCCCAATGATTTTGTCGATGTCACCGTTTTTGTCGGCAAGCATGGCATCGGTGACGGCGGATA
>JBDTNB010000244.1:0-8273 GCA_039933955.1 Chloroflexota bacterium
TCCATATGATAGAACCCGGCGGGCAGCGTGAAAATTTCGTAATTGTCGGCGACGTGAATATCCAGTTCGGGTGATTTCAGCCGCCAATCGCGGATGGCGCAATCGACGGTGATGTCGATGCCACCGACTTCATTAATCACCGTGCCGAAACTGGTGAAATCCACGCGGGCATAAAAGTCGATATTCAAGCCCAGGTTGTAGCGGATGGTTTTGATGAGCAAGCCGATCCCGCCGCCTTCTACCTGATTTTCTTCGCCGTAGTAATAGGCCGTGTTGATTTTATACATGCTATAACCCGGCTCATAGACGTATAAATCGCGCGGGATCGACACAATCGAGACCGTCCCGGTTGTGCGATCCGCCGACACAATGAGTAGTGAGTCGGTCAGGCCGGGATTATTGGGGTTGCGGGTCGCCGCGCCGATCAGCAAAATGTTGACAATATCGTCCGTGCCCTCGTCCACCAGCGGCATCGCTTCGGGGATTTCGTCGCTGGCAGGCGTCGGTTCGACCACTGGTGTGGCGTCTTCCTGGGCGCGGGCGGGCAGGGCAGCAATCGATAGGAGTAAGATAGTCAGCAGAATAAATAACTGTAGGGGCGACCCGCCGGGTCGCCCAGAATTTTGGACATTGAAGCGTTGCATAGAAAAATTTCCCTTAAAAACAAGTGCTTATGATAAGCGTAGCACCGATTCGCGCGCCTTCCATAGTTATGACTGTACGCTGACTCTACGCTTGGCCTATGCACGGCTGAAAAATGTGAGGCTGGGTGCTTCCTTTGTGATGTATCTGGTTATCATGCTGCTACACTGAATAAACGATGCAAGCTAAATTGTCCGACAACTTCTGAATTTCATTCCCCACAATCATCGCCGCTGCTTTTCAATCAGAATATCGAACATTTTCCGAATGGCACAACGTGTAGACCAGCACCTGTTCCTATTGTATTTGCGGCATATCTGGTCGAGGTTACAACTATGAACGGTATTTCCCATTCCGGCACTCAAAATGTACTCATCACAGGCGTCACGGGCTATATTGGCGGCAGACTGGTTCCGTTGTTGCTGGAGGCGGGTTACCGGGTGCGCGTGATGGTGCGTGATCCGATCCGTTTACAGGGGCGTTCGTGGTTGGCGCAGGTCGAAGTCGTGCAAGGCGATGTACTTAAAACCGATACCCTGGATGCAGCCCTAAAGGGCATTGATGTCGCCTATTATCTGATTCACAGTATGCGCGGGGGGCAGAATTTTCATGAGCGTGACATCCTGGCAGCCCATAACTTTGGCGCGGCAGCGGAACGTCAGGGAGTAAAGCGCATTGTCTACCTGGGCGGTTTGGGCGATACCACAACCGAGCTGTCACAACATTTGCGCTCACGCCAACAAACCGGTGACGCACTGCGTGAGTCCGCTGTTCCGATCACGGAATTTCGTGCCGGGGTGATTGTCGGTTCAGGCAGTTTGTCGTTTGAGATGATCCGCTACCTGACCGAGCGCGTCCCCATTATGATCTGTCCACGCTGGGTTTTTACGCGCATTCAGCCCATTGGTATCCGGGACACGCTGGACTATCTGGTCAGTGCGCTGACCATACCGGAAAGTACGGGCAAAATCATCGAAATTGGCGGGGCAGAAATCATTACTTATCGCGATATGATGTTTGGCTATGCGCGCGCTCGTGGTCTGCGCCGCTATATGATCCCGGTGCCGGTACTGACGCCGCACCTATCGTCGTACTGGGTACACTGGGTGACACCCATCCCAAGCGATATTGCTCGCCCGTTGATTGAAGGACTGCGCAACGAAGTCATTGTACGCGACGACACCGCCCGTATGCTTTTCCCAAATATTCAGCCAACCACTTTCGCAATCGCCGTTAATCGGGCGCTGGAACAGTTAGAAGCCAGTCAGGTCGAAACCAGTTGGGCGGATTCATTGGAGAGCAGCCAACCGGATACGACACCAGCGGTGTTATCCACACATGAAGGTATGTTCCTCGAACAGCGCCAGCAATTAGTCAAGGCGACGCCCGCTGCGGTGTTCAACGCTTTTACCCGCCTCGGCGGAGCCAATGGTTGGCTGTATTTTAATTGGGCATGGTATCTCAGAGGCCTGCTAGATCGTCTGGTCGGTGGGGTTGGGCTGCGCCGTGGGCGACGACATCCAACGGAAGTGCGCGTTGGTGATGCGCTTGATTTCTGGCGTGTAGAAGCTGTCGAGCCTGACCGGCTGCTCCGGCTGCGGGCGGAGATGAAAGTGCCAGGACTCGCCTGGTTGCAATTCAAGGCAGAACCGCTGGAAGACGGAAATACACAACTTACCCAGACTGCATTTTTCGCGCCTAAAGGTCTGTTTGGTCTGTTGTATTGGTATATCCTGTATCCATTGCACAGCGTGATTTTCTCCGGCATGATCCGCATGTTGGCACAACGCGCCCTAGAGCCAATATCAAGTGCGGAAGAGCCGAAAAACCGATCCCTAAAAACCAGTTGAGGATTACCGCTATACTATGATGGGCTGGATACTTGTGACGGAGAAAGGCTAATCATGGCGGATCGTATCTTAACCCTGCGCGAACTCAACCGGGCGACGCTCGCTCGACAAATGCTCCTGGAACGTGAAAATTTACCCGTCCCGGCGGCGATTGAACGGCTGGTCGGGATGCAGGCGCAGCAGGCCATCGCACCCTACATCGGCATATGGACTCGCCTGAAAAATTTTGGCCGTGATGACCTTGCTAAGTTGATTGCGGATCACAAGGTTATCAAGGCGACGCTGATGCGCGGCACGCTGCACCTCGCCACCGCCGCCGATTATTTATGGCTGCGCGGGACGCTGCAACCGGCGCTGACGCAAGGATTCGAGGCCGTCACCAAAGGCCGCGAAGGCAAGGCTATCGACTTCGACAAGGTGATTGAAATCGCGCGCAAATTTATCGACGAATCACCGCGCACCTTCGCTGAAATCAGCGCTATGCTGGCCGAATATGATCCTGACACCGACATCGGCACGATGCGTTATGGCGTGCGGACGCATGTGCCGTTGATTCAAGTGCCGGTCAGCAAAGGCTGGAGTTATCCCGGCAATCCGCAGTTCACGCTGGCGGAATCCTGGCTCGACCAACCCATCCCCGATAGCGAAGATGTCCACACGATGATTCTGCGTTATCTGGCTGCCTTTGGCCCCGCTTCTGTGACTGACATCCAAACTTGGTCTGGGTTGCCCAAGCTGAAAGAGGCTGTTGAAAAGTTGAGACCCGAATTGCAGGTCTACCGCGACGAAGGCAAGCGCGAGTTATTCGATTTGCCGGATACGCCTTTACCGGACGCCGATACCCCCGCGCCGGAGCGCTTTTTGCCCGAATATGACAATATTTTGCTCTCGCATCAAAAACGCACCCGCATCGTCGCTGATGAATACCGCAAACAGGTGTATCTCCCCGGTTTGCGCGTGGCGTCAACGATTCTGGTGGATGGTTTTGTGCGCGGCGCGTGGAAGGTCGATAAAACCAAAGGTGTAGCGACGCTGACGATTACACCCTTTGCTGACCTGACGAAACAAAATCGTGCCACGCTGACCGACGAAGGTGAACGCCTCGTCCGTTTTGTAGAAGCCGATGCGAAATCTTACGCGGTGCGCTTCGCGGATTAGTATGAGTACGTTCATATTTTTGTCATCGCCTGAAATCCCGCACATGATTTCGGTCTTGATTCCCCCTCTCTACGAAGTGGTTCACTGGACGACACTTTTCAATAATTGCGGAATTTTCCCCGTAGGGGGGTCTAAGACCCTCCCTACACACTGTCGTCCCCTGAAACGAAGTGGGGAGGGCTGCCGAAGGCGTAGGGGGTGGGGATAATACTGTACCCCCAACCGACTTCCATGCGGCTGATAGCATTCCAGCCGAAGCGTTGATAAAAGCGTCCTGCGCCGCGTGCTTCATCTTCCGAGTCAACCGAGAGGGCGATGCGGTCACAACCAGCCAGTCGCAGCCATTCGACAGCGTGCTGTAGCAACCACGCGCCCACACCCTGACTGCG
Source organism: Chloroflexota bacterium (assembly GCA_039933955.1). Classification (GTDB taxonomy): domain Bacteria; phylum Chloroflexota; class Anaerolineae; order Aggregatilineales; family Phototrophicaceae; genus CFX2. The sequence goes on from JBDTNB010000244.1 coordinate 4,040, forward strand.
CCATGCGTCGTCGATAAATATTTCGCTCAATTCCGCCCAGCCGCGCAGAGCAGGACTATCACCGCCCGCGCTCAGGTCAGCGGTGATTTCGCACCAGCCAATTTTCTCGTTATGGATAAATCCCACGAATGCCACATTCGTATCCTGGATCATACGGCGCACCGTCAAATTTGGAATCGGCGACTTTCCCGGCGCGGGAATATCGCGCAGCCAACCGCCAAAAATTGCTTCCTTGCGCGGATGCATGGGTTCAAAACCGGCGTTGACCAGCAGTTGAGCGATATGCGGCCAGCAGTCCGGCAAGCCGCTGATGAGCGTGACCGGCAAACCGTTGTCAAAAAAGTTGACCGACTTTACACCCCAGGCGATCATCTGTTGGCGGGCGGCATCCAATAAAGCCGCACCTACCTCAACATCATCCGGTTCGACAAAAATCCAGGTCACATCGCCCACGTTTTTATACCAGTCGCCGACATTTTCTGAGTCGCCATAGCGCAGCAGATGCGCCGCCGCCAGCAATCGCCCATTTTCGACAGCACACAAGGTTTTGCGCTCGATCACCCAGGGATCGATAATCGGCTCGTGATGGTTGCGGCTCAAATGTTGCAAAATCGCTTGGGCAGGCAGCGCCCAACCTGGAATCACTGCTTCCAGGTGGCGGTTGATGAGGGTCTGCAAATTCGGCAGATAGCGGTCAGGGTCAAAGGGTTCAATCATAAACATAGCGTTAATTGTAACGCAATCTGATGCAGGGTGGCGCTTCCGGGTTGGACAATCACAGTAGAATAGAAAAATGGAATCCTCAAGAAAATCGTGGTTGCTTTCCTGTTTTTCCCGGCTGGCTGTCTTCGGTGTGCTGGCGTATATCACATTGATTGTCGCGGCGCTGCTGATCGGGCAGGCGACGCCCCGTCAGGCGATTCTGTTTGTCTCCAACCGCGATGGCACGAATAAACTGTACCGGCTGGACATCGCCCGCAACATCACCCGCAAACTCAGCGATCAACCGGTGATTGCCTGCTGTCCGGTCTGGTCAGCGGATGGATTACGCATCGCTTTTTTGTCGATAGACGAAAGCGCCGCCAAAATTTTTCTGATCGACGCTGACGGCGGGCATTTGCACCGTCTGACCCACGAAAAATCGACTAACGAAGGCAGCCTGGTCTGGTCGCCAGACAGCCAGGAAGTTGCTTTTGTATTCGTATCGCTGCTGACTTCCCGCAGTAGTATCTTCATCACCGCTGTGAAAACCGGCGAGACACGCCCGCTGACCGAAGAATTTGCCAATGATTTTGCGCCAGTGTGGTCGCCGGATGGAACCCGAATCCTGCTTGCGTCGGATGTGTCTATCAACGGCACATCACGACTGGACGACTCAGAATTATTTGATGTCAAACCGGACGGCACAGATCGCCGCCAGATCACCAACAATGCCTCGCTCGATTCGGCGGCGGCCTATTCCCCGGATGGAAAATACATCATCTATACGACGACCCCGCCCGACTACATTCCAATTTCGATTTATCGTATGGAGGCTGACGGCGGGCATCCGCTGCTCATCACCGACCAGGATGTCTCGCGCAATACGGCTCCGCTGTGGTCGCCGTATGGCAAACGTATTTTGTTCCTCTCGCACCGCGACGGCGATGTCGAACTTTTCAGCACGGATGCGGACGGTAAAAATCTGCGCCAGTTGACCGCCAATACCGTCCAGGATTGGCTGCCCGCATGGTCGCCGGATGGGTCGCGAATCGTGTTTTTATCGCTGCGGGATAGTGACTCAGCGGCTTACCTGATGGATGCGAATGGCGATCATGCCCGCCGCCTCACACCCTATCCCAGTGACGATACTTTTGTTACGTGGGAGCCGTGAAGCAAAGGTAAAAGTTGAAAGTTAAAAGTGGGACAGGGTGCGTTTTTGAACTTTGGATGCGGTTGACTGGGCTTCTGATGGCCTGCTTCTTTGCATTATTATTGTTGGCCGCATTCGTCGGGCAGGGGCGGGAAAAGCAGGTGATCGCCTATGTATCCGCGCCCCATCACACGCCGCACCGCATTTTTCTGATGGACATCAATGCTGGTTTGTCGGCGCAGGCCAATGACATCTGGGCAGCGTCAACCGCCTGCTGCCTGTCGTGGTCACCGGATGGGCGCTATCTGGCTTTTCCGGGGCGCGATAACACCGGCTTCACCGAAATTTACATCATGGATGCTGACGGTCAGAATGCACACCTGCTGATCCCGCAAAGTGATTGGCTCGACCAGAGCAACCCCAGTTGGTCGCCGGACAGCCAGACGGTGGTTTTCACCGCCAATCAGGGCGCAAATCAGGTGTCGGTGCTGCTGGTTGATAGAGTGACCGGTGCTTTACGCCAATTGGCCGCCCGCTCGGTCTATAATTCGCGCGTGTCCTGGTCATCAGACGGGGCGCGCTTGATTTTTGCTGCCAATGTTTTCGACGCGCCTTTTTACCAGATCATGATGGTCGAAGCCGACGGCGCTGATTTGCACGCCCTGACTCCCGGTTTCTGGGACGATACCACGCCCGAATTTTCGCCCGATGGGACACGCATCGTGTTTGTGTCCACGCGCGTGGGCGCGAATCGCCAGCAAATCTATGTGATGAACGCTGACAGCACCACCCCGACCCGCCTGACCAACACCCGCAGCAGCGAATATAATCCGCATTGGTCGCCGGATGGGACGCAAATTGTGTTCACCTCCACCCGCGACGGCAATCCCCAAGTCTACGTTATCAACGCTAATGGAACCCATGAGCGCCGCTTGACACACACGCGCTTCGACTCCTATGGTGCGGTCTGGTCGCCGGACGGGACACAAATTTTGTTCGCCTCCAATCGCGATGGCAACCCGGAACTGTATGTCATCCATGCCGACGGCACGGGCGAACATCGCCTGACGGTCAATACCTGGGGCGACACGCTCCCCGTCTGGCAGCCGGACGGAAGTGGCTAAAAGGTAAAAGTTGAACTTTAAAAGTAGTAAAAGAAGCATTATCGGTTTTTGGCTGCGGCTGTCCAGCGTGGTGACGGCTCTCAGTTTTTTGCTGATGTGCCTCAGCCAATTTGTAGGTCATGGAATCGGTACTCAAGCCATATCCTACACGACACTCTTTGACTCTCCACTCGGACATGGGATTATTCTGTTGGATATTAATCGGAATCTCGCTGCAAAATTTGTTAAGAACAAGATGATTGGTCTTATGGCCTGGTCGCCGGATGGAACTCGTATAGTATTTCTGGGTAACTTTGACCCCGACACGCTCTACCTAATGGATGTGTTCGGGCAGCAAGAGCGCGTCTTATTGAGTTTGAAATCTCATGATTTTGTTGTTCACTCAATCGACTGGTCGCCGGATGGTCAATACATCGTTCTGGATAACCTGAATAATGGGACTCTCGAAATCTATGTTATTGATTTGGATGCACCTAATTTTGATCATAAACTGATTGCTTATCCAAATGCGAAAACCCTTGCTGCACAGCCTGTTTGGTCGCCTGACGGACAAAAAATCGTTTTTTCTTCAGGGGACGGGGCTATTTGCATCATCAACCCGGATGGGAGTGGTTTACGTTGTCTGACTGACAGTACGGGTAGGAATATTACACCTGCATGGTCGCCAGATGGTCAGCAAATTATCTACGCAGCCGATGAAAACTTGAGCGGCGTTTATCAACTTTACCGTATTGGATTGGACGGCAGTTCCCGAAAGCCGTTTAGCACAACCGCTGTTCACGGAGCGAACCCTCAATGGTCGCCAAGCGGACAATATATCCTATTTACTGGCACAATCACCAGCACAATCAATGGATTCATTTATGAACCGCTTATGATGAACACCGACGGAAGTGATATACATCCAATAGTGGTAAGGGGAATAAACGAACAATGGCAGCCCTGACCCTCTGTGTTCTCCGTGTTCTCTGTGGTAAAACTATCATTGCTAACCGCTAAAAACTATGAAGCTATCCGCTATGAAAATCCGACGTGCGCTGCTGTTCATGCCCGGTGATGACCGTCACAAAATCGAGTGGTCTTTACAAAGCTAACTCTCCCGGTAATAAGGATTTAAACAAACCTTTTTGATGTCGCTATCTATTTGGCTTTACACTATATAAAGCTCTGAAAATATTTCGAGGGACTGTGACGGACTTAATTAATCTGATTTACGCCAGTTCAGCTTTACAAGAAATGACAAATGATGAGTTACTGG
>JBDTNB010000245.1:0-8039 GCA_039933955.1 Chloroflexota bacterium
ACCAATGACAAGGGCAATACTGTCGTCACCTACAAGCTGCGCCCCGACATGAAATGGTCAGACGGCCAGCCCATCACTGCTGACGACTGCATGTTCTGGCACAATATCAACATGGATCCCAGCACATCGGCCAACTTCGCGCGTGGGAATTACCCCACCGTCGTGGAAAGCATGGATAAAGTCGATGATCTGACTTTCACGCTGACCTATAACCAGCCCTACCCGGATTATCTGACGGACTCGTATGCCCGTTGCAGCTACCCAGCGCATATCCTGCAACCCGTCCTGGATAAAGATGGCACGATTGACCATGCGCCGTATTTTTCGGGCGTGGATACAGTCGGTTATGGGCCATTCAAGGTTGATAGCTGGAATGTCGGTGACAATATCACCCTGGTTCGCAATGAAAATTGGGATGGGCAAAAGCCGGACATCGACAAGGTGATCCTCAAGTTCATCCCTGATTCATCTCAGATGGAAAACGCGCTGTCCGCTGGCGAAATTGACATGAGCTTCCTGTGGGCAGAAAATCAGGTGGAAAGCTACTCGGCCATGCCGGGTGTCACCACCTGGAGCGAACCCGGCGTGCTCTCTGACGCGCTGTGGATCAACATGACCGCCAAAGCGCATCCTGCCCTGCAAGATGTGCGCGTCCGTCAGGCAATCGGTTATGCCCTGGATCGCCGCGCGATGGCCGATGGTCTCGCCGCCGGAGCCGACCTGCCCACAAGCTGGTGGTTCCCGCAATGGCAGCCAAAAGACCTGACCATCTACGATTACAATGTGGACAAAGCCAATCAACTGCTCGATGAAGCCGGTTGGAAAGACAGCAATGGCGACGGCACACGCGACAAAGACGGCCAGGAACTGATCCTGCGCTTCTATACGACCACCCGCCAGCAGCGTATCGACTACCAGGTCTTGATTCAGGAATATCTGACTGCTGTCGGCATCGGCACACAGTTGTTCCCGGTTCCGCCGGGGCCATTGTTCGCGCCGTACAACCAACGCGGTATCCTGTTGAGCTATGACTATGACATTGCTCAGTTCGGACTCACGGCAAGTCCATTGTCCCCCAACTCTGCCGCCAGCTATGCCTGCAATCAGGTCGCTTCGCAAGAGAACCCCAGCGGCGGTAACAATGTCGGTTGGTGCAGCCCCGAATTTGATAAACTGGATGCACTGGTGAACAGTACGGTTGATCCGGCTAAACGGCTTGACTATCATTATCAGGCTGAGAAATTGTTCAACGATGCCCAGTTCTACATCGGCTTGTTCCTGCGCCGTACCAACTACGCGCTGAACACCGATCGTTGGGACATCAACACCTTCAAGGGCGGCGGCACGCTCTCTGGCAATTACTTTGAACGCGCCGAGTTCTGGAAGCCCGTTTCATAAGCGAATAGGTTTTAAAAGAGGGGATGACCGATGCGTCATCCCCTTTGACATACTTTTCTCGCTCAAGAAATAGTTTTGTCTTTTAGCTAACGACTTATCGACTAAATGAAGGAAGCCCATTATGGGACGGTATTTAATCCGGCGGTTATTGCAATCGATTCCGCTGCTGATGCTGATTACGGTGCTGGTATTCGTGCTCCTCAAGACGGCGGGTGATCCGTTGGCCTATCTGGCGAACGACCCCAAAGTCAGCGCAGCCGACAAACTCCGGTTGCGCCGCAGCCTGGGTTTAGAAGACCCGCTCCCGCTGCAATTCGTCCAATGGTTGATCGGTGACGATTGGTATAAGCGTGATCTCGACCTCGACGGTGAACCGGAAACCTACGGCACACACCTGGGGATTTTACGCGGCGATTTTGGCAATTCAATCCGCTATAACCGGCCTGTTACGCAGGTCATCGGCGATTTCCTGCCGAATACGCTGCTGCTGGGAGGGACGGCCTTTCTGGTCACGATCATACTGGGGTTACTGGTCGGCATCTACGCCGCGCTGCGCCAGTACACCTGGATTGATAATGTGATCACGACCATATCGTTTATTACCTTTTCGTTTCCCATCTTTTTAATCGCGCTGTTGAGTGTATTGGTCTTTGCGGTGCTGTTCAAACAATGGGGTTTGCCCTATCTCCCCGTCCAGGGCATGTATGAAGTGCGCGGCGACAAAACCCTGATCGAAGTCGCACGCCATATGATCCTGCCGGTGGTGAGCCTGACCGCCATTAGCGTCGCTGGCTACAGCCGCTTCATCCGCGCGTCGATGCTGGAAGTGATTAATTCGGATTATGTGCGGACGGCGAAGGCCAAAGGTCTGAGCCAGCGGCGGATTGTTTACCTGCACGCTTTCAAAAATGCTTCACTGCCGCTGATTACCCTGATCGGCTTGAATTTTCCCTTCATTTTGAGTGGAGCAGTGGTGACGGAAACGATCTTCGCATGGCCGGGGATGGGGCGCTTGTTCATCGACAGCCTGAATTTCCTGGACTCGCCTGTGCTGATTATCTCCGTCATGATGACCGCAATCGCAGTGGTAATCTGCCAATTATTGACCGACGTGGCTTATGCCTGGGTCGATCCACGTATTCGATATAGTTAGGATAAACCAATGGCAAATATGACCCTCTCCAGCAATGGGAATAGCAGCGTGGTTTCATTGGGCAGAAACGAAATTAAAGCGGAATCACCCTGGCGAATCGCGCTGCGCCGCTACCTCAAGCATCGGATGGCGGTCTTTGGGACGATTCTGATGGCATTGGTGCTGTTGTTCGTGCTCATCGGGCCGATTTTTTATACCGAAGCCTATGCCAACAAGACAAAAATTCTCGATAAATTCAAGCCACCCAGCGCGGCGCATCCCTTAGGAACCGATCAAGTCGGGCGTGACATTCTGGCGCGTGTGATTTACGGCGGCCAGATTTCCATCGCCATCGCCGTTGTCGCCGTCGTGATTTCGATCATCGTCGGCACGGTGGTCGGTCTGTTAGCCGGTTATTTCGGCGGTTGGGTCGATGGCATGTTGATGCGGTTGGTTGAAGCGCTGCTGGCGATTCCACCGCTGTTTTTGCTGCTGATGTTATCCAATTCACTGTCACGCAGCACGTCAACCGTCAATATCCTGGGACGTGATTTGAGCGTCACGGTGGTGGTCATCGTGATGATTATCGGCCTGACGAGTTGGATGGCACTGTCACGGATTGTCCGGGCATTGGTGTTGTCGTTGAAAGAACAGGAATTTGTGATCGCCGCCCAATCCATCGGCGCGCGCAACAGCCTGATTATCCGCTCCCATATTCTACCGAATGTGATGGCTCCAGTGATTGTCTCGGCGACTCTGGGCGTGGGCGGTGCGATCATCACCGAAGCCTATTTGAGCTTCCTGGGTTTCGGCGTGCTGCCACCTACGGCGACCTGGGGCAATATCCTGACGCGCGCCCAGGATCAACTCGATAAAGTCTGGTGGATGTGGATGGCTCCGGGATTCTTCATCGTGGTTACAGTGCTGGCGATCAATTTCATCGGCGACGGTTTGCGCGATGCCCTTGATCCCCGCAGCACAAAGTAGGAAACAGTGGCATATAGACAAAAAGGCTCTGGTTCAGAAGTTGTGTTTTGTAGGGACAAGGCGCTGCCTTGTCCTCATTTAAGAAAATAGGGACGAGAAAGTTCTCGCCCCTCTATGAGTGTATGATTTAGCGTTCGAACAGAGTCGCATATTGTCGTTCGGTTGCGCCGGTGTAAATCTGGCGCGGACGATTGATGCGGGTCGCCGAATCTTCGCGCATTTCCTTCCATTGGGCGATCCACCCCGGCAGGCGTCCCAGCGTGAACAGCAGCGTGAACATATTGGTCGGGATGCCCATCGCGCGGTAAATAATCCCGCTGTAAAAATCGACGTTCGGGTATAACTTACGCTCGATGAAGAAACTGTCTTTCAAAGCAATTTCTTCGAGATTTTTGGCGATTTCGAGCAGCGGGTCTTTCGCGCCCAGCGCCGACAGCACATCATCCGTTGCGCGTTTGAGAATGGTGGCGCGCGGGTCAAAATTTTTATAAACCCGATGACCGAAACCCATCAGCCGGAAGTTCGAGTCTTTCTTTTTCGACAGATCCACATATTTTTGATAATTGCCGCCATCGTCGCGGATCATTTCCAGCATATTGATAACTTCCTGGTTCGCACCGCCATGCAGTGGCCCCCACAGCGCACAGGCTCCCGCGCCAATCGAAGCGAATAAACCCGCGCGGCTGCTGCCTACCATACGCACGGTGGAAGTGCTGCAATTTTGTTCGTGATCGGCGTGCAGGATCAGCAGCAAATTCAGCGCGCGTTCCAGCACTTCTGGAACCTGATAGGATTCAGCCGGGACAGCGAACATCATATGCAGGAAATCTGCCGTATAGCTCAGATCATTACGCGGGTAGATATAGGGCTGACCAATGGCTTTTTTGTAAGAGAAAGCGGCGATGGTTTTGCCCTTCGCCAGCAAGCGGATGATGTTGAGGTTGGTGAGGTCAGGATCATCACTTTCCGGATAATAAGCGGACATCGAAATAATCATCGCCGCCATGATTGCCATCGGGTGCGCACCCGGCGGATAGCCTTCAAAGAACTTTTTCATGTCCTCATGAATCAATGTGTGATGCGTCAGATCATGCTGGAAGGCTGATAACTCTTCATGGTTGGGCAGATGACCATAAATCAACAGGTACGATACTTCAACAAAACTGGCCGAAGTTGCCAACTGGTCAATTGGATAACCGCGATAGCGCAAAATTCCTTTATCCCCATCAATATACGTAATCGCACTTTCACACGAACCCGTATTGCCAAAGCCAGGATCAAACCCGATTGCACCCGTTTTGGCGCGGAGCGCTGCGAAGTCGATTCCGACTTCTTGCTCTGCGCCCATAATAATCGGGAATTCATATTCCTTGCCTTGCAAAGTAAGTTTTGCATTATCCATCATCGTAATCCTTTGTTGAAAATATCCTTCATCATATATAGTTCAACTATACCGCTTTTAGGCAGCGCGAAGGCGTCTGATTTTTTGCGACTCTTAAAATCGCAATTGAAGAAATTGTAGCGTGGGCATTGGGTGATGACCAGTAAAGCAAATTCTCAGTATCATGAATAAATGTCACGGCAAAATAGGCTATGCAAATGTGGCGAGTTTTCGTTGAATTATGGAGGCAATAAAGATGAACTCTAGAGTGTCTCAAAAACCTTCGTTTTTGCTATACTTCTTCTTTCTTTTCACTTGAGTTTTACATCGTCGGAAATCTTCTATTGCAAAGTCGGATCAGCGGCGATAGCGCAATCTTTAAATTGCTGTCGATATTGGTTTTCGGTCTCAGGGTCAGATGGTTCAGCGTAATTGGATAGAATAGATGCTGCGCACTCATTGAACTGATTCACACGGGATTGAAGCTGCAAAAGTTCAGTATCAAAATTACTGTCCTTTTTCACGTAGTGTTCAAAGGCTTGATCTAACCATGTCAAAACGAATATCGAACCGCTCTGGCCTTCTAGCCCCGTTAACTGCGTAGGAAAGTAAATAGCCTTCGGGTCTCGTATAGCGTGATCAAAAAATTGATAATAATTAATGGCTTCAATGCCTTGAGCGGCCTCTAACGCAGCATCATTCAGTTTTGAAGTTCTGGCGGGCATTGCGGGAAAAAGGTCAGGATGTTGAGTCAAGTATGTAAGCCAACGATAACAGGCTTCTCGATTCTGAGCTATAGCACTGATATAGCCACCCCCAACACTGAAAGACACTGGTAAGTAATGATGCCCAATTGGATAAGAGGTCATACGATATGGCACACCTTCATCCGTTAAGCGACCAGAGTCAAAGAACCCCAAAAAACCGTTGTATAACGGTGCAAAAGCAGGATCACTGAAAACAGTGTCATAAGAAATATAGCCGGACTTAGCTAAATCGAATACTTGGTGAATTGCATTTATGGTTTCAGGATTAGATAAATCTGAAATGGGTGGGTTCATTCGAAAATCAACGGGCAAGCCATCGAATGACGCAATCATTGCCAATAAGTGAGTAGTGTTTTGGACTCCGGTACTCAAAAATGGAACTTGATCGGCAATTTGTGTCCGCAGGGCGTAGAGATCGTTAGTGAAAGTGTCTGTATCCCATCCTGGAACTGGGACTGCAATACGTGCCTGATTAAAAGCTTCTGGATCGTACCAGATAACTTGAGGATGGAGCGTTATGGGTAGCATCCACACTTTCCCCTGTCTTTGAATTTGCGAAACAATACCTGGAGCAAAATCTTCCCAATGGAACTCAGGATCAGCAACCAGTAAAGGATCAAGGGATACCAACGTATTTAAGTTTGCATCAATGATGGCATTTTCAACGCTATAAAAACAATCATCTGTACTCGCATATTTTTCTGATGAATATGCACTAGTATCAAAATCAATACGGCTTATTTGCGGATCGGTGGCAGCAAAATCAGCGGCAATTTGTTGCCACCGTTCAAGATTGGTTATGGGTGCAGTGTTTAAAGATAAACCAAATTTCAAAGGAGTTTCACCAGCTTGAGGAAGGGCTGTTGCAGAAATAGACATAACTGTTACCGGATTTGAAGCTCGTTTTTCAGCAATATCTATATGATTGAGCATGGTCTGATTTGCTATTTGCAAAACTTGTTCCGCATCTCCTCCATTTTCAACCATTGTGAGATAAGCTATGACCACATAATTCATAAATTGCATACGTGCAGGCGTCAACATCGTTGGATTCGCCAAGGCAATGTTTATTAGGTTCTGGGCCTCTACAGATGGTGTAGAACATTGAGCAAGCGATGTATCCAATGTACTGCGGCGTGCCGTGGTATCTCCAACACACTGACTCATAACAACTTTGGGGGCAGATGTAACATATTTTGCAAGCTCATATGCTAATTCAGGGTAAGCTGTCCCACTGCTAACTGCATAACCCGTAGTCCAAAGTCCTACACTTTCTCCAGGCAATAAGCTGCTAGTATAGTGACGACTCTGATTTGCATCAGCAAATAGAACTTGAATTGAGTTTAGCAATGCTAAAGGCGCAGCAGTTGACCCTTGAGGGTAACCTAGCAAACCTTGTTTTTGAAGCGGAGCCAAAACATTCATAATGTGTACAAGATCAACATTATCAACATTTAGCTGATTAGGTATAGAAAGTGTATCAAATAGCCCATGACCTGAAAGACTAGCTAACAGGACACCAAAATCATCTACCTGAAACTTCACTTGAGTAGATTTATTAAGCAAAACACGTTCGAAATCATCGACCGTCCATTTAGAAGTGGGATAAGTTAAAGCTGCTGCATCAAAAAAAGCAGGATCATAATATAAGAGGCTGAGTGAAGCTGATTGCGGTAAGGCCCAGGTTTTTCCATCCCATTGATATGACTCCAACATTCCTGGATAAAAATCTGCCTCGTTTAGTGCGGAATCAGCCGTTACTAGAGGGCTTAAATCCAAAAAGTAATTGGCTCGCGTTCCTTCCAATGTAAGTGCTAAAGGATTGATTTCTACTACATCTGCACTACTTACATATGCTCTAACATCGTCTAAGTAACCTTCAATGTTCCACACCGGGCTACGCATGGCATTGATGTCTGCCCCAACTTCAGTTACCACTATTTTGACCCCTGGATGATCCGCTTCAAAAGTGTCAAACAAGCCAATAGTGCTTTGTAGTTGAGATATACGGATAGTTAAAATTATTTCACTGGCGACTGTTGAATGTGTTGAGTTAATTGTTAAATATATAAAGAAGAAAATTGTAAACAACCTTAGTTTCTTTACTGACATGGAGCTAAGTCCTATTGTCCACTAATTAAATTTTTAAGTTCTAACTATATTTTAGCACATGCATATAATGAGCCTCAGTTCCTAAGCTGTCTTTATACTGGAAGCCATAACTCCGTTTTTCAAAAACGCTCCTTTTTGACATATCCTTTTCCCTTCTCTTTTTTCAACAATCCCTCTCTATTTTTGTCCCAAAACCATGTCTTGAAATTGGCTATACAATCAATTTTTTCCGTGAAGATTATCTATGTAAATACATCTTTGC
>JBDTNB010000246.1:0-7901 GCA_039933955.1 Chloroflexota bacterium
CAGCGGCTTGGTCGGCGTGACCTCGATTTTGCCGGGGCGTCCCATGCGGTGATAATCGAGCGCATCTTGTTTGGTAATTGCCATAATGAAATTTTTCTCCTTCGTGCCTCATTCATTGTAACCCCGTCGGCAAGAAAGCGGCGCACAGATGGACAGTTTTTGTCGTATATAATGACACAAGAATATTTGTTCGTGTTTGGAGGCAAACGTGGCACGGTCAGGTGACACTATTTACGAAGACGATTCCGCAGCAGCGCAATTCGCTGTTATAAGTAACCTGCTGGAACGCGAAATAAACTATTGGTGTCTGCCCGAAAAAATAACAAACCATCCAGGCTGGTTAGCTCAAGTCCTCGCAGTAGTCGAGGTAATGCTGCTTTTCGAGATACATGGTATAGGCAGCTCAGTTTACCTTGAAGAACCACAAACAGCCATGCGCTGGCGTGAAACAATTCTCCACGTTTGGGACGGTGATTGGAAACCGGATGACTACTATGTTTATCCGTACCCCTACAACGAACCCGATTATCGTAAGCATAATCGTTCAGTCATTGTCAGCCTGTTTGACCGACTGGAGGGTATCGCCAAGCATTGGAAGGAACTCGATACGAGTGACAATCGTATTGAGAGAAAATGAACCGAATATTTACGTCGAGCCATTCATCCGAAAGCTAATCGAGACGCGCGTACAGGAAATCATCTATGGGTTTGCGGTCAAACGTTTGCTTTATCTAGAAGAAGAGGAAATGATCGTCGCAGTAGATATTCTGGGTTTTCTGTGCATGGTTTACGACCAACCACCGTTAATAGATGTGAATCTCACCCAAACTTGGCGCTCAAACACGTTGAAGTTGTGGCAAGATTCGATGGGTGAGGGTTGGGGCGAATTCGATCCACTCTATCAGAACATTATAGAAGCCTTTGACCGCCTGGAAGCCATTGCAAAAAAATATCCACCACAGGAATGGTGAGAAATTTAGTCATCAAAATTGCCAAATTTGACCGTTTGAGCGATATAACAAAAAAGTTAGGTCATATTCCCAGTAATAAAAGCTGAAATTGTGAATTTAGTGTGAAATTTGGAACCGGTTTATTTTTACGTTCGTCGTTTTTGTCCCCTCACATATTTAGGTTTTCCCCTCAAAACATGCTGCTCACCAGGACTTTAGAGCCATTCGCGCGCTGCTATCAAGTCATATATCATTACTGAAATGTTTGAAATCTAACGATTTTCAATCGTACTTATAGGTACGATGTAAGTCAGCAGGTTAGAGTAGCATTGACCAAATACAACACATCGGAACCAGGCGTTTTGCCGCGCATCGAGAGGATTTGTAAGGGCTGGTTCATCATTTAGTGGGCTTTCGGAGGTCGGGGTGGATATTCGCCACCGTAACATTTACGTCGTCGCCATTGTATTGGCGGTTCTCGTTTTCAACGCCAGCTTGCTGCTTCGCCTCTCCGGTTCTTATAAAGTGCGCGCGGATGACGCTGCACTGCCCGAAGCCACACCGATAGCAGCAGCCAATCCGACACCCCAACCCCAGCAAGATAATACACCCCAGGATGCAGCCACGCCTGACCTGAGCGTCGAAATCCCGCTCGAAAATACGGCGGCTCCAGTCGAACCCACCAACGCGCCACAGTCCACCGCGATTCCGCCAACAGCAAAACCGACTCACCCGCCCGTTGAATCAACATCCGAAGCGCCCGCCGAACCGACTGCACAAAATACGGTTGTCATTCCTGTGCCAACCGATAATCAGCCCATCGAAGTGACCGATGATGCGCCAGTTGATCCGGTCAATACGGCTCCTGCGCCAACGGCAGAAAGCACCGACGCGGCTCCCGTACCTACATCTGAATCGACTCAGGTTGTATCACCGACTTCCGAAATGACGGAACAGCCTACGGTTGAAATTATTCCAACGGATACACCGGTTGAAGCGACAAACACGACCCTAGCGACGGCCATTCCAACCCTTGAAAACACAGCCAGCGTCACGCTCGAAGTGACTCAAGAACCGACGGCTGAAATTGCCAGTCTAACGCCAACCGCGCTGCCTACGCTCGAAGATACGGCGACAGCCCCACCCGTCACACCGGAAACGACACTCTCGGCAACGCTCGAAGCAACCGTCACAGCGACGGCTGAAATCATCAGCCCGACACCGACCCTGCAACCCACACCATCGCTGACAGTCGCAGCGACTTTGACAGCCACAATTACACTTACGCCATCGCTGACGCCCAGCCCAACGCTAGAGATGATGGTACACAGCGCAGCGGTGGTCGCAGCAGTCGACCCGGACATCGAATTGAGCGTTTCCTGCCCCAGCCCCGGCGTCGCCCGCTTCACGATCCGCAACGTGGGCGGCGATATGCCCTCAGCCGGAACGTATACCATCAGCGATCCGGCGCAAAGCGGGAGCTTCCAACTCTTAGCCGGTGAAGAAATTTCTTTTCTGGCTGCCGGGGATGCGACTGTAAATGTGGTTTATACCAGCGCGAGCGGGGCAGTATTTACCCTGCGGGCAACCGGTCAGTGTACGATACCGACCCCCACGTCCGCGCCGATCACCCCTACAGATACGTTTACGCCGACGATTACCCATACGCCGGGGCCAACGCGCACACCGCGCCCGACGAACACGATCACCAATACGCCCACCATCACGCCGACACCGTCGATTACACCGACGCCCAGCATCACCCCTACTGCCTCAATCACACCGACGCCGAGTATTACGCCGACACCATCCGATACACCAACGCCTTCGAATACCCCTACACCCTCGGACACGCCGACGATTACGCCGACACCTACTGCAACGGATACACCGACCAATACATTAACGCCAACCAGCACCCTGTCGCCGACGCCCACTGACACGCCGATTCCAGGGACGCCGCTCATCGAACTGAGCGTGTCGTGCATTATCGTGCGTGCCGATTTACTGCCACAGGCGCGTTTCCGCTTTCGCAATGTGGGCGGCGATATGCTCACCCCTGGCAGCTTTACGGTGGAAGAGGCGGGGGCGATTACCCAAACGGGGATATTTACGCTCGCGCAAGGCAAAACATATGATTTGATCGCAGCCGGCGACGCCATTGTGAACGGCGTTTACAGTACACTGGTCTTCTCCAATGTCAGTTTGCGCGCAACCGGAACCTGTATCAGCGGCACGCCATCGCCGACCTTTACGCCTTCGGCAACCGCAACAGATGTCCCGGTGACACCCGCCAGCGTGCCCAGTAATACGCCGCGCCCACCGCCCACCGCAACTTTTACGCCGCTGCCTACCGCGACGCAGACTCCGCAGCCAACGCGCTATTTCCCGGTCACACCCGCGACGCCCACTTTGGAAGTCACGGCTGTCGCGCAAGCGGTCTGGATTCCGGTGGCGGTTGGCGGCGCAACCTGCCCGGATTGGCTGGCTTACCACACCAATCAAACCGGTGATTGGGAAATTTTCCGCTTGGGCGATTTACCGGATGGCGTCCAGGCCGATCCGAACCTCACACGCGGTGTCGGCAAAGATGTTGTCGATGTGATGCCCAGCCGTTCGCCGGATAAGAAATGGATCACTTTCACCAGCAACCGCGACGGCAATTGGGAAATTTATATCTCGGCGGTGGAACAATCGCTGATCCGGCGCGTGACGTATTCCACTGCGATTGAACGTGACCCGGTATGGTCGCCAACCGGCACGGACATCATTTACGATTCGAACCGCGACGGCAATTGGAATCTATATCGCTTCAATGTCAGCACTGGAGCAGAAACCCGTTTGACGGATTCGACAGCGAACGATGAGAACGCTTTCTGGTCGCCGGACGGTCAACGCATCGTCTTCGAGAGTGACCGCGATGGCAGTTGGCAAATTTATGAACTCACGCTGGCGACCAAGCAACTACGCCGCCTCAGCGATGGACACGGCGACGATCATGATCCGCAGTATGCCAACGATGGTCAGAAAATCGCGTTCCGTTCGCAGCGGCATGGCAACACCAGCGTGATTTATTGGATGCAGGCTGACGGAACCGGAGTCACGCGCGTGTCTGATCCAGCGGGTGAGGCACGCAATCATGCCTGGTCGCCGGATAGCAAACTGCTGGCTTATCAATCGGATGTGGACGGCGATAACGACATTTACGTTTACGAAGTCGCGACGCAGCTCACGCGCCTCGTCACCGACAACACGATAGAAGATTACGCGCCGACATGGTACTGCAATGCGCCGATTCTGGTGTTCACCTCGGACATCACGGGCGACCCCAATTTGTTCCGCACGCCTGCCTTGCCCATGACTGCGCCCGCGATTCTGGTCGATAAACAGGCGACGCAGCTCACTTTTGACCCGGCAGACGATCTGTATCCGCTCGATTCGCCTTCCGAGGAGGACGCCAGCCGCAAACCCTGGATGTCCCTCTCGGTGGGTTATGCCGAAGCGACCCATTAAGCCTATCTATTTAGAAAATTAATCCCCATATTCATCCCGAATGGGCTTGCGCTGATAAGCGTGCTTGACACCATATCTTTATGACTGTATTGTAAAGTGAATACTCATTCAATTAAGTGAGCGCTCAATCACTTTAGATAAATCCATGAACGATCCCATTCAACAACAGCTTATTGCCGCGCGCCGCAGCCAAATCCTGGATGCAGCGGCTAAAGTATTTGCCGAAAAAGGCTTTCATCCGGCAACCACCAAAGACATTGCCCGCCAAGCCGGAATTTCGGAAGGCACGATTTACCATTATTTTGACAACAAAATGGCGCTGTTGTTCGGCATTCTGGATCGCATGAAGGCCATCGCATTGCAGGATGCCGACCTGACGAACGTGTCCGAAACTGATTTTCGCAGTTTTCTGAAAGCCACCTTCCGCCATCCCCTCATGGCACTCAAGGCAGATAACTTCGAGTTATTCCGGGTGGTCGTCGCGGAACTGATGGTCAATCAGCATTTGAGAGCATTTTACTTTCAGGACATTCTGGAACCGACTATTCAGCTTGCGGAAGCACAACTTCAATTGTGGGCAGCGCAAAACGTCATTAAACCCATCAATATCAAGCTCACAATGCGGGTTGTATCAGGGCTGGTGTTCGGGCTGATTTTGGAACACATCATGGGTGATAAGCTGCTGGAAGCGAGTTGGGACGATCTGCCGGATTTTCTGACCGATATGATCCTGGACGGAATAGGAAATGAAAAATCATGAAAATTTCGATTGTGGCTTCCGGCACGCGCGGCGATGTACAGCCTTATGTGGCGATTGGCGAGGGCTTGAAGAAGGCGGGCTATGATGTCCGTGTATTGACCAGCGATGATTTTGAATCACTGGTCACGGGCGCTGGTCTGGAGTTCCGTTCCAGCGGCACAAGCGTCGAAAGTATGCTGCAAAGTGAAGAATGGCGCAAAACGGTAGAAGGCGGGAACTTCCTGGCGATCCTCGCGCGCATGACCAACGAGATGAAAAGTAGGGCACATGAATTGGCGCTCAATGTGCCCGCCTTATTCGAGGGGTCAGACCTGATTGTCGCCGGTATGAGCGGCATGGGCGGCGCGTTCTCGATTGCTGAAAAACTCGGCGTTCCTGTGATTCAGGCTTATGTGGTTCCAATCACACCGACCCGTGCGTTTTCTGGCCCATTAACACCGGCACTGCCGCTGGGGGGGCTGCTCAACCCGCTTTCGTTCCACGTCATGCGCCAAATGATCTGGCAAAGTGTGCGTGTGGCGGATGCCACCACCCGGCGAGAGTTGGGAATGCCGCCTGCATCTTTTTGGGGGCCGTTCCGATCCCTAAAACAGAAGCAAATTCCTGCCCTGTATGGATACAGCCAACATGTGCTGCCACGTCCGAACGATTGGGACGCGCTTAACCATGTCACTGGCTACTGGTTCCTGGATACGCCATCGGATTGGGTTGCACCTTCAAATCTGGTCGATTTTTTAGGCGCGGGCGCAGCACCGGTCTACATCGGTTTTGGCAGTATGGGCAGCCGCAACCCTGAAGAAGCGACTGATCTGGCGTTGAAGGCGCTAACCCTTTCGCGACAGCGCGGCGTGCTGGCTTCCGGTTGGGGCGGCCTCAGCCAATCGGATCTCCCCGAAACCGTTTATATGATGCCGTCTGTGCCGCACAGTTGGCTGTTTCCCCAAATGGCTGCGGTTGTCCATCATGGCGGCGTGGGAACGACGGCGGCTGGCTTACGCGCGGGCGTCCCGTCGATTATTGTGCCTTTCTTTGGCGATCAACCGTTCTGGGGGCGGCGGGCAGCCGCGTTGGGCGTTGGCCCGAACCCGGTTCCTCGGCGGCGATTGACTGCCACGCGCCTCGCGGAAATGATTCAGCAAACGGTATCGGATTCAGCTATGCGCCAGCGTGCCGCTGATCTCGGCGAAAAAATCCGTGCCGAAGATGGCGTCGGCAAGGCGGTCAACCTGATCCAGTCCGTGAGCGAGCGTGCGTTACCACTTGTCTAGCCAACCAAAATCGGGTTAATTCTCGCCTCAAAGCGTGACTGTACGATGACGACTTTCCTTCTCATATCGCACTAATCATGTTCTAACGCGCGCTTTACGAAAGCGATCTATTGTATTAATCAAGCGAACTTGGTTAATTGGGTTGTGCTCATTCCTCCGAAGTGGTGCGAGTTGTGTTGTGAGCCAAGTTCGTGGGCAAGTCGGGATTTGGAGATTGGCGTCACCGGTCCTTAGGCAAGCCCTTCCCTCTGCAAACCGCTCGGGTGTGCCCCCCCTCACGCCGAGCGGTTTGTTGTTTCCCACATGAATTGCTCATCTATAAACATTTCCCGCAAATGCGTCGCGCGGTATACTGGAAATAGTCGTTAGCGATTAGCTTTTAGCTGTTAGCCAAATACTCAAGACAAATTGCTGTTGTCTTTTGACTATCGACTTAGCGAAGCGTAGCTAATGACTATCGACTTAATAACCTTTTCCCCAGGAGCATTCTTATGGTTGACGCGATTGTCCCTGCCCAACAGTCTACCGGCCTGAAAGCCCTCGACAGCCTGTCTGCCAATGAATTCGCCGTCGAAATTGATGGCGAGCGGGTTGAAGGCGTCTTCAGTGTGACTGGCCTCGTCGCCTTCAAGCTGGATGTCAAAACCACCAACGCCCTCAAAATTGTCAAAGACCCCTTCAAGATTACCAAAATGGTGCATCGCGATCCACAAAATGTCGTTAACCGCTGGCTGCGTGAAAGCATTGACGCCAAAGCCGACATTGTGCGCCCCAAACGCACCGTCGCCATCATCGCCATCGACGACGGCGAAGAAGTGCGGCGCTGGACGGTGAACGGCGCGTGGATCAGCGAGATAAGCTATTCGGATTTCAATTCCGGCTCCAGCGCGTTGGTCGAAGAGACTATCACCATTCAGTGGGAAGAGATGGAAGAAAACTGGCTGGTCGGGTAAAGAGAAGTTCCGAGTGCTGAGTACCCAGTGCTGAGTAAAATGCCGATTTGAGCGGTTTCGCTCATCTCTATTTTCAAATTTCGGTTATATCCTCTCCCCCTAGTCCCTCCACGATTGCAACGGGGAGGGGGAGTCGTGCGAGGCATTCGCCTATTGTTTGAGGTGAGTTGCGATATGGCAAAATCCAAATTTTCACTTGCACAACAAAAAGCCTTTTTTGAAGCGCTTGTGAGCAAAACCGATCACAAAATATTGGCCGTCTGGGCGATTGACTGTGCCGAGCGGGTGATGCCCTATTTTGAGGACAATTTTCCAGACGACCCGCGTCCTCGCAATGCGATCAAGATACTCCAAACCTGGATTGAAACCGGCGTGTTTAAAATGGCGATCATCCGCAAAGCGTCGCTGGATTCTCATGCGGCGGCGCGCGATGTCGGCGAGGATAATCCGGCGCGCT
>JBDTNB010000247.1:0-7884 GCA_039933955.1 Chloroflexota bacterium
TGCCCACACAAACCATTTTCAAACGTAAAACCATCTTTCGAGGTGGTTTTTGCGTTTAGAAGGTTAGACGATTGTTCTGAAAACCACGATGTAGCGTTCGAGTCTTGGCTGTACTATCGTGTGAATGACCTTTATCAAAGAAACACGTCCCCAGATTGCATTTTGAACAGCATCAAACGCAAGACTGCACCTGTTTCACTTATTGCGTTTGTATAGTAATTTAAACATATGAGCATTGCCCATCTCATCAGGGGACTGACCCAGCAGACTGCGAATCTTCTCGCGCAAGTCTGTTCCTTTGCCAACATATCACGCGCCATGAACTTCGATGCGTTGATGTGGGCAGAGGCCATGGGTAGAGTAGCTCACTATGTGACTATAGCGATCTTTTTATTTTTATATGGAAGTGCTTACTGGATAATTCTCTTAGCCAAAAGGTCTATCTATTTGTCATTCTGGTGACCCATTGAGTTTGATACTCATGTCGACTAGGCTAAAGGATGGATAATTATCCAAACAGAGACGTTGAACAAAATAAGAAGTATCAAGCGCGCGACTCGCTCCTATTAGGTTGTGAATCGGTCAACACACGATCTTTTCTGCTGAAATACCGTTGTCTCTAGTCCTTACTTCAATTAAATCATCACCGATGTGATTGTGCTCGTCTGCTGCCGATGCAATTACAACACAATTAATAATATGATGGATTTACAGGGAAAATATTCGACATCACTTATCTGTACAGAATGTGATTATTGACCCCCAACTATGTTTCCCACTTAAGTTTTGATGATGCCCGCTGAGTCTTTGCGATGGTCTTAAACAAGATTCGGGTCTTGCTCGCTCAACAAACATATCCCCCAGACATTCTTATCTTTTCAACGAATGAGTGAAAATTCAAACGTTATGTCCTTTGAAAAGGCTGTTTCTAGATCACGTCAAGTATAGAAAGGACTCTCAATGAAAGCCCTAGTTTTTAATGGCCCAGGCAAGCGTTCCTTTGAGGACAAACCAATGCCCGCGATTCTGGATATAAATGATGCCGTTGTCAGAGTGACAAAAACCACCATTTGTGGCACAGACTTGCATATTATGAAAGGCGATGTGCCTGAAGTCACCGCTGGTCGTATTCTTGGACACGAAGGTGTGGGTGTCATCGAGTCCGTCGGGTCGGGCGTATCAAATTTTCATGTGGGCGATCGGGTCTTAATCTCTTGTATCACCTCTTGCGGCAAATGCGACTATTGCAGGAAAGGCATGTATTCGCATTGCGCCAACGGTGGGTGGATTCTGGGGCATTTGATCGATGGAACGCAGGCGGAATACGTCCGAATCCCGTATGCGGATACCAGTCTATATCACATTCCCACTGGAGCCGACGAGGAAGCGCTCGTCATGTTGAGTGACATTTTACCGACGGGCTTTGAGTGCGGTGTACTGAATGGCAAGGTAGCGCCGGGGGACGTGATTGCCATCGTAGGAGCCGGACCTATCGGGCTGGCGACGCTGTTGACGGCACAGTTCTACTCACCGGCTGAAATCATCATGATTGATCTGGATGATAATCGGCTTGCGGTTGCTAGGAAATTTGGTGCGACACAAACGATAAACAGCAGCGCTGACGTGGTGGGACAGCTCATGGAATTGACCCATCAGCGCGGGGTTGATGTTGCCATTGAAGCGGTCGGCATTCCTGCCACCTTTGAGCTTTGCGAGAAGATTGTTGCCCCCGGCGGCACTATCGCCAATATCGGCGTACATGGACGATCTGTCGAATTGCACCTCGAAACACTGTGGGCACACAATATCACCATTACAACCCGGCTTGTTGATACCGTCACAACGCCTATGTTGTTGAAAACCGTCACTTCAGGCAAATTGCAACCGGAACTCCTGATCACTCACCATTTTCCATTGAGCGAAATCATGCGTGCCTATGACACATTTGGCAATGCTGCTCAGGAACAAGCACTCAAGGTCATCGTCGAAAACTGATAACTAGCTGCGCTCAATTAGGTGCAGTCAGTTCCTACATTAATTGCATCCTCTGTTGGCGGTTCTAGCTATGGATTCGTATGTTGGAGCTGATTATCGCCAATCGAGAGGAGAACGCAAGTATACGGATTTAGCGATTCACCACCATCATCACCTGCGGCTTTCCTGAGAGCGCCGATGAATCTTCATTGTTAACGGTTCGCCAGCCGCACGGTTCGCACAGTCTTCAAGGAACCAATCAAAAGTGGCAAGGGCCTTTACTGAAATTAGTATGATGTCATCAGCCTAGTGCAGGGCGTTAATGCAAGCTCTAAGCATTGAAGCCAATCCAGTTTGCAAAGATGAGGTCGTTACGCCATTAGCCCTGGAGGTATTACCGATGTGGAGAAAGCTCCTAAATCCTTTCATGATCTGGTTGCTGCGTTCACCACTCCATTTCTTTGCCAGCGAGCATACCATGTTAATTTCCTTTAGAGGCCGCAAAAGCGGCAAAGTGTATACAACGCCTGTTGACTATGGCAGGAATAACGGGGCAGTCTATGCGATTACTTCACTGAAATATGCGTGGTGGAAGAACCTGAGCGGCGGTGCTGATGTGGAATTGGTTATCAAAGGCAACCGAGTAGCAGGCCAAGCGCAGATTACTGACGACTCTCAGAGTGTGTTGGATACACTGCAAAAAATGTATCCGAACCGAACCGGATTCGAGCGCATTGCATCAGGATGTATAGCCCTTCATATCAACTTAGCTGTAGTTTGATTGGAACACGATGATACACGATAACAAAGGGTATCAGGTTTTCCCATTCCCGGCGGCTCGGCAGGTTGTTGTCGATGCCGGGTATCGGGGTGTGCAGCGGCACATCAGTCACGGCTTGCTCGAATTTGATGTCACCCAACCCAATGCTCATAAAAATGAAATCATGAGGATAAATCGATGAGAGAAAATGAAGTCATCTTAAAGCGTCAGAAGTACAGCGTTCGGTTCAAGAATGAAGACATGGACTTCATGTTGAACTGGATGGTCGGCGTAAGTCAGATTATTGGACTGTCCCCCTCCCAAGTCTTTCACGCAATTCACGACATTAAGGACGGTGATCCGACCGGTTGGCGGAACGGATTTCATACTCAGGGTCGCTATCTCATCGAACGAGCGCAAGCTTTTGTCCAGAGCAACCAAAAGGTGGCTGCCGGTCAGTTTCATTTGGGTGCAGCATATGCCTATCGTGCTGCACTGCAATACACGGACCCTACTGTAAGCGATTTTGAAGAGCGCGCTCACGAGATGGAGAATGCCTTTCAAAATGGTATCGAACTAATTGGTGTTCCAATGCGTCCGATTGAAGTGCCGTTCGAGAACACGTCTCTACCTGGTTATTACCTCGAACATGATAACAAGCTGCGTCCCGTTGTGATGATGGTAGGGGGTGGCGATACATCGCGAGAAGACCTCTTTTACTTTGCTGGTTACCCCGGCTGGAAACGCGGTTATAACGTCATTATGGTTGACCTACCCGGACAGGGGCTGACTCCCAATCGTGGACAGCATTTCCGTGTGGACATGGACAAGGCAGTGAGCGCGGTACTCAATTGGGTCGAAGCCCATGCAGCTATGAAGCCCGAAAAAATCGCCGTTTATGGAGTCAGCGGTGGCGGGTATTTTACGGCTCAGGGAGTAGTGGCAGATGCGCGCATCAAGGCATGGGTTGCAGCTACTCCCATTTTTGATATGGTTCAATTGTTTAAAAGTGAGTTCGGCAGCGCCCTACGTGCGCCAGGATGGATACTCAACACTTTCATGAAGTTGACCAGTACGGTTAATGAAAGTTCTGAAATCAATCTCAGGAAGTATGCCTGGCAGTTTGGCACGACTGATTTCAAGAGCGCTATCGACGGCGTAATGGCTGAGGCAAAAGTAGTAGATTATTCAGGCATCAATTGCCCATCGCTGTTCCTCGTGAGCGAAGGCGAAGCACCGGAACTCAAACGGCAAGCCTATGAAGTTTATGACAATTTCGTTCAACGAGGCGTGAATGTAACTCTTCGTGACTTTACCGCCGAAGAGGGAGCCGACGCTCACTGCGAACTCAACAATCTGCGCTTGCTCCATTTGGTCGTGTTTGACTGGCTCGACCAGATTTTTGGAAATGATCCCGGCGATGTCCGCTTGCGCTGCTGAGTTGCTGCTGTTTGTGGGACGTATCGCCTAGCAAAACAGTTTAAGGATAACTCGCTTGAAAAAACTACTCGAAAAAACTAGATTTCTGACTTTAGTTGGTGTTGTTTCATTGATTTTGGCATCGGTGGCTGAGATACCATATTCCCAAACACAGTATTAGCCATTGCCGCTGGTAAAACGACAGAAATCTCCAGAGAGATTTTACCCCTGTATTCCGAACATTTAGGAGAGCTGTATGCAAAATAAAATCATCACATTCATGCGGGAAAATCCGATTCCTTTTATCGGCCTTATAGGTCTCCTCGCTGGAGCCGCTGTTCGGTTTGTATTGGCTAGACCCGACATCGCTGACATCATCTGGTTGCTCGTGTTAGTTGTAGGCGGAGCGCCAACCGTCCTGAAAACGATCCGGAAAATGTTGAAAGGCAATTTCGCTGCCGATGTGGTCGCTATGCTCGCCATCATTACGGCAGTCATCATGCACGAATACTTCGCTGGCGTGATTATCGTGATTATGCAATCGGGTGGTGAGGCGCTGGAGAATTACAGCCTAAAACGAGCCTCCTCTACCCTTGAACAATTATTGGCGCGTGCGCCACGTATTGCCCATCGCAAAGAGAATGAGCAAATTACGGAAATCGAGGCCAATCAGGTTCGAGTTGACGACATATTGATGGTGCGTCCGGGCGATTTAATCCCGGTGGATGGCGCCCTGCTCTCGCCTGAGGCCGATATAGATGAATCGGCACTAACAGGTGAGCCACTCACTCGTAGTAAACAGATGGGAGATGGGCTGTTAAGTGGCAGCGTCAATGGCGGCAATGCCTTCGAGATGCGGGCTGCAAAAATCTCAGCAGAGAGCACCTATGCTCAAATCGTACAACTGGTTCAGGACGCACAGCAAGACAAACCACCGCTACAACGTTTGGCGGATCGCTATGCAGTATGGTTCACCCCCATCACCTTGATCATGTGTGGAGTAGGTTGGCTAATTACGGGAACACCAACCACCATTCTAGCGGTGCTGGTCGTCGCTACGCCCTGCCCATTGATCTTGGCCGTTCCGGTAGCCGTTCTCGGCGGCATCAACCGTGCCGCATCAGCCAGCATTGTTGTCAAAAGTGGTACCGCTATTGAGCAAATCGGTCATGTGGTTGCTATGGTATTCGACAAGACCGGAACACTCACCTTCGGTACACCGACTATCGATCAAGTGGTCGCGCTGAACGGAGTTTCCGGAGAAAACCTTTTACACATCGCGGGCAGTGTAGAGCAGCTTTCCTCACATACGCTAGGACAGGCGTTGACAGCAGCCGCACAGCAAAAGCAGGTGCTGGCACTTCCGATCAATTTTCATGAGAGTTCCGGTTTCGGGGTCGAAGGTGATTTGGATGGGAAGCACATCGTGTTGGGTTCACCTCGCTATTCGAACGACAAAACAGGGACTGCAATCCCCGCAGCAACATTAAGGTCCGAACTGACAACTTATATCGCAATAGACAACCAACTTGCCGGTTTAGTCACCTTTAAGGATCAACTGCGCCCCGGTGTGTCGGAGCTTATGGGGCGTTTGCGGGCATTGGGCGTACAGCGAACGGTCATGCTGACAGGTGACAATCAGGAACATGCACAGGCCATTGGGAAACAGGCGGGGATTGATCAAATCGAAGCGAACTTGCTGCCGGAAGATAAAGTGCGCCTGGTCAAAGAGCTTATGCAGCAGTATGCAGTTGTGGCAATGGTTGGCGATGGCATTAACGACGCACCTGCCCTAGCAACGGCAACCATTGGAGTCGCCATGGGCGCTCATGGGACGGGCATTTCGGCAGAAGCAGCCGATATTGTCCTGCTGGTCGATGATGTAACACAGGTTGCTTATGCCGTTGAAACGGGGCAGCGGATGCTGCGCATCGCCAAACAGAGCATTTACATTGGGTTAGGGCTAAGTTTTGGCTTTATGGTACTCGCCAGCATCGGCTGGATCTCGCCTGCGGTTGGCGCGCTGGTTCAAGAAACGATTGATGTCATCGTCATCTTGAATGCGCTCCGGGCACGCTAGATGGAAGATTTTCGGAATGAGAATGAATTCGAAGAACACAGGGTCAAGTCTAAAATCACTCTTCCTAAATCCATAATCACGAACATTGATGAATCATCAAGGAGCAAAGTGGAAATATGTTTGGAAGTCTTCAACATTGGGTCAAGAAGCACTCGCTTTTCAGCTTTTTCTACTGGCTTACGGTATCTCCTGGTCTTTGGGAGGATTACTCATTGCACGCAGGAACGGTTGGCTGGAAGTACCTGAAGGCCTTCACTACCTGATTTCATTTGGACCCTTGATCGCGGCGGTGGTCATGACTGCCGTGATGTATGGTCGAAGCGGATTGGTCGATCTCTGGTCAAGAATCACGCGTTGGCGCGTTAGCTGGCTGTGGCTAAGCATCGGTTGTCTTTCACCTCTGATCCTGTTCCTCATTGCAATGCTGATAAGTTTTGTGGCAACCGGCAAGTGGCCGGATTTCGCCCTATTCGTGCAGGCAAATTACCTGGGTACTATCGGCATTCCGGCGGCTTTTCTCCTGTGGCTCGCTACCTTCGGCTTTGGCGAGGAAATCGGTTGGCGCGGTTTTGCGCTCCCCCAGTTGCAGCAGCGTTTCGGGATGCTGACCAGTGCTTTGATCCTCGGCGTATTCTGGGCACTGTGGCACCTGCCTCAATTCTTTTACCATGAACCTTTTATGGCAATGGGAATAGGTGGATTCGTTGGTTTTGCCTTCAGCATAAGCATGGGGCCGCTTGCAGCTTTAGTCAGCATGGCGGTTATTGTATGGGTCGTTGCCATTATCCTTGTCATGCTCCATCGTAGATTAAGCGGAGAGAGAGTTGAAGCCACCCTTTCTGTTCAGAATCATGCTGCGAATGCCGAAAATGTTGAGTGGTCACATACTCACGATTTATCGTAATTCGATTGATAAATACGACGATAATATTTTCTGAGGAGATATATATAATGTCCAAGATTGTGAACATTCTGATTGCCGACGATCACGCTGTTGTTCGTAGAGGCTTGAAAACGCTGCTTGAGCATCAGAGCCAGTTCAAAGTCGTAGCTGAAGCCGAAACCGGCCAAGAAGCCATCGAAATGGCGCAAGAACTCCACCCCGATGTGGCCGTTCTGGACATAAGGATGCCGGGTTTGTCTGGTATCGAAGCCTGTCGCCAAATTGTCAAAACAGTTGGGGGTTGCAAGGTCATCATTCTGACAGCCTATGCTGAAGATGAACTACTCTTCGCGGCCATTCAAGCCGGGGCTTCTGGTTATATCCTCAAGTTGATTGGTGGCGTTGAACTCGTTCGCGCGGTTGAGGACATCAGCAGAGGTGAAGGGGTGCTCGATTCAGCCATGACTACATCCGTCTTTAACAAGATTCGTAAGTCCGCAAAAGCCCAACATGTTACTGCGTTTGTCGCCCTCAACGTGCGTGAAGTGGAGGTGTTGAGATTCGTGACTAAGGGCATGAGCAACCGCCAAATCGCTGTTCCACTTAATTTGGGTGAAGGCACGATACGCAATTATGTCAGTAGTGTATTGACCAAGCTCGAGGTTCCTAATCGGGCGGGAGCTGCGGCCTATGCCACCAAGCACCACCTTGAATGGATAGCGCTATCAAGCAACTAACTAATCAGTAGAAAGGATTATTGCACTATGT
>JBDTNB010000248.1:0-7829 GCA_039933955.1 Chloroflexota bacterium
CGCAGCGCCCCTTCATATTTGCGGAGTGCTTCTGCCCAATTGTCGGTTTTGATGAGGCGATCCCCGTCAATAATCATCTCACGGGCGAGCGCCAAATCCTGGATGTCGAGCAAAGCCTGCTCGGCATCTTTCCAACTTAAAATACCGCTGCGTTCAGCCAAATCGCGGGCTTCGCGATAAAGCCGTTCGGCCTCGTCATAGTTGCCAGCGCGCACCAGCGAATTGGCGCGGTTATAAGCTACACGGGCGTCAAAGGGAATGCGGTGATCGGGAACCACGCCGCGAATCAGGTTGTCTTCAGCTTTCTGACGGTAGTCGAGCGCGGTAGGATTACCAGGCTGCTGCGACAAAATCCGATTTGCCAGATCAACCGTTTGTTGATATTCGCCGGAATAATACGCCTGGGTGAGTTCGGACTGCATCTCGTCAATATCGGGCGTATTGTATAAAGGGCCGCGTCCGGGGGCACGACGGGAGGGTGTTTCCTGATACATTTGCTCTTCAGGCGGTGGATAGCCCGATGAGGTCGGATAGGAGCTGATGGTCGGTGCAGGCGGTGGCACAACCGGCGCAATCGCGCTCGGCGTTTGACGCTGCACTCCGTAACGGGCGAACAGGTCATTCACGCGCTGGTTGGCCTGCTGACCGCGCGCGGCAGCTTCATTCAAGAGGCTGGCGACATCGGCGTCTTGTGGATTAAGGGCAAGCGCCTCCGCAAGAATATCAATGGCCTCGTCAATATCATCGTCGTCGCCAGCAATTTCGATACGGATGCGCGCCCGCCGTACCAGACCGCGTACTGTCGCGGCAGTCGGAGAAGTTGGGCTGCTGGTGCGGGCCAGTTCGGCGAATAAGGCTTGAGCAGCGGGTTCATAGGGCGTGTTCTTGGCATCAGCCAGCAGTGATCGGGCGGCGCGCTCCAACTGCGCAATATTGTTAGCGGTGGCGTCATCCGGCAGATTTTGTAGCTCATGTCGTAGATCATCGAGCCGCTGTTGCAAATTAGCCATAAAGACCGAACCTCACTTTCGTCCTTCTGAAAGTTACCGCATCTAGTGGTGCGCGGCAAGGCAAAGTTTGTTATTTGCTGGGAATGGAGAGCGTGTTAGAATGATTGTTATGGAGAAGTTAAACCCTGTATGATGCAACCGATCCGGATTATCCCACAGTACCGACTATTGATGCGGTATGACATTCAACTGGAAATGTACGAACCCTACTACCAGTACATTACGAATGAATTCGTCCCAGCGCTGCAAAATATGGGATTGTATATGTTTGGTATCTGGCACACAGCATATGGAAGTTATCCATTGCGGCAGGTTGAATTTGTCACCGATAACCTGGAAACTGTGCTTGAAGTCTTCCAAACTGAACGGTGGCGAAAATTGGAAGCTAAACTTCAATCCTATACGAATCACTACGAGCGCAAACTGGTGCGTTATCACGATCGCTTTCAGTTCTAGCAATTCAACACCTTTCCAGATTCACAGTCTGCATATCACCCATTCATTTTATTCACAATCGATTTGCGAAAAATTCCTTGTTAAAGCGTAGGGGAAAAAGCGGGAAATCCGGTTGATCCGGGCTAACAGCAGGCTGCAAGATGCTGTTATAATTCTGCCCTATGACCAGATTACTTGTCTCGCTGCTGCCCTATATTATTATCGGCCTCTACGTCATCGCCATACTGGTGTTTGTGTTATCGCTGCAACAATTGCGACGTGGACGAACCGGGTCGTACTGGCGTCTGCGGCGGACGGCGGGCCAACGCGGCGGGCAGCTTTTTCTCCTGGCAATTGCACTGATTGGCATTGCAAGTGCGCTGGCACTTTTCAGCGGATTGGCCGACCTTGCCTATCGAAGATTGACGGGGACACTGGTTAACGACCCTGATATTCCTAAAGGGGTGGTGCTGCCAAGCATCACTCCACCTCTACTTTTCACCACAACACCGACTGCTATAAAAGCGACACCCAGCGTGACGGTCATCACTCTATCCTCTACACCAACCCGGATACAACCGAGCGAAACAGCAGCGCCTTCAGCCACAAGTTCTGCGACTCTGACCCCAAGCGATACGCTTACTCCAACCAATACGCCTATACCCAGCGCGACTTTTGAAAGTGTACTGGCGTTGACCCCACGACCATCACAACGGCAACCACGTGCAGGGGCAAGTATCAAAATCACCTCAGCGGCACAGGGTGTTGCGGCAGACCAGAGTCCTACTCAACCCGGAACACAATTCAGCGCCGGCGTGCAGCGGGTTTACTTTTTCTTTGACTATCAAACGATGGATGATGGTATTGGCTGGTCACGGATTCTATTCCGCGACGGCATACCTATCCAAGGGCAGTCCTATTTGTGGAGCTTAGGGGAGAGTGGAAGCAGTTATTTCTTCTTTGGGAGTGAAGACGGCTACCCTCCCGGCGAGTATGAAGCCCGTTTATACGTGGGCGATCAGGAAGCCAGCGCCTTAACTTTTAGTGTCGTCGCCCCTTAACATAGTACGTTTGCCTTAGTCGCAAAATATTTATTGCGCTGTATAATTATTTTTAATAAATATATTTGATGCATCTCTTTTGTGCCATATGATACAAAATTGTAATTTGACATACGATCCCGTAATGTAATAGCATAAGATGTTTTCAGTTTGTATTTTCAAACTTTTATGAAACGAAATATGCAATATTCAGCACGTTTGAAAAGTGTTACACTGTAAGGCGATCAATAAGTTTGCACTATTAAGCAGCCCCGATATACGGGAAAGATGAATTTTTTAAGAGGTCGCATGGATTATATCGCCTTGATTGTAGACGACGACCATCCAACACTTTTGTTTTTGGAACAGGTGCTGCGCCCCCTTAATGTTCATGTGATGCAAGCTCAAGACGGTGCGGAAGCCATTGCGGTTTTAGAAAACCATACCCCTATTATTCTGTTTCTCGATATGCTGATGCCGACCCTGAGTGGTTTGGAAGTCTTAGAATATATTTACCATACACCTCGCCTCGACAATCTATTTGTAGCCGTTGTCAGCGCCCACAGTTACTTTGAACCCAGCCCAATTTTAGAGCGTGCCAATGCCTATTACGTAAAGCCTATCCGCCCCAAAGATATTCGGGACGCAACGCAATACGCAATTTCGCGGCAAGCGGCGCACTAGTTCTGCCCTGATTAGCCTTCTCGAACCCCCTACGTGATTTTGAATAGCGCGCATGAATCGGGTAGAATGCCCCATAAGGTTTCACTTCGGCAAGAAAGACTGCGGTACTCGTAATGGCATTCGATTTTGAAGCCCTGGTCGGTCATTTATATGTAGTCGGTGGGCGTTCCATCAGCAATCAACCACCGGGGTTATTGGTGGAGGTCGCCCCACGTAAAGCCGCACGTGGACGCGAACAGGACACTATCTTTGTCCTAGTCACTCCATCAGGAGAAGCAACTGCCCCGGCGGCTTTTTACGACCAATTGGCGCAGATGAGCGCGGAACGGTATTTCAACAGTTCGGGGAGTGTCACCGCCGGACTACGGACGGTTTTCAATACCCTAAACCAGGATTTGACCGAGCATAATACAGGTGGCAAGAAACAATACGAAGCGAATATCCTGGCAGCCGTGCTCCGGGATGATGAAATTATTCTTGCGCGGGTGGGATCAGGCGTTGCGCTGATTCAAAATCAACCAGGAACACAGCCCCAACCCTTCCCTACCGAGTTCAGCAATGACGAAGCCCTATTTGGGCCTCCGCTGGGCGTGCATCCGATCCCTGACATCAAAATGTCCAAATACACAATCAGTCAAGGCAACAGGCTGCTGCTCGCGGACGCACGACTCGCTGACCTGAATATGGAAAAAATGTCGGCGGCATTGGCTGCAAGCGACATTACCGAAGTTTTGAACGCCTTCAAAATCCTGGTTACCGCGCAACTAACCATGTTGATCGCGGAGTTTGTGCCGCCAGAAGCACCATCACCGGTTGCGGTGAAAGAAGGGCGTTCGACGGCTAAATCGGCACAGTCCAGCCCCAGCCCGACGGCGACAGGCGAATTCAAGGCCGCCGAGACCGCGCCGACTTCGACGGAGAAACCATCACGTCGGCGCAACAATGCAGCGCGTGAACAAGCCCAGCGGGGCGCGGGGTCGATTGCGCTGGGGCTGGCACGGATTTTTGAGGGACTCAACAATCTGCTGGATCGCATTTTCCCGGCCCCGGCAGAAGGTCAACGATCCCGGATGAAAGCATCGGTGCTGGTTGGGATTACCGTTCTCGTGCCAGTAGCGATTGCGATCCTGATTGTCGTGATGAGTGTCAACGGTGCGCCGACAACTGAATTTGACTTGTGTGTTGCAGAAGCGAACAAAGCGGGAGCTGCGGCGCGCGCCATTCCTTCAAGCGATGTGACCAATACGCTCAATTCCTGGAACGCTGTCATTACAGTTGTCAACCACTGCAACGACATCCGCAAAGGCGATCCACTGCTGGCCTCGCTGCTGCGCGAAGGACAAAATGTCATCGACAAATTGTTCCAGGTCGAACGGCGGCAAACGCAGGCCGTCGTCAGCTTTCAGAATGCTGTACTGAAACAAGTTGTTCTCCAGGGACTCGATTTGTATGTGCTCGACTCACAGAACCAACAGGTTTACCGCACCAGCCTCACCGAAGATGGGCATAAAAGTGTAGAAGGCAGCAAGTTTCCGATACCCGCCATGCGTGTGAATGCCTCAATCAGCGGCTTTCGCGTGAGCAATCTGGTAGACATCGCCTGGGCAGAAGACATCACCCAAATCGTTGCGCTGGACGATAAAGGCTTGCTCATCCAATGTTCGCCGAGTTTTCTCCAAACCTGTCAGGCGCAGCAGTTGTTAGCCGCAGAGCGTTGGATCGCACCCACTCACATGACCATGTGGCAGGGACGTATCTATCTACTCGATCCGGGTGCAAATCAAATCTGGCGATATGACAGCACGGGCGGCACATATGCTAATGCGCCGGTTGAATATTTTGTAGGGGATAACCGCCCAGACATCCGCAATGCAGTCGATTTCGCGATTGATACCAATGGATATGTGTATCTGCTGACGGCAGACGGGCAAATCACCAAATGGGTATCCGGCCAACAAAGCCCATTTTCATTTGCAGGTTTCCCGTCGGGACAGCAAATCACCAGCGCTGATGCGATGTTCCTCAATACCGACCCGATTGGACAGGCGATCTATGTTGTCAGCCGCGCCAATTTGACCATCTACGAAACCTCGCTGGCGGGTTCATTCAGCAACAGCTACCGCGCCTTCAACGAGGATGACTTTGCCTCACTGGCGAATGTCGTAGCGGACGCCAACCAGGGCATTATCTATGTGTTATCGGGCAATTCGGTATTCGCTTTTGACCGTCGAGCCACATCACCGTAGGTAAAACGCCCGTATTCATCGCAAATGTTTGCGCTATAATGCACCCACAAAGTTAGAAGTTAAAAGTTGAAAGTGATGATTTGATCGTCACTTTTAACTTTGTGCTGAGGTGAAGTTGTTATGCGTATTCCTGGATGGTTATTTGTTATTGGTATTGTGTTGTTCGTGGGGATAACGGGGCTGCTGTCGCTGCTGTCATTTTCGGTGGCACGGCAGGTGGCGATTGACGCTCAACGCAGTGGCGTTCAAGCTCCAGAGCCAGATGTGGCAGCCAATAATCCACCTACCCCAACCCGTATCCCACAAGTTACGCCAACACTTATGCCGACGACTGCACCGGGCGAAACCGCCGCCCCGACTGTAGCACCGCAGCCGACGAATACGCTCGATCCGTCGTCGGCAATCGCCGATTGGCCGCCGGGAAAATTCAACATTTTACTGCTGGGCATTGACCAGCGCAGCGCCTTGAATGAAGCGGGGCCGTTCCGCACCGATACGATGATGTTGATGAGTGTTGACCCGCTTAAAAAAACTGCTGGGATTTTGTCGATTCCGCGCGATTTATGGGTCAGCATCCCCGGTTTTAAACAGGGACGCATCAATACGGCAAATTCGTTGGGTGATGCGAATGGCTATCCGGGCGGGGGGCCAGCCCTGGCGGCGGAAAGCGTGCGCCAGCTTTTGGGCATCCCGGTGACCAAATACATCCTGATTAATTTTGATGTATTCACGACCCTGGTCAGCACTGTCGCGCCGGATGGGACGCAAATTTGCATCAACCAGACGATTGACGACGATCATTATCCCGATGCAGGTAACGGCACGATTCATGTGCATTTTGATCCGGGATGCCAAGTTTTAGACGCCGAGCACCTGCTGCAATATGCGCGTACCCGTGCGACTGAAGGCTCGGATTTTGACCGCGCTGGACGGCAGCAAGAAGTGCTTAAGGCACTGCGCGAAAAAGCACTGAGTGTCGGCGGAATCACGGCTTTTATTGCACAAGCGCCGAAGCTGTGGGATGAGTTGACTGGCAGCCTCAAAACCAACCTAACTCTCGACGAAATTCTCAGCCTGGGCAAGCTGGTGCAGGATATTCCCAAAGACAGTTTTCATTTCGGCGTCATCAACAACCTATATGTTGACCTCGCCACGACCAGCAGCGGGGAACAGGTATTGGTTCCGAAGTTGAACTCAATTCGGCTGCTGATTCAGCAGGTTTTCAACCCACAGGATAATTTGTCGCTGTCGGAACTGCGCACTAAAGCAGACGAGGAACAAGCCTCGATTGTGGTGTTTAATGATACAACTACAGCGGGATTAGCCAATCAAACCCGCGATTGGCTGACCGGAAAAGGTGTCACGATTACCCAGGTCGGCAATACACAGACTCCGTCTGATGGGAATACCGTGATTCACGTCTATACAGGCAAGATGTGGACGGCACGTTATCTGGCGGCATTGATGGGTATTTCGTCTGACCGGATTGAGCCAGGGGCGGACGGTCTGACCAAAGATGATATTGCGATCCTGGTCGGGACGGATATTCCACCGATCCTCGCCGGGGGATAAAATCAACAGCAATAAAAAAGGCGCACCGAAATCGTGCGCCTTTTTTGATTCTCAGGAGTGCTTTAGCGGCGGCGACCAAAGAGACGCAGCAGAAACAGGAACAGGTTGATGAAATCCAGATACAGACGCAGTGCGCCCATGATGCTGAGTTTCATCGACAGGCTGCCGTCGGCCTGGATGGTCGGATCGGAGGCCATAACCTTAATACGCTGGGTGTCATAGGCTGTTAACGCGGTAAAAATGAGCACACCGGCGATACTGATGATGAAATCGAAGGCACTGCTTTGCAGGAAGATGTTAATCACACCGGCGATAATGAGTCCAATCAGCGCCATCAGAAAGTATGTGCTATATTTGGACAAATCAGTCTTGGTGGTGAAGCCGACGACGGTCATCGCGCCAAACAATCCAGCCGTAGTCAAGAAAGCTGCGCCGATTGCGGGCAGTTCATAAGCCAGGAAAATGATTGACAACGTAAAACCGTTCAGGGCGGCATAGACAAAGAACATGGCTATTGCAACACCGGGTGAGAGCCGCTTGAGCGCGAAGCTTAGAATCAGCACTAATGCCAATTCGGCGATGATGGCGATTATTAAAACTGCTGGATTGAGTGCTAACCGTTGCAAACTGGGCATCGTCGCTGTCCCAACAGCTACAGCAGCAGTGACCAGCAGACCCGTTGCCATCCATAGGTAGACCTGTCGCATCAGTGCGTTGAATTCGACCCGAAGCCCCGATGCAGGAATTGAGCTTTCGCTCGGTGAACCAAAGAAATTAGACATTGTGTGCTCCCGTTTTGAGCTTATCCTTATTATTTTCCATGCTCACGTATTTATGATACT
>JBDTNB010000249.1:0-7792 GCA_039933955.1 Chloroflexota bacterium
CCAATGATTGAGTAACCATGTCGAACCGTACTGAGCGCACCCGCATCAGCCAACTGACCTCCACTTACGGCCCGGACGAACCGCCCCGTCTCCCAATGGATTTTGGCGATTATCTCTCGCTGATCTGGCGGCTGGACAAACACGCGGACGACCCGGCCAAAACCAAATACTATCGCCGCTGCGCGCTCTCCCTGGCCGAAGGATTGGGTCTCAAAGGGCGTAGTGTTTTCCGTTTGGTCGAACTCACGCCGCCGGGGCAGCTTTACGAACAGCTTCCCAACGCGCCTTATCGCGGCACAAACCGCCTGCTCGATGCCCAGGATCGCAAAGCCGCGATTACCCAACTCGCGACCCTGCGCCAGGACATTTTGCGCGTCGGAACCTACCACGACCAATGGCCGGTAAGCTGGCCGGGGAGCGGTATCATGGACACCGACTTACGCGAGCGGGTCTTCGCCGTGTTGTTCACCGCCCTGCAAGGCCAATATGAAAACTTTGGCCGCCTGCTGCTGGTGGTTGATATTGTGCTGGCCGATTTGCTGCTGGGGATGCAGCAAATGCGCGAAGTCAGCCTGCACGAATTGATTGCCGAGTACGACTACCCCAATTTTGCCGATACCAAAATCCGCGCGGCCTTCTACAGCGGCGCTGGCTAAATAAAAAAGGACAGGTTTTTGTCC
Organism: Chloroflexota bacterium; assembly: GCA_039933955.1. GTDB lineage: Bacteria > Chloroflexota > Anaerolineae > Aggregatilineales > Phototrophicaceae > CFX2. Next base: position 681 of record JBDTNB010000249.1, read on the forward strand.
TGTCCATCGAATCCATCTATTTGCTATAAGGGCTTGTCACCGACAAACCCCTACCGAAAACTCGGTATGGCCTGCATCACACCCGGTATCTGCCCGACACGTTCCACAACCGACGCAGCGCTCACCCCATCGGGCAATTCACCCGCCAAAATCACCACACCATGTTGAATTTTGGCGACCAAGACCCCGGCAGGGATGACCTTGCCGATTTCCAGCCGAATGTTTTCATCGACATAGAAACTGTCGGCCTCCACCGAACGCACACCCTCGACTTCCGGGATCATATCCAGAAAATAGCGCCGCGTATTGGGCGTCTGCACATGCCCCGTCACGGTCACATCGCCGTTTTTGACCTGTAACTTAATAGCATGGCGGTCTTTCATGAGGGGGGGATAGGTGGTAATCAGATGCTCAACATCGCTCAGAATATCCAGATCGGTGCGCTCAACGGCGGGTTGTGTGTCGCTCATAATCGTCTCCAGAAAAGCATAATCGTTTCAGTCAAATTGGGTTATGGAGGTGTTCAAAGCAAAAGTTGCTGCGACCCTCGCTTTGAACGAGTATTGTGCATAGTTTATCAAAAACCGATAAAAATTGCGCCTGCAAATCCACAAATGCGCTTACACTGAGAAAGGGCTGTCTGCGGATGGTCTCGACGTAAGTTCGACAGGAGATGCTTTGGTGCGACGTTTTATCTCTATAAGCGGTTTCATCCTGCTGACCCTGGCAGGTTTTAGCGTGATCCGCGCCGATGACCAGACCTATACCGGCGCGCTCAATGCCGACGATCCGACTTTTTCGACGACCTTCAATTTAAACCGCGACGAATCGGTTTACATTACGGCGGATTCCACCTCCGGCGATCTCGATACCTATCTCAGCCTGGAAAATGCCGACAGCGTGGTCGTCGCCGAAAATGATGACCGCGATTATAACCAGTTGAATTCGGCTTTAGGCTATACCGCCTCGCAGTCAGGCGCATTCACCATCACCCTCAGCCGCGCGGTGGACGACAGCAGCGGCGATTATGAACTCAAAATTGTCATCGGCGATGCCTCGGTGCTGGACAACCTCGATACCCAACCTGCCGAAATCACCCTGAGCGGCCCCGCCCTGACGATGGATACCGCTCATTTTCGCATCCACTATACGCTGGTGGGTACAGATGCGGTCAAAAAGGATTATGTCTATCAGGTCGCCAAAACGATGGAAGATGTCTGGCACAAGCAGGTTGTCGAGATGAAATGGCCTGCCCCTCCCAGCGATGGTCACAGCGGCGGCGATGCCCGCATGGATGTTTACCTGCTGGATACACTGGATGACGACGGCTACGGTGCGATGGGCAGCGCCCGCCCCGGTTATCAGTATGGTGATAACCCCAATACCGCCGCCGTCGAGCATTACGCATCGTCAACCCTGCTGCGCCTGGACAACGATTTCCAGGAACTTGCCTCAGAAGATGACCCGATTAATTTGATGCGGGCGACGGCTGCCCACGAGTTCCATCACGCGATTCAGCACGGTTATGATATTGACGATCTGGCCTGGTACGCCGAATCGACCTCAGTCTGGATGGAAACCCAAACCTACCCGAAAAATCAGGATGCGACGGGTTACATCGACTACAACTACCGTTATCCCGAACTCTGTCTCGGCACGCAGAGCGATCCCGAAGAAGGCATGATGATGTACGGCGAATGGCTGTTGATTCAGTCATTGGTCGATGCACACGGTCAAAAAGTAATCTACAAATTGTGGAACGATATAGCCCAGTACGACGGTTTTGACGCGCTCGACCATACGCTAGCCTTCTTCGATGACAGCATCCCTAACGCCCTGGCGCGTTATCGTATCCAGAATATCGTGCGCGATTACAAATTCGCCCCGGAATTCGGCGGAGCGGTGCTGTGGATGAGCAATAATATCGGCGGCACGGGACGCATCGACGGTTACGGTGTCCAGGAATTGGGAGCCAATTACATCGGCTTCAACCCGCCCAAAGGCACATATCGTGTCAATCTGGTTGACAACGACTCGCTCGAATTATGGGCGGTGGGCATCAAAGGGGATACAGCCTCAGCGATTCCGTTGGGACACGGCGGCACAATCAGCAACCAGGGTTACGATCACGAATATCTGATGGTGTTTAATCCCGCGACTCCCAGCGACATCGACAACTGTACCTATGCCAACTACAACCTGGATGTGAGTCCGTCGAATGCCGCCCTCGCACCCGTCATCCAGACCTGGGATGCCAAATATTTCCTGCCACTCAAAACCCAATCGGATTAGCCGAGGAGCGGTAGGGATTGGCAAAGACGAATTGTGGGGGAAAATAGTCAACCGTTGAAACGGACGACATATATTTCGTCCGCTTGTAAATGTCTACCGAATTAATTTGGCAGCCACCAGAATCGCGTCCCCGAATTTCTGCTAAAAGCCAACGGCTACTCGCTGTCAGCTATTTTCACCGTCCCGCGCCAGCGGTTTGCTCAATCAGGCGCTCACTCGCATCGTAGCGGAATTCCATCTCCTGCACGGGCGCTTTCGTCAGTACATGCTGGAACATGCGCACATCGGCTGCCGGACGCGGATAGCGATCAAGCTCATCCAAATCAATCCATTGAATGTCACCTTCATCACTCGCCGCCAGATCGCCGCTAAAAGCTTTCGCGTAGTAGACGAATAACATCCAGTGCATCCCCAGCCCCCCATGGAGCACCGTCGTCACCACGCGCAGCCGGGGATTTTGCAGGATCAGGCCGGTCTCTTCATAAAATTCGCGCAGGACGCAGCGCGTGGGTGATTCACCGGGATTCAGTTTGCCCCCCGGCGGACTCCATAATCCCACATGCGGCGGATTGCGCCGTTGAATCAGCAGCACTTTTTCGTTATACACCAGATAACACAGGCTGCCCGGAATCACACGGTCAATCGGTTTTGTACTGTTAATTTGCCAGGTCATCAAACACCTTCGGGGGAATTACCCAGACTAAAGCGCCCCGCAGTGGGGCCGTTGAAAACAAATCCACGCGCGCCATGCCGCCCTTTTTCATCACCAGTTCGCCACCACCGACCAGCTTGGTCACGGTGATGCTCAGGTCAGGTTCATGACCGACAAACATAATTTCAGCGTCCGTTCCGGCATCCACGATGAGCGGCCCAACGAAGTCAGCGCTAAAACCGAAGCCTACTTCATCACGTACCAATACGTTGACGCCCAACCCTTTCGCCAGGATGTCGGCAGTCTGGCGGGCGCGGACGCGGGGACTGCTGTAGAGCCGCGTCGGTTTGACCCCCAATTTCACCAATGCACGGGCAGCCGCTTCCGTGCGCTCAATGCCTTTGTCTGTCAGGCGGCGGGCAAAATCATCAAATTCTGGCCCATCGGCGTCTTCGGCATGTCCATGCCGGAAAAAATATAATTTCATGAGGTCTTTTCCTTGCTACTTGATGGCCTTCGTATTGAGGATTGCCTCAGCGCAGCCGATTATAACCCATCTTGTTATGTCAACACCCCCCAAACAAAACTTTCCTGAGGCGAAGTAGATATTTTTCTGCTATAGTAATTTGCGGAATAGCACAAATGTTTCGTTTTATTGGGGAGGCAGGACAGTTGACGCAAGAGAACAGCTCGCTATCTTTTTCTATCGAGTGGTGGCACGCCTATCAGGGCCTACTCAAACAAGCGATTGCCCCCCTGACCGCTGAACAATTGACCCTTCGCTTAGGGTCACAGCGCTCGGCGGGCGAGATTATCGCCCATATGATTATGGCGCGGGCCTGGTATCTGCATGGAATCATGGGTGAAGGGAACGTGGAAATTGAAGCGCTGATTGGCTGGGATGCGCCGGACGCGCCGCCTCGCAGCAGTGCTGAAATCCTCGCCGCCTTTGATCAAACCTGGGCATTATTGACCGCCTGCCTCGCGCGCTGGACAGCCGCTGAGATGGGCGACATGTTCTTCATTAACTGGCGCGGGCACGATGAATCGCGCGCCTGGGTGGTCTGGCACATCCTGGAACACGAAATCCATCACGGCGGTGAGTTATCATTTACGTTAGGGAGCTTTGGGCTAGCAGGCGTGGATGTTTAGAAGATAAATTTTAAGCTCAACTTGAAAACAAAAAAGGGCATGTCCGCCAAAGACAGACATACCCTTTATGTTTTGGCTAAAAGCTAACGGCTAAAAGCCAAGCGCTTCATTTATTGTTCTGGGGTCGTTTCCTGCTCTGGTTCATCCTGGGCAGTCTGCGGCGGGATTTCCAGGGCGATCAACTGCTCAATCAGGTCGCGGAAGGCCGGTTCCGGCAGTGCACCCGGTTGGCTGAAAACAATCGTCCGCTGCTTGATGAGCATAATCGTCGGGATGCTCATGATGCGGAAGGCCTGCGACAGGCCAGGGTTGGCATCGGTATCGACTTTGGCGATACGGATTTTTCCGGCATATTCCGCCGCTAATTTTTCCAGGACGGGCGCGACCATGCGACACGGGCCGCACCATTCCGCCCAGAAATCGACCAGCACCGGCTTGTCGTAATTCAGGACTTCCTGCTCGAAGGTTGCGTCGGTCACAACAAACGGCTTGCTTTCGATGTTGGTCGGTAATGTTGTCATCGGTTTTTCTCCAATTTGTGTTTTAACTACGGCTACGGAGGGTTCTTGGGCCGCCTTTTGCAGCATCTCAATTGCCAGTGGCACATCCGTCCCCCAGGGTTTGAGGCGGCGCAGCACTTCGGCATTATTCGCCCAGCCAATCATGACCGGCTTGCTGCCAGTATCAAAACGCGCCGCCGCCTGTGGGTTGCAGGATGGGTCTAATTTTGCGAACATGACTTGAGCGTTTTCGCCCGCCGCTTTTTTAAAGGCTGTCGAGAACTCATTCCGTACACCTTCGCCGTTGGAAACCAAGATCAGCGCCGGCAGTTTTCCGCGCAGCACCATATCCAGGTTCGCGTCGGTCAATATGATCGGCTCTGCCATGTCTTCCTCCTGATATATCTTTCAGACGCCTCAAAAAAGCGTCTTATTACCTGCCTTATTGTAGCGTCAGCGTAAATTTACCTTGTAAGAACCCTTGAACAACAATCGTATATGTGCCGCTGCTGGGCAATCGCACCGTGACCGTCGCGTTCTGATTACTCGCCGACGAATTACCAGCCGACGAAAAAATGCTGTCCTTATCGACCAGTTTACCAGACGGGTCGTATAAACCCACTCCCGGCAGAAAGCTTTTATCCTTTGAGGACACGGTGATGGTGATATTCTGCCCGGTTTCGCCGCTGAATTTATAGCCTTCCGCGCCAAAAGGATCATTCATCTGACCGGATACAGTATCGCCTTTATTGATGTTGCCGTTCGACTGCAAGTTGCTGATGTCCGACAATTCCTGGGGGAATGATCCCGGCATCGAGGTGATACTGGAGACAACGGTGGACATCACCTGCCCAACCATATTTGCGCCTTGCAGGGTGATGACAAAACATACCCCACAGACCAGCAGGGCAATCACGCCAATGACCGCTAAAATGACCAGGATCGGACTATTCCCTTTTTTTGCGGGCTGCACCGGTTGAACATAAAGCGGTGGTTCGCGTTTGGCCTTTTGCAGCGTATCTCCAAAACCCACCGCGCTCGGTGGGCTATCAAAGCTGAATTCCGATCCAGTTTTCAACTGCTGTAATTTTTCGCGCGCCTGGGCATGATCGGGGCGCAGCATCACGACTTTTTCCAAAGCTGAACGCTGCTCGGCGGGGTCGCTGACGGCGTTTGCCAGCAGCCACCAGCCATCGGCATTGTTGGGATCAACCGTTAGCATCGGGCGCAAAACCGAAATGGCTTCTTCTTTTTCGCCATTTTTAATCAACTGGTAAGCCTGCTGAAGCTGGGTGAGTGTTGGCTCGGACATGCTCAATCCTTTCCGCATTTGTGTGTACAGGCATTATAAGACACCTGCGATTTCCCTGCCGCGCAAAATAATTCAGTCACGCCGCCGAGGATGCCAGGAGCAAGAAATCAAGATGAACCTCCAAGTGTAAATTTGAAACCATCGAGGATTTGCGGAAACGGTCTACGAATAATATACCGTGCGGTTATGGGAGTAAGTCGGGGTGGGAAGGAAATTTAATCAATCCGTTTGCCCATGAGAATATCCGGTTTGCCACGCCCGTTGGCATCCGGGAAGACTCCGATTATCTGATACCCGCATTTCTGATAAAACTCGTAGGGATGATTTTTCAGGTTGCGGATATGGGCGATTTGATCCCACAGGTTGGTATATAAATCCGCGCCGCCCAAACTGGTCATGTTGTCTTCGTCGTCCGTGCCCAGCATGATCGTCAGGCCGCCGCGCGCCCGCACCTGAGTTTCCAGATCAGCCACCAGCGCCCGCCCGACTCCCTGACCCTGGCGATCTGCCCTTACCACCATCGGATGCAGCTCCCAGACATTGCCGTCATATTCAGGCCGCCCGCCGATCCAACCGAGCAGCCTGCCATCACCGTCCAGCGCCGCACGGCAGATGTATTCCGGCACGGTACACTCGCGGACTTCCCCCAAAGCCGATTCCATATCCGGCCACGCATCAACCCAATGTTCGCGGAAGCCCTCGACCAGCAGCACCGCCGCCTGTTCAATTATTGCGTCGTCGTTCGAATCAAAATCGACAATGTGCATCAGACATGTCGCTTGTGGCTCAAAAACCACTCATACAATTCAGGATTGGCGTAGGTTTGTGTCCAGGAATCATGCTCCACGCCAGGATAGACCGTGAGTTTGACATCGCCGCCGCAGGCTTGCAGGGCCTCGACCATTTTCACCGATTCGGACAGTTCAACCACCGGATCAGCATCGCCATGAAATGCCCATACAGGCACATTTTTCAGCACACATACAGCATCCGGTTCACCGCCGCCGCAAATCGGGACAACCGCCGCGAAGAGTTCAGGATGTTGGATGCCCAACGCCCACGATCCATAACCGCCCATGCTCAGGCCGGTCAGATACACCCGATCCGCATCTACCGCATACTCCGCCAGAATCGAATCCAACAGCGCCTTCAACGCCTCGGTTTCGAAAGCCCACCAGGAGGTAATCGGGCACTGCGGCGAAAC
>JBDTNB010000250.1:0-7683 GCA_039933955.1 Chloroflexota bacterium
GGAAGTCCATCTCTCAATTCTATCTCGTTTTCACTTTCTCTGAACATGAGCCAAACTTTTTACTCTACATGCTATTCATGGTCGTCACTTGGAGTTTATTCGTCAGGCGCTATGATGATTTCTCCAGGCTGCTTATAGCCACTTTGTCGATGATGAGCGCTGGCTGGACAGTCGGTGTGATCCTGCACGGTGCTTCGCTGTGGTTGAGTTCGGAAAGTGGCACACGCCGAATGCGCGAACGTGCTGTCGCTCGCGAAATTCAACAGGAAATGCTTCGGCTGAACCTGGATAGCGACGACCTATCAGGCTGGGACGAGAAAGCCAAACGCCGCGAGCGCCTCATGGATGAAGATGCTGATGCAGAACTGGTAGATTTCCCCGTTCGTGATAAGGCGTTTAGGGAGGACAACCCATGACCAACCTGAATTATGGGCAGGCGCACAAACAAATTGAAAAACGCCGCCGCAGTCGCTTTTTCTTTCGTTTACACATTCTTTTATTTGTAATTGGCATGATCCTGTTCTTTTTCTGGCTGCGGGGCGCACAAACTGGCAATCCCGTTTATCTGCTGCCGCCGACCTTGTGGGCGTTTTTGCTGATCGGTCACTGGTTTTATCACAGCACCGCCAGCACTCAGGATGGGGCAATGGAAAACCTGTGGGAAAATGTGTATGGGGCACGCCCTGGGGAGACAGCCGTGAAAACCGATCCGTATAGCGATGTACCGTCTATTGAAAGTATCCGTCGATCAGTTGAGGCTGAACTGACGCGCGAAAAGACCAAACGCCGCCGCCTATTCTTTCGCGTGAATGTGGCCGTTTATCTGGCGGTCATGCTGCTCGGCTGGATCATCATCCCGATTATTCACGGGCCGTTCTTGACTGAATCAGCGTCGGCGACGATTTTAGCGCTGAGTATAGGTGGCTTGCTGGAAGTGATTTTGCATTATAGGACGATCCGTATGGACAGTGCCGAAGGCGAACAGGCGCTGCGGGAACGCTTGCTGGTACAGGCAATTCAGCAGGCGATGTTGGAGGGTCGTTATCCTGAAAAAGCCAAACGAACATCGCGCCTATCTGATGACGGCGAATTAATTGAAATTGACTACGGGGACGAGGATGAATCCCTGAAGAATCAGATGTCGGGAGTATGAGTGAATGAGCGAGGATTTGGTCGATGAATCCTGATTTCCTGGAAATCCGTACATTAATCGAGCGCCGTTACCGGCGGCGGATCCGTTTTGCTTTGCACTTTACGGTATTTGTGCTGGCTGCGATGGTGACAACCTGGTACATGCTCACCCAATATTATTACACCCAAAATCAAATCTTTGTGGCTATTATGGTGGCATGGACGCTATGTCTGGTTTTCCATTGGGGTTATCTCAGGCTGGCGAATGGCCGCGACCAGGAAATTGAATCCGCCTGGGAACGGATCTACGGTAAATTTTCGCCAGATGCAGCACCCTCCGAGCAAATCACTTCCTCCGCTCCAAATCGGCTGCTATCGGATGATGCCAGTGAAATCCCGGACGCATGGGTTGACGAAAAACCCAAGCGGACGCTCCACGAGGAGTAATGTATGGACATTAAAACGTGGTCGAAAGATCAGACTAAAAATCGCGATGATGAACCTGCTGATTTTCCGCCGTCTGTCGGTTGGCAGTCACAGCCGCCGAACCGCTTTCAACGCGGCGCGACGATATTCTTCCGCATCCTGCTGGCCTGGATTGGGTTGGAAGTGAGCGGGCTGCGCTACGCCATCGGATTGAATCGCGAAGCGCTGCTGATAGGGGCAATAATCACGCTGTTGATCGTGTGCCTGCGCTATCTGCATCTGCCTATCCGTGTGGGGATTGCGGCGCTTTTTCACCGCATCATCCCAGAGGAGGATGCCGCTGTTGCGACCACAACATTGACACTGGATTTAGAAGATCAACCGGACTTGGACGATGAGGCATATTCACAAGCTTCTGTCGGCGATGATGGCGAGTTAGTTTTCAATTACGATCCGGCGGCAAAACCGAAGCGCGACGAGTTATAGGCAAGCACCCAGCGTTCCGTTATAATGAAACTAATGTTTGGGGGTTCAGGTGGAGAACACGCGCATGGCGTTGTACGAAGGGCAGATGCTGGGGCCGTATCAGATTATTGGGCAGCTTGGGCAGGGCGGCATGGCAACCGTCTACAAGGCCTATCACGCCAAGTTGGATCGCTACGTTGCCATTAAGGTGATGCATCCGGCGTTCAAGGACGACGGGAATTTTTTGGCGCGGTTTGAACGCGAGGCGCAAATCGTCGCCAAGCTGGAACATCCGCATATTGTCCAGGTTTATGATTATGCCGAGCATGACGGTCAGCCCTATCTGGTGATGAAATTTATCGAAGGTCGCACGCTCAAGCGGATTTTGTCCGCCGCGCCGCCGACCCTCGATGACATCCTGAATATCCTCACGCCGATTGCTGCCGCGCTGACCTACGCGCATAAGCAAGGTGTGCTGCACCGCGATATTAAACCTTCCAACATCGTGCTGGACAACAATAATGTCCCCTATTTGACCGATTTCGGCTTGGCGCGGATTGCCCAGGCGGGCGAATCGACCATGAGCGCTGATATGATCCTGGGGACGCCGCAGTATATTTCGCCGGAGCAGGCGCGTGGCGAGAAAAACCTGGATTATCACACCGATTTATACTCGTTGGGCGTGATTCTGTATGAGATGGTGGTGGGGCGCGTGCCCTTCAATGCCGACACACCTTATGCCATCGTCCACGATCAGATTTATACCGATCTGCCGCTGCCCAGCAAACTTAATCCGGAAGTGCCACCGCCTGTCGAGAAAGTGCTGCTCAAGGCGCTTGCGAAAAATCCGGCAGACCGTTTTGGCTCCGCGACGGAGATGATCGACGCTTTCCGCAAAGCGGCTGCCGAATCCGGCCTGAAAGCGCTCAACCCGGAGCGCGATAAAGTGGCCGAGGCCAAGCTCAACGAACTTGAAAATTCGCCCACGATTTCGGTAGATGCACAATCTGCCCCCGCAGAACGCATCCCCGCGCCCCGAACGGCGGGAAGAATACCCCCTGGCCCGCCCACCCCGCCAGTTCCGTTTGGGGCGGGGCGCGCCTGGGATGCCGAGCACTCTCGCCGCGGTGGTGGTAGGGACAGAGGACGTGGCAACATTGAGGCCGAAATTGATCTTGGTGACCTGGGGCGCAGAGCAGAACGCCAGATGCGCAAAGGCGCGCGCTACATCGAAAAAATTGCCGAGTCGATTGAAGAAGCCGCCCGTGAACGCGGCCCGCTGACTGAAGAAGAACGCATCCGGATGCGCATCGAAAAGAAATTCAAAGAGCGCCAGGGTTTATTGAGTCACGGCGTTTCCTTCATAAGCGTCAACCTTGTGTTGTGGTTGATCTGGTTTTTCAGTTCGCAGTCCGATTTGTCAGGATGGTTGGGTGGTCGAGCCGAGTTACCGTTGCCCTGGCCGATTTTCGTCACATTCTTTTGGGGCATTGGCATGGTTGCCCATTATGTTGACTACAATGGCAAATATGGCCGGGGTGCTAACCGCCGTGAAGAAGAAATCCAGCGCGAAATCGAACGGGAACAGGCGCGGCGTAGCAGTCTCAGCATGGAAAAACCTAAAAATGACCAGCGGATGCGCCTGACCGAAGATGGCGAACTCGAAGCAGTGCCAGACGACGAAATCAGCGAAGCCGAGAAGCGCAAACGGAATCGCTAGTTCAGCCGATGAGGATTAACCTATGAGCGACTTTCAATACGACGATATTCGGCGTAAAGTGGAGCGGCGTTATAAGCAGCGGTTGGGGCTTATCATCCATGTAGTTGTTTATTTGATTATTAATTCGATGTTTTGGGGGATGTGGGCGTTCATGACACCCGTCGCGACCACCCTACAAGTTATTGGCGCTCCTTCCCAAACGATGGCGTTACCCATCGGCTTCCCCTTTCCCCTTATCATAATGGTTGGCTGGGGTGCTGGTCTGGTTGCACATTTTTTGAGCTACTATTTCCGTTATGGCGCGGGCGCGAATCAACGGGATGAAGCCATCCAGCGCGAGATTGACCAGGAATTGGCGCGGCGTGAACAAGCTGGTTATCTGGAAAAGCCCAAGAATGACCAGCGGATGCGCCTGAGTGAAGATGGCGAGTTGGAAGCCGTACCGGACGACGAAATCAGCGAAACCGAGAAGCGCAAACGGAATCGCTAGTTCAGCCGATGAGGATATAACCTATGACTGACTCTCAATACGAAGAAATCCGCTGGAAAATCGAGCAGCGTTATAAGCAGCGGGTAGGTCTCATCATTCACCTTGCCGCGTTCGTAATTTTCAACCTGATGTGCTGGGGTATGTGGCTGCTGTTGACCCCAGGGGGAGTTACGAGCGTAGCAAATGGGGTTTCTCAGACAACCCCATCGGGCTTAGGCTTCCCCTGGCCGATTTTTATCACAGGGGGGTGGAGCGTCGGCATTATCGCCCATTTCCTGACTTATTATTACCGCTACGGCGGCGGCTCGAATCGTCGTGAAGCAGCGATCCAGCGCGAGATTGAGCAGGAATTGGCGCGCCGCGAGGAAGCCGGTTATGTGGAAAAGCCCAAGAACGATCAGCGGATGCGCATCGCCGAAGATGGCGAATTGGAACCTGTGCCGGATGATGACATCAGCCGCGCTGAAAAAAATAAGCGTGGGCGATAACCATACGACCCTTCAAGTCGTGCTGAAAGTGTGTGAGGTAGTGTATGTCCGAACCCAATTATGATGAAATCCGCAATCGGATTCAACAGCGTTTCAACAAGCGCAAAGAATTGTTCATGCATCTGGCGGCCTACGTGGTGGTGAATTTAATCATATGGGTGTTCTGGTTAACCGGGATTGCCAGTGATGTTCCCGTGTTAAGCAACTTATACGATGCTATGGGGATTTTCTTGCCGCTGCTAGTGACCATCGGTTGGGGTATCGGCTTTTTCATCCACTACCTGGATTATTATTATGAAGCCGGCGGCGGCGCAGAACGCCGTGAACGTGCTATCCAGGACGCGATTGCGCGCGAACGGGAGATGCGCAGCGGCGGTTACGAAAAGCCCAAGCGTGACCCACGTATGCAGTTGACCGAAGATGGCGAAATCGAAGAAGTGACGGATGACGAAGTAGATGTGCAGCAGCACCGACGCCGTTAAGAGATAAAATCATGCCTGAACCTAAATACGACGAAATCCGCCAACGCATCACTGAGCGTTATAACAACCGGATCGGATTTTACAGCCATCTCGTGGCCTTCCTGATTATCAATGGCGCGGCCTGGGGATTATGGCTTGGCACACCAGACTACGCGCGCAGCGGGTTTTTGAGCGTGCTGCTGCTGCTTTCATCGGTGGGTTGGCTCGTCGGGATGGTGATTCACACGCTGATTTACGGGATGACCGAAGCCCGCGAACGCGCTATCGAACGGGCAATTGAGGCTGAACGCGAATGGAGCACAGGCGAGAAGCCTAAACGCGATCCGCGTGTGCGTCTGACCGTCGATGGCGAACTCGAAGCCGTAGTGGACGATGAAAACGATTATCTTCCCGAACGCAAGCGCCGCCAGGATTAAACAAACCATTTCCTAACCTACGTTAGACCAACGCCCTATTCGCGATCATACGAAATTGTAATACAATAACTATGCTGAACGACGAGGTGGAGGTTTGACATGGTTACAAATCCGATGGCAATCATGCGGCGCGAAAATGCCCGCCTGCAAGAAGAAAATGAGCTTTTGAACGAAGAACTGCGTGATCTGCGTGAATTCGTGCATATCCTCAACGACTTGACCCTCTCCACCAAAAACCTCACCAGCGACGCGGAACTACTGCCGCTGCTGGAAAATATTTTCATGAAGGCTCTGGGTCTGGTGAATGCGCCTGATGGTTCGCTCATGTTGCTGGACGACGAGACCAATGAACTGGTGTTTGTGGTGGTCAAAGGATCGCTGGCGGCCAATCTGCTGGGTTATCGCATCCCAGCCGACGAGGGGATTGCCGGTTGGGTGATCAAAAATGCCGAGCCGACCCTGGTGCGCGATGTGCGCCGTGACGTGCGTTTCTCGCAGAATATCGACGAGCAGTTCACCTTTCGCACGCAATCCATCGCCGCCGCACCCCTGATTGGGGATCGAAAAGTTTACGGTGTGCTGGAAACGCTGAATCAACCGGGAGATGAACCGTTCTCGGAGTCCGATTTGGCATTGCTGGGATTGCTGTGCCGTTTCGCCGGGGAAGCCCTGGCGGACATCGAGCGGATGCACCCGGAAAAAGCGTAAGAGCGGTTAGCTGAAATGCAGAAGATTTTGGACAAGGAGTTTTCGCCTCAGAGAAACTGAAACTCATCCGTCTGTAAACAGTTTTTCAACAATCTCCTGTTCCATCCTGTTTTTCAGGAAATTGTCATCTATATACTAAAAATGTAGGGGCTTGTCGCCGACAAGCCCCTACGCCTAGTTCATGTCAAATATGATTGCTTTTCAGAAGCCAAAACCGCGATTTGTTACCGCCCCAGGACGTTGGCAACGATGGCGACTTTGTCGCTGAGGTTCGTCACCAGGAAGGGGAATATGCCCATGATGATCGTCCCGGCGAACGCCACGTAGACGCCCCAGGTCACGAGTTGGGTTGCGCCCGCAGCCGGATCACCTTCACCATCGCGCAGGTACATGTTGATAATGACCCGCACATAATAATAGGCGCTCACCACGCTCGACAGCACGCCGATGACCGCCAGCCAAATCAGGCCGGAATCCATCGTGGCTTTGAAGACGAACCACTTGCCGATAAAGCCGCTGGTCAGCGGAATCCCCGTCAGGCTCAACATGAATACTGCCATCATCATCGCCAGCAGTGGACGACTCTTGCTCAAGCCGACGAAATCTTCCAGGTTCGTACCTGTGCCGTCGTTCTTCTCAATCGCAATCGCCACACCGAACGCGCCCAGGTTGGTGAACATATAGGCCAGCAGATACAGCAGGGCGGCCTGGGTTGCGGCATTTGCCACGCCCGCCGAACCCGCCGCTGCTACCGCCATCATCACATAACCCGCGTGAGCAATTGACGAATAGGCCAGCATACGCTTGATATTGGTCTGCGAAATGGCGACAAAATTACCGAGGATCAGCGTCAGCGCGGCGACAACCGCGAACGTTTGCTGCCAAGCGGCGGCGGTCTGCCCGTCCTTCAGCACGAAGGTTGCAAGGCCGACGACCATGATCCGCAGCAGCGCGGCGAAACCACCGGCTTTCGCGCCCACGCTCATAAAGGCCGTGACCGGAGTTGGCGCGCCTTCATACACATCGGGCGTCCACATATGGAAGGGAACCACCGCGACTTTGAAGCCCAGGCCGACCAGGATCAAACCGCCGCCAATCAGCAGCAGGAAGGATGATGATCCGCCGGTTGCGACGACGGTAGAGACTGCGTTGAAAATGCCGGGTAGGCTGGTCGTACCGGTTGCGCCGAAAACCAGCGCCGCGCCGTACACGAAGAACGCACTGGCGAACGCGCCCAGGATGAAATATTTCATGCCGCTTTCTTCGGATTTTACGTCAGGTGCGCGGAAGGCCGCCAATACATACAGCGGGATGCTCAACAATTCCAGCGCGACGAAAATCACCGTCAGATCATTGG
>JBDTNB010000251.1:0-7569 GCA_039933955.1 Chloroflexota bacterium
CCGCCGGAACCTATAAACTCATTATCGGGTTGTATAATCGGGATGATCCATCGGCACGCCTACCCGTCGCGGGCGGCGATTATCTGGCGTTGGGCGAATATTCAATAATCGGTTCATAACATAAAGCATCCCCATAAACCGCATTTCTTGCTCCCCTTTCTCTGTACACGGGGAAAGGGGCTGGGGGATAGGGGTGAGCACCCTATGAGCAAACGTTGCTTCGGGTCAATCTTTCTTATACAATACCTATACAATAGATAGACAATAAACGGTGGGACAGCCAAAAAAGGAGTGGGAAAATGCGAATCATCATCACGGGCGGGACGGGCTTAATCGGCAAAGCGCTCGCCAACAGTTTAGCTAAAGATGGACACGAAATCATCGTCCTCAGCCGCAATAAAAATAAGACTGACGGCCTCCCACCGGGCGCGCGCGTGGTCGAGTGGGATGCCCACAGCGCCGCAGGTTGGGGCGAATTGGCCGACGGCGCGGGCGCAATCGTCAACCTCGCTGGCGAGAGCATCGCGGGCGAAGGCTTCCCGCCCAAACCCTGGACTGCCGAGCGTAAAAAGCGCATTCTGGAAAGCCGAGTCAATGCCGGACAGGCCATCACCGAGGCTATCACCGCCGCCAAGACCAAACCGGGCGTGCTGATCCAATCGTCAGCCGTCGGCTATTATGGCCCGCGCGGTTCCGAAGACATCACCGAATCAACCCCACCAGCGAATGATTTTCTGGCCGATGTCTGCAAGCAGTGGGAAGCCACCACCGCCCCGGTTGAAGCAATGGGCGTGCGCCGCTGCATCATCCGCAGCGGTGTAGTATTCAGCACTAAAGGCGGCGTGCTGCCCATGTTATCCTTACCCTTTAAAATGTTCGTCGGCGGCAAGATCGGCAAGGGAGACCAGCAAATGCCCTGGATTCACATTGATGATGAAGTCGCGGCCATTAAATTTCTGATCAATACGCCCAGTGCCAGCGGTGCTTATAACCTGACCGCGCCCGCGCCGCTCAGCAACGAGGCGATGGCGAATGTTTTGGGGCGCGTTTTGAAACGTCCATCGGGCTTCCCTACACCCGGATTCCCCTTCAAGCTGGCCTTCGGCGAGTTAGGCGATGTCCTGCTGCTGAAAGGCCAGCGCGCCATCCCCAAACACCTGCAAGAATCCGGCTTCTCCTTTCATTACCCGGAAGCCGAGGGCGCGCTCAAAGATTTGTTCCAGACCAAGAAATAAGCATGATTTTGTAGGGGTTTATCGCCGATAAACCCGAATCGTTTTCTGTAGGGACGAGATATATCTCGTCCGTCCTTTTTCTTGGCTTATTGGCGCGATGACTGGTTTGTCTCCGCTTCTCTTGATTCCCCCTCTTTGCGAAGCGGGGAGGGGCTAGGGGTAGGGATTACCGCACCCCAATCCCCACCTGCGCCAACAAATCCCGACTCAATGCCGCCCGATACTGAATCGGCGGTTTTTCCGGCGTGTGCGAATCCGATCCCGAACTGACGAGCAAGCCGTGCTCTTGCGCGTAGTCCAAATAGGTCGCCGTTTGTTCCGGCGTGTGGCGCGGATAATAAACCTCAAAACCGTCAATCGGCACATTCCGGCGCAGTTCGTCAAACATATCCGTCGTATAAGTGATGAAATCCGTGCGTCCAGGATGGGCGATCAAACACACCCCGCCGCTCTGATGCCCCGCCTCGACAGCCGCCGCAATCTCAACGGTGGCAAAAGCAAAACCTGCCTCCGTGATAATTTTCCCGGCGGATAGTTCCGGGCTGCCATAACCGCGTTTTTGCATCAGCGCGACAAATTCATGCGGCTGCTGCGCGCTCGGTTTATCCAGAATGCTTTGCAAATCATCCGCCTCAAAGCGATAACCCTGTTTCGCCAGATTATCGTAAACCGTCTGCGTATTTTCCTGCTGGCGGTGCAGAATACCCCCGGTTAAATTGCTCAAGGCGGGCTTCTCAGGATCGAATCCGTAACACAGCATATCGGTCATTTCACCTTTCCACGCACAGGTGATTTCGGCAGCGATCAGCAGTGGAAATCCTTTTGCTGCGGCGATTTGCTGCAATTCGGCAGTCGTATCCGCCCGGTCATGGTCGGTGATGGCCGCCAATCCAAAACCTTCGCGCACGAAATGCTCAATCAACTGTTCCGGCGTCCACAGGCCATCGCTGTAAATCGTATGCGTTTGCAAATCAACTGCTGCATCTGCCGCCAACACCAACCCCTCGGTTGTGGATTTCATAACCGCATCCTTCTCTGAACTGCCGCGAATGAGTTCAGCCTAGCCTGTTTTCCTTAACCCCACCTGTCTTTTCTCTCCCTCTGTGATCTCTGTGTCTCGGTGGTTCAATTTTTTCTCTTTCTCTGCGGCTTGGCGGTTGCTGCATTCCCATTTACAATCGGCGGCGTAAACAGATTTATTGGAAAAGGTTGTTGCTATGCGTCGTTTGGGCCTCGGAATTCTCGCCTTATTATGCATTGTAAGTAGCGCCGCCGCGCAGGATGCCTCGCTGACCGCTCAGGACACCATCGTCGCCCCGCAAACCGATCTGTATGGGCAGCAAACGCTAGTTGCGCAGGGTGTGCTGGTCAATGACAGCCTTCAGACTTACACCGATGTCGCCCTGCAAGCGCAAGCCTATGATGCCGATAATCAACCCATCGGCGAGGGTGAAGGTTATCTGGTGAATGCCTGTGGCGCTGGACTCCTGCCCGATTTTGCGCTGCAACCCAGCTCACAACAAGCCTTCGCGATTCCGCTTGAACTCGATGAAGATGGCCTCACCGTTGACCATGTGGATGTGACCGCTCAGGGCACAGCCTCGGACGCTGCCCTGGAGGAAACCCCTGCCGTGCTCGAAGGCATCCAACAAATTTCGGATGGTGAAGTCGTCTCGCTGGAATGGATCGACGAGGATAATCTGCGCTTCGCCGAAGGCTGCCGCCGTGACCTGTTCAACGCCTGGAATTGGAATCAATACGATCTGAAATCGGGCGCTGCCAAGTCAATCGAATATTCCAATAACGCGCTTATCACCCCGGCACTGCGCCGCCAACTCGGCCTGCAAGATGACCTGTATTTCAGCCATTCGCTGTTGAGCTTCCCGCCTGATGCCCGCCGTATGGTCTATCAGAATGAACTCAACAGCTTTTACAGTGCCGAGCCGGACGGTTCGTTCAAACGCCTCGTCCTCGATCATTTGTCGCGCCGCACCCTTCAGAGTATCACCTGGCTCAAAGCGGGTGTATTTTTGGCCTCATACTACGGCGCGTATGGCGACCCGGTGTATTATTTTACCGGCAGTGTCGAAGGCAAAGTCCTGAGCGAACGCCCCGACAATAACCCGCCCTCGCTGATTACTCCCGGCGTGTCACCTGATGGTCAGCAAATTATTCTGGCGCTGGATCAGGACGGCAAAACGGGTTACTACAGCAAACGCGCGGCTTATCCCGGCGAGAATTTGCTCTTCGAATCCGCTGTGCCAGGGAACAATTGGCCGGGGCCGCTGGTGGAGCAGGACAGCGATAAGACGACCTTTATTTACATCGCGCAGCCCGACGGTGACGGCGCAAAATTAGCCTGCTTCAACCAGGAGACCGCTGAACTCCATGATTTATCGCCGCTGCCCTTGAACATCACGACGGAAGACCGTGCGACCTGGACTTTCTCGCCGGATAATAACACCATTGCCCTCATGGCGGATGGCGTCAACGGCGGCCTATGGCTCATCGACCTGGGGGCACTGCCCTCCTGCGAATGATCTGGTGGTTTGACCGTCAACAATAAAACGGACGAAATATATTTCGTCCCTACAAAGTCGGTAACTGTAGGGACGAGATATATCTCGTCCGGCTTCATAACCCCAAATATAACCACAATTGAAGGTCAATGTGCCACGCCGATAAGTCCATTCCCCGACCCAAAATGATGTATCCTTAACCGGTTCTTAAAAAAGGCGTTCCTGTGAACGCTTTTTCGCGTTTCTCCATAAGGATAGGTCTCGATGAATAATGGACTCGCCTTCGGGCTGGTGCTGGTGTCGGCGCTCATGCACGCCTCGTGGAATTTATTGGCGAAGCGCGCGGGCGGCGGCATGGCGATGGTCTGGTTGTTCAGCACCGTCGCCGCGTTGATATACTTGCCTGTCGCTGCGGCGATTTTCTTCATTCAAAAACCAATTATAGGTGCGCCTCAACTGCTGTATATCGCGGGTTCAGTTGTCCTGCATATCGCTTATTATTTTTTATTGCAGCGTGGCTATAGCACGGGCGATTTATCGCTGGTCTATCCATTGGCGCGTGGAACCGGCCCCATGCTCTCGATTGTCGGCGCGGTAATTTTGCTGAATGAACGACCATCAGCGTTTGTGTTGGTCGGCGCATTATGTGTGACGGCGGGCGTGCTCATTTTGACTGGCAATCCGCTGGCGCTGCGTGGGCATGGGGCGGCGACGGCCATCACCTTCGGCTTATTGTGCGGGCTTTCCATCGCGGCCTATACCCTGTGGGACAAACAAGCCGTCAGTACCTATGCCATCCCGCCTGTGATTTTCATCTGGGCGGGGAATGCATCGCAGGCCATTTTGCTCGCGCCGGTTGCCTACCGCTACCGGGATCGGGTCGCGAATGCCTGGAAAAATCAACGCCGCGAGGTTTTCGGCATCGGCATTTTGGATTCGCTGTCGTATATGCTGTTTTTGATTGCCCTCTCAGTCGGCACGATTAGCAACCTCGCCCCCGTGCGCCAGACCAGCATTTTGATCGGCGCATTTTTGGGCGCACGCCTGCTCTCGGAAGAAGCCTCGCGTCGGCGTATCGTCGCCGCTGCTGTGATGCTGGTCGGCCTGGTGGCGCTGGCCTTTGGATAGGGCGAAAAAAGAAGTACAGAGTGCAGCGTGCAAAGTTCAGCGTAAAAAAAGCAAGTTCTGAGTGCTGGGTACTAAGTACCGAGTAAAAAATAAAGGCAGAAGATTACGGGCAATATTAAAGTCGGCGGCGGCGGCGGCGGCGAGACTATAGAAGACGGTGCAGCGTTCAGAATTCAACGTAAAAGACAAAAGCAGGTTGTGTGGACGATTTCCCCTCGGTATGTTGAATTCGTTGAAAAAGTTGAAAATGGGGCTATCGAAAAATTCCCGATTTTATCATTTGGCTGATCGCTAAAAATCTATGTTCGTGGCGACATTCGCTTCGCCGGTATTGGCGGTGAAAGGGTTGTGCTGCCGCCATAGTCGCCATAAAAGATAGTGCAGAGTAAAGACAAAAGGCAAAGGCAGGTTTGCAGCGGCGGCGACGACCAAGACCGTTTTCTGGAAGACGGACAAGGCAAGCCGTTGTCCCTACGCATACGCGCATACACAGTATGGCACAAGTTGAGAGCAAAAGGTGAAACATTTGTTCGAACATTTGTTTCGATTTTGAGGGGAGGCCGGTTGGGAAATGGTTTGTTAGAAGCCCGACTATGGCTAAACTGGTATTGGGTTCGCTACTTAACGTCAGTTCGGGATAAAGGTTTTGAAGGCGGTTATGGAATACTTATGGAATACTGCTGAGAGCGTGTGCTAGGTTACTAAAATTATTAATTGTCAGGCGTTACTATCTTTTAATTCCAAACGTCTTTGGATTTCATCAGCAAGCCCCAGCCACAAGTTGTTCTCAAGCTCTACAACCAGTGGATTATTACGTGAACGAATGGACACCATAACTTTCTCATTCATAGCTTCTTGTACCGTCGTCGCACTCGAACTTGGTTTTTCTGAAAGTTCGGGTGTTACCATTTCCATTCGTTCGCTGATTTCCATCATGAACGTTCGTGAGATAACCTCCGCTACTGTTTCAATAGACTTATTGGCATCATCCATGTTGAGTACCGCCGTTCGCAATCCTCCTATAACGCTCGCCAGGGTCTCAGAAACTTTATCGGAATTATTCACCAAAATAGGATTTGCTCGTAATTCAACCATCGCCCCTGACAGGATGGCAATCTTTATCATCTCAAGGTGCTTTCCCACCCATTTTTCCTCTGGATGGGATTGTTTGAACTTAGGTGCGTAGGTTTCAAGGTAGTAGATTGCCAGATTTAACGTTTCCATCACCCCTAAATCGTTTAAAAGATTCAATAAAGGGGCAACACGATTCATCCATTTTCCTGCTGGCGCTGCGTCGCGCAGATTTTGAAGATCGATATAGTTTGTGTTTATTATTCTATCACCTCAAACTTGTTTACTATATGTCGTCAAAGGAAATGGGACACAGAATAAAAAATAGACTAGATAGTTTAGCGTACTTTGAGGCAAAGCTTGAAGGGCTTATCCCGAACTGAGGTTACTTAATAAGCGCCGCTAGCCTGTCCATCACCCCTGACCAATGGTCGCGCATGGCTTTACGAACCTCGCCGTCCGCCAATTTTTCGTGATGGATGCTGATTGTCGCGCCAGTTTTGGCGGGCATCACCCGGATTTGCAGGGTGGATGGCAGCGTTTGGCCGCGCGGCTGCCACGTCAGGCGGATCAGACTGCCCTGACTATAACTCCGAATCTCGCCCGTCGTTCCCTCGGCGGTCTCGTAGCTGTCGCCTTTTTTGAAATTGGGTTCGACACCCTGACCCATCCATAAACCCAATCCCGGCTGTGTCATCAGCAGTTCCCAGGCTTGATCGGTTCGGATCGGAAACGTGCGCCGCACACCGATTTCCCAACCCTGCGTTTTGGTCTTTCCGACTGGGTACATCGCGTTCATAACTGTTCCTTCAATCGTGAATACTTTTACATCATCAAATATCTGTCAAATCGTAGGGGAGGGTCTGAGACCCTCCTCTACAGGCTTCATATTCTAAAACATACCTAGTCTTACACCACCGCGACGGCCTCGATCTCGATCAGATAATCTGGGTTTGCCAATCCTGCGACCATCATCATACTGACCGTCGGCGGCGCAACCGGTTGGGGCTGCGTTTGGTGTACTTTTTGCACGGCGGCGAATCCCGCTTGCAAAGACTGCCCCTCCACCAGATAAATCGTCATCTTGAACACATCGTTCAGTGTTGCGCCTGCTGCTTCCAAAGCCGTGATGACATTTTTATAGGCTTGTTCCGTCTGGCTGCCGATGTCTTTACCGACCACTTTTCCCGTCGCGTCCACGCCGTTCTGCCCGCCGACGAAAATCCATTTGCTGGGGTTGGTCACGGTGGCGACCTGTGTGAAAGCCGGGTTTTTGTGCATGGTATCGGGGTTTATGCGTTGGATCGTCATGAAAATGCTCCTTTTTCGACTGGATTTGATTCTGTAAAGGCACAACATGCCGTGCCCCTCTGAAAACTTCTAACACTTTCCATTTTCCCACCTATTCCGGTTAAAATCAGTCCTGATATAAAGCGTGTATGCTTCGCTGGGAGAAGAATTTTTTACTGTTTCTCTGTGCTCTCTGCGTCTCGGTGGTTCAAATCTGGAGTTTTAATCTGTGTACAATCCAACCCTGCGGCTGCTTGCGATTCTGGAAGTCCTGCAATCACGCGGCGAAGTGAGCGGTCATGATCTGTCGCAACTGGTCGAGGTCG
>JBDTNB010000252.1:0-7529 GCA_039933955.1 Chloroflexota bacterium
TCCCGGCGATGGTTCCGCTGTGGTTCCTGCCGACGGCGATTGCCTGCGGTAACAGCTTCATTTTGAAACCATCTCCCCAGACCCCCATCAGCATGGAAATCATGTTTGAGCTGCTGGACGAACTTGACCTGCCCGAAGGCGTGGTCAACCTGATCCAGGGCGGTAAAGAAGCCTCGATGGCTGTCATGGAGCACCCCGGAATCAAGGGTGTGTCATTCGTCGGCAGCAGCCCGGTGGCGCGACTGGTCTATGAAACCTGCACCAAAGCGGGCAAGCGTGTACAGGCCCAGGGCGGCGCGAAAAATTATATCGCCGTCATGCCCGACGCCGATATGAATGCCTCGGTCAAGAATATCATGGGTGCGGCCTATGGCTGTGCCGGGCAGCGCTGTCTGGCGGCGGCAGTCGTCGTCGCGGTGGGCGATGCTTATGACGGCCTGCGTGCTGAATTGGTGAAACAGGCGCAAGGGCTGCGCGTGGGTTATGGCCTGAACGAAAATACCCAGATGGGCACAGTCGTTTCGGCTGCCGCCAAAGAACGTATCGAACGCATGGTCACACAGGGCGCGGAGCAGGGCGCAAAAATTGTCCTCGACGGGCGTAACGCTCGTGTCGATGGCTTTGATAACGGCACGTTCGTTGGCCCGACCATCGTTGAAGATGTCATGCCTGACAACATCCTCGCCAAAGAAGAAGTCTTCGGCCCGGTCTTGGCGATCATGAAAGCCGCCGATTTTGACGAAGCCGTAGACATCATCAACCAGAGCAAGTACGGCAACGCCGCCAGCATCTTCACCTCTAACGGTGGCTATGCCCGCGATTTCAAGTACCGCGTGAATGCCGGGAATATCGGTGTGAACATCGGTGTGGCTGCGCCGTCGGCCTCATTCCCCTTCGGTGGGCAAAAAGAGTCCTTCTTCGGCGACCTGCACGGTCAGGGCATGGACTCGATTGAATTTTACAGCGAACGCAAAATCGTCATCGAGCGCTGGATTTAAAAGCTAGTGATGAGCTACGAGTAATGAGTGATGAGTAAAAGCGATGGGGCAGATTCGCCGTTTTGAAGACCTGGTTGCATGGCAGAAAGCGCGTGTTTTGACGAAAGCCATCTATGAGGTCACTCAGCAAGAGCGATTTGCAAAAGATTTCGGTCTCAATGGGCAAATCCAGCGGGCTGCGGTCTCAATCATGTCGAACATTGCTGAAGGTTATGAACGTGCGAGTCCGGGTGATTTCCATCGCTTTCTCACGATTGCAAAGGCATCATGCGCCGAAGTGCGATCACAGTTGTACGTCGCGCTTGATATTGGCTACATTAGTGCTGATGTGTTCAACCAACTCATCACTCAGGCTGATGAAGTCGGCAGGATTATCGGCGGTTTACGCAGTTCGATTCATCGTGATCCATGATTGCGTTTGTATTAACTCATAACTCGTTACTCATCACTCATAACTAAACTAAGGGAAACCATGACTTCACTGAGCACATTCGGCGCGATCATGACCTACGCGATTGAACTGGAAGCCCGCCTGCACGACTATTATCAGGCCGCCGGGAACCCAGATCGCGCGCGCGAGGCAGACAAGCGCCGCAGCAAATTGGAACGAGTCCGGCGCGAGAGCGTCCTGGAAATTACGCTGGAACCAATTGATGGCCTGAGCGAAGACAATTATGTGCTCAAGCTGGACGATACCTCGGCGGGCGGGCAAAGCGCGACAGAAAAAGTTGCCGCGCAGTTTTATGCCGATGTTGCCCCCAAAATCAACGTCCGCGAAGCCCAACGCGCACTGGAAAAAGTGGGCAAAGAACACGCCGCGCTTGGTGGGGTGTAACCGCTTGGCCCTTCGATGTATCGAGCAATGCACACCGTTTTTGGCGACAGGTTCGGCTCTTTCGTGCTCGATTGTGATTTGGGCGCGCTAAATGGTTGGCAAAACCCCTTCAACTCAGCGACTTCCCTCAATTCCGGAACGTCTGTCACGCTTGCTGCGCAGAAATGATTATCTTTTCCGCGATTTGCTGC
Source organism: Chloroflexota bacterium (assembly GCA_039933955.1). Taxonomy (GTDB): domain Bacteria; phylum Chloroflexota; class Anaerolineae; order Aggregatilineales; family Phototrophicaceae; genus CFX2. The sequence goes on from JBDTNB010000252.1 coordinate 2,025, forward strand.
TGCTCATCGCGATTTGTATTCCATTAACCTATTTCGTAGAGGTGACGCTGATCCCGCGTGGAGAGTATGTAAGCTGGGGCGATAACCCCTGGTACTTGAATCGTGGATTACTGCTGGCACGCGGGGTCGCCGACGGGGCGTTCGTCTATACGTTGGCCTATCCCATTGTGGTATCGCTGGTCAACAGCCTGACTCATGATCTCATCACTGCTGGCATTCTCATCAACCGGGTGCTGCATTCAATCCTCATCATCGGCACATACGGATTAGGCCGCATATTTTATAACCGACGTGTCGGCTGGTTTGCCGCGCTGCTCATCGGCCTGAATGTGACCATTTTTTTGGCCGCACGGCTGACCCAATCCTACCTGATGTTTTACGCGATGGTGGTGGTTTGCGTCCTGGCTTATGCCTGGTTGGTGCGGCGACCAACGCTTCTCCATGCGGTTTTGTTCGGGGTGGTGCTGGTCATCACCTTTTATACCCGCTTGGAAGGCATTACCTACGGGCTGCTCATTCCGCTGGCGGCTTGGCAGATGTATCGCTCAACCCGGTCTGCGAAAATCGCGCTGGGGTTGCCGTTCATCAGCGGTCTGATCGTCGCGGCGAGCGGGCTGTTTTACATGAGCGTTATGCTGCGCAATTCTGACCCCCAGAATGGAGTCGTTTTCACGCTGTTCAGTATGCTGCGTAGCTCGCCTTTTCCCTGGGCGGAATTAGGGCGGCGTTTTGTCGATTCAATCTTCAACACCTCGATTGGATGGCCTCCTCTGGTGGCGGTTGGTGCAGCACTCGGATTGGGGGTTGGGTTGTTGAGGGGATGGCGGCGTGATCTTGCTCCCAACGCGCTGTTTGGCCTGCTGATCGTGATCGGCGTGGCGAACCTGTTTGTTCTGTCAATTGTTCCGAAGTTGTATATCGGCGCAGCTTCCCTGCCATTCTGGGGACTCTTATTTGCGGCTTTCGTCGTTCAGGTGCAGACGCGCTGGCGCGGATTGTGGCCTTTTGCGGTCTTAACCATTATGCTGGCGGCGGTTTCCGGGTTGATTCTTCTCGCCCAATACATCACCACAGCGCGTGATGATTATCACCTGTCGCGTTTGGGGCAGGATGCCATACAGATTGACGCATGGTTGGCAGACCAGGGTTGGCAGGATAGGGAAGTTTATACATTCTGTTCGCCGCTGATTTCTTATTCGCAGAGTCGTTTTCACCTGATCTACCGGCTTGGTATCCGCGATATGCAGAGTGCTGACAATTACAATTCACCCGCGCAACTGCTCCCCATGCTGCGGGATCAGCAGAAATTATTCATGGGCTGTCCCGAAAATATCGTGTACTTCCGCGACTGGAACACCTACTTCGAAGGAAAAATGCCGGACGCGCCACCGTTGCATGAAATTGGGCGCGTCGGCAGCTACATTTTCTATGATGTGAAATGATGTCCAATGCCGACTTAGAGAGGCGGCATCCACGTTATTTTATTCAAAAAGAGCAGTGACCGTACCCTTTTGCCTCCGACTTTCGTCTTATGGTATAGAAACAAGTTACGAGAAGGAGAGTGCTGTCATGAAGAGCATGATTCGGTATAAGGTCAAGTCAGATCGGGCACAAGAAAACCAACACTTCGTCGAAAACGTTTTTGAAGAACTGCGCCGCAGCAGTCCCCCCGGCCTGCACTATGCCACTTTCAAATTGAAGGATGGCGTCAGCTTTGTCCACATCGTCTCCAGAGACACCTCAGACAACTCGCTCACCCAGTTGCCAGCGTTTCAAGCCTTTCAGGCGGGCATCCAGGATCGCTGTGAGGAACAACCGTTGGCTGTCGAGTTAGAAGAAGTCGGGTCTTATCAGTTTTTTAGCGACTGAGTCTCAATGACCAAGAAGCCGTTTGAATAGTCGATTTTCAAACGGCTTCTACAATTTTCGCTTTTTGAATAACGTGAGTTATGGGTTGAGTTATTTCCCGAACAGCGCGCCAACCTCAACTGTTTTGCCTGCCAGCGCGGGCGAGGCAAAAGTTTCCCCAGGCCCATAGATGCCAATTTTGACGAAACGGCTGCCCCGTAGACCCCAGACCTCGATGTATAAGGCAATCGGATCGAGCATCCAGTATTCGCGGACACCGTGCGTTTCATATAAATCAAATTTCACGGTTTTGTCGCGGCGGGAGGTGCTGGGTGAGAAGATTTCAATGACCAGATCAGGCGCGCCATGCCAGCGGCGGCCTTCGACCAGTTGGCAGCGCGTGTTGTCGTTGCTCACCCACATGATGTCCGGTTGCAGCACGTTATCATCGTCCAGATACACATCAACCGGCGCGTGACGTAATTCCTGGGGTGGAACGATTTTCAAGAGATAATTCAGCGCGAAAATAGAAGTTAATTGATGTGGGTCTTCTGGGGCAGGCGACATAACCAGTTCTCCGTGAATAAGTTCGGCAGGTAAATTACTCTCCGGCAGTTCAGCAAATTCGCGGGCGGTCATTCGCGTAGGGGCATAATCACTCATCAAAATCATCCTCGCCACATTTCATCCCTACTATAACACGACTTTTGATCGTTCAACTTTTTGCCACTTTCTCCACATGGAGTCAAGATTGGGCGAAAAAGGGTTCAACATTTGAGTCTTCAACCGGCGGCACAATTGACCACTCAGGCGAGGATCAGGCTTGGCGCAAAGCAGCAGGGAATGCGAAGATGGGGATTCCTCATTCCGCTCCTGCTCCTGAGTTTTTGGCTTGGCGCGCGGGCCTTGAACGAACAGGCCATCTGGTACGACGAATACTGGTCGCTGCATTATGCGGGTGGCGCGTTCAACGGCCCTCTTTCCCCCGTCGATGTGCTAAACGGTCTGGCTGAAAATGACCCCTGGCAAGCACCAGGATTTTTTCTGCTGCTCAATGCCTGGGGGGCGTTAGCTGGTTGGTCGGTTTTTGCGAGCCGCGCGCTGGCACTGTTCATTGGGCTGCTGTCAATCGCGTTTATGTATCGACTGGGACACGACCTGTTCTCGCAGACAGCCGCTGTGGGGGCGGCTGTCGCGCTGGGTACATCAGCCTTTTTTATTGCCTACCTGCATGAACTGCGCGGCTATACCCTGATCGCACTTTTCAGTATGCTCAGCGTGTGGGCCTACTGGCGCGTCATGCGTGTCGAGCGCCCCTCGTTTGGGCGGCAGGCACTATTTGTCATCGCGGTTGCCGGACTGCTGTACACCCACTATTTCGCCGCAGTAACAGCCGCCGCGCTGGCACTTTATCATCTGTTATTCGTGCGCAAAAATCGGCATTGGTGGCGCGTCGTCGTTCTTATGGGGCTTGCCGGAGTGCTGTTTTTACCCTGGGCGCGGGTCATGCTCAGTGCCGTTTCGATTGCGACCAGCGCGGAAGCCGTCACCCGGCAGGCCGCTACATTAGACCCGGCTTTTGCGACCACCCAGCTTTTATATCTGTTCAGCAGTGGCAGTCTGGCGCTGTTTGGATTGGTGGGCGTGTTCGCGCTGCGGGCGCAGGGACGCCCAGCGCGGCTGGTATGGGTGTGGGCGCTGAACGGGTTGGCGCTGACATTGATGATTAACACGCGCGTGCCCGTGTTGATCCACGTCCGCTACCTGATGATGATCGTCCCGGCGCTGGCGCTGCTGGTTGGCCTGGGTGTTGATCAGTTTGCGCGTGTTGGAGTGCGCCCCATCTACCTGCTCAGCTTTTGGGTGATTGCCGGAGTCTGGAACGGCGTCGATCCGAATTTCATGCCGCTGGCACTGAACGGTGACGGGACACGCATTTTGCAATCCAGTATGACCGCCATCGTCGCGACGCTGCACCAACATGAAAACCCGGATGATGCCGCCGTCTTTCACATCGTCCCACCGGGTAATGAATGGTGGATCACGCCCATGCTCGATTACTATATGCATGATGCTCGGCTGCGCTATCGCCAATTTGAGGATATTCCCGGTCTGCAACCAGATGATGATTATCTGCGGCAGGCACGCAGTTTTATTGACGACGCGCCATTCGTCTGGACGGCGATCATGCCCGCTGTGCCGTCACCTTATCAGGTGAGCGAATTTCAGCGTGTGCTGGAGCCAGAGTATGCCGACTGCGGTGTCGTCCTCGCCGCGCCGGACATCACCCTGACCCGTTACGCCCGCAAAACCGCGCTGGACACTGCCGATCTGCATTTCGGCGGCGGTGTTGGCCTCTCACTGCTGGAAGCGCCGCAGCAGCAGGATGGTCAGCTTTCGATCCTGCTGGGTATCGCGCTTGCGCCGACGGTTCCTGCGGATACTTTTTCGCTGGGGCTTCATCTGGATGGCGCGGATGGGAATCTGGCTGCCCAGCACGATCTGGGTTTACCGGATGCGCCGTTCTCGTGTCTGAGTCTGCGGCTGGATATGTCAGGACTTCCGGCGGGCGATTATGGGCTTAAGGCATTGGTCTATAACTGGCAGACGGGCGAACGATTACCCGTCATCACGGACAGCGCCGAATCGGATAACCGGGCGGCCCTCAGTCTCATTCACCTGGAATGAACCGTGACGACAGCCACGCAAGCCGCTCAGATGGCTTGTCACTCGTTCAAATGAGAGTCAATATAGGCGAAAAGCCACTTAGACTTTGAAATCAAATATGGGGGCAGGTGTTTATGCAATATCGGGAATTGGGGCGTACAGGTTACAACGTGGCCGACATCAGCTTTGGCGCCTGGGCGATTGGTTCCGCCTGGGGCGAGGTCGATGACGGCGAATCCATCGCGGCCATGCACCGCGCCATTGATTTGGGCGTGAATTTTATCGACACCGCCGATGTTTACGGCGACGGCCACAGCGAAAAGTTAATCGCGCAGTTGCGGCGGGATCGTCCCGGCGAGGAAATTATCGTCGCCACCAAAGCCGGACGCCGACTGCCGCAGCAAATCGCCGATGGCTATAACGCCCAAAATCTGAATGATTGGGTGGATCGCAGCCGCAAAAATCTGGAAATGGACACGCTCGATCTGCTGCAACTGCACTGCCCGCCGACTGAAGTGTATTATCGCCCGGAGGTGTTCGGCATCCTCGACGACATGGTGAAGGCCGGGAAAATCCGGCATTACGGCGTGAGCGTGGAGAAAGTCGAAGAGGCGCTCAAGGCCATCGAGTATCCCAACGTGCAGTCGGTGCAAATTATTTTCAATATGTTCCGTCACCGTCCCTCGGAATTGTTTTTCCAGGAAGCCAAACGGCGCAAAGTGGGTATTCTGGCGCGTGTGCCGCTGGCGAGCGGCCTGCTCACCGGCAAAATGAGCCTCGATTCGAAGTTCGCATCGGACGATCACCGCAATTTCAACCGCTATGGCGAGTCGTTTGATCGCGGCGAAACTTTCTCCGGCGTGGATTACGAGTCCGGTTTGGTGGCTGTTGAGGAAATCCGCGCGCTCGTGCCGGAGGGTATGAGCATGACCCAATTCGCGCTGCGCTGGATACTCATGTTCGACGCGGTAAGCTGCGCCATCCCCGGCG
>JBDTNB010000253.1:0-7508 GCA_039933955.1 Chloroflexota bacterium
GTTCTTTGTTTTTCATCCCGTTAGTTTATCTCATCTTTGCGTAAGGTGAGTTACTAAAAGCTAACGACTTAATGTTTTTGCCCATCAGCGCGGAGTTGGGCGAAAAACGCGCGGATATAGCTGGCGGCTTCATCGGCGAGGACGCCACTCGTAACTTCAACCTGATGATTCAACTTTGGGTGCTGGATTAGATTCATGAGGCTGCCGCCCGCCCCGGCTTTAGGGTCGGTAGTGGCGTAGACCAATCGCGGCAGACGCGCCAGCACCATCGCCCCGGCGCACATGGCACAAGGTTCGAGTGTGCAGTACAACGTAACGCCTTCCAGCCGCCAGTAACCAACCACACCCGCAGCCTGCCGCATGGCGATCATTTCAGCATGGGCGGTGGGGTCTTGATCGCGTTCGCGGCAGTTATGCCCCCTGCCGATAATTTCCCCATCGCGCACGGCGATTGCGCCAATCGGCACATCGTTGTGTTCGAGCGCGTGCAGGGCTTCTTCTAAGGCGAGGTGCATCCAGTGCGTATCATCCATCACACAAAATCATCCCGTGAGTCTTCGATGTCAATATCCTGCCGCCGCTTTTCTTTGCTGCGCTGGACAAAATCTTCGGCAGCATCGGTTTTGCGAATCGCTTTGCCGAAAGGATCAGCCGGTTGTTTAGGCATACGCGGCGGCTTCGGCGACGGTGATGATACGACGGCAGGCCGATTTTTGAAACGGCGAAGCGCCCAGGTTTCCAGCACGACCAGCGCCAGCACAACAATCGAAACCGCCAACACTTTGTTTGCAGTATCATCCACCGGATCAATGTAGCCGGGGACGGTGAAATAGGGAATAATGCCGCCACCAGTTGCATTTACGATGTCTTGAAACTCGTTGCTGACAGTTGTATTGACGCGAATATAAACCCATAAAGGCTGACGCAACAACTGTGCAGCAGAAGCATAATCACTGATTTGATCGACTTGATCACTTTGGGTATAGAGCAAATTTTGGCGGTTTTTCGATTCTGCGATGAATGTTTTAGCAACAAAATCGGGGCGACGAAAGGTCGAAACCTGATCTACATACACAAAACATGAGCGGCATTCATTAGGACTTATAGAATCTCCAGGGCTGTGGCAGATACACTGAAGCTCGTTATTGTCCTCATTTCGAGGCAGGTGCAAATCATTTGCAAGGATTTCTTCGGCGGATAAACCAATTTGCTGGGCATTGCCTTGTTTTGTTGTCAACGGCATAGCGCTAGAAAAACGACGGCCCGTCGGATTGGGCGCGGTGATGTTCATGAGTAGAACGATTGAGATGACGATGCCAGATATGGCGATAATTGCGAGATACCGTGGGATGGCTTTCAAAATACCCTCTTACTGAGATGGAAACAAATCTCTCTAGTAAAAGGGTATCATTGAATCAACTCAAAACAGGCTTAATTGTTGCGGGGCATCGGGGTCTTCTTCAGGAATATCAGCGGGCGGCGGTTCTTCATCCAGTTGCGCGTCTTCGGCAGCCTGGTCTTCAATTTCTACGATCAATTCTTCAGTCAGAACTTCGGCCTGGGATTCAGTCAAAGTTCCCTCAAGCAGCGCTTCAACCGGAAACTCAGTTTGTGGTTCAAGGATGGCTTCTTCGGGCGTAGGTTCAGATGAGGGTGGCACATCCGGCACGGCGACAGCGATGATACGCGGTTCCTCGACGGGCGCTAAGGCTTCTAAATCCGGCACAAAATTCGCACCCGAATCATCAATATGCATGGTCGCGCGCACACGCAGTTCGGCCAATTCAGACGCATTAAATCCAGCCTGCCCCATCACCACCGTCAGCGACGGTTCAGTCACTTTGTCGCGGGTGCGGATGACGTGCATATAATGCGCTTCAAGACATTCACGCCATTCGTTTTGAAAAATATCCTCAGGCATGAGTTACACCTCAAATGATTGTTTCCAGGCCGGAATATCGACCTGCAATTGATACTGATCTTTCAAGCCCTGCGCCAGCGCCGCCTGCGGTTCCGGTTCGCCGTGTACCAGGAATGTCCGCGACGGTTTGCGCTGCATCGCGCCGACCCAACCTAACAGTTCATTGCGATCTGCATGACCGCTGAAACCGTTCAAGACTTCGATCTGGGCACGGTTATCATAGGTTTCGCCGAAAATCCGCACGCGCTTTTCGTGATCCACCAACCGGCGGCCTAAGGTTTCCGGCGCTTGCCAACCAACAATTAAAACGGTGGTACGTGGGTCTTCGATGTTGTTTTTCAGGTGATGCAAAATGCGCCCGGTTTCTGCCATGCCGCTGGCGCTGATGATGATCGCCGGGTTGAGCAGAAAATTCAACTGTTTGCTCTCGTCCACCGAATGCGTATAGGTCACATCCTTGAAGCCAAAGGGGTCATCGCCTTTATCCAACTGCGTAATGAAGGCGCGGGTTTCGTCGTCATAGCATTCGGGATGGGCGCGGAAAACATCGGTGGTGTTCACGGCTAGCGGGCTGTCCACATAAATCGGAATGTGTGGAATATCGCCCTTCTGCGCCAGTTGATGCAGGCTGTAGACCAACTGCTGTGTCCGCCCGACGGCAAAAGCCGGGATGATAATTTTCCCGCCGCGTTTATACGTTTCGACGACGATGCGTTCCAACTCTTTGGCGGAATCAACATAGGGTTCGTGCAGCCTATCGCCATAGGTGCTTTCCATAATCAGCACATCGGCGGCATTCGGCGGCTGCGGATCGCGGATAATCGGAATTCCAACGCGGCCAATATCGCCGCTGAACACCAACCGAAAATTGCGTTTTGACTCGTGCTCTTCGATGTCCAGCAGCACGCTGGCGCTGCCCAGCATATGTCCGGCGTCGATAAAAGTCAGATTCACGCCGGGGGCGATGTTGGCCGTGCGCTCATAATTCCAGGATACAAACTGCTTGATACTGTTGGCGGCGTCCTGTTCGGTATAAATCGGTTCGACCAGCGGATTGCCGCGTTTGACATTTTTCTTGTTGACGAATTCGACATCGCGTTCCTGAATATGGGCGCTGTCCATCAGCATCACGGCGCACAAATCGCGGGTCGCATGGGTGGCGATGATGTCACCGCGAAAGCCGCTTTTCACCAGATTGGGAATATTGCCGGAATGGTCGATATGGGCATGTGACAGCACCATCACATCCACGCTAGCCGCATCAAACGGCAGATGACGGTTGCGTTCGTTAGCCTCGGAGCGCTTGCCCTGATACAAACCACAGTCCAGCAGAATCCGTTTACCGTTGACTTCGATTAAGTGCTGCGATCCGGTGACGGTCTGCGCCGCGCCGCAAAATGTGATACGCATGGGTTACTCCTTCGGCTCACTTGACCCGCTGTCGGATAAAGTCAGCGTCATAGAAATCTCACCTTTATGATACCACTCGCGGATCAAAACAGTTGAACCGCCATCCCTATCGAAGGGAGCGCCAAGAAACCAGCTTTTCTTGGCGCTGTCGGCATCTTGGCGGTTAATTAAATTTTTGTGCAATCTGCCATTCAGGTCGCGCCATCCTGGAAGGGCTTCATCTTATCGACGAGTTCTTCGCCATAGGCCGACAAACGCCAGGGGCCAAGTCCTTCGATGTCGCTCAAATCCTCAATAGTAGTGGGCAATTTGGAAGCCACCGCCCACAGTGCTTCTTTGGAGATAATCACATCAGATTCGACGCCGCGCTGTTCGGCGCGCAGTTTACGCCATTCGCGCAAAACGGTGAAGCGCTCGACCAGATCAGGATCGAGATCCGGCGGACGCGCCGGAGGATGGGGCGTCGGGCTGCGGCGACCCCGTTCGACTGCCTGCAAGAGTTGGCGGCCATAACGGCGAACTTGCTGCCCGCTCATCCCCTTAATGCGATGCAATTCATTGGTGGCGGTGGGGGCATTTTCGGCGATGGCAATCATCACCTGATCGTTGAAGACTTTAAATGAAGGACAGTCCCGTTCGCGCGCCAGACGATCCCGCAAGAGATACAACTCGCGTAAAATCGCCATCTGGCGGCGTGACAAATCGGCAGGCGTGCCGATGCGCCAATAACCATCCGGGTCAAATTCGTTTACAATCACCGGCACATCGCAGGCTTCTGCTAAAGTTTCCCGCGCTTCGGTCAGCAGCCCTTTTTCATCCAACTGCGCCAACAATATATCACGGAGTTCGGGCAGAAAATGGGTATCCATCTGGGCGTAACGCAGACCTTCTTCGGTGAGCGGGCGCTGTCCCCAATCGTCACGCTGGTGGCTTTTATCGGCTTCAACGCTCAGATATTCGCCCAACAAGCGATTCAGGCCAATAAATTTATGACCGATGATGCGTGCTGTGACCATCGTATCAAAAAGGTTAGTGGCTTTGAAACCATAATCGCGCTTCATGCAGATGAGATCGTACTCAGCGGCATGGAAAACCTTCTCGATTTTGGGATCAGCCAGCAGACTCCCTAACGGGGTCATATCGGCGATCCGCAGCGGGTCGATGATGTAATCGGCGCTGCGAGTCGAAATCTGCACGAGGCACACCCGTTCACGGTAGGCGTACAAACTGTTGGATTCTGTATCAATTGCGATGAGGGGTTCGGTAGATAGCTGCCGCACCAGATCACGAAAGGCTGTGTCATGGTCAATGTAGACGGCGGGCGGAAAGAGCGCATCCATAGAAATGTTCAAAACACCGAAAATAAAAGGACATGAGGATGTTGACAACTATAAAAGTAGATGCATGATCTAACAAGGGTAGATTCGGGCTATGACCTGCCCATAAAATAGAATGAATCCCTTTTGACAGCCCCAATCGTTTGTGATATATTTTACATATGCCGATGAAGCCCCGCGTTGGCATCCAATTGTGTGAGTCTATAATTGCGACACATCTCGGTTAGAAAGATGTGCGTTTTTACTAATCTGCGTTAAACTATCCGCCAGTACAGTTTGTTGAGGAGATAGTGCCATTATGGCTACAGCGAGTGTCACTAAAGCCCAGGTTGGAAAACCATCGACGGAACAGGCCACCGCGCTGAGTGCCCCTACCCGCCGCGAATTTTTATACTACATCTGGGGCGCGTCTATGGCCCTGATTTTAGGTGAGTCCAGCGCCGGATTGATCTGGTTTGCGCTGCCCCGTTTCCGTGCCGGTGAATTCGGCGGTACGTTTACGCTGGATGGCGAAACACTGCCGAGTGTCGATGCGCCACCGACCTCTTTCCCGGCTGGACGCTTCTGGGTTTCGAATGTCCCTGGTGAAGGGCTGGTTTCTCTGTTCGGCGTCTGCACCCATCTGGGCTGCCTGCCGAAATGGGTTCCAACCAACAACCGCTTTGAATGTCCGTGTCACGGGTCGAAATATCAGAAAAATGGTCATTATATTGAAGGCCCTGCGCCGCGCAGCCTGGATCGCTTCCTGACCACCATCACTTTTGAAGATGGAACTACCGCCGTCACCGATGCGACAGGTGACCCGATCCCGCTGCCGGAAGGCAAGAAGATTGTGAAAATCGCCATCAATACCGGCAACCGCATCAAACGCGATGGCCGTGTGTAAGGGTTTGATAACTTTAACGCGCAGCATTTTGGTCTGACGAGGAGACAATATGTCCGTACTCCCATTTCCATCATTCCTAGACGATGTGAAAGAAAAGGGCCTGAAGAAGGCAGTCTTTGAACTCGTTGACGAGTCGGTGGAACGTTTGACGGCTGGTATGAATATCCAGGACATCCGCGAAGCTCTGCGCGGTGAGCCTGCCAGCCGCAAACCCAATCCCCGATTGACGCCCCACGCGGACGGTTTCTGGCTGCATATGCGGCCCAGCTACTTCCACGCGGATATGACGGGGTTGTATCCAACGTTCCGCCTGGGGTGGTTATCCACCTATTTTGTGTTTTTTGAAACCATCACCGGCATCCTGCTGATGATATGGTATACACCCTCGCCGGTCAGTGCCTACGAGAACATGGTGACCATGATCACCCGTGTGCCGATGGGCCAGCTTCTGCGCGATTTGCACCGTCTGGGCGCAGAAGGCATGGTGCTGATTGTTGCCTTGCATATGGCTCGAACATTTTTCACCGGGTCATATAAAAAGCCCAGGCAATTTACGTGGTTCACCGGGCTTCTGTTACTCATTTTCACCGGCTTTCTGAGCTTCACCGGCTACCTGCTCCCCTGGGATCAGTTGGCATTGTGGGCGGTCACGATTGGCGCGAGCATGATCGAAGCCACGCCACCGGCCATCGTCGGCGAAAATATGAACCTTTTGGTGCGTGGTGGCCCGGAAATCGCGGCGAATGGTTTGCTGCGTTTCTATCTGGCGCATGTGCTCTTGCTGCCTGCCCTGCTGTTTGTTTTTACGGGCGTCCATTATTACAAAGTCATCATTCACGGACACAGCCTCCCGCCCAAGAAAGAAAACATCGGCGAAGACACCGCCAAGCGTGTGCCGCTGGATAAACGTGTTTATTATATTCCGGACATTCTGACCAGCGAAATCATGTGGATCGCCGTGACGACCTTGATTCTCGTGGTCTTATGTATCTGGTTCTACGACGCGCCTCTGGAGCATCACGCTGACCCGCAGGCGACGCCATTGGGTACAACTGCGCCCTGGTACTTCCTGTGGCTGCAAGGCGGGCTTAAACTGGGCGACAAGGTATTCTGGGGTTTGATTTTCCCTGGCATCCTGCTCGGCATCCTCGCCGTATGGCCCTACCTGGACGTAACGCCCAGCCGACGATTTGCCGACAGGCGCTTCGCGATTACGGTCTTCCTGCTGCTGATTTCGTTCGTTACCATCTTAAGTTATATGGGGCTTGCGAAATTCGGGGTGAAGACCTCCGCGGACACCGAAGTCTTACATAACATGGTTTATCCGCCGCAGCATAACCACATGGGTGAACTGCTGCCTGTGCCTTACGACCAACTGGCTGTCGGCCAATATACGACCCGTGAAATCGTGGCCGAAAAAGACGACCCGAACAATGGCTCCAGCGCGGTGGCGGCGTTCAACCAGGAAGTCGATACCACCCAGGTTCCGATACCGCTCAGCACGGGTACGGAAACCCTTGAAAAATTGATGACCGACAGCCTCAATGCTCCCGGTGTCGCCCTCCCAATCACATCGCTGAATTTCAGCACTATCCCGGCGGACGCTCCAGGGCTTAAAGCAGCGCTGGCGGGCTTCCAGGAATTGATTGACGAAAATGACAAGGAACTGCTCAACGCCTGGGGTACGGTTATCATCACTCAGAACCAGAACAACCTGAAGCGCATTGACGTCTTGATTTCTTGGGACGAAGTGCAGTTAGATGGCGGTATCCCGATCTTGGACGCCAGCGGTAATTCCATCCCGGTGTTGGATGCCAACGGCAACCACGTCCGTGGGTTGACCATTGACCATCTGTTTATTCACAAAGACGGCGGCTACTTCGCCCACTAACCACCAGGATGATGCACGATGTTTGAACGCATGTTAGTCGGTAAAATTGAAAACCGGATCACG
>JBDTNB010000254.1:0-7451 GCA_039933955.1 Chloroflexota bacterium
TTGCCATTGATGTTCAGTCTTTTTCTCTCCTATCGAATTCACATTAGACGTATCTATATTCTCTACGGAAGATTTAGCACATTTATTCTACCTTTCATAGGTTCACAGTACAAGCTTTTTATCCCTAAACGCTTTGCAGTCACCGCTTGTTTATGCTATGCTTGCCGTGAAACAAATGTTCGCTGTGGAGCTGCCTATGAATTATGATGAGGTACGGCAAATTGCGCTGACGTTTCCCGGCGTGGATGAACATCTGGCATTCGGCAGACCCACACTGCGCGTGAGCAAAAAATTCCTGGCCTGCATCGCCAAAATTGATCCTGACACGCTGTGTTTAAAAATGCCGGATCATATGCAGCGCGACATTTTATTATCCGCCAAGCCAGATGTGTTTTACATGACCGACCATTATGCCGATTTTGGGGCGATCCTGATTCGACTGCCCAAAGTTGATCCCGAAGAACTGCGCGATCTGCTTGAAGACTCGTGGCGGATGCTTGCCTCGAAACGGATGGTGGCGGCGCATGAGGGGAAGTAATGCAAAAGCGGACGAAATATATTTCGTCCCTACAGTCACGACGGGCATTAGGGTTGGGCACGACATGTCGTGCCCCTACAATGGCATATTTCCCCTCACAATAGAATCAAAAAGGGACACAGCAAATGTGTCCCTTTGACATCTATAGCCTAAACTGGATTTTATTCGCGTTCGTAGGTCTCGACGCGGCGAGCACGCGATTTGTTGAACAGAATGTTGATGACAGTAACGATGAGCGCTGCCACAATCGCATACACCACGATGGCGATCAATGATGAAATCTCAAGCGCCATACCGTTGGTGGTGGTCGGCGTCCCAACCAGACCATAGAAAGGCCGCAAGAAGAGATCGGTCACGCCATAAATGAAGTCGGCGAAGGTATTGGCCGGGTTAGCGACAATCAAGCGCAGCACCACACGGAAAGCAATTAAAGCGATAATAATTCCGAAAATCACCCAAATAAGTTGATTGACACGATTGATCGTTTGACGCCGTTCCGAACCTGCGTCACGGATCACGCGCTGTTTACGCACATAACCGGGTTCCTGATCCACGCGCACTTCTTCACGGCGATCCACCGGGGGGAGTTCTGATCTCTGAGCCATACCACACCTCCAAATCCATTTTACATTACTGCCTGACCGTATCACGGCAGTTGCAAGAAAGGTGTTGAGGGCGTGTTGTAAAGTTATCAGAAAATGGAACCTCATCCCCACCCCCCAGCCCCTTACAAGGGTAGGTTTTTCAGAAATGGGTTGGTGCGGTTGTTACGCCGGGGGCTGAAGCACCCCGGCTAGACTGTCAGACAAGCCCACTGAAGGGGCTAAAAAGGCCAGAGCAGGCCATTTCAGAACGTTTTGGTGGTCGATTTTGTGAGAAATTAAAAACCTACCCTTGTAAGCCCTAACCCCCTCTCTACGAAGTGGCTGACGGGGAATCAGGGGAACATTTGCAGGATAAATTCTCACTAACACGTAGAGTCAAAAAACCAACTTAGCGTTTGAGGCGATACAGAACCTCACCCTAAATCCCCTCTCCATGCATAGAGAGGGGACTTCAAGATTGGTGTCGAGTTTTGTAATTTATATGAGGTGTATAACAGTTAGCGCTTGAGGCGATACAAAATTTCCCCGGCTTTGGGGACGAATAAAATGCCTTCGGACTCGCGGCCTGCCCAGGCTTGCGGATCAATCTGCGCCGGATCGCGGTAGCCCAGGTTGAGGGTTTTGCAATCTTCAGGCGAAATTTTTGACGATAGGGTGACGTTAATGCGCGGACGCTCAATGCCGTTCTCGAATGTGCCGGAGCCTTTGAGATGGGTGCTGTGTGCCAGCACACCCGCCGGAATATCCTTGAATTGATCCCACTGCTTGAGGAAATAATCGCGGACGTGGTAGCCGACTTGATAAATGTATTTGCCGTGAACATGACTGACTGTATCCAGATGCGGCGCGTACAGGATCAACTCGCCGCCATCGGCAATCGCGGCTTCCAGCTTATACATGGCTTTCGCGCCCGTCCAGAGTTCGTCATACATGGCGGGCGCCCACGACAAGACCTGTTGATAAGGTTTATCGACCCATTTGATATGGCGCTGCGATGACACTTCAGCGGCAGCGTTGAAAGCGTTCAGATGGTCGCCCACGAAAATCCCTGCCAAGCCATCGCCCACTACGACCATGCTGACCAGCAAAATCGGCGTGGGCACGAACGTGGCGGCGGCATGAATCATGTCGCGCATCGGTGTTTTTTCGATGCCAATGGTATCCAGGATGGTGATGAGCGCCCCCAGCCAATGGGTGACGTTAATCAATTCCGGGCCGGAAATGCCAGGAAATAAATATTTCGCGCCGCCAGAAAAGCCAACGACCTCATGTGGGAAGGTTGGGCCGAGGATGATAATCTGATCGTAGGAAAGGGCGAGCCGGTTGATACGCACGGGCACATCGCCGCCCAGCGACGGATGCCAGAACTCGCCCGCGATTTGCTTGATCTGATCGACGGTCAGCACGCCAATGTCGGCTAACGCATCGGGATCATCCCAGGCGTGATTGAGCAAACCGACGTGTCCATAATCGTAGCGGCGCTGATGCGGTGTGATACCGACCAGTTTGCCCAATGCTTCGTCGTCCAACGGCGGATGTGTGCCCAGCGCAACCATAAAATCAAGCTGAAGCGTGTCCGAAAGGATGTCTACCACCATGCTGAACAACAAGGGCAGCGGCAGCGTGCGGGTATGGTCAGGGATCAAAACCAGGACGCGCGCACCGGTAAATTTGCCCGCCAATCCAGCTTCCAGCGTGGCGCGGATAGCCTCGGCAGACAGTAGTTGACCGGGTTCGGCTACGGTTTTTAATAGTGGACTTGTATCGAGCATAATCAGCCTTCCAGAAAGGGTTATCGGTGATTAGTGGTTAGTTGAGTGCAATTTGGGTCGGGCTTGTCGGCGACAAGCCACTACGAGCGTTCATCTGTTTTGGCAATAAGCTAAAACCAGAAACCAATCCCTAACAACTAACAACCTCTCCAATTATACCTTTTTATCGGAGCGGGGGTCGAGGGCGTCGCGCAGACCATCACCAACGAAGTTGATGCCAAGCACCGTGAATAGAATTAGCAGGCTGGGGAAAATCCAGTACCAGGGCGCGTTGGCGATGATGTGGAAATCCTGCGCTTCGGTGAGCATGTTGCCCCAACTGGCGGTGGGGGCTTGTACACCCAGGCCGAGAAAGCTCACATAGGCTTCGGACAAAATTGCGCCGCCCACGCCCAATGTCAATGCGACGATGGCGGAAGCGAGGGTATTCGGGATCAGATGCGCCCAGATGATGCGCCAATTGGGCAGGCCGAGGGCGCGCGCGGCCAAAATGAATTCAGTTTCTTTGAGCGATAAAACGTTGGAGCGGATGATGCGCGCCAAGCCCATCCAACTGGTGACGCCCAAAATAATAATGATAACGACGACGCTGCCGCTGAATTCGCGCCCAAACAATGGAATATCGCCTATTTTGTTGCCCAAAAACTTCGCCATGACGAGCAATAGTAACAACTGCGGGATGCTCAACATGGCCTCGGTGAAGCGCATGAGGATTGCGTCGATCACGCCGCCGTAATAGCCCGCGATGGCTCCGATTGCCATCCCCAGCGTAACTTCAACCGCTCCGGCCAGAATACCGATAATGAGCGAAATTTGGCCGCCGTAGACCGTGCGCGCCATGATGTCGCGCCCGATACGATCCGTCCCAAAGGGGTGGATGGACGTTGGCGCTAATAACTGGTCGCTGGTGTCATTGCGGTTAGCATAGGCTTCGCTGAAGACGAACGAGCCAACAAATACATACAGGATGACCGCTATCACAATCACCAGCCCGAACATGGCGGCCTTGTGTTTGACAAAGCGGCGGATGACACGCTGGAAAGGTGTTTGCGGGGCAATCTCGGCCTGTGCGGTACTCAGTTTTACGGGCTTGGAACTGATGTCTGCCGTCGCCATAAGTCGTCCTGTTGAATAAATAATAGTCTTTAGCTATTAGCTTTTAAAAATTCTTGCCAACAATTTGCGTGCTTCTATTCTCTCGAACTTGTATTGTCTGAAAAGCTAACCCTAACTGCGAATCACTAAAAGCTAAGTATAACGAATACGCGGGTCAAGCCATGTATATACCAGATCGGTGAGCAGTTGAAAAATGACGACGGCGGCGGTAATCAAAATAAGCAGACCCATAATTACCGAGTAATCCAGCCGCCCCAGATGGTCAATGAACAAACGACCTAACCCCGGCCACGCGAAAATCCGCTCCGTGACCACCGCACCACCCAGAAAGAAGGGAATATCCAGGCCGATGAGGGTCGCCAGCGGCAGCGCCGCATTTTTGAAAGCATGGCGGTACAAAATCGAGCGTTCGGTCAGCCCTTTGGAACGGGCCGTGCGAATATAATCGGAATTGATGACTTCGAGCATATTAGAGCGGATATAGCGGCTGTAGGCGGCGACACTGCCAACCGAAAGCGTCAGTACCGGCAGCGTCATATACCACGCGAGTTCGCCCAGGTTATTAGCCTGCGATGGGCTGCTGATGGTGGGAAAATAGGGTAAATTCCATTCCCTGAATTTCACCGCAAAAATATACATCAGGCCGAAAGCGACCAGGAAAATCGGCATGGAAAAAGTGACGAACGAGAATCCGGTGAGCACATTGTCGGTTGTCGAATATTGTTTGATGGCGGAAATCACGCCGGTCAGCAGCGCGAAGGCTAAAATGACAATCTCTGAAGTCACCATAAGGAGCAAGGTGTTGGGTAAGCGCTGCATAATGAGTTCCATAGCCGGGGTTTTGGTCACAATTGAAATGCCAAAATCACCGCGCAGAACCCCATGCCGCGTGCCATAGGTTTCCGGCTCACCATCACCATCACGGTCAAATTTCCACCAATCGTTGCCGATCAGCCAGAAAAGGTATTGGGTCATGATGGGCTGATCCAACCCTAACTGCCGCCGCAGCCGTTCGCGGTCTTCAGCACGCGGCGGTAAACGTCCGCCCATTGTCGCCAGGGGATCACCCGCCGATTGCAGGAGCACGAAGATCACCAGACTGACGATCAAGAGCAGCGGGATAGCCTGCAATAAACGGCGGAGAATATAGCGACCCATAAATGTGTTCTCCGAAAATTAACTGGAGCGATTAGCTGTTAGCCCTTAGCAATTAGCCAATTCAAAACAATCAAATACCCTGATTGCGAGTCGCCTATTGTTACCCCCTCACCCCAACCCCTCTCCCCCGAATTCAAGGGAGAGGGGCTAAAAACCGGACTACATTTGGTTCCCTCTCCGAATTCGGGGAGGGTTAGGGAGGGGTCAATAAAGACAAAACTTCTGACTAGCAATCACGGTTCAAATTTCTGTTCATCCAAATAGCATTTTAAGCTAAAGACTATCGACTGACGACTATTGACTAAAAAGAGAGGGGCAGGGTTCGCATGAAGCCCCGCCCCAACTCAGTTTTCACTGCCTGTGATTTAGCCGGAAATCGTCCAATTGGCGATATTCCACAGCGGGTCAGCGCCGCTCACGTTGGTGTTGCTGATGCGGTTGTTGATGGCCCACAAATCAGGGTCATACCACATGCTAGTCCAGATATGGTCGTTGTACAGCAACTGATCAATCTGGTGGAAAACGCCGACACGAGTATCAGTATCGGTGGTGCTGGCTTCCTGAGCAACTAATTTATCCACATCTGGGTTGCAGTAGTAGTTGTCGTTGTTGCCTTCCGGATTCTCCTGGCTGGGAACCTGCTGGCAGGTGAAGCGTTGGGTATCCGGGTCAGGGAAGTTGGGCGCAGCCGAATACTCGCCCATGTCATACTGGCCGCTGGACATCGGGCCACCATCGGCATAACCGGCGAAAAATACGTCCGAGTCGAAATTCTGGATGTCTACGCCGACGCCGACATCTTCATAGGCCTGTTTGATAACAGCCTGGATGTCTTTACGCACCTGACGTTGATTGGTGACGTAACGCAGGACGAGTTCGACGCCATCTTTATCGCGCGTGCCATCGCTGTTGCTGTCTACCCAACCGGCATCGTCGAGGAGTTTCTTAGCGCCTTCGACATCGTAAGGAACAGGTTTCAGATCGGGGTTAGCATAAGGGGTACTTTCCCAGAAGCTCACACCGGTGTGGACGACATCCTTGTTCAGGTCATGGTTAATTTTGTCGCGGTCAATCAGCATTGCCAGCGCCTTGCGGACGTTCACGTCCTTGAGGGCTGCGTTACCATCCGTGCCGACATTGAAGAAAATGCCTTCGTTGTAGCCGCTGCCAACGCTTTCAATGTTGACCTTGCCGCTGTCCTTCAGGCCGGGGACTTCACCGGGATCAATGAACGTGCCGACATCAGTATCACCGGCGATCAGCGCGGAGACGACGGTCTGGGCATCCGGCACAAACTGAATCTTGATGTTGTCGATTTTGGCGGGATCCAAAATGTAGTTGTCGTTGCGGACAAAGTTCATTTCGCTGCCCGATTCCCAGTTGACCAGGGTATAGGGGCCGCTGCCGACGGTGGGGTTGCGGTTCCAGTCGGCGGTATCCAGGTTGCCATCTTTATCAAAAATGGGCTGGAGGATGTGCATGGGCAGCGGGGTAATGTTCAGGGTCGCGATCCAGGGGGCATAGGCTTCGTTGGTGGTGATGACCACGGTCTGCGGATCGGGCGCTTCCACGCTCTTGACTTTGGTGTCCCAGGGCGCGCGGCTGGAAACTGTGTTGGCGGTGTTCATAATCATGTCGTAGTAGAATTTGAAGTCCGCCGAGGTCAGGGGTTCACCGTCCGACCATTTCAGGCCATCCTTCAATTTGATGGTGATGACTGTTCCATCGGCGCTGAGGCCGCCATTGTCGGCGCTGGGGATTTCCTGGGCCAGCACCGGGACGGGTTCGATTTTGTCGTCAATTACCCATGCCTGGGCGAGAATTAAATCCTGCACGGTTGTGGCATACCACATATTGGTATACTGGGGATTCATAGTGTCGGGTTCCTGGTCGAGGGCGATTTTCAGCGTATTGCTGGCATCCTGCGCCATCGCCGGGGCTGCGACAAGCGCTAATACCAAAGCCAGCACGACCAAAGCTAACAAACTCCGCTTCATTCTGCTCTCCTTAAAATGCTCAAAAAATGACTCTAATTGAGATACCTGCGGGCAATCATACCCCGCTTTGCTCACACATGGCAACACAGCCCACACGAGCCGTATTACGAAAATTCGCCCTCAATTCTGTCATTATTACCCAATGTCAGGCTGAAACGTTCAATTTAGCTGACAGCAGTTAGCGATTAGCTTTTAGCTCAAATCAGTAAGGTAACTCACCTTACGCAAAGATGAGATAAACTAACGGGATGAAAAACAAAGAACT
>JBDTNB010000255.1:0-7350 GCA_039933955.1 Chloroflexota bacterium
GGGCTGCCGCTGTCCACCGTTATCACCAAACATTTGCATGAATCGCTGCCGCATCTGACCGATTCGCACCCCAATTTGCCGGAAGCACTGAATCGGGTGATCGAAAAAGCGACAGAGAAAAATCCGGCTGACCGGTATCCGAGCGCACTCGCGTTGAACGCTGATTTCCGCAAGGCGTTGGCGCTGAGCGAAGCAGGCTTGATAATGCCAGGCCAGTACGCGGATTATACGCCGCTGACACCGGAAGAGTTGGAGCGTTTAGGCATTACCGATGCGGGCGATTTAGAAGCAATCGAGCCGCTGAATCCATACAAAGGTTTGCGAGCGTTCCAGGAAGCTGACGCGAGTGATTTTCATGGACGCGAGGCACTGGTGCAGCGGTTGGTCGATTGGTTCAAAAAGGATGTTGAAAAGCAGCGCTTTTTGTCAGTGGTTGGCCCCAGCGGCAGCGGTAAATCGAGCGTGGTTAAAGCCGGTTTGATCCCACAACTGCGCAAGGATGTCATCCCAGGTAGCGATGATTGGTTTATCGTCGAAATGACACCCGGTTCGCACCCGCTGGAAGAACTTGAAGCGGCGCTGCTGCGGGTGGCGGTCAATCCACCGGCGACACTGTTGGAACAACTGCGCGAAGATGATCGCGGATTGGTGCGGGCAGTCAAGCGGATTTTGCCGAGCACGAATACGTCTGAGATCGAATTGATGCTGGTGATTGACCAGTTTGAGGAAGTGTTCACGCTGGTCGAAAATGAGGCGGAGCGGACGCAGTTTTTGAATATTCTGGCGGCTGCGGGGCGTGACCCCGGCAGCCGTTTGCGGATCATCACCACGCTGCGGGCGGATTTTTATGATCGGCCATTACTGTACAGCGGTTTTGGCGAGCTGGTGCGCGAATCAACCGAGGTTGTGCTGCCGTTATCACGCGAGGAATTGCAAAGGGCGATTGTCGAGCCAGCCGAAGCCGCCGGACTCGGATTGGAAAGCGGTCTGGTGACGGCCATCATGATCGACGTGGGCGAGCAACCGGGGGCGCTGCCGCTGCTGCAATTCGCGCTGACGGAATTGTTCGAGCGGCGGGATGGTCGTTGGCTGACGGTTCAAGCTTACCGTGATATTGGCGGGGTGTCTGGGGCGCTGGCACGGCGCGCGGACGAACTTTACCAGATATTGGATGAGGCTGGACAAAAAACTGCACGGCAGATGTTCTTGCGGCTCGTGACTTTAAATGAAGGATCGGAAGACACGCGGCGGCGGGTACGGTTGGATGAACTGCTGTCGCTGCAAGGCGACGAAGAGGTCATGCAAAAGGTCGTTGATCTGTTCGGGAAATATCGTTTGCTGACGTTTGACCGCGACCCCGGCACACGCACACCAACCGTCGAAGTGGCACACGAAGCGCTCATTCGCCAATGGACACTGCTGCGCGGTTGGCTACAAAGGGATCGGGAAGGGATGCGCGTGCAACGGCGTTTGACGGCGGCGGCGGAAGAATGGTCGAATGCTGGAAAAGATGCCAGTTATCTGGCGTCGGGTTCGCGGCTCGATCAATTTGAAGCGTGGTCAAAAGATACTGAATTGGCGCTGACTGGCAATGAATTGGCGTTTCTGGACGCCAGCCTCACCGAGCGGGTCAAACAGGAGGCCGCCGAGGAAGCCCGTAAGGCGAAAGAAGCGGCTGCGGAACGACGTGGACGGAATGCGCTGCGGGCGCTGGTGGCAGTATTGGCATTAGCGACTCTGGGCGCTTTGGGTTTGGTCAAGGTGGCAAGCGATCAAAGTGTGGTCGCACAGCAGAGCGCGGCGACGGCGACTTTTGCACAGGGCGATGCCCTGGCGCAGGCCGATAACGCGGCGACGGCGGCCGCTGTAGCACAGGTGAATGCGGAAGAAGCGCGCAGTCTGGCGTTCGCGTCCGGGTCACAATTAGCGCTATCCAACCATAATACTGACCTCGCGATACTCCTGGCTCTGGAAGCCAATCAAACTGGTCAATCCACTATTCAGACGCAGCGCACGCTGGCAGAAGCGGCTTATGCGCCAGGGACGCGGCGGGTATTCACGGGGCACGAAGGGCGTGTCACGAGTGTGGCCTACAGCGCCGATGGCACATTAGCGGTATCCGGGGCGCGCGACAATTCAGTCATTATCTGGGATGTGGCGACGGGAAAAGTCTTTCAGCATATGATGGGTCATGCCGATTGGGTATGGGATGTGGCTTTCAGCCCGGATGCCAAGACGGTACTCTCGGCGTCGCAGGACAAAACGCTGATTTTGTGGGATGCGGCAACCGGCCAGCAAATACGCCAGTTTGAAGGCCATACGGATGCGGTTCGCAGCGTGGCTTTTAGCGCGGATGGCAAGACCGCGTTATCGGGATCGCAGGATTCCAGCCTGATTTTGTGGGATGTGGCAACCGGAAAACCTATTAGAAAGTTTGAGAGCGGCGGGCCGGTCAATGATGTGGCGTTCAGCAAAAGTGGTTTTACTGCGATTTCGGGCGGCACAGGCAGCGTTATTACATTATGGAATGTGCAGTCGGGCGAACCACTGACCCAATTCGGCGCGGACGGCGAGGGCCACAAGAGTGACATCTGGAGTCTGGCGTATACCCCCGACGAAACCGGTATGATAAGCGGATCGGATGATGACACACTGATTTTGTGGAGTTTTGAAAGTGGACAGCCGGTTCGGCGCTTTGTTGGGCACAATGCACGGGTGACGAGTGTATCGGTCAGTCCCGATGGTAAGGAAGCGGTCTCGTCGGGTGAGGATAATGCTGTGCTGGTCTGGGACTTGGGGACAGCGGCGATCCTTGACCGGTTTATGGGACACACGTCACCGGTTTATGGGGTGGCTTTCGCGCCAGACAACGCGCATGTTCTGTCAGCCTCATGGGATGGCACGCTGCGGTTATGGGACTTGGATAATGGGGCGCAGGTACACCAGTTTAACGGCGACACCGGGCAGGTGTTGGCGGTGGCTTACAGCCCGGACGGAACGCAGGCGCTTTCGGGCGGGGCGAATAACACGATTATCCAATGGGATGTGAAAACGGGCGCAGTCCTTCATAAATTGGAAGGGCATACGGGCGCGGTGAATGCCCTGGCTTACAGCCCAGATGGTCAATTGGCGCTGTCTGGCTCAGATGATTTGAGCCTGATTCTGTGGAATTTAGACACGGGCAAAATGGTCAGGCAGTTTGGCGGCCCGAACAGCACTGATGGTCACAGTGATGGGGTGTGGGCGGTGGCCTTCAGCCCCGATGGAAAGATGGCAGCATCGGGGGCGCGCGATAACACAATTATTTTGTGGGATGTCGAAACGGGAAAAGCACTCAATAGACTCTTCGGGCATACTTTCCGAGTCACAGGTGTAGCATTCAGCCCAGACGGGAAAACCCTGGTTTCCAGCGGATTCGATAACATCCTGATTTTGTGGGATTTAGAGACGGGCAAGGAAATCCGACGTTTTCAAGGTCATACGGATTGGGTGCGGAGTGTAGCCTTCAGCCCCGATGGAAAATTGATTTTGTCAGGTTCGTCAGACAATACGCTGATTTTGTGGGATGTGGCGACGGGTGAGCGGCTGCGGCAGTTTGAAGGACATACGGCGCAAATTTACAGCGTCGCATTCAGCCGTGATGGAAAATATGGCTTGTCGGCGGCAGCGGATTCCAGCGTGATTTTGTGGGATTTGACAAGTGGGGCGGAAGTGCGACGGTTTACCGGGCACACGGATGATGTTCGTGGCGTGGCTTTCAGCCCGGACGGTCTTTTTGCTTTATCGGGTTCAAGTGATGGTAGTATGCGTTTATGGCAAATCAGTCCATCGTATGATGATCTGGTGGCATGGGTACAGGCCAACCGCTATGTGCGCGAACTGACCTGCGCGGAACGTGAACTATACAGTGTTCCTCCCCTATGTGCGACGCCGACACCAGTTTTAGGGCCAGGAAGCGTGTAGCGGTTCGAGCGGAGGTATTTGGTGGGGACACAGGGTTCTGCCCACAAATTAATCCATCGTGTGGGTGGGTCTTGATTGCTGTTTCAGGCAGAATT
Source organism: Chloroflexota bacterium (assembly GCA_039933955.1). Taxonomy (GTDB): domain Bacteria; phylum Chloroflexota; class Anaerolineae; order Aggregatilineales; family Phototrophicaceae; genus CFX2. The sequence continues at coordinate 4,059 of JBDTNB010000255.1, forward strand.
CATGCCTGTAAAAGTGATTTTTCGTGAGACCAAGTTGCCGCCTGGAATTTGGCAACCCAGACGAGAAAGGGTATGATGATTATAACTGATAAAATATAAATCTCCCCTTAGCCTTTTTAAACTTTAGTCATGAAAGGACTCTGTTATCAATGAGCAAGCCCAGCTTTTCAAGTCCAATTTCACGTCGATCCTTTTTGAAGACCGCAGGCGGAGTAGGGTTAGGCGCAGCGCTCGCAGGCACGATGCCGATGTATGCACGGGGCGCGTCGCTCCAAGATACACTAAAAATGAGTTTATGGTGGTGGGCAGATAATCCGGCGTTTGGCGCGTGGGTTGACGACACCGTTCAGAAATATCAGACAGAAAAAGGAGTCGAAATTTCGACCCTGCAAATGGATACCTGCTGCGTGATTTCACAGTTCACGACGGCGGCGGCAGCGGGCGAACCGCCGGACATCCAGTTTTTCTTCAACGGTATTTATCATATGGAGAATGTGTGGCTGGGTTATATCGAGCCGCTCAACGACCTGATCCCTGAAGATGTGCGTACCAATTCGGGCGCGACATCGTTGAGCATTTATGATGGCAAGCAGTACCGTTTAGGCTGGTATCCCGCGCCGATGCTGTGGGAATATAACAAAAACTCGTTTGATAAAGCCGGTTTGGACGCGGACAATCCGCCGAAAACCTGGGACGATTTCATGGGCGCGTTGGATAAATTAAAGACAGCGGGTATTACACCTTTCGGCGGTGGCTTGAGTGACGGGTTCTGGGGCGAGTGGTATCTAGGTCACGCCCTGGTGCAAAGCCTGGACTCGTCAGGCGAAGCGATTGACCTGTTCATCGGCGACAAGGACTTCCGCGATCCGAAATATTATGAGTTCTGGTCGAAGCTGGAAGAACTGGTCAAGAACAAGTATCTGAACGACGATATGTTGTCGCTCGATCTGTTCACGGCCATCAATAAGGTGGTTACTGGCGAACTGGCGATTACGCAGTCCATTGGCTCCAATATCCCGCCACAGGTGAAAGATGCGGGCGATATTATTGGTGTTATGCCCATGCCGATATTCGGCAAAGGCAAGCTGGCCGGACTGCCAATCACCGACTCGCAAGGTTGGGGCATCCCCAGCGCCGCGCCGGACAAGCAGGCTTCGGCAGACTTCCTGATTTATATGCAGTCGCCGGATCGTCTGAATGCGTTCTGGGATATTAACGGATTCTTCCCGTCGAACAAGACCTGGGATGCAACTGTCATCACGGAGCCGACGTTGAAGGGCATCTGGGAAACCTGGGTTGGCGGTCAGAATACGTCTTATATCCCGAACCTGATGCCGACTCAATTCTGGACAGACGCGATGTTCGTGGCCGCACAGGAAATCGTGTCGGGCACTATGACGGGCGAACAGGCCGGCGAGCAAAACGCGGGCGTCGTAAAGCAGTGGCGTGATCTGAACCCCGATCTAATCGAGAATTATCAGAAATGGGCGACAGAACTGGCTACATTGCCGTAATTCAATAGGCGGATTAAGAAGGGCGACCCAGCAGGTCGCCCCTACAGCAATTTGTTTTTATGGTGGCAAGAGCGCAACCGCGCTACGCCCTACAAAAGAAAATTTCAGGTTTTGGATTGTCATTTATGAAGCGACCATTATCCGCAATGAATATGAATTAGTTTCTATTTTGGAGCATTTGTTTTGATGTCGAATCGTTTTGAGCATAAAGTGGTGGTCGTTACGGGCGGCGGAACCGGAATCGGGCGTGGCGCGGCAATCCGTTTTGCTAACGAAGGGGCAGAAGTGGTGGTCTGCGGGCGGCGGCTCGAACCGTTGGAACGTGTTGTCCAGGAGATCGGCAGCGCGGGTGGAAAGGCATGGGCAAAAACCTGCGACGTGGAAAATGTAGACAATATTCAGGCGGTGGTTGACGCGGTAATCGCGCAAAATGGTCATATCGACATCCTGATAAACAACGCAGGCGTCCCCGGTGAAGGTGCGTTTATGGAAGTCACGCCAGATTATTATGACCATGTGCTGGGTACGAACTTGCGCGGCGCGTATTTCATGGCACAGCGGGTCGCTAAGGCGATGATCGCTAAGGGCAACGGCGGGAGCATCATCAATGTCACCTCGATTGATGCGACAGCAGCCGACGGGCCGTACTCGACTTACTGCACGTCGAAAGCAGGATTGGTGAACCTGACGCGCTGTATGGCGTTTGAACTAGCGCAATACGGCATCCGAGTGAACAGTGTTGCGCCGGGTTTCACGATGACCGAAATGACGAGCAATGCCGTTACCACTGAAGAGTTGGATTATTTGCAAAACCGTTTTGACCGCGTGCCGATGCGCCGGTTGGGAACTGTCGAGGAATGCGCGGCGGTGATGGCGTTTTTGGCCTCGGACGAAGCCCCGTATTTGACCGGCGACAATATCACCATTGATGGCGGTTTGACGCGCAATTTGTTTATTTTTGAATCGTTGGGTCTTATGAAAAAATCAGGCCAGTAAATTGATAGACACTTATGGTACGCACTAAAAGTTATACGCCTTACCTGTTTGTTTTGCCGCTGCTGCTGCTGCTGGTAGTGATTTTCGGCTACCCAATCGTCAAGATTTTCGATTTTAGCTTCAAGCGCATACGCGGTTTTGATGGGCCGAATATTGGTTTTGACAATTATAACGCGCTGTTCAGCGATCCAGTATTTGCGGAGTCCCTGCGCCACAATTTGCAACTGCTGCTCGCGGTCGTCCCGCTGGTTGTGGTATCACTGGGTATCGCGATTGCGCTGTATGAGCGGCTGCGCGGTTGGCGTTGGTATCGGACGCTGGTTTTTATCCCGTACATTATCGCGATCCCGATTGTGGGTGTTGTCCTGAAGAATATGTTCCAGTTCAATGGGCCGATCAACCAAATCCTGCGTTCGGCTGGCCTATCGGGATTGGCGCTCGATTGGTTAGGCGGCAAAAATCTGGCGCTATGGACAGTAATGACCATGATCGTCTGGCGCGAGTCGGCCTTCGGCATCATTTTATTTGTGTCGCGGTTACTATCATTGAATGAGGAATTGACCGAAGCGGCACAATTGGATGGTGCAAATTGGTGGCAGCGCATTCGTTTTGTGGTGCTGCCGCAATTGAGAGGCGTGATCGAGTTTTATCTCGTGTTGGGCTTGATTACAATGGCGGCTTCGGTGTTCGCCTATGTGTATATTGTGCCGGGGAAGGGCGGGCCAGCCAACGGTACAATGGTGCTGGAATTGTATATTTACAACTGGGGTTTTGAAAAACAT
>JBDTNB010000256.1:0-7306 GCA_039933955.1 Chloroflexota bacterium
CGTCCTGCTACTTTTCAGCTTTTGGCGCGCGCTTCTCCTTAACTTGATGCCTATGAGGGCGAGGTTTTAAGCCCCTCTCTACGAAGTGGGGAGGGGATAGAAGAACCTTGCAACAGAGGAACTTCAGTAGACTTAGCATTTCGGCAGCCGGACGTTTTAACGTCTGGCGGGGCAACCAGCCGAAATTGATTTGAGGATGGTGCTTTGATTTACGCGAGGAAGAATCACGCCCAGTCGTCAAAGCTCTGGATTGCCTCGATAACCCGCGCCTGATCGCTTTCAGTCAATTCATTGTATAGGGGTAAGCGCAGGAGGCAGTCGCCCAACCGCTCGGTGATCGGGCAGTCACCCGGCCTCCCGCCGTATTGCTTTCCCATATCCGAGAGATGCAGCGGCAGGTAATGGAAAACGCTCAAAATATTTTGAGATCGCAAATGTGCAATCAGGTTTTGTCGTGTTGCCAGTGAGGGTAGTACCATATAAAACACATGATATGACTGTTCACAGTGCGCCGGAATAGTGGGTAGCTGCACATCATAGTCGTCTGCCCATGAAGACAATTCGCCGTTGTACCGATCCCAGATTTTCTGGCGTCTGTTCTGAATATCATCGCGCGCTTCAAATTGCGCATATAGAAACGCCGCCAGCATGTCCGATGGTAAATAGCTCGATCCCACATCGACCCAGGTATATTTATCGACCTGTCCGCGGAAGAAGCGGCTGCGGTTCGTGCCTTTTTCGCGGATGATTTCCGCGCGTTCGGCATACTGCGGATCATTAATCAGCAGCGCGCCACCTTCACCGCATTGGAAATTTTTCGTCTCGTGGAAGCTCTGGGTTGCCATTGCGCCAAATGTGCCCAGATTTTTGCCTTTGTATTTCGCAAATAGAGCATGTGCATTGTCCTCGATGACCGGGATACCATGCCGGTTGGCGATTGCCATAATTGCATCCATCTCGCAGCCCACGCCGCCGTAATGCACCACCAAAATCGCCTTTGTATGGGGGCTAATCGCTGCTTGAAGCAATGTTTCATCCAGGTTGAGTGTGTCTGCTCGTACATCGACAAACACGGGTTTCGCGCCGCGCAGCACGAAAGCATTAATTGTCGAAACGAATGTGAATGACGGGCAGATCACCTCATCGCCCGGTTGGATGTCCAGCAGCAGCGCCGACATTTCCAGTGCGTGCGTGCAAGAGGTGGTCAGCAGCGCTTTCTGAACGCCCAAAGCTTCTTCAAGGTAATGGTGACATTGCTTGGTGTAATATCCGTCGCCGGAAATTTGCCCCCGTGCTATCGCGTCAGCAATATATTTGAGTTCATTGCCAGTTGCATACGGACGGTTGAAAGGGATCGTGATGTTCTGAGTGATATTATCCATGCAATCTCTCGACTAATTTTCTAAATAACGGGCGCACAGAGCCTCGTGAATCTCGTTGACGATTTTCAGGACGATCTCAGGCCGGTGTTCGCCCGGTGTCCCGCCCGCCTCGATGAAAGCATTGCGCAAAATCATGCCCCAGTTGCCGGTGCTGCGCAGCTTGGGATCGCTGACAAATTGCGCGATGGTCTGCGCAGAATATCCGCTCGGCGGTGCGAGCATCCGCGATAGGCTGCCATAAACATCGTCAATATCGCGTGGTGTGATGTCCACCGACTCGACTTTGTAAAGTGCTTTATGCATAAAAATGCGCTTCATCTCATAAAATTCGGCCAGGAACATTTCTGTTCCCGCCGCCGTTTTGACTGTCACGTCAGTACAGTGCCGGTCAGATAAATTCTGCTGGTCACTATACGACTCGTGCGATAGGGGCCCTAAAACCGCCCACATCACTTTGTCATTCATCATCGGCTCCAGGTCACAGCCGTGTTGACGGAAATAATGCTCAATCAACACATGGCTGTATTCAAAATCGCACAATACTGCGGCCATCCGTGACGCGCTCACCGAAGTCGGCATTCCCGTGCTCTCCAGCGTGCAAATCCGTTTGTTGGTCGCCAAATCGGGTCTGATGCGTCCAATTGGGTTATGCATGACCGAGACCGTTTTTTCCAGACCATCGTCATACAACATTGCCCGCGCCGGTGCATTTACCCGTTCCGAACGCAGCAGTGAACCGAACTTTTCCAGACCATTTTCGGACAGGTGGGGGCTGGTGGGTAGATCCAAGTAGCGCCCTGTCACGGTCACGCTCCGCAAATATTCGCGTGTGCAGAGTAGTTCCGGGTCGCAGGTTCCGTTGACGAACGGCGAACCTTTCAACACGGCGGCATTCGCAATCGCCGATGCGCTGTGCAACATCGTATAGAAGGCAAATAATCCCAGCGCCTCCGAACGCCCCGCCAGATCAAGATGGATGTGACAGCCCTGATTGCGAAACATTTGCACATAATTGTCGGTAGCAGTGGTCACATGATAACGTGCATGAGCTTCGTGCAACCGCGTTGCATATTCCGGGAAATAACCATTAACTTCTTGCATCAAATCCACTGCGGTCTGTACTTTGGGGTCTTCGGTTAATTTGAAATCGGATTCAACGGGATAAGATGCGAGGATGGTGGTGCGAAGGCCTGTTTCCTGACTCGTAGCCGTAAGTGTTGCCAGGATGCCGCCTAAAGCCGCCCGCGTCTTGTGATAACCCAGCACAGGTGCGACGTGTGCCTCAATTTGATATTGTCCGGCTTCGCGGTCAACCTGTGGTGTGATACCGAGTTTTTGCGCTCGTTCGCGGTACAGGCGCATATAATGCTGCATGTCGTCTTCGGTGGGATACGCGCCGTTAATGTGGACAAGACCCAATTCAATCTCAGCGCCCAGGGAACGCATCCGGGTTGTTGGATCGTCGGTTTCCTGGATATTTTTGTGGTTGACACTGGGATTGAAGTTATAGGGGACAAGTGACTGCGCCAGGGTTTTTTGTCCGCGATAGCGGGTGCTGACTGCTGCCCCCAGGACGTGTTGGTGTCCGTCGATATGCGCCAGGACGACATTTGCGCCCTGGCGGTCATTGGAGTCGTAGTAGGTCGTTACCGGAACGCCTACTGCCTCTGATAATTGTTCCAGCGGTAGAGTTTCAGCAGAGCCATCTGCCGCGACAGATTTCATGGCTTGATTAAATTTGCGTTTTTGGGCTTCAATGTCCTGCCAGGGCATGGCGGCACTGATGGCTTGCAACAGTTCATTTGATGGTAACGGGTTGTCCATAGGTATTATGCTCCCCTGGCCGGTGTGGTCTATAACAATCATTACCAATTGTCTCTGATCTGGGAATTTCCTTCAAGTCGTAATCAGGTTAAAATGCAATCTGTTTTCGACAAACTTTCGCAGTCGAACAAATCAGGTTATGATTTCCTTTATTGTGAATCGTTAAATTCCACGATGGAGCGCCTCTATGACAACCGTCTGGCAGTTGCCTCGGATTGAAATCCGCGAATTGAGCAGTGTCACTGAAACGCGTCCAACCGCTTTACTCACAGGCGGTGCGGCCTGGGCTGCTGCTGGGCCACTTTTGAACTTGCCGCTCGTGATTCAGGCTGAACCGCATAAAGCCGATCATGATTTTTTCAAAACACTCTCGACAGATTTGCCGCCTCAGGTTGAGGTCGTTTATGGAGTTGGTGGTGGTTTGGCCTCGGACGCGGCTAAATATATCGGCTGGGTGAATAAACTCCCGGTGGTAATCGTTCCGACAGCGTTGAGCGTGGACGGCTTTTTCACAGCGCTCGCCGCTGTCCGTGAAGGTGGCACGGTTCATTATGTGACCACTGGCCCCGCTGAGACCGTGATTATTGACTGGGATATTATCCGCAATGCGCCGCCCAATTTACGCGGGACAGGCATCTGTGAATTATTGAGTATCGTCACGGGCTTGCTGGACTGGAAGTATGCTGCCGAGCACAACAAAAATACTGCGGATACCCGCTTTCAGCCCTGGGCGGCTGGTCTAGCGGCAGGTATGGCTCAGCAGGCGTTCAAAATTGCTGAAGGCGTGGGCCAGGGTAAAGTGGAATCGCTGCGCAATTTGCTTGATCTGATGTGTGTCGAAGTTCAGTTGACTAACCAACTCGGACATAACCGCCCCCAGGAAGGCAGCGAGCAGTATTTTGCTTACGCCATTGAATCCAAGGCTAACAGTGGTTATGGAGTGCCGTTTGCTGATCTGGTTGGGCCTGGGATTTTGATCGCCGCCTCGCTGCACGGGCAGGATGTTGGCCCGATCCGTGACACCATCCAATCTGCGGGCATTCGCCTCGATCAACTGCGCCCTGGTGATGTCATTGATACGCTCAAGATGCTGCCCGATTATGTCAAAAAACAAGACTTGCCCTACAGCATTCTGAATGATTTGAATCCGACCAACGATAAGATCAACACCATTTTGACCCAAACTGGCCTGGATGCCCCTGGCAGACGGTCACTCTAAACGTTAATTTATTGGCCTCGCCACTTTGTACTAGCCTATCTCGCCCCTGGCAGACACCTTCTGTTGAGGGGCGATTTTCATCATATTTATGAGACGTAAAATCCATTACTATAGTAATACACAAAAATTCTGGAGGATAAATTGCCCATGATTCGTTTTGGCACGGACGGTTGGCGTGCCGTTATTGCAGATACCTTTACGTTCGCAAATGTTCGGTTGGTCGCTCAGGCAGTGGCTGACTCGGTGAATAATCAGCATACGGGCAGCGCCTTGCCCGAAGTCGTCATCGGCTACGACACCCGCTTCCTATCAGATCGTTTTGCTATCGAAGTGGCGCGTGTGATGGCCGGTAACAACGTCATCGCTTGGCTGACCCGCACCGATACACCTACTCCGGCGGTTTCCTACAATGTCAAGGAAAAAGGCGCGAATGCGGGCATTGTGATTACGGCCAGCCATAATCCACCTCGTTATAACGGTTTCAAGCTCAAGGCGCATTATGGAGGCAGCGCGACTGCTGAGGAATGCGCCCTGGTCGAGAAAGAACTCGACATCATGGAACGTGACGGACGCGGCCCCAATCTGATGGATTATCAACAAGCGTTGGATAAAGAATTTATTCGACGGTTTGATCCTTCCTGGTTGTATTATCAACACCTCAGCACCCTGGTCGATCTCGATAAAATCTCGCAGCGTGAACTCAACATCGTGGCGGACTCAATGTGGGGCGCAGGGCGTGGTGCGTTCATGAGCATCCTCTCGCGTTCGCGCTGTCACGTTACGGAAATCCGTAATGTGCTTAATCCCGGTTTTGGTGGTATTCACCCGGAACCGATTGCCCGCTATTTGGTCGAATTGGTTGCCGCTGTCCACCGTGCGCAGGCTCACGTCGGCTTGGCAACAGACGGCGATGCAGATCGCATCGGCGCAATTGACGCGCAGGGCAATTTTATTGATCCACATACCGTATTCGCCCTAGTGCTGCGTCATCTGGTAGAAGCCAAAGGTCAAAAGGGCGACGTGGTGAAAACGGTCTCGACCACGCTAATGATCGACAGTTTGTGCGACAAATATGGCCTGATATTGCATGAAACGCCGGTTGGTTTTAACCATATTGCCGACCTTATGATGCGTAACGATATTTTGATCGGTGGCGAAGAAAGCGGTGGCATTAGCGTGCGGGGTCATATCCCCGAAGGCGACGGTATCCTGATGGGATTGCTGCTCCTGGAAGTGATGGCCCATTATCAAGTGCCGTTGCATGAAATCGTATCCGACTTGCAGGCTAACTTTGGCCCTGCTCATTATGACCGTATTGATGTCCGCTTAACCCACCAACTGCCGAAAAAGGAAATGGTCGAGCGTTTGCTCAATGCCGCGCCGGGGCAGGTGAATGGCGAAACCATTGCCCGTGTGGACAAACTTGATGGTGCAAAATTCTATCTCGCTGACCACAGTTGGCTCCTCATTCGCCCTAGCGGAACTGAGCCGATGCTGCGTATTTACGCCGAGGCGCGCACTATCGAATCGCGTGATGCACTTTTGAAAATGGGCAGCGAATTAGGTAATCAGGTGACAGGTCAGAAGTGAAACCATTACCCATTGAGCATATCGGCGATGAATTGCCGCCGACGGATTCATGTCTTCACAATATAGGCTGGGGAATTGGTGAGGGTTTTTGACTCCTCCCCCGAATTCGGGGGAGGTTGGGAGGGAGTATAAAACAAATTACATTTGCTTAACCAACCGTTGCATCTTCCCCATTACTATTCACATGGACATTGACGGTTGGTGCAGGTGATGATGCCGGTGGTGTGTTGCCGCCGCTGAGACGCCGCAGCAGATCAAACCAGAAGGGCGCACCTTGTGCAACGGCCACCATCGTCGCCGCAAACCCGATGATTTTGCGTAACAGGTTAGTAAACCAGTCCGGGTTATTACCAGGGACAAGGTTCCATGTATTGCGTAAGTTGTTGCGTGGATCAGGCAATCCCGCAAGCTGGCTGGTTGCCAGTATTTCCTGCGTAATCGGTGTGTATTCCCAGCCAATCGGCAGTTGCAAATCAATCAATTTTTGAACCGTATCGCTCACTTGTTGCGACGATTGCTGCACCGCCGCCTGGGCAGAAACGGCTGACTCTGCTTTTTGCTGTACAGCATTGGCGTCAGTGGTGCCGGGAACGACTTCGGACGGCGTTTCGGTTTGAGGAATACTTTCAGCGGTATTAGGTGGCGGCGTAGCGGTGGCAATCTGGCCGATTTGCTGCTCCAACTGGCTGATATTCCGTTTGGCTGTCGTCGCGACAGCTTGCCGCAGATTGGGGTCTTCCCAGAATGAATTCGCAAGCTGGAAAGTGTCCACATTCATGATAAGCGCCAGGGTAAAACCGACCAGCAGCGAAATATATTGGATGCGCCGTTTGTATAAGTCGGAGATGCGATCCATCCCGTCGTTAAACCAGTTCTGCAATTTGGCGCGGGCATCATCCAGATTTTGCGCTGTTATCAATATGGTATTAATCGCGTCTTTGAAAGCTGGGTCTTTAATTTTGCGGATACCTTCCAGGAGCGGAATCAATTGGCCGTTGCGGGCAGGCAACTGTCCAAGCGCATTTTCGACCTCTTCCAGCGCATACGACAAAATTTGTTTATGGGTTTCGTTCGGCAGTTGTAAAATAAGTTGCCGGATTTGGCGTGTATCGGTTGTGCCGAAACTGCGAAAATCACGCACGGCCTCGCGCAGCAACACTTTAGTGTCATCATTCGGCAGAGCATTGATTGCGTCGGTTAGCGATAGGAAAATTGAGGCATCCGATTCGGAAGTGAGGAGGCTCAAAAGCGCTTCGACGAAGGTACTGGGTGCGATATACGTCACCATCGT
>JBDTNB010000257.1:0-7292 GCA_039933955.1 Chloroflexota bacterium
ACTACATTTGGTTCCCTCTCCGAATACCGCTTCGCGGGGCTTCGCACGGGGAGGGCTAGGGAGGGGTCAATAAAGGCAAAACTTCTGACTAGCAATCACGGTATGGTTGCGAATAGAGTGCTTTGTTGATGAACCGCCTTAAAATAATTTGTTCACCTCTATTTGCCATCATTCCGCACATGGGCTGAAGCGTTTCTCAGCTATGCCCTAACGCACCATTTTCCGGCAGTCTCCAAGTTTGCACAATGTTGACAACGTGAATCGGATAGCGTTATATTTGTGCTGACGTTGCTGTGAACGTTCACAAAATTTGGGATGAGACGATTATGGATAGCTTGGTTTCTATCCCCATCATTTCTCATTTTCTGGTTTTCACTGACTGACATTCCTTTGCTTCCACGTCTGTTTATTGAATAGCCCAGGAGGCCCTATCGAAAATAACGGTTCTTGAAAGTATTTTTTCGTCCACACTTAGCATTTTCCAGGAGCAAACAACGTGTTACGAAAATCTCGTTTAATCACAATCGTATTGACGCTCGGACTGGTACTGACACTCTCGATAACGGCTGGTATGAAAATCGCCGCTCAAGACTCGTCGGGGACAACCGACAAATGGTGCAGCGATGTCAATATCGTCTTCTTCCCCGGTGGCCCGGCAGGCGGAGCCTTTGCTATCAACGTTTACAATGGTGCGCTCCAGGCCGCTGCTGACCTCGGCGCGAATGTCCAATATAGTTGGTCAAATTGGGATCCACAGACGATGGTCACGCAACTTGGCGAAGCGATTGCGACCAAGCCAGACGGCATTGCCATCATGGGACATCCAGGCGATGACGCTTACCAATCGGCAGTGGACGACGCTGAATCCCAGGGCATCATCGTAACCAGCCAGAACACAGACTTGCCTAAACTGGAAGCCGCCTACCAATCCAATGGGTTTGGTTATGTCGGCGCAAAGCAGTATGATGCAGGCTGGTCGCTGGCGACTGAGGCCATCAAACGTTCCGGTGTTGTGTCGGGTGATCGCGCGGTTCTGTGGGGACTGCTGGCGCAGGCCGGACGTGGCGAACGCACACGCGGCGCGAAGGAAGCCCTGGAAAAAGCCGGTTTGACGGTAGATTATTACGAAATTGACCAGGCCACCAACGCTGATCCGACGGCAGGCATCGCCACCGTCTCGGCTTATATTACATCGCATCCCGATGTGAAGCTGCTCATCACCGATCACGGCGCGATGACCTCTACGATGGAATCTTACCTGACAGCCGCCGGTGTGGGGCCAGATGACATCTATGCCGCAGGCTTCGATATGTCACCCTCGGACATAACGGCAATCAAGGATGGCTACCTCGATCTGGTGATTGACCAGCAGGAATGGCTGCAAGGCTATCTGCCCATTCTGCAAATCTGCCTGACCAAGAAATACGCCTTCACGGGTTTGGATATTAACACCGGCGCAGGCTTCGCCACGAAGGACAATATTGATGTTCTCGCCGACCTGATTACAAGGGTTATTCGCTAGTTTCGCGTCCGCGTGACATCTCTGGATTGGGGCGGGTTTACAGACCCGCCCCACTCAAAATGAACAGGTTTTTATGATGAACTATCGCCTCGAACTCAAAAACATTTCCAAATCATTTGGTGAAGTCAAATCAGTCCAGAATATTGATTTTCGGGTGGGTGAAAATGAGATTGTCGGGCTGTTAGGGGATAATGGAGCCGGGAAATCCACGCTCATCAAAATCATTACCGGCTACCACCAACCCGATACCGGCGAAATCTACATCAACGGGCAAAAGGTGGATCATCTGACCGTTCCTAAAGCGCGGGATTTCGGCATCGAAACGGTGTATCAGGAGCGGGCGTTGGCCGACCAGCAAAACCTGTGGCGCAATATCTTTATGGGTAGGGAGCTGCGTAACCGCTGGGGCTTTCTGGATGTGAAGGAAATGCGCGAGGAAACCAGCCGATTGATGCGCGAATCAATGGGTTTCACATCGACAGCCGTAAACCCCGATTCGGTCATCAAATCATTTTCGGGGGGCGAGAAGCAGGGCGTGGCGATTGTCCGTGCGCTGCATTTCCAGGCTGACCTGATTATTCTGGATGAGCCAACGATGGGTCTATCGCTAGGGGAGACCCGTAAATTAGTGGAGTTTGTGCAGGGTATCAAACGGGCGGGCAAAGCGTGCGTTTTCATTGACCACAATATCTTCCATGTCTATTCGGTAGCTGACCGGGTAGTGGTGCTGGATCGCGGAAGTGTGGCAGGTGAATTCCTGACCAAAGACATTACATTAGAAGCGCTCACCGAAAAGATGTATCATGTAGCACAAACGGGCAGTCTCGACTAGTACCCTGTAACCTATTTTTATTGAGTGAGCAGTTAAATTATGGCGACGCAAGTTGAACAACATGAGCCAGTAGTCGTTTCCCCCAGAAGTCAGCGCGAATCCCTGGCTCGTTTTGTGCGACGGAACGGGCTGCAACTGGGTATTATCGGTGTCTTTCTGGTGATTTTGCTGGTTCTCATTCTGGGCGCTGGGCGAACCTTCCTTTCTCCGAATATCTATACGGCGTTGATGTCCACCATCCCATTTTTCGGGATTGTGGCGATGCCGCTCACGATGATCGTCATTGCCCGCGAGATTGATCTCTCGTTTGGCTCGATTATGGCGATTAGCATGGTCGGTTATGTGCTGGTTTACAACGGCACTCAGAGTGTCTTTCTGGGCTTCATCGCTGCCCTGGTGGTTGGTTTCGTAGCGGGACTGCTCAACGGTGTGATTATCGTCCGCCTGGGTGTTCCATCGCTGATTACGACGATTGGGACGATGTTCCTGTGGCGCGGCGCGGTGTTGATTATCGTCAATGGACAAGGTGCTTCCCTCACCAATGTAAAGGACACGCTGTTACATGGACTGCTGGTGGGCAGAATCGCCAAATTTATTCCAGTTCAATTTCTGTGGATGATTGGCATCGCCATTGTCGTGTGGGTCTTCCAGAACCGGCATCGCTTTGGCGCACACATTTATCTGATCGGCGATAACGATAACAGCGCCCGCCTGATGGGTGTCAATGTTGACCGCACGCGGATGCTCATTTTTGCCTTCGTCGGTCTGGCGGCGGCTCTGGCTGGTGTCATGCAAAGTATGGAAGTGAACTCCTTTTTCCCGGCCACACTCGGCGACGGCTACTTGATGCCAACCCTGGCGGCGGTCTTTTTGGGCGGGACATCGGTATTTGGCGGCACAGGCACGATATTAGGCACATTCGTCGGCTGCCTGATTATCGCCATCATCAACCCCGGTATGATCGCCATTGGCCTGACGGGCTACTGGACACAGTTTGTCTACGGCTTCATTATTGTGGTTTCGGTGGCGATGCATACAATCATGCGGCGGCGGGCGGTATAAAACCCCGTCTCCGTGACTGCTTCTCCCGGCTGCTCCCGTTTCAGCCCCCGGCTTTTTTGTCTCATCTCAGACCATCCTCAAAATCAGGCTGAGTTTCGGATAGCTTTTTCACCCTAACCCTCACCCTAAATCCCCTTACAAGGGTAGGTTTTCAGGAATGGGTTTGTGCGGTTGCGTCGCCAGAGGCTAAAGCCATCCGGCTGCCGAAGTGCCAAGCCCACTAAAGGGGCTAAAAGAGGTCTTTGTGGGTCACGCAGTATGTTTGTTACACCTAGAATTTGTAATATTCAGTAATTGGATAAAGTCGAGCTAACGAGGTTTTTCGCTGGCGTTTGTATGCAATCAGCCTATAAACTATATTGATACTGGAATTCGTCAAGCTGCGGTGAACTTTACACAATCCAGGTAGACCGTGCTGTTGGGTCGTGGGACGTTTGCATTGCAGCATTGGTACACGGGTAATTTATCATGCTTGATCGCACTCCAACCACGCCTAATCTCGCTAATCATGCGCTGTTGATCGGCATTGATTTGCTCTGTCTGGTGGTCGCGACGCTAGTGGTGGCTTCCTTGTTGCTGCTGCTGGGTTTTTCGGATTTAGAATACAGCATTCTGGCGGCGGTGCTGATTACAGCGGGTATCGCGTGGTATGGCGTTTGGCGCTTTTTTTCAACACAGCGTATCCGGGTTTGGATGACACATCTGGTCGTGGTTACGCTGATTTTTACGCTGGCGACGGTGCTTGCGTCGCAATGGCTGGACACGACGCGCGATGGGCAGGGGTATCACAGCGAGGCGATTCTGTCGCTGGCCGAGGGTTGGAATCCCTACCGGACGGATGCACCGGCCAACACAATTTATCCTGAATGGACGGGGTTGTTTTCCAAAGGCGCGTGGGTGAACGCCGCTGTGCTGTATCGTCTGACCGGGAATGTTGAGGCGGGAAAAGCCTTTTCGATGGTGCTGCTGTTGGCCTCACTCGCGGTGGCCTATGCCACATTCAAGACACAGCCGAATTTGCCCGCGCGTCACGCAGCAATATTGAGTTTTTTGTTGGCTTTCAATCCGGTCAGCGTGTATCAGTTGTTTTCGTTTTATGTGGATGGACAACTGGCTTCTTGTCTGGTGATTCTGGTGTGCCTGCTGCTGCTGTTGGCACGCCATTTTGACCGTCTGCTGCTGCTGGCGCTGTGTATGGTGGCGCTGTATATCGTCAATGTGAAGCTCAACGGAGCCATTTATCTGTCGCTGCTGCTGGGCGGGTACGTGCTGTGGTTATGGATGCAGCGGCGGGCTGAACGCTGGTGGGTCTTGGGGAGCCTGATCGTCACCGGCCTGATCGCCGTTGGATTGGTTGGCTATAACCCGTATATCAGCCAGTACGTGCGGGAATTTCTCGCGACAGGGAATCCGTTCTATCCAACCCAGTGGTATGAGCTGATTCAAATCGACATCAACACGCCGGTTGGACTGCTGAATCAGAATCGCTGGACGCGGCTGGCGCTGTCGATTTTGTCCCAATCCCAGGTTGGGCTGGAGCCGGGAACCTTGAAAATTCCATTTTTCATTTTCCCGCAAGAACTGCTCAATTTTCGCTATCCCGATACACGGCTGGGCGGCTTCGGCCCCTTTTTTAGCGGCGGCCTGATTTTGACGGCGATCATCGCGCTGGCGTGGTTGTGGCGTCAGCGAAATGTTTTCGCCCATATTCGCAGCGAATTCAGGCAGATGAGCAGCGCTGCTTTTCCGGGACTGATCGTGTTTTTGCTGCTGCTCAATGTACTCATCAGCGATCAGGGATGGTGGGCACGTTATGCGCCGCAGTTGTGGATGCTGCCGGTGCTGACAGCCGCGCTGGCCTTGTCATCGTCCCTGGTTTGGGTGCGGCGTAGCGCGCTGGCGCTGGTGTTCACGCTGTTTATCAACGTTGTTTTGATCGTATGCGTTTATGTGGCGCTGGGCGTGCTGGATCAATCGACACTGCGGCAAGACCTGACGCAGTTGCAGGTGCAGTCCGTGACAACGCCGATAGAAGTCAATTTTAACCGGATGCCGATGACGCAGTGGCGATTTGAACGCTGGAACATCGCGTATCGTGTCACCCCCGACCTGCCAGTCTGTGCCGAGGGGCAAAAAGTCCGCAACGTGGTTTATAGCCTGAGCATTGTCTGTGGCGATGGCTAATGATAAGCAAAGCGAAGTCCGTTTACCCAACAAGAAGAGGGATGAAACGTCACTATTTTCGTGAACAGGAGAGGCTGAGGGCAAGGCGAGTAGGCGCGGTTTGCCCTCAGCCTGTCGAGAGCACGTCTCAGATGCATACGCGATTCCTCTCTTCAATTTACTGGACGGCCCTCATCAGATGAACAGCCCACAGCGGCGGATCAGCCGAACGTGAACGAAAATGCTGCCACCCCCGGATCGAGAAACTCGATTTCGAACGTTCGATCACTGATGGATCCAGGCTGCCGGATCAATTGATACAGACGTTGTTCGCTAACTGTGCCGCTGCCTTGCTCGTCAACATCGCTTCCGTGAGCAGCTCCCGGAGCCTGTCCGTCGATGAGCACCCGGAATTTCACCGAAGTTCCCGGCGCTGCTGGCCCCATGACCAGATGAAGATCGCGGGCATGGAAGCGATATGTGATCCGCCCATTGGCTTCGTTCAGGACAGTGGCCTCGTTTCCCATCGTCCAATCACCAGAAAGCGCCCATTGATTAACTGCCAACCGCGTCGGAACTTCATAGATGCGAGACTCGTCCAGCACTGCACCACCAGGAGACGAAAAGCTCTCAGTACGCGCATAACCAACATAGTTTTCCGCAGACCCCAAGTTGTCCCAGTCGGCTGCAACTTCTGCATAGTGTGCATCGATGGGAACTAATTCATTACTAACTCACCTTACGCAGGCAAATGAATAGGCTGTAATTGAGGAAGGGTAGCAAAAGCCGAATGGAGTGCGGCGATATAGAGTTTGGATTTGAGGGCAAAGTGATTGAGATGAGTGGTTTTACGCAACCATTCGAGTTTGATATAGGCATAAAGGGAAGCAAACAGATGGTTGGTTTGGGTGGTGGTCGTTTGGGTTGGTGATTTTTCGAGAGACGCATTTTGTTTGAGGGATTTATGATAGGGTTCCACGTTCCATCGTTTACGATAGATAGCGGTCATCTGGTCGGCGGTTATAGTCGTATCGCTAGACACCAAATACTGAATACCCGTGCTGCCATCTTCGTTTGCGAAGACTTGCTTGAGGAGCAGGAGTGGGAAATCGACACTTTCCAGATAGATTTCCAAAGGGGTATGGGCTTCAAGTGTCAAAGTGTCCAATCGTATCCACTGACCGTTGTGTTTGGCTGGCTCATTCAGGGCAACTTTGCGATTAGTCTTGAGCGGCATGATAAAGTTCTTGCCCAAATCATGCTTGATGAACCGCATATTCTCGGCGGCACTGTACCAGACATCACTCAAGACATACTGGAATGGAATGTGATTGTGTTGTGTGTTGGTGAGCAACTGACGGTAATACTCGTTCTTACTGATAGGCGAGCGACGCTTTTGTTTGCCATCCTTTTTATCCACATAGTATTCCGTTTTGGCGACGATGCTAAACCCAATCGGCAGCGAATAGCCGCTGGCATGATACAAACACGTTACGAAATTAATGCCTTTGACGCTCTGATCTTGGCTGTGGTCGTAATGCCAGCAGATAATCTCGTTCTCGTCGGTGTAAGGTTTTTCAGCAATACTATCATCAATGATGATGACCCCATCCTCTTGCTGAATCTGCCGCACATACGGTTTCACTATCTGCCACAAATCCGCAGCACTCATCTCTTCCTTCGCCAACAAGCGCTGAATCTGGTCATGACTGA
>JBDTNB010000258.1:0-7268 GCA_039933955.1 Chloroflexota bacterium
TCGACTGCCACCTTCGGTGATTGTCCATTCAGGTGGAGGCTATCATGCCTACTGGCTGCTGGATGAGCCGACCACCGATCTGAGTACATCGCGGCAGGTCTTACAAGGACTTGCCAGAGCCCTTGGTGGGGATGGCCTGTCACCGGCTCAGTCACTCCGACTGCCGGGGACGGTCAATACCAAGCCAGAACGCGGTGGTGCGCTGTGTCACCTGGTCGAAATCTCCGACCGCCACTACCGCCTGTCCGACTTCCAACCGTTTATTCCACCAACACCCCGTCCAGCCGCACCACAACTTTCTCCACGAGCCGCCTATCACACAGGCAGCCGAAACCTCAACGCCGAGCTGCTCCATGTCATCACTGCTGTGTTGTACCGCGACTATGCAGCGCGTGAGGGGCAGCGGAGCACATGGATGGCAGCGCTGTGTCCCTGTGGTCATGCCCGCGATTCACCGGGCACACACTTTTTCTGGAATCCCACCATCGGCTGCGGACGCTGTCATGGACGACATGGCACGCTGCGACTGACCGACCTCTGTTCTATTCTGGGTATCGACGCTGCCGCTTACGGTGGCATATATCGCTAATGTAGAAAGGAAAAAACACCATGTCTGACAAGAAGCAAAGTACCAAACAGGCTCCACCGCCGACCATCATCACGCTGACACTACCGACACCCTCAGACGGGGGCATTCCGTTGGAACGAGCTACCGCCACGCTGCTCATTCAGCGCGGCGACCTGGCACATGTCCGTCAGTTCACCTACATCGTAGTGGACGATATGACGACGGCGATCAAGGAAGCCTACATCGCGCTGGCGGCTGTCGAAGCCGAACCGCCCGTCATCCCCGAAGCGCCGAAAGACACGCCGAAGTCCGAATCCAGAACGAAGGCGAAACCGGAACAAAAACCTGTCGTGGACGAAGAACCGACCATCGAAATCCCGCTCAAGAAGGGAACCCTGGCGGTCAAGCTCAGTTACCTCAAGATCGTTGGCGGTGAAACCGACGCGGCAGCCTACCGTCAGGCAGTGTTGATTGCCGGAAAGCTCATCGACGGCAAGCTGTGGGATGGGGCGACTCCTATCCGTTTCGATGATGTGTATGCCGTGCAGTGCAAGATCAAGCACCTGTCTGACCGCGAGATGAGCCTGTTCACGCTGGAGGATTTCGTCCAGGTCGGCGGCACTGCGGATGGGGCGGAACCCGCTCAGGACATTGAAAGCGATGCTGTCGAAACGGAGGACGATGGCATGGAAGTCCAACCACTGCTGCTCACAGGCAGTCCCTCTCTCAACGGTAAGACCTTCAGCAGCAACGGGCATCACGCCGCCGACGCTGCCGACGAATAACACTTTCGCATTCAGTCAATCTATTTCAACCTATATCCCATTGAAAGGACACACATATCATGTCTGACCAGAATATCTCCAAGCCCCGTATCTTCAAGACCGGCGCAGTTCGCGTCGTCGAAGACGAGTCCCTGCGTGGACTGGATAACGAAGCGGTACGCAGTTTGCTTAAAGCGACCTATCCCGAAATCGCCAACGCCACGATCCGCGAAGTGACCACCGACGACGGACAAACAGTGGTCGAGTTCCTGCCGCAGCCCGGACGTAAAGGATAAACCACCATGTTCGATGCAGGCTTGACCGTCGAGAGCCTGCGGGACTGCCTGGCAGGGCTACCGCCTGTCGAACTCAAGGGGATGGCGCTTCTCAAGGAGCGCCGTCCTCACGGGCAGTTCTTCCCGCAGCTTACGGGCGGACAAAATGGTATCTCACGCGAGGCCATCGCCGAAGCCGTGACCGAAATCGTCGGCTACACCGAACGCTGCCGCCGGGCAGCCCAGCAGTTGGCAAAGCTCACCCCAGTTCCACTAACCGCCTTTTCCATCTTGGAGTACGGTCTATGAACGATTTACTGGACACCTTTGGACTGTTGGCAGCAGCGATGCTCGATGATCCGCTGCTGGCGCTTGCTAATGCCGTTGCCTGGCTCGATCCTCTCTGGGAAACGAGCGAGGACGATGATGTGTATGAAGAAGGGGACGGTGTGGGCGTGGCGTTGTGTATCACCCGCAGCGCCTTCCCCGACATTTACGCCTCGGCAGTCGAACGCATTCGCTCCGGGGCAACCTACGGCGAGTTAGATAACCTCATTTGCGGTGAGATTAGCAAACGGGGCATCCCACTCGATAATCTCGAATTTCTGGGGTATGGCATCCCGCTCACCGCTTGCGGCATCGAATTGTCGGACCCCGATTTGTATGCCGCCCGACCTGATCTGCTGCCCCTGGTTGACCTGTTCGGCATTCGCCCTGAACCCGGACACTATAACGTTGAAGTCCCCAATTTCGCTTATACCGCCGGGCGCATCATCGCCGACAGTCTGGTGCAGCAGGACGATGAGCAGTTAAAGCAGGTCGGCTGGGCGCTGGCGTGGCTGTTCTCCTGCTCCGGCAATACCCTGATTGATTACGACGACGAATCACTGGCGGAAATCCCGCCGCTGACCTGGGATCAGGACGACCTCGCCTTTGCCATTGAATTGATTGAAGAAACCGGCGGCATGTTGCGCGATGTGAATGCTGGACTCAAGCTGCTGGAAGACCAACCGCATTTGCTGGAAGCGCTGGCTGACCATGTGAAACATCTCTACAAAATCCTAGCCAAACAGAAAGGAAACAAAAATGAACCCCGCGTCCGATTGGAGTGGCCGCCTGTTGTCGCAGGCGGTGATGGAAGCGCCGTCGCTGATCCTGAGCTTTTACAGCTTCGGGGTGATGCTGCATAAGCGTGATGGCGACAAAGTGAGCGAATACCCGGTAGACCCGGCGCAAGCGGCGCTGGCGCTGTCCGCCAAAGTGCGTTTCGATACTGGCATCCTGTCCGACAACACCCTGCTGGTCAGGCAGGAAGGCGTGAAGAAAACCGTGGTCGAATATCGCCCACCGCAAAAAACGGGAGTCTATCTCGACGGCTCAGAAACCGCGCTGCGTGTGCCACTGCCGGGACTGCTGTTGATCCGGGTCACGGCGGAAGACAAGAACCCGCAGTACGGCGTTTATGCCGTGAAGAAACGCCCCGCCACCCTGGATGCGCCACTGTTTCACGCGCCGCTCCCGAATGTCTTTTCCAGTGGCAATATCTGCTGGGGGACGGTACAGCGTGTGACGGATACTGCGCTCCAAAGCACGACGTTGGCAGAAGACTGGGCGGTGCTGCTGGGTTCGCGTTTCAACGATCATGGTGTGGGCGGCAAGAGCAAATCCCGCCCATCCGACATCCGTCAGATGCTGATTACCCTCGAAGGACGCAAAGCCCGTGCCTACCCCAAAACCGACTTGCTCCCCGTCAAGAAGACGCTGGCGCAAGTGTTAGGAGATGAAAAATGACCACCGGAAATCCCCGTGGGATGAACGTGTTCGACCCCAATACTCACATCCAGACCATCACGATTGTCGGCTTAGGTGGGACGGGCGCGCAGGTCGCGCGTTCCGTTGCTCGCATGGTATATGACATGCAGCAGGCACGGCTTCATACCCCGCAGATCGTCCTGATTGACCCCGACAAAGTGGAACAGAAGAACGTTGGACGGCAGTTGTACGTCGAAGCGGATGTCGGACGGTCGAAGGCGCATGTGTTGATGCACCGCTTCAACATGGCTTTGGGACTCGACATCGCTGCCATTGACCAGCCGGTAAGTGCCGAACGCCATTTCGAGCGGTGGGGCGGTTTGATTGTCGGCGCAGTGGACAACCACCTGGCGCGGCGTGAACTGGCGAAAGTCAACGGTGCGATCTGGATTGATGCAGGCAACCATTTCAATGCCGGACAGGTCGTGATTGGGAATACCGGCGACCACGAAATCGCGATGCGCTACATCGACGGGCAGAACGGTAAGTATGCGTATCTACCTCACGCCGGGCTGCTGTTTCCAGCGCTGCTCGAACCCGAACTGCAGGCGAAGCTCCAGCCGGAACCGGAACGCTCCTGTGCCGAACTGGTGGCAGCGCGTGAGCAAGATTTACTCGTGAATGACTGGATGGCAGTGGCAGCAGCTCAGTATATCTACAAGCTGCTGCATCGTCAGCCCATTACGTCGTTTGTGTCCTACATCAGTGCTGACGGCATGAGTGTCCGCAGCTTGCCTATCTGCCAGGACGAACTGCTGCCTTATTTGCAGGTGGAGGTGTAATTATGCTCAAGTGCCAACGCCAGAACTTCCACCACTCGAAACTGCCCAAACCTGGCGCAATCGGCCATATCGTAGGGCTATCTACGGTTGACCCAAAGCGTCTGTGTATGGTCAGCCATTATCCCCTCACCGATAGTGCCGATTACCGTTTTAGCATCGGTATTCACACGGCTTTTGTCCGATTTTTGGACAACCACGAAATCCGCCGCTTTAGCGGCATCTGGTTTCAGGAGGAATAAGCCGATGTCTTACCAGCTTCCTCTATTTTCACTGGATGATCCGCCGACCCATGATCCTGTGCGACTGCTGCGTGAAGGTGCATCGCTCGTCCTAAGTGTATCCGGCGGCAAAGATTCTGATGCCATGTGTCATCACCTATTGGAACAGCGGGCTGCCGAAGGTTGGACGGGTGATGTGGCGATGGTTCACGCTGATCTTGGGCGCGCCGAGTGGCATAACACAACCGATTACGTGCAAGACCTAGCACAACGCAAGAACGTATCGCTGCACGTTGTTCAGTGGACACAGGGCGACCTGATTGATCGCATCTGGCAGCGCTACTATGCTGACCCCTCACGTCCCTGCTGGCCTTCCAGCAAAGTGCGTTACTGCACCTCTGACCTCAAACGTGCGCCCATCTCCCGCTGGATACGGAATGCCTACCCAACCGGGAAGGTCGTCTGTGCCATTGGACTGCGCGCTGGGGAAAGCCATGCCCGTGCGAAGAAAGCCACTGTCAGTGTTCGTGAGGACTGCACCGCCCCAACCCTGAACCGTTTGACACTGAACTGGCTGCCAATCCATGAATGGTCAGAAGCAGACGTATGGGACCGCATCCGCATACATGGGAATTTAGCACATCCTGCGTACAGATTAGAACGTCCAAACCAGCGCCTGTCCTGCGCGTTATGCGTACTTGCCAGTCTGAACGATTTACTCAATGGCGCAGTCCATAACCCAGATACCTACCGCGAACTCTGCCGTATTGAAGCAGTCTCAGGTTACAGCTTCCGCCAGGATTTCTGGTTGAGCGACCTCAAGCCTGATTTACTACCTGAAAGTACGCTGGTCGCGGTGTGCGACCACAAAAGGAGCACCATATGAACGAGGATTGCACTCAACTGGATTGGAAGCCCACTCTGTTGGTGAAAGTAACGCGCCTCCCATTTGGTGAATCGAATACCGGACTGTCGGTAAAACGGCTTTACCTGGCCCAGCATCCCAATGGCATTCTGCGTGCTGACTGGACGCTGCCCATTGACGAACGTTTCTTGCCGCTGGTGCAGTTGACTGGATGGAAGCCTGAACGGGATGTTCCCTTTGTACTGCCCGTCCAATATCGACGAGGCAGAGATGAACGCACCGCGCTCATTCCCGTCGGGACGTGGGTGCTGCCGTATGACGATGAGCAGTATCATCTCTATGAGCGTGTGCAGAGGACGATCCATGCGATGTTAGCGCATGTCGAGGCAGCACCTACCGATGCGACGACCCTGCGAATGCTGACCCGCTGGACTGTATAAGACAGCGCCTCTGAGTGAGGCGCTTTTTATTTCCGATGGACAAATAAGGAGAATTTCACGATGAACACCACTGATACGATCACTCAGCAGGCACTCAATCGGTATAACCGTCTGTTCGACAACGGGCAGTACACGGCTATCGCTGTTATGTTTGCTGCTGATTTCCGTGCTGATCGGGATAGCGTGCGTGTCGCGGACGCGATGAACCTGGTCACAGATACTGCCCTGTCGCTGTGTAGCCATCCGCACTACGAGATGGCATGGCTCAAACTGGCGATCTTCTGCGGGCAAAACGCGATCCCGATTTCGACCATTGATGCGATTTATACCTACCTGTTGATTTTCCAGCAGATGAAGGACACCCGCGCCGACGATTTTGAGAGGACTGCCAAAGCGCTGCTGAAAGCCTACGAAACCACCGATACTTTGCGGGCGGCGATATCCTGTGCCAACGGGGTGCATGGCTGGC
The DNA here is from genome assembly GCA_039933955.1 of Chloroflexota bacterium. Classification (GTDB taxonomy): domain Bacteria; phylum Chloroflexota; class Anaerolineae; order Aggregatilineales; family Phototrophicaceae; genus CFX2. The sequence goes on from JBDTNB010000258.1 coordinate 6,194, forward strand.
GCGGGAGGATGGCTTACGAACTGTTGGCGGCTGCCGACTATCTGACCCAGGCGGCGATTCAACTGCTCATAGACGGCAACCTGTCCTACATCCGCGAGAAGCTGCAATCCGGGTTGCGACGCCTTACCGGGGCGTTGTATGAAGGCATACGGGAAAGTAACACACCAACCCTGTTCAACTTCAAAGGGACGTACTTTCCCGACGAACATGACCGTCACTGAGACAACATAAGCATCACCTTCGCCTTGCTGTCTGTCTTACATCACTGCCAGATGGTATCTCCGTTTCCGATTCGTCCCATCGAAGTCATCTCCATCGTTCGCCCTATCCATAGCTGTTGCGCAATCCTGCGATCCACACTAACGCAAGCCGTGTCACCTGTCCCCGTCTTCCCAACTGCCACGTATCGTCCAGTGTTCTGGCAGTTCACACTACCGGGCTGCACTCTGCCTGCCCGTTCTATCCAACTACTCAAAGCGGATACCTGTATTACCACCAACACTTTGCCCACTCGCTGGCTCATCCTTATCACTGTAATGCTTTCGCTCCCCTGGTGTTATACCCTTTCGCGGCTGGCGTGTGCCATCTGACCCAAACCATGCCGATTGGTCACTGACCAGTCTAGCAGGTGCGACAGTCTTCAAAATCCTGTGGATTTCGCTTTACCCGTTTTTGTCTGGCTTGTGCCGAGCGAATTGCACGCAATTCGCCCTCATCAAAAAACGGGTAGCGCCTTCCAGGTGAATGCTGCCTGTTTGCACCTGCTGTTTTCTGGTCAGAAATCGGCACAGGGTCGATGGACAAAAAAGCGCACAGCGCGAAGGAGTGAACATCATGGGTACGAGCATCAATATTCAGGTGACAGGTTTCGTCGGCAGCGATCCGCAGGTGAAGACCGTCGGTGAACAGCAGGTTGCCAGCTTCAGTGTGGCAGTCAATCGCAAGAACGGCGGCGGCAAGAAGCAGACCTTGTGGCTGCGTGTGAACTGCTGGAATAAACTCGCCGATGTCGCAGCGCAATACGTCAAGAAAGGCTCGCTGGTGCAGGTGACGACAGAATGGCTGCGTCCGAGCG
>JBDTNB010000259.1:0-7258 GCA_039933955.1 Chloroflexota bacterium
AATACGCAAAACTTTCCCGTCGTCAATTCCTGGAATTGACAGCCCTTGCCAGCGCTGGTACGGCGGCGGCGCTCGTCGGTCTGCCGCGTATCGCCTTCGCCCAAGAAACCACCGCCACGCCGATGCCCGATCTACCTCCCGCGCCCGATCCCGCCCCAATTGATCTGGAAACCATCGGTGGCATGGACAAGTTGGTCGAACTGGCAAAAGCCGAAGGTGAACTCTCCACCATCGCCCTGCCGGATGACTGGGCGAATTACGGCCAGATGAAAAAAGACTTCTTCGCGAAATACGATTTTCTCAAATACAACGACCTGAACCCGGACGGTAGTTCGGCTGAAGAATATCAGGCAATCATCGCAAACGCCGGTAACAGCGGGCCGCAAAACCCGGACATCATCGACGTAGGTTTTGTCTGGGGCGATCAAGCGAAGGAAAATAATCTGCTGCAACCTTATAAAGTTGCCACCTGGGACACCATCCCCGATGAAATCAAGGACAAAGACGGCTTCTGGTATGGCGACTATTATGGCACAATGGCCTTTGAAGTGAATACCGATGCTGTCCCATTTGTTCCCCAGGACTGGAATGATCTCCTTGATCCCCGCTTGAAGGGCCTCATCGCCATCCAAGACCCGGTGGCTGCCAGCCAGAGCGCCCATGCCGTATGGGCAGCAGCTTTCGCCGACGGTGGCACACTGGACGAACCCGAAAAGGGCATTGCATTCTACAAAAAGCTGGCTGAAAGCGGCAACCTCGTCGCTACCGCCTTCTCACCCGCGCAGCTTGCCAGCGGCGAACTGCCCATCACCCTGCGTTGGGACTACAACTCACTGGCTTGGCGTGACGCCAATAAGGATACAGCCAACATCCAGGTGATCTATCCCAAGAGCGGGACTGTCGCTGGTGTGTATCTGACCGCTATCAGCGCTTATGCACCCCGTCCCTACGCTGCCCGTCTGTGGGCGGAATATCTGTATTCGGACGAAGGTCAACTGACCTGGTTGAGCGGCTATGCCAAACCGGTGCGCTATGACGATCTGGTGAAACGCAATGTGATCCCGCAAGAACTGCTGGACAAATTGCCAAAGGCCGATGTCCCGGTTGCCTTCCCGACTCTGGATCAACTCACTGCTGGTCTCCAGTATGTCCGTGACCACTGGGCGTCAGATGTAGGCATCACCTACGCCAGCTAAGACTGGATGACCTAGCATCACCTGATTTATGTTGTGATATTGCGCGGACATGGTTTTGTGCCATGTCCGCTTTGGTTATAATCGGTAGCACATGTTCGGCCAAGACGAGGAAATGCAACGATGGCATCCACTTCTATCGCGTCCACTGGCGAAATCAAGCCGCGCCGCCGGGTCAGACGTTTTTCCCTATCATTGGATTGGGTCGGACTGCTGCCGTTTTTCGCTTTCGTTTCCCTATTTTTGCTTTTCCCTGCACTGGGCATTGTGGTGCGCAGCCTGACCGATGACAACAATACGCTCACGCTGGCAAACCTGGCCTCACTTTCGAATCCCACCATTGTCGTAGCCTACCGTTCGTCGGTGCTGGTGAGCATCATCACGGCCATCAGCGGCGCGCTGATTGGCGGGCTGCTGGCCTGGTCAATTACGCTGGGCGGTTTGCCCGATTGGGTGCGCAATATTGTGCTGTCATTTTCGGGCGTGGGAGCGAACTTCGCCGGAGTGCCCCTGGTCTTTGCCTACGTCGCCTTATTGGGGCGGCTCGGCCTGTTAAACCAGATTTTCAAACCAACCGGTATATACATAGACCCACAGACCTTTCTCTATGGTTTTTGGGGGTTATGCCTGGTGTATACCTATTTTCAAATTCCGCTCATGGTACTCATCACGGTTCCAGCGCTGGAAGGACTGCGTAAAGAGTGGCGTGAAGCAGCGGAAAATCTGGGCGCAACCCAACGGCAGTATTGGCGGCATGTGGCCTTTCCCATTTTGATGCCTTCGATTTTAGGTGCGTGCGCTTTACTATTCGCCAACGCCTTCAGCACTTATGCGACGGCGACAGCCTTGCTGGGCGCGATGGGGCAGACTTTCGCCGTGACCATTGTCATCGCCAACCAGTTCCGTACCGATACCTTTGGCAACGCGGGACTCGGCTATGCGCTGGCCTTCAGCATGATGGTGGTGATTGGCGTCACCGTTGCGATCTATACCTACAGTCGGCGGCGCGCGGAACGCTGGCTGCAACGGTCAGTCTGAGCGGCACAAGCTGTATCTAAGGAGCGTTTATGGTCACTAAGAAACGATCATCTGCGATTGCATGGCTGGTGTTTCTGCTGGCGGCAGGCTATTTAGTTCTGCCATTGATAGCAATGCTCTGGTCTTCAATTACTACAACTCGCGGCGCGATAACCTTTGAGGCTTATACACAGGTTTTCGAGACCCCGGAATTTGGATATACATTTTTATTTTCGATTCGTGCTGCCTTGATTACTATTTTCATCAGCGTTGTTCTGGTTGTACCGACGGCCTATTGGGTACGGTTGCGTGTGCCGCGTCTGCGCCCGGTGATTGAGTTCCTGACCATCGTGCCCCTGGTTGTCCCTGCCTTGTTGATGGCCTTTGGCCTGATTCGTTTTTTCAATAATGTACGTATTCTCGACTTCAGTCTCACCGACAGCCTGCAAGGTGAGATTGTCATGGTGATCGGGGCGTATGTTATTTTGTCGTTTCCGTATATGTACCGCGCAGTGGACGCGGGCATTCAGGCCGTCAATATCCGTACCCTGACCGAGGCTGCACAAAGTCTCGGCGCGGGATGGGCGACCATTCTGCTGCGGGTGATTTTCCCCAATTTGTGGGTTGCAGTCTTGAGCGGCAGCTTTATCACCTTTTCAATTGTGCTGGGCGAATTCACCATTGCCTCGCTGCTGCTCCCACAGGGTACGGCTTTCACGCCTTACATGCTCGCTTTAAGCCAGCGGCAAGCCGATCAAGCGACGGCATTGGGTATTATCAGTTTTGGTCTCACCTGGGGCAGCATCCTGGTCATCCAGATACTCGGACGAGGGCGCGGTGGTCTTATCGTGGGACGTGCCGTTTAGTGTTTTGAGGGAAATCAAACATGGCTTTTTTGGAAATAACGAACATTCACAAGGCATTTGGTTCATCCATTGCAGTGCATGATTTTTCATTGCCTATCGAACGTGGTGAGTTTGTCTCATTTCTTGGCCCCAGCGGATGCGGCAAAACTACTGTGCTGCGGATGATCGCCGGTTTTGAGCAGCCTTCTGAGGGCAGCATTGTCGTCAGTGGTAAGGATATCACCCGTCTGAACGCCAACAAACGTAATATCGGCATGGTTTTCCAGCAGTACGCGCTTTTCCCGAACATGAATGTTGAAGACAACATTCGTTTCGGATTGATGGTGTCCGGGACGGATAAACCTGCGCAGCGCCAGCGTGTCAATGAAATGCTGTCCCTTATTCATATGGAAGAATTTCGGGCGCGTTACCCCTCGCAGCTTTCCGGTGGACAGCAGCAGCGGGTCGCGTTGGCGCGGGCACTCGCCATTCAACCCGATGTGCTGTTACTGGACGAGCCGCTTTCGGCTCTGGATGCCAAAATTCGTGTATCCTTGCGCCAGGAAATCCGCAGCATCCAAAGGCGGCTGGGAATCACAACGATTTTTGTCACCCACGACCAGGAGGAAGCGCTGTCCATATCAGATCGCATCGTGGTCATGAACAAGGGTTTCATCGAGCAGGTGGGGACACCGCTGGAAATCTATAACACGCCGCAAACCCAATTTGTCGCTTCATTCGTCGGCACGTTGAATGTTCTGACCGCCGATGTTGTCAATGCTCAGGATAAACGCATCCGCGTGGACGGCCAGGAAATCCAGGTCGAGGACTTAGCCATCGACGCGCCGAACCAGCCGATTGCCATTGCTATCCGCCCGGAGTCGGTTTCGATGAATGGCTCGACAGCCCACGCGGGCAATAATCTGCGCGGCACAGTTGAGGACATCTACTTCCTGGGGTCGGTGGTACGCATTCGCACACGCTTAAAAGATCAATTCATTAACATGGATACATTCAACAATCCCGGTTTGGCACTGCCGGAACGCGGTACAGACCTGGTGCTGCACTTTACGCCAGAGGCTTGCCGGGTGCTCAAGGCCGATACGGCTGCGGCTGCCGAATAAAAATAATCACAGCGTTTATGGCGATATAATTAGGTTCGCTGTTCTTCTGAGGTAAAAATCAGGGCATGATGGAAACTTTTGAACCCTTTCTCCAAGCAACCAACATCCTCAATTGGCGTAATGCTGATGTATTCAAGTTGGCGCAAAGTCTCGCCGTCGGTACACCCGTTGAAACTGCCCAACGCTGCTTCGAATGGGTGCGCGACGAGATCAAGCACAGTATGGAGTTTCGTCTCAATCCGGTGACATGCAGTGCGTCCGAAGTCCTGGCGGCTGGAACCGGATTCTGCTATGCCAAAAGCCATTTGCTAGCGGCGCTGCTGCGTGCCAATCAGATTCCGGCGGGTTTATGCTATCAACGCCTGCGTCTGGACGGCGAGGACAGTCCTTTTTGCCTGCATGGATTAAATGCCGTCTATTTAACCGAATTTGGCTGGTATCGGATCGACGCGCGCGGCAACAAAAGCACGGTGAACACCCAGTTTGTCCCACCGATGGAGCAGTTGGCTTTCAGCCTCGATAACCCCGGCGAAACCCTTTTCCCGACGATTTTCGCCGATCCCCTGCCGGAAATCGTCACCGCTTTGCACACCTATCCGACCTACGACCAACTCGCCGACAATCTCCCTGACCGCCAGCCAGAGTAGGGACAGTATCCGCCGTTTAATCTATCGGGCATGTGTCGCTTATGCGATAAATTATGCGGTTTAGATCACGCCCTCACCATTTCCGACTTGTGCAAAACCTCGCGCAGGGTGGTGGCAAAAGCATCCGGTTGATCCATGAATGCCCCATGATGGCCGGGGAACGCGACCACTTCACAGCCCAACTGCCCCGCCAGAATTTGATCGGCTTCGACGTACCATACCTTGTGATCCAACGCCCATTGCCCTAAAGCTATATAAACTTTGACACCGTTTTGCTTGATTTGCGCGACATCTGGCAGATAGTTGGTTACGGGCAGCAGTTCCTGTTTCATCAGGAAATCGGTAGACTCTTTCGAGCCGATATAGGATTCGCTGCTGTGCTCACGGTGGTCAGTGGAGGGCTGTGACGCCTTAATCAACTGCCGTACCGGAAGTTGAGCACCGAGGAAAAATTGCAGCGCAGCCAGCGATGAACCCAGGCGAAAAGCGGTTAAGTAGACGCCCGCAAAGAATCGCTGCCATTTAGCGCTGGGATACAGGCGTGCCAGCGGCGCTTCATGGACGACGGCGGCGCGGATGGCCTGCGGTTGGGTTTTCGCCATATCCAGTGCGATGACTGCCGCGCTGCTGTTGCCGAATACGAAAGCCGATTCCTCGCCGACAGCGTGCAGAACTGCTACCGCATCCCGGCTCTGCTGGCTGATGGTGAAGTTCTGCGGCGCGTTCATCGTACTGCGGCCATTGGCCCGGCGGTCATAGGTGATGACTTTGTATTCATCGGCCAGAATGTCGGCCACAAATGCATACTGCCAGCCATCGCCACCCGCAGGAGGGATCATTAACAACGCTTGTCCCTGACCGCGTACTTCGTAAAACAGACTATCGCCTTCGGTGGTCACACGGCCTGTTTGAATCGCGACGGGTTTTTGAGTGGCTATCATGTTCATATTTCCTCGTCTGTGCTATTCGAACCGATCTGTCACCATGCTGTCGAAGACCCGCACGGGCAGGAATTTGTTGAGTCGCAGCAGCGTCCCAGCGACATAGCCTACCGCATAACGTGGCTTGGGCTTTTCCGATTCGATAACTTTGTGGACGGTTTGGGCGACCACGCTGGGATCAGATGCCTTGCTGCCTGCGCCCAGCGATTCTTCGGCGCGTTTTGCCATACCTTCGGCCATCTTCGCGTAAGCTCCCTGACCGGAGGTGGCGCGTAATTCCTGCGGCGTTTCTTTCTCAAACTCAGTCTTGATGATCCCCGGCTGGATGACGACGACACGGATGCCAAACTGCTTCACTTCCTGGCGGAGTGTGTCAGAAAAGGCTTCCAGCGCGTGCTTCGAGGCGTAATACCATGAACCGAGCGGCAGCGCGATTTCGCCGCCGATGGATGAGACGTTGATAATCGTGCCCTCACCCTGTTTACGCATATGCGGTAAAACAAGTTGAGTCAAACGGGCTGTCCCGAAAAGGTTCACCTCGAACAGATGGCGCGCCTGCTCGATGGGTATATCTTCAATCGCGCCGTGAATGCCAATCCCGGCGTTGTTCACCAGCACATCGATTCGACCCTGTTCATCGAGAATGGTTTTCACAACGCGCTGGATGTCGGCTTCGTCCGCGATGTCCATCGGCAGGATGTACCCACCGGCTGCGCGAATATCAGCCATTTTTTCGACTCGCCGCGCGACACCGTAGACCGTATAGCCCCCCCGCAGCAGTTCGAGCGCGGTGGCGTGTCCGATCCCTGATGAGGCCCCGGTGACCAGGCATATCTTTGACTGATTTTTCGTTTCCATAATGGTTCTCCTCCGCTCATCTTGTTGCAAGATGGAGCTTTTTTGAGGCAGGGCTAGGTCTCGCCGTACAGCGCAGCCACCCATGCCCTGACCGCTTCGGTATCATAGCGATGTAAGTAACCAGATGGCGCACCTAGCACTCGCTCAATCGCGTCGGTATAGGCTTCAAAGGTCAGCCAAATCTCATTGATATAGGCGGCCTCGTCTTGTTCCCGCCCCGGCGAGAGCAGCAATCGAGCCATAACATTCGACATGCCCAGCGACAGCGATAGAACAACTTTGCCCACTTGATCGGGATAGGCCGGAGTGAAAACGCCTTCGCGGATGCCCTGATGGACGATTTCGGTGATGAGCGGGGCGCGCCGTTCCAGCGTCGCTTCATCCACTTTCTGGCGAACAATCGCGTTGTCATCGGCGAACCAGACCGGCAGCAGCTTGACTACAAACGATTCATGCGCCGCCCGCAGTTGGCTGAGCGAGTCGAAAAATTGTTGCAGTTTTTCCAGCGCGTTCAGGTGCGGTTCGTGGACGATGATGAGCAGTGGTGCTTCGGCTTCTTGCTGCATCTTTTCAATCAGCGCTTCCAGCACCGCCTGTTTGGAGTCGAAGTAGTGGTAGAGCGCGCCTTTTGAA